>DAOUMD010000268.1:0-27867 GCA_034412795.1 Anaerolineae bacterium
CGCCTCAGCTTGTCGATAGTCAACTCCTACCCTCCCAGGCATGAGGATACGCCCGAGTTGGGTTGCCGTCAATCGCTATTCGTGTTGGTAAAGTGCATCTCCAGTATACAAGCGTGTCGAAGGGCGCTTGCTTCGCCTCAACTGGGTCTGGCATATCGCCTGATTTTGCAAAGTATCCGGTAGTGAATTTCAAATTGTACGAAAGGAGTTGTGAAAAGTAATGGAGTGAAAAAGCAGTTGCCCAGGCTAACAAACCAAAAATGTGAACGTTCACATTGTGAACGTTCACATTTTAGCATATGAAAAGGGTTTTGTCAAGTACCTTTCCCCTAAGGATTGAGAATTAAATAACTTCCTCAAATACAAGCGAAATACTAGCCTGATTCAGTCGGCTAATGGGCAAGTTATTAAATCTTTAGGTCTAATCCACTAACGTTTTTCCCACGTCATCCCCGGATAGTCGCGATAAAAGCCCACCGATTCAAGCAACAACTGGCCGGGGCTGTCCAACACCAACGCCCCGTTCCAATGCTGGACCGTCACCCGGTGCTCGAAGCTAGCCACATGTTCCAGCAGAGCCTGAAGGGCACGCCGGATCAATCCCTCATCGGTCCCCTGAAGAGTTGTGATCCGGGTGCCGGTGTCCTCAGCGACCAAGACCGGCAGGCCACGACCCTGGACCAGCCAGGTAGATGGGATGCGTGAGAAGGTCAAAAGCTGCCCATCAGCCGCCCTGGGGACATCTTCGCCCCCAGCAGAGCCGGTATCATCGGAAGCCGGGCCATACAAATTGGCCGGATCGCAGGCATTCATAACGACCAATGCCTCGTCATCTCCAGACGCTTCCCGGTCCCTGCCGAGGGCGCGCAGTTTCTCAACGGCCTCGGGCAGGGCAAACTGAACCCCCGGCAGCCCCAACACAAAATAACCGCGTCGTACCTCGCCCCGCATCTCCAAACGCTGAAGCTGCGCGTAGATCAGGCCCCATTCCCAGGCGACCTCTTCGCGTTCCAGGCTGGCGCGGGTCACCACCCCGTGGCGAACCAAGAGTTGGCGCGCCTGGCGGCCGGCTCGCTCCTCGGGCGGGAGCGTCTTGCCCATCACACCCAAACGATGCACCAGCGTCCAGCGGCCCTCCCTAAAGGGTCGCAGGCGTGAGGCGCTGCCCGCCTCCAGGCGCTGACGGGCGCGGCGTTTGGCAGCCCGGTACTCGGCCTGGCCCGGCCGTCGCCCACCTACCAAACGACGCCGGTGATCACCCTTGCGCTCCGCCAACTGCGCCTCCAGCGAGCTGAAGGGCCTCTGCTCCCCACGCCCCATCACCGGGGTGGCGGCTCCGCGCTTAATGATATGCCGCATGGCTTCCAGGCTGTCGTTGGTCACCAGGCCGGCCATCACCAACTCGATAAGGGCAGCCTCGATGACGTCGTCGCCCACGTCCAGGCCAGCGCGCAGGTCGGCGAAGAAGACGGCGCCCTCGGATTTGAGAAAACCGTACACCGCCTGCGCCCCATCGCTCAGCGCTGATAGGTCCTCGGGGACTGGCTCCAGATAGGCGCTCCCCTCACCCCGAAACAGGAAGCGCACCCGTCCCCGCCTGGGGTCAACCCCACCCGAACCGACCCACACCAGTTCGCCGCCCTGGCACAACGACTCCAGTTCGGCCGGGTCATAACCGGCCAGCCGCAGCGGTAATACGTCCCGTTCCCAGACATGGCCCACCACCGGCACGGCGCGCAATTGCTGAAGAGCCTGGGTCAACGCACCAGGCCCGGCTAACCGTTCATCCGGGTGCAGGTGCCCCCAACGCGTCAAAAAATCGGCATAAGCAGTAAAGGGAACGGGACGCACTTCTCGACGCAGGATGGTCAACGTGCGGCGGTGAATCTGCTCCAACGTACGCAGGTCAACGAATTCATCAGGCGGCGTAGTGGCTTCGTCTCCCGGCGCCGCCCCCGAAGCCGGATAGCGCCCCGTTTGCGGAGTGAAACGCCCGTGAGCCAACTGACGGGCCTCCACCAGACGATCCAACTCGGCCCTCAGCCAGTCGGCAGGGAAAGCATAGCGCTCCCGGATGGCCGTTATGGTGACCGGACCCGTGTGATGCAGAAAGCGCTCCAGAATCCGGCGTTGGGCCTCCCCTACGGAATAAACTTCGCGCCCCGCGTTAAGGACGGACTCCCCAGGAGGGATATCAAAGGCAACAATGTATTCGGGCGCGTATTCGGCGGCCACCCAGCGAGGTTCGGGCCCACGCGCGGCCGGAATGGGCAACTCAATAATGCGGCTCTCGCCGGCCAAGTGCGCGATCCAGCCCGCCGGGTCCACGGTCGCCCGCTCGGCAATCTCTGCCGACGAGAGATCTCCCATGCTCTGAAGCACGACGGCCAATTCCTCGACCGTGCGCGCCTGGGCCGTCGGGATCGTATGCCCCAACCGGCCTCGCACTTCGTCAACCGCCTCGGGCCGCAACAACTCGCCCAGGTCAATGTCGCGGAGCAAATCTTGTAACAAATCGCGGCTCACGGACAGGGCCTGGAGTTGACGCTCGGCTTTGGGGGTATCCCCCTCATAGAGATAGATGCTGACGAAGTCCCACAGCAGGCTCTGCGCCACCGGCGATGGAGTCAGCGACTCCACCGGCACCACCTGGATATCCCCCTCCTGGATACCGGTCAGCACTTCCTCCAGGCCAGGCAGGTCCATCACATCCTGTAGGCAGTCGCGGTAGGTCTCGGCCACGATGGGGAAGTCTTCAAAGCCACGCACCACCTGGAGCAGGTCCTTGGCCCGCAAACGCTGGAGCCAGAAGGGTGTGCGCTTACCGCCTCGCAGCCCTGGCAGCAGCAACGCCCGGGCCGCATTCTGACGGAAGCAGGCCCCAAAGACGGCCGAGCCGGGCAACTCGCCCAACACGCGCTCCCGGGCCTCGGCCGGCCCTATGGACGAAAGAATATCCAGTGGGAATTCGGCATCCGCATCGGGGAAGCGCAACAGGATGCCATCGTCGTTGGTCTGAACTTCGACGTTCACCCCGGTCCGTTCACGCAGCGCGCCGGCCAGGGCCAATCCCCACGGCCCGTTGACCCGCCCCCCAAAGGGCGCGTGGACCACCATGCGGGGGTCACCGAGCGAGTCGTCGAACACCTCGACGATCACCGTCCGATCCGATGACATCGCGCCAACCTTATCAAGCTGACCGGCTGCGTAGTCCAACACCGACCACGCCGAGTTTGTGTCCAGCGCGTAGCTCTCGCGCAACCAGGTCAGGGCAGCCTGAAGCTCCGGTTCCTCCCGCCTCTCCCGAAGGTCCCGGAATTCGCGCAGCCCCATGGTAGCCCGAAGTTCCTCAAGCCGCTCGGCGACCGTCCGCCGGAATTCGCCCACTCGTTTTCCCAGTTCATACGGCCGCCACGGGTAATCCCCTCGCCAGAAAGGCATGCGGGGCACGGCACCGGGGGCTTCGCCGACCACCACTTTGTCATCGGTGATGTCTATGACCCGCCAGACCTGCGAACCGAGCATAAAGGTGTCGCCCACTCGCGTCTCGTAGACGAACTCCTCGTCTAGCTCGCCGAGGCGAGTCTTGCCGTCTGCCAGGTAAGCCCTGAATGAGCCAGTATCGGGGATAGTGCCACCATTGGTCACGGCCAGCATACGCGAGCCGGGCAGCGCCGCCAGTTTGTTGTTGACCCGATCCCAGGCCACCCGGGCGCGCAGTTCGCGATGCGCCTGGCTGGGGTAACGACCGGCCAGCATCTCCAGGACGGTGTGGTATACGCGCGGCGTAAGGTCCTGGAAGGCATAGGCGCAACGGACCAGATCGAACAACTCGTCCACGTCCCAGGTGTCGACGGAGACCATGGCCACAATCTGCTGAGCCAGCACGTCCAACGGATTGCGGGGCGTGTAGGTAGGCTCCACCTCAGCGCGCAACATGCCGCCGGCGATGGTCGCCGCTTCCATAACGTCCTCGCGGTGGGTGGGGAAGATCCGCCCCTGGCTGGTCTGGCCCACCAGGTGACCAGAGCGGCCCACCCGCTGCAACCCTTGAGCCACCGACTTGGGTGACTGAAGTTGTACTACCAGGTCCACTGAGCCAATGTCGATGCCCAGTTCCAGCGACGAGGTGCCCACCAGTGCTGGCAGGACCCCGGCTTTGAGATCGCGCTCCATCCCCAGCCGGGTTTCTTTGGCCATACTACCGTGGTGAGCACGGATGGGGTTAACGCGCGTTCCGGTTCCGGCGGCCATAAAGCCGACGCCCTTGACCACACCCCCTTCAATGAGACCCGAAACCTGACCCGCCCCTTCGACATTGCTCAGGGCGCGCTCTTCGGCAGCCATCTGCTCATTAAGACGGTCTGCGGTACGTTCGGCCTGGCGGCGGTTGTTGGCAAAGATCAAGGTCGTCTGATGCTCCTGGATGAGCCTCAGCACCCGAGGGATAATCACCGGCCAGATCGAATCGCCAGGCAGGTTACGAAAGTCCTCGACCACCGTTTCCACCCACAGGTCGAGCGCCTTCTCATAGCCCGCATCCACCACCGTCACCGGCCGCGGAGTCAGAGAGATTGGAGATTTGTCATTTGCTATTTGACTCCCGCCCAAAAAGCGGGCCACTTCGTCCAGGGGACGGATGGTGGCCGAAAGCCCAATGCGCTGGACCGGCTGAGCGGCGATATGTTGGAGACGCTCCAGGCTGAGGGACAGATGCACACCACGCTTGTTGCCGGCCAGGGTGTGGATCTCGTCCACAATCACAGTTCGTACGGTACGAAAGATATCCCGCCCCTTGGGGCTGGTAAGCATCAGGTAAAATGACTCGGGCGTGGTGATCAGGATGTGAGGAGGCCGGTTGACCATGGCACGCCGCTCCCGCTGGGGCGTGTCGCCGGAACGGACCGCCGTCCGGATGCCTGGGAATTCGAGCCCCAACTCACGCGCCTTCGCCCGCACCCCGGCCAGGGGGACGCCCAGGTTGCGGTGAATGTCGTTGTTCAGCGCCTTCAGGGGTGATATGTAAACGATGCGTACCGCCGGCTGGCTCTCAGGTCTGTCTTCCCCGCTTTCTTCACTCCCCCCGTCCGCCAATTCCCGAAACAATTCGTCAATGCCCCACAGAAAAGCAGCCAGCGTCTTACCGGAGCCGGTAGGCGCCAGGATCAAGGTGTGGTCGCCACGCTGAATAGCCGGCCAGCCCTGTCCCTGCGGCGGCGTCGGCTCGCCAAAGGTCTCAGCGAACCATTCGCGGACGGGCAGTGAGAAGGCCTTCAGCGAGAAAGTCTTCAAAATCTCACTCATCGCTCACCTGTTTACTGGAAGGATAGAAGGTTGGGAAAATGGTAGATTGGTAGATTGGTAGATTGGTAGACTGGTAGATTGGTAGATTGGTAGACCGGTAGATTGGAAAGCTGGGCCAGCCCTATAACCACCCAACTAACCAACCCCCCAACCACCCAATTATTTTACAGGAAGTCTGGCATCAGGGCAAGAATCAGAACATATGTGCGATTCCGGAAAAAGCGGTGCGTGGCACGGCAAAAACCGGGGTCTTTTGCTCTCTGGGAGGTTTGGATGTAAGCTTTAACATACCAGCGGGGTCATGATGGTAGGAGACAGCGTACCTGAGGAAGGCCTGCTTCCCGGTTTCCAAATTACCTGGGATTCGCACATATTTGCGCAGGAAGGGGTTCAGAATTGAACGAGTACAGATTGCCTCTGCATATGCTTGTCGTAACGTTAGGCGCGTTGGTTTTGGCTGGATGCAGCTCCCTTGCACCAACACCGGTCCCAGCGACGTCCACACCGGTCCCCCCAACGCCTACACCAGTCCCGCCAGCTACCGAGGCCATCACTACCAGCCAAGAAGCGTTGGCACCGGTTGACCTGGAGCTTGCCGAAACCCACACATTTCCCGACTTTGGTTATAGCATTGAGTATCCAGCAGGCTGGGTCGCCAACACACGGAATAACCTGACGACCATCACGCAATTCGAAGGTGATCACGAGCGTATACTCGATAGCGACTCCTCACCCCTGGGATACTACCTCACCATGGACCACACCGACATAGACCGCCTTTACAACTTGGGGCTCCCCAAGAACCCCTCACTTGGGGAACTGTTGCAGTTCAATATGTTGTTCTTGGGGATGCCGCAGCCAACAACCGCTTCGGAGACAACTGTCTTTGGGGTGCCGGCCGTCCGTGCCAAGGCCGGCAACGAGGATCAATGGGCGATTACCTATTTCGGTATCAAGGATGACAGGTTCTTCCTCTTGGTCATTTCGGCGCCGTCTGAGGGAACACTGGACGCATTCGGACCAACTTGGACCAAGATGTTGGACAGCATCGAGCCCGTTGAGGAATGAACAGCCACGATTTCTGAATCATGTCGATCTGCTGACATTTGACAGAGCGAAAAGAACCCCGGTTCTTCTCAGAGAACCGGGGTTCTGTATTACCTGGTGATTGTCCAAATCACCAAGAACTGTATGTTCGTACAGGATATAAACTGTACGAATGTCCGATGCTTATTAAGCCCAATTGTGATAGACTGGGTATATAGCGCCCCAGAGCAATTTGCTTCTGTATCGTAACTGCTCAGCCGCTCCCGACGGACGACAGGCCAGAGGTCTCTAACGGGCTTCTCCGTGAGAAAAAGCTCGGGATTGTCATCCCTCGTGAGCCGAGGGCCCTCGTGAGCTGAGGGCTGGTAGTTACAACAAAAGAAGGAGAACGCAAAATGACCGCAGTAACTGCAACCGATCAAAATCGTTCCACGATACCCTGGTGGGTTGTCCTGTTGGAAGGCATCGCAGCCATCATCATAGGTCTCCTGTTGCTGGTTTCACCAGCCAAGACCACCACTGTGCTCGTCCAGTTCCTCGGAATCTACTGGCTAATCACCGGTATTTTCCAAATCGTCGCCATCTTCATCGATAGCTCAATGTGGGGCTGGAAGTTGTTCGCCGGCATCCTGGGTATCATCGCCGGCATTATCATCCTGCAACACCCACTGTGGAGCGCCCTGCTTGTGCCTGCCACGCTGGTTATCCTGCTGGGCATCACAGGCATCTTCATTGGCATCGTTAAACTCGTTCAGGCCTTTCAGGGCGAGGGCTGGGGTGTTGGCATTTTAGGCGTCCTGAGCATCATCCTGGGCATCATTCTGCTGGGCAGAGTTTGGATCGCAACCCTCACCCTACCCATTGTCCTGGGCATCTTCGCTATCCTGGGTGGAATCCTTGCCCTGGTGGGCGCATTCCGCCTGAAAGGGGAACAGGCTGAACAGGAGACTTTGGAAACGCCACAGACAACCGTGGAGGACACCAGAGCA
Source organism: Anaerolineae bacterium (assembly GCA_034412795.1). Classification (GTDB taxonomy): domain Bacteria; phylum Chloroflexota; class Anaerolineae; order 4572-78; family NAK82; genus JAUVPY01. Next base: position 7,341 of record DAOUMD010000268.1, read on the forward strand.
GCAGATTTGGCGCCGGCCGGGGTAGCCGCGACCGCCGTGGCTGACGCCTTGCCTGAAGAAACCGTTGGCCAGGAAACTCCCGCCATTGAAGAGCAAGCCGCACCCGCTGAAGCTGTTGAACTGAGCAAAGTGCCAGAAACAGTTGAGCAGGCCCTCGCATCCCTGCCACCGGAAGTCCTCACGAAGTTGAACAACAGCCTGGAATACGTTGAGGGCATCGGGCCCGTCTACACACAAACCCTCAAAGGGATCGGAATTAGCACGCTGCTGGCCCTCTTGAAGCACGGTGCCGCGCCCAGGGACCGCGCCGAGATCGCTGAGCGTTCAGGCATCAGCTCCAAGCTCATCCTGGAGTGGATCAATCACATCGATTTGTACCGCATCAAGGGTGTGGGATCCGAATACGCCGACTTGCTGGAGTCGGCAGGCGTTGACACAGTCGTCGAGTTGGCCACGCGCAACCCTGCTAACCTGTACGAAAAGCTGGTCGCCGTCAACGAGGAGAAGAAACTGGTACGCAGACTACCCGTCCAGTCGCAGGTGCAGGAATGGGTTGAGCAAGCCAAGGAACTGCCGCGCGTAATATCCTACTAAGGATTGAGAATTAAATAACTTCCTCAAATGCGAGTGAAATACTAGCCTGATTCAGTTGGCTAATGGGCAAGTTATTAAATCCTTAGTCCTAAGCAGGCAATCGAACGCGAGCCATTGCGTTTCCCATCCTGGCGTGATATACTGCGTCAGGTTCAGCGGACCAGACAACCATCAATGCGGTATCGACCCAGGAGGAGAAAGCAATGGATGACGTTTTACGCAAATCGGCGTTGATAGACCTGATCAAGAAGGCACGGGCCGAGCAGCGCGCCTTCTGGGACGGGCTGAGCCAGGCCCGGCGCTCGGCCCGGGGCGCGCCCGACCACTGGTCTCCCAAAGACGTCGCAGCACACATCACCTTCTGGAACGAGCACCTGGCGGCCGGTCTGGAAGCGGCCGCCCGCGGGGATGAGCACGAGCGGTTCAAGGACTTTGAAGCGACCAACCGCCAAGTTTTCGAGGCCAACCGAGAGCGTTCATGGGAGGATCTTCTGGAATACGAAGACAAGGTCTCCGCCCGGCTGGTGACAGCCGTGAACGGCCTTTCGGATGAGATGCTAAACGACCCCAAGCGCTTCAAGTGGACCGATGGCCGCCCGCCGTGGTGGAATGTCGGCTTCACGGCCTATTTCCACGCGCTGGATCACCTGAGCAAGTTACATCTCGAATGGGGTGAAAGCGAACCCGCCCAAGTGCTTCAGGAGCGCATTGTGCAAAATATGGGGAGGCTGGACGACTCAGATAGCTGGCAAGGCACGGTTACCTATAACTTGGCCTGCTTCTACGCTCTCAGCGATCAACCAGGTCCTGCCGTGGAGAGACTAAGCCGAGCCTTTGAGCTTAATCCCTGGCTAATCGACTGGTCCAAAGAGGACTCAGACCTGGATTCCCTGCGCGAGTTGGACGACTTCCAGGCACTTTACGAGAAAAACGATTGACAAGACTGAAACTCACCGATCGTGATCGCGCTATGCTCGACGGGGCACACGGCCCAGCCGTCCAGATGGCCATGTCGATCTTAGTGCAAATGGCCAAGGTCTACGGCGCAACCGAGTTGATGGACATCACGGCGGCCCACATCGATAGCACCATCTACATCGGTGAGGCTGGCTTGGAATTTGCCGAGCGTCTGGCCAGTTTGGGCGCGCGCGTCGTCGTGCCCAGCACGCTGAACGTCAGTGGCCTGGACGAGCACCATTGGCACGAATGGCCCGTTCCCCCCGACTGGGCGCACAACGCCCAGCGGCAGATGGTTGCCTATCAAAGCATGGGCTGTGTTCCGACCTGGACGTGTGCCCCCTATCAAACCGAGATGAGACCCAGCTTCGGCCAGCAGATCGCCTGGGGCGAGTCCAACGCCATCGTCTTCGCCAATTCGGTGCTGGGCGCGCGCACCGAGCGGTATCCCGATCTGCTGGACATTTGCTGCGCCATCACCGGCCGGGTGCCGGCCGTCGGGCTGCACCTGACCGAGAACCGGGCAGGCGAGATACTGATACATCTGATAGACGTGCCGCTCCCGATTCAGCGGGACGATTCGTTTTACCCGGTGCTCGGCCATCTGATGGGTAAGGTCGCCCAGGATCGTATCCCGGTGGTCACCGGTCTCGACGTAGAACCTGGCGAAGATCAGCTCAAAGCATTGGGAGCGGCTGCTGCCTCGTCGGGCACAGTAGCCCTCTTTCACATCGTAGGGGTCACGCCCGAAGCGCCTACCCTCGAGGCTGCTTTCCAGGGTCGCCGACCATCGAGAACGGTCGAAGTGACGATGGACATCCTGCGAGCCGCCCGTCGCGAGTTAACCACCGCCAATGGTGACCAGCTTGATATGGTGGTCCTGGGCAGTCCTCACTTCTCACTGGCTGAGTTCAAACAACTGGCCCCTCTGCTGGAAGGGAAACGAGTTCACCCAGATGTACGCTTTCTCGTCACCTCGAGTCGGGCTATGACGCTTGCAGCTAAAGAAGCAGGCTATCTGGCGACGCTGGACTCCTTCGGCGGGGTGGTGACGGTGGATACCTGTATTCTGGCTACGCCCATGTTGCCGCCGGAGGTAAAGACGTTGATGACTAACTCCGCCAAGTACGCCTATTACGCGCCGGGGATGTTAAACACCCGGGTGACGTTTGGCAACCTGGAAGACTGTGTGTGGTCGGCGGTCGAGGGGCGCGTGGTGAGGGATGAGTCGCTATGGGAGACGTGATACAGGGAAGGCCCGTGGTGAGTGGTCGCGCCCAGGGCGAGGCCCTGGTCAGCGACGATCCCCTGTCCTTCTGGGGTGGCTATGATTATCACACGGGGGAAATCACCGACCGACGCCATCCCCTCTCGGGTGCGATTGCGTCGGGGCGTGTCCTGGGAGTGCCCTTCTCACGTGGCTCTTCGACGACGACGGCCGTCCTGCTCGAAGCGGTGCGGGCCGGAACGGCACCGGCCGCCATCCTCACCACCGGCGTTGACTCCTTTTTTGCTCTGGCCTCCATCGTCGCTGATGAACTGTACGCCCGACCGATTCCCATCGTCGCATTGGCACCCGAGGATTTCGCCAGGCTGCGCACGGGTGACCGGCTGAAAATCGACGCAGACGGTACCATTCATGTCCATTCATAACGCAGGAGCGAGAAAGTTTTGATTATATTGGGAGTGACACAATGGAATACCGCCAACTGGGCAAAGACGGACCACAAGTACCGGTCCTGGGCCTTGGCGCCTGGCCGCTGGGCGGCGGCATGGGTCGTGTGGACGAGCACACCGCCATCAGCACTATCCACACGGCGGTTGATAACGGTATCACGTTGATCGACACAGCGCAGGCTTACCTTACCAGTGAGTCCACCATCGGTAAGGCGCTGAAGGGCGGCTACCGTGATCGCTGCTTTCTGGCTACCAAGGTCAGCGGCAACTACTCACACGAAGGCATTCGCTCAGCGATGGAAAACAGCCTGCGCGCCCTGGATGTGGATTATGTAGACTTATACCAGGTCCATAGCTGGGCGCCCTGGTATCCTATTAAGGAAAGTATGGAGACCATGGCCCGCTTACAGGAAGAAGGCAAGACACGCTACATAGGGGTCTCCAACTTTAATGCCGAGCACATGAGCCAGGCATTAAAGACGGCGCGCTTCCATTCCAATCAGCCGCGCTACAATATGTTCGACCGCCAAATCGAAGCCAATGATATCCCCTTCTGCGAACAGGAAGGCATCGGCATCTTGGCCCACAGCCCGCTGGCCAAAGGATTGCTGACCGGCAAGTACACCCCGAATCACAAGTTTCCGGCCGACGACGAACGCTCTGGGTTCGCACGTTTCCAGGGCGAGACGTTCGCCGAGTACCTGGCCGTAGCCGACCAATTAACGCAAGTAGCTCACGCTAAAGGGCTGAGTCTGATACAACTGGCGATTGCCTGGTTGTTGAGGCTGCCGGCCATCACTTGCGTCCTGGTGGGTGCCAAGAGTCCTGCGCAGATCGAAGATCACCCGGGTGCCGTAGGCGTAACCTTCAGCGCCGACGAACTGGCACGCATTGAAGATATCCTGGCCCGCGCACCTTTCGAGTGAGCGAGCGGAGCGGCCTGGCGAAGCTATTCCCCCCTGCTGGCGAGTGACTATTCTATCACCGGTTATTGCCCACCTATACTATACCACACGCCCAAATCCGCGTTAAACGGCATTCAGACCCAAGCCAGTTCCGTTTTCCCTCCCTTTCCCGGAGGCATAAAATTCTCCTAATCAGAGCCTGCCAAAAATCTGGGAGACGCACCCCTTCCCTCCTGCACTTGCTCCTTGCCTGGGGCCACAGTATAATATCCGTGATCAGCGTCTTATCCTCGAAAAGCGTCAGGTCACCCGTGCTTGCCGCAGAGCAAGTGCAGGGCACAAGTGCAGATTTAGAAACCTCGATCTGGCCCTTCTCGGACTACGTGACGATTAGACAGTCAGAGGTAGGTAGCAAATGACCCTACTGAGGCTTCTGAAACACTTTCCAGGCAGCTTTTAGGCCATAACTCCTCGCTGAATACGCCAGTCGCCCGATAAGAACAAGATTAAGGAAGAAGGATCACACATGCCCCGAGAAAAGAGCTTCCACATGACGCCCGACGAATTCCGCCACTACGGCCGGGCTGTGGTGGATTGGATCGCCGATTATTACGAGCAGGTCGAGTCGTTGCCAGTTTTGTCGCAGGTCGAGCCGGGCCAGGTCCGGGCCTCGCTTCCCGCCGAGCCGCCCCTCCAGGGTGAGGACTTCGAGGCCGTTCTCAAAGACGTAACGGAGCTAATTCTGCCCGGACTCACCCACTGGCAGTCGCCCAATTTCTTTGCCTTTTTCCCGGCCAACGCCTCCGGGCCTGCCATCTTGGGGGACCTGCTCTCATCCGGCCTGGGAGTCCAGGGGATGTTGTGGGCAACCAGCCCGGCCTGTACCGAACTGGAGACGCACGTGCTAGACTGGATGGCCGACATGCTCGCCCTGCCGGCCAAGTTCAAATCCGATGCCGCCGGTGGTGGCGTGATCCAGGACTCGGCGTCCAGCGCCTCGTTGTGCGCCCTGCTGGCAGCCCGCGAGCGGGCCACTAACTTCACCAGCAACGAGCGCGGCTGCGATGGGCGTCTGGTCGCCTATACCTCCAACCAGGCCCACTCCTCCCTCGAAAAAGCGGCCAAAATCGCCGGGCTGGGCCGACGCAACCTGCGACTGATCGAGGTGGATGAGGGGTTTGCCATGCGGCCCGACGTCCTGGCCAAACAGATCAAGAGCGACCGGGAGGCGGGCCTGGTCCCCTGCTTTGTGTGCGCCACGGTCGGCACGACTTCCTCCAACGCTATCGATCCCCTGCCGGAGATCGGTCGCATCTGCCGGGAGGAGGGCCTTTGGCTGCACGCGGACGCCGCTATGTCGGGCACCGCCGCTCTGTGCCCTGAGTTCCGCTTCATCCACGAGGGCATAGAGCTGGCCGACAGCTATTGTTTTAACCCCCACAAGTGGATGTTCACTAACTTCGATTGCGACTGTTTCTACGTGGCCGACCGCGCGACTTTGATCAAGACGCTGAGTGTGCTGCCCGAGTACCTGCGCAATAAGGCCACCGAGTCGGGGGCCGTTATCGATTATCGGGACTGGCACATCCCGCTGGGCAGACGCTTTCGCTCGCTGAAGCTGTGGTTCGTCATTCGCCACTATGGAGTAGAGGGTTTGCGCCACCACGTCAGGCGCCACGTCGAAATGGCTCAAGATTTCGCCAGGTGGATCGAGGAACACGATCGCTTCGAATTGGTCGTACCCCCGCCTTTGAACCTGGTCTGCTTCCGACACGTGGGTGGGAATGACATCAGCCAAAAGCTGCTGGAGCGACTGAACCAAAGCAGAGATCTGTATTTGACACACACCGTCCTCGATGGACACTACACGCTTCGTATGTGCATTGGCCAGACGCATACTGAGGCACATCACGTGGAAGCGGCCTGGAAGCAAATACAGGAAGTAGCAGCGGAATTCGAAGTCGCGGGGCGTTGAAACACCCCCCTGATATGCGAAACCTGTTAAAAACAGGTTAAGAGACGAAGTTTTAGTGCGTTTTGAACGCACTTTCTCATATCAGCCGATGATTTTTATCATTGGCTCCGGCTTAAACGTCGTGCTACCCGAAGAAGCAACAAAGAAAGGAATACAGTTGCCAAATGAAGAGCTACCGCAAAGAACTGTGGTTCAACGTACCTGGACGCCGGGCCTTTATGAACATTACCCCCCAGGTAGAAGAATGTTTGTACGAAAGTGGCATTAGCGAGGGCTTGGTCCTGGTCAATGCTATGCACATCACCGCCTCGGTTTTCATCAACGACGACGAATACGGCCTGCACCAGGATTACGAGGACTGGTTGGAAGAACTGGCCCCCCACGAACCTATCAGTCATTATCGTCACAACCGCACCGGCGAGGACAACGGCGATGCCCATCTTAAGCGACAGGTGATGGGCCGCGAGGTGGTGGTAGCCATCACCGATGGCCGTCTCGATTTCGGCCCCTGGGAGCAAATCTTCTACGGCGAGTTCGATGGGGGACGCCGGAAGCGGGTGTTGGTGAAGATTATTGGGGAATAGAAAGGGCTAACGTACAACGCACTTTGCAAAGTGCTGCTGCACAGCGGGGTGCTGGCTACGTGCCACGCTATCTCCCAACCGAAACAATATATTCTGTCAGAACCGGACGACGTTCCTGAGCCCGTTTGGCAATTTCAATCAATTCGCGTACCGTCGTGATCAATTCGTCAACTGTATCTGGCGTAAAGGAAGCCTCGCCATTTTCCGGGCAAACCCAGGCATAGACGTTGGGAATGCGAACGGTGATGCCATCATCACGGTATTCGAAGGTTGTCTCGCGCCATTCTTTCTTGACTTGGTGTTCGCTGCAGACAGGAGCAGGTTTATCGCTCATAGGCTTCTCTTTCTACCACCAGCGCCGCCTGAAAGGGGGCCTTTCCCACTCAGACTCGTCAGGAATGTATGCTGTTACAATCTCGGCGTACACTGGGTCAGCATATTCACATACAACGTGTAAGTAAAGGCTCACGTTGCCTATTCTGATACTGCCACAGACAAGCGCACGCTGATCATCTGGATACTCTTCAATGATCCTTCCTTCGAGGATAGCTTCGACCATATGCTTTCGCTCGAAACCTTCTTTCAGAGCATGTTGCACTGCAATGGCTTTTGATCAGGTAGTTTCCAGCCCATACTCGCTCACGAATAGCCTCGATGTCCACGCAATCTGGCACCTCTTCCAGAAGTTTCTTCCCCGCGTCGGCGCGAGTTATGATGAAGCTATTTTAGCACAAAGAGCTTTTATTCTCAAGGAGACCCGCTCTTGGGGTGCGTTCAGATTTGGTGTTGTACGTTAAGCTCGTGTAGAATGTAGAATAATGATATTGATAGCCATCCTCTATCAGGCGGACTACAGTCTGGGGGCGATCGTGGGTAGACTCAACGCTGCGAGGGCTTTTCTCATTCAGGATGAAACGCATATGTTTTGCCCCCTGGAGCTGACTCACAGGCAATCTTTGAACATCTACGCTGCATAAAGGAGAGAACGATGCAAGGAAACGAAAAGGTTATCGAAACTTTGAACACCCTGCTGGCCGACGAACTGGGGGCCATCAATCAGTACATGGTCCACTCTGAAATGTGCGACGATTGGGGCTATGGACGGCTCCACGAAGCGGTCGAGAAGCGAGCCATTGATGAGATGCGCCACGCGGAGAAGCTGATCGGCCGCATCCTCTTCCTTGATGGAAAACCGATTGTCAGCGAGCTAAGCCCGATCAAAATCGGTGCCGACTTAGAGGCCCAGATCAAGAACGACCTGGCCGCCGAGCTAGGCGCGGTGAAGGCCTACAACGACGGAATCCGGTTGACTGTCGAGGTCGGCGACAACGGAACTCGTGAGCTTCTCGAATCGATCCTTACCGATGAGGAAGAGCACATCGACTGGCTGGAGGCACAGCTCGATCAGATCGAGCAAATGGGGACCCAGAACTACCTGGTGGAACAGATCGATTAACTTCAGATCCACTTTTACAGGCCCCCTTTGGATGGTCCGGTTAGCCCGCCAGCCCACCAGGCCTTGCTTCCCAAGAATAGGGCCTGTGCGTATCTTCTCAAAATGTAGGGGCGAGCCCCTGTCGTCGCCTTGTTGAGCAGGCACAAGGCACTTGCCCCTACCCCGAATTATTGAGAAGATATGTCTGTGCTGACTATTCAAACGCGTTGAGTCTACCCATCTCTTGGAGTTGTGTGAGGAAAGCACCAACATCACACCAGAAAGTTGAAGGCTCATATTCAGAACAAGTGACAGTATTGTGAGATACGATGAATGGACTTTCCCAAATTTGTTTTTGCATTCGTACGTTCGCACTTGTTCTGAATATGAGCTAAGTTGAAAGGAGGCTAGCAGTATGGCTCGCTGGATTCAGAGGATGATGCTCCTTACGTTGGCGATTGGGGGGCTAACGGCACTTGTGCTCTGGTGGTGGCTGCGCCGCAGACCTGAGGAGGTCATCTTAAAAACCGAACTCGGGACAATATCTCGGGTCCGCGGCATCGGCAGACCACCCGCGGGGCCAGCGCAGGTGAGCCCGGCCGAGGGGCCTGTCCCGAGCCAAGTCGAGGAGCCTGTCCCGAGCCCGGTCGAAGGGGCACCCGCCGACGATCTGAAACGTATTGAGGGGATTGGCCCCAAGATTTCCAACGTACTTCAAGATGCTGGCATAACAACCTATGCCCAACTGGCTGCGACTGATGTACATCGGCTAAGGCACATCCTTGACGAGTCCGGGATCCGGCTGGCAAACCCCGACACCTGGCCCGAACAGGCCCGCCTGGCGGCTGCCGGCGATTGGGATGCTCTCAAGAGACTCCAAGGCCAACTCAAAGGCGGCCGTAGAGTGTGATTGGCTTTGACACATATGCAAACTGAAGCATCCCATCCCCCCGTCCCCTGGAGTACTCGTGACGTTTGGCTGGGATTGGCCATCTTTGGCTTGTTAGTGGCTGCGGTCGTACCCTTCGCGTTCTTAGCTCAATCCCGCTCCTTGGATCTGAATTCTGGCCTGGTCGTCAGCCTTGGAGAACTACTGCTGTTGGTCCCGGTCTGGTTGCTGGCAGTGCGAAAATATAGAGTTGGATGGGACGCCCTCGGTCTGCGAAGCTTCAAGTGGGAAATGCTCGGCCTGGGATGCGGCCTGATGCTCCTTTCGCTTGCCTTCAACCTCGTATTCGGTCTCTTTCTTGGCCTGTTTGGTTTGCGCATACAACCCGATTTGGCTCCCATTTTTGCCCAATTATCTTCCCCCTGGCTTCTCTTAATCGGAGGGACGGTCGTCGCGCCAATCGTGGAGGAAATCTTTTTCAGGGGATTCGTATTCGCCGGGTTACGCCCGCGCTATGGTTGGCAGAGAGCGGCCATCATTAGCTCCGTACTTTTCGCCCTGATCCATCTGATACCCACCGCCATTATCCCTATTTTATTACTGGGCTATATCTTCGCCTACCTTTACCACCGAAGCAACTCGATCTGGCCCGCCATTTTAATGCATTCTGCTACCAATGCCCTGGCACTGGGAGCGGCTTACATGGTGGCCAAAACAGATCTCGGTATATGAAGTCATCCAGACCACAAACTCAGCACTGCACACTTGAACATAACATTTTGTGTATAATATAGGTGTATATCGTTATAGGCCATCAAAGCCACGCTGTACACTGGACAGGATACAAGGAGGTTCCCATGTCCGATCTGGATCAAAGAATACAGGGCGATGAAGGAGATGGTGAAACCGATCCCCAGCCATCCCCAGACCTGACGGCGGAAGCATCGGCCTCGCCAGATGAGCCAGAGAAGATAAAAAGGGCCTGGCGTTTCTGGATCACTGCCTGGGCGAGTGTTTTGGTCTGGATGGTGATGCTCTGGGCCATGATCCCGATCTATCTACAACTTCACGGCATATCATTGTGGAGGGTCAGCTTATCAGGCTTAGGATATGAGTTGGACTTAGCGCAGCTAGCCAAGTTTTCTGATTTCAATTTCGTAGGGTACCCCTTCCCCGGAAACGAGCCTACCGCGGCTTCGATGTGGGTCGAAATCATCTTCTGGTCTTATGTTGGTATAGCTGCGAGCCAGGTCTACTTTCTAAGCCGATTGATCATCCAGAAAAAGGAAGAATATGAGGCCGGGTTTTATATGATCCGCACGTTTGGCATCATAATTCGTGCCGTTGCGTTGAGTACAGCAATCATTTTTTTACTGCGTATCGTGACGATATCAATCGGACCTGTTACCATTGATCTCAGACAGGCTGATGTTCAAACAGTCATTGCTATTTCCTTTGTTGTGAGCTTTTACAACGAGGATACAGAGCGTGCCTTAAGAAGAATGTGGAAACGAGCTTCACAGACCATAGGGGCAGGTCCAGATTCAGCAGAGGAAGTAGCCACTTGACGGTTGTGCCCATTAGTGCACAGCCATAAGTCTGCGGAGCATTCCGATCAATAGCTGAGTCAGCGCATCTGCGCTGCCACCCCCGAGTTCCCCCTCGCTCCGGGAGGTTGGGTTTGATGCCAGCTAACGCTGAAAAGACTATTGAGGACAAGGAAGACGTCTTGGCCGATCTCTCAGCAAACGTTTTGGCGGAAGCCATCGAAGCTAACCAGTCTGAGTACTTGATAGACTTGGGGCGTTCCCCCCAGGTGACAATACACAAAGACCCCGAACTCACCTGGTTCCTCATCGGGGTTCCATTTCCCGGATTTAACCGCATCGTACACGCCCGGTTTGAAGCCAACGACCTGGATGCGAAGATTGAGGCAGCACTCGCCCCTTTCAAATCGCGTGGCGTGCCGATGCTGTGGCACATCGGCCCCAGCGCGCAGCCGTCCAACCTTGGAGAACGCTTGTTAGCCCACGGCTTCACGCACACAGCCGAAGAACCGGGCATGGCGGCCGATCTGTCGGCGCTCGAGGGTGACCAGTCGTTGCCACTAGGGCTAAGCATCGAACAGGTTCAGGACACAGAGAGTCTGAAGACGTATAGCCAGATCACCGCTCGCGCCTTCGATTCCCCCGACGAGATAGGCAACGCCATCTTCAGGATTGAGGCCAGCCTGATCCAACACTCTGCACGCCGTCTCTACCTCGGCTTCTCTGAAGGAGAACCTGTAGCCGCCGCGCTGCTTTTCTTGGGAGCAGGCGTGGCCGGTATCTACGGTGTGGGCACCATCCCGGAGGCGCGCCGGCGAGGGATTGGGCGAGCGATGACCGTGGTGCCCCTGTTAGAGGCAAAGGCTATAGGCTACCGGATTGGCGTGCTGCACGCTTCACCGATGGGAGAGGGGATCTACCGCCGGCTTGGCTTCCAGAGGTATTGTACGCTGGGGCGTTACGTATGGCGGGAGCCTGCGGCGCAGGACTAGAGAAAGGAAAGCCAAACATGTTCATCGTATCCGAAACGTGGAAGACTGCCTATCCTGGGGCAGCGGTGGGGGTTCTGGCCGTGCAGAACGTGACCAACCCGCCTCAGCACCCGGCGCTCGATCAACGCAAAGAGGAATTGGAAAACCAGCTACGCGCCCGCTTTTCCGATTACGATCGAGCCGCCCTCCGGGCACTGCCCACTCTTCAGGCCTACCATACATACTACAAACGCTTCAAGAAGACCTACCACGTCCAACTCCAACTTGAGTCAATTGTCTTCAAGGGCAAATCGATCCCCCGCGTGGCCACGTTGGTGGAAGCCATGTTCATGGCCGAACTCAAGAACCTGCTGTTGACAGCCGGCCACGACCTGGATGTCCTGAACACGCCGGTTAGGATAGACATCTCCGATGGGACCGAACGTTATGTCAGGATCAACGGGCAGGAACAGGACCTGAAGGCGGGTGACATGATGATCGCCGATACGCAAGACGTTATGTCAAGCGTGCTTTACGGCCCCGACCAGCGCACACGCATCACGGCCAAGACGCGGAGGGCGTTCTTTACAGTTTACGCACCCCCGGGGATTGACGAAGAAGCAGTGCGCGAGCATCTTCGGGACATCCGAGATAACGTCACGCTTTTCGCGCCGGACGCCGAGGTGAAGTTGCTGGAAGTGTACTGCGCCGTTTGAAACGGGCGAAGCAGTACGAGCGCAGGGGACACCCGATCGCCTATCAGCTTGCTTCCATAAGCTTGATTTGACGATCTCCTCAATGACCACCCTCCGCTGCTGAGCCGCCGCCTCTACAATAAACACTGGCTCGTCGTGAGGCAGTAAGAAATAGGGAATTTGGTGTGTTTCGAGAATCTCCATGACTTTGCTTTGGAGAGTCATCCACCCTCCACATCAAGACTTTTCGAGATGTTACTAAGAAGCATGCCCAGCATGCCAAAAATCACATTTTCCCTGAATCCACCCGCCAACGCTAGCATATGCGCCAGAGCCACTTGCATAATCTCCTCATTGTCTGGAGGCCAAAGCGGAGGAGGTAGGAAGTTCCAAATAGGCATTGTCAGGTAAACCACTAGCCCCACCAGGAAACCAGCGAGCATTCCTCTGAAAGGCTTGAGAAAAGATAGTTGACGAGCGTTCAGAATGGATGATCCTTTAACTGCGCGCTGTGCCAGGTCGTAGAGGAGTGCGAAAACACTACCTATTCCGCCAAGCAACGCTGTGCGTAAGACCATCTCAGAGAAGGCAGCCTCTTGGATGTTCCAGTAACTAAGCAGGAATTCAGGAAAAAACACCAAAAACACGCATAGGAGCAACCAGATCAGATTCCATCCTATCGCCCCGATTGCAGTGATACTATGTATCTGTTTCCCATTAGTATTCGAAGTCATCGAATCTCACAAACGGGCTATCAGGAGATCGCAATGAGCGTCACCGGCGAAGCGATAGCTCCCACCAACTACTTGTATCCATAACAAGGGGTGATTTCTTGGAAGCAAGATGAAACTCTAACAGGGTCGCTTACGGCACGATGCCAATGGCAGCCAGGGACTCCTCTAGCTGTGCCTCGGTGGGTTCGCCGATATAGCGTGCCTGGATGACGCCCTGGCTATCCACGAAGAACAAGGAAGGAATGGCATACACGCGATACTGCCTCGACACTTTTCCGTCATGGTCCAGAACGATAGGGAAGGTCAGACCGTGCTCATCGGCAAACGCCTGGACAGTTCTATGGGTCTCTTCTCTATCCACCAACAACACTACCAGTTCAGGATAGTCCAGGTGGAGACGCTGTAACGTGGCGGCCTCGTCTCGGCAACCGGGGCACCATGTGGTACCAAAACTGATGAGGGTCGGCCCCCCACGGAACTGGCTCAGGCGGATCACATCGCCCGATAAGGTGGTCAGCTCAAAATCTGGTGCGTCGTGCCCGATGCCCACCGTGGCTCCAGATGACGCAAAGTTATAAGCTGCGCTCCCCAGCCCCGAACCTACCACACACGCGATGCACACCGCCAGGCAAGTAAAGCCGAGCAGACCCGCGAGAATGACCCAGAGTCTCTTGTCCTTCAGCAAGCTAGCCTCCTAGATCCGATAATAGACAGGGCCGTGTCAAAAAGGGTTTGTGTGACATTCAGTGCATAAGGCATAAAGAAGTATCACAACGTGCGTTGCATCACCGTCGCTTCCGCCGGGCAGGTCGTCACGCACAATCCACATCCATAGCAAGCATCGGGATTGTAGCTCATCTGCCCGTCATCCCAGGTGCGAGCCCCGAAAACACAACGCTCGATGCAGTCGCCGCAATGGATACATGCCTCCATATCAGTGTGAGCCACGTACTCCGAGCGGGCAATCAGGTCGTCTCGCCCAAACACTTTTAGAAACTGAAGGTCGTGGCAACAGCAGACGCAGCAACTGCACACCGCATACACGTATTGATCGGGGTTGTAAATCGTCAGATGTACCAGGCCCTTCTCATTCGCCTGGCGTAGCACCTGCGTCGCTTCTTCAATGGAGATGGTACGGCCAATCCCTTTGGCGATAAAGGCGTCCGCCACGTCATTGATCAAGAAACAGGTCTCCACCGGGCCGTCGCAGCGCTGATAGCGAGTGCGGCACTCGCAGTCAACCAACACGAACGATCGCGCATTGCGCAGAAACTCAATGACCTGCTCGGTGGGCACTACCCACTGCTGGCCTGCCAGCGATTCGCGTACCGGTATCACCCTGGACGAGAAGGGAATCTTGCCCTCACGCACCCACCCATCATAGCGAACCAGCCGCTTCTCCAGGTAAGCGTCCCCTGTTCCATCGTGATGCATTCTTTCATCTCCCATCACGTCCCCTTTGACAGCCGCGGCCGAACGCGCGGCACTTGAGGAGTGTCTTCAAACTCATATTCATTCCGCAATCCCTGGGCCTCGGCGTCGTTTAGGAGCAAACCTGCTTCTCAAACACATCATCAATGGCTACTTGGGGATCGGTGCACAAGCCACAGTGAACAGGTGAGACTTGAATGGCGGTGCTGCGCGGCGCGACGAGCCAATGGAAACGGTCAGCCTGGTCCAATTGGCCGATCGGACCAGCGTCGGGGCCGCCGGCGCAGATGCGTGGGAAAAGATCAAGCTGAGCCTTCACCATCTCCAGGTCCAACTCAGGTGCCAAGACCGCCAGACGCTCTTCGTCTAGCTCAACCCGCGCGCCCAGGAACCTCAGCGTGCGGCAGAAAAGAACCACCCCCACGTTGATAAATTCCTCCCGCTCGACGTTGGGGACCACGCGCACGACAGCATAATCATACGAGCTGAGTATGGGCATTCTGGGCCTCTTCAACGAACACGTGCGACGCCTCCAGCCTGCTGAGCAAATAATCGACATAAGCCTGGCGATGTTCCGCGTTGCTGGCGAAGCGTGACTCGCCATCGAGCCAACGATCTGGAATCAAGTTAACGACCTGGTGAATAACCTCCGGCGTCAGGCGAGTCCGCAAGGTGACGTCTGCCTCGTCCAGGGCGCTAGCGAAGCGGAGCAGGGTGTGATCCTTGATGTGAGAAAAAGGCGTGCGGCTGCGGTCTAGGTAATCGTTCCAATCGTAATGGAAGTAGAGGCACGATCCGTGATCGATTAGCCACAAGTCCTCCTGCCACATGAGCAGATTGACGTTACGCGGTGTACGGTCCACGTTGGTCACGTAAGCGTCAAACCAGACGATGGCCGAAGCCAGGTCCGGGTCAAGGGGCGGTTCTAGAAGCAAATTGTAGGCAAAGGCATTCGGCAAATAACGAAGTGCAAGGTTGAGCCCGATGCTGGCTTGGAGGAGATCATGAATCTCCGCATTCGGCTCTGAGGGTCCCAGAGCCGCGTCGAGCTCGATGAAGACAATTTCCGGCACCCGCAACCCCAACCTCCGGCCAACCTCGCCAGCTACCAACTCGGCGATCAACGCCTTTGACCCGTGTCCAGACCCCACAAATTTCATAACGTAAAGTCCCCCGTCGTCGGCCTGGACAACCGCCGGCAGCGATCCTCCTTCTCGTAAGGGAGTGATGTATTGAGTAGCGATGACCGTTCTGATCATTAAGAGTATTCCTCTACGTCCAACTACTGTCCCCAAAAATCCTCGAACCCACCGGCCCCATAGAATTCCAGCTCAAAAACTTCCGCATATGGCGTCTCCAAAGAACAGGCCTCCGCACTATGCCGGTTCATACCGAGGATGCGCTCGTCAAATCCATAACCCCGCTGATTCAGGTTTCGCTGGTGCTGGGATTGGTGAAAGCGCAGCAACTCCGCCTTCCAGGCCGCTGCCGTTTCCCCAAAGCCCAGGTACACGTCACATCGCATCTGGATCGTCTTCGGGTCGCGGTTCAAAAAGGCCACTAACGGATATCCTGCCTCCTGGGCCACCTGACGAAACATAGCATACACCCGTTGATGGCCCAGGTTGGTGTCGTGCCCGTGAGGCAAAAAAACTAACGCCGGTCGGCTGTCTAGAAGTTGCTGGCGTACGCAGTCAATATTCATTCTATTCTGCGCAGGCTGCCCGGTCTGGTCCTCTTCAAGCCGAAGAAATGTCAATTGAGTCTCGGGCAATCCAAGAAACTGGCAACTCGCGCGCTGTTCCCCTTCGCGGATTTTCGCCTTTACTTCCCCAGTAGGCGGTGAACAAAACGCGTCTTCCACCCCACTCGCCCCTGCTGTAGCAACCATCACTTGCAGCGGATTCCCATTCTCCAGCAAGAACCGGGCAGTCACTCCTATCGCATCTAGATCATCGGGATGAGGAGCCAGGACAAGGACGCGCAGCGCTCTGGAAATGGCCAAGCTCTGGAAGGGTACAGGGTTATTTAGGACGAGTATGCTCACTTCGCTACACTGGCAAGATCAGGCCCCACCTTTCAGAAAGAGGCAACCGTGCCTCACAGCGGAGCCTTTACCGTATCTTCTCAAAAAGTAGGGGCGAACCAGGGTGTTCGCCCTTGGGGCAGACCCAAGTGGTCTGCCCCAACCCCGAATTATTGAGAAGGTACCCTTTGTCGATGTTATGTCGTCGCCAGTTCCGAGGTGCAATGGGCACACCGGGTGGCTTCGATCGAAATCTCGGAAAAACAGTAGGGACACTCTTTAGTTGTCGGCTCCGCGGGTGGCGCTTCCTCCTCCCGCCTCATGCGGTTGATGCTGCGGATGATAAGGAAAACCACAAAGGCGACAATGATGAAGCCGATAACCGCGCTGATGAACAAACCATAGTTGATGGTCACTGCGCCGGCCGCTTGGGCGTCTGACAACGATGCATACGGTGGAGTTGGGTCACCAGCCTTCAGAAGGACGTATAAATTGGCAAAATCCACACGACCTAACAGCAAGCCAATGGGCGGCATAATAATGTCATTCACCAGCGACGTGACGATGGTGCCAAAGGCAGCCCCGATGACGATGCCTATGGCCATGTCAACCACGTTCCCACGTAAGGCGAATTCCTTAAATTCCTTCAACATCTTACCCCTCCATTTGTGAAAAGGAATTTGCACCGCTCGGTACGGTGAGCGCATCAGACGACTGCATCCAATATAATACCATACTGTAACGCCCAACACAATCAGTTTGTGGGGTCATGAACTTCAAGAAATGTGCTAGAAAAGCTTTTGGTGGCAGGCCACACGGCCGCGGCATGTCAGTCAAAAGCGGCCGGACGATGACGATCGTGAAGATGGGCGTACACCTCGGCCAGATGTCGCTTGTTAGTGCGTTCGGCCGACAGGGGAGGCAAATCATCGAAACTGAAGAAGTCAACGGCCAGTGTTTCATTGCTGGAACGGGCCCAGCCGCCAACGATCTCGCACAGAAAGACGATTTTGTAGGCGTGGTAAAATTCGGGCGGGACGCCGCTCCGATTGGCGTCGTATACGCCGATCACCTTGCGGGCCACGACGTTGAACCCGCTCTCCTCCCATACCTCCCGCTCTACCATCTCCGAGGGAAGATCACCGACATCGGCCCAGCCCCCGGGCATACACCAGAGTTCGTCAGCACGTTCCTGGACCAACAGGATTTTGTTATCCTGGATCACCGCACCCCGCACGTCTACTTTGGGCGTTGCGTAGCCGGGTTGGACCAGAAAATTCTGCAATACCGGTTCCCTGGGCAAATCAGCGTGGCTTTCAACAATTTCGGCCGCGATCTCCATCAAGCGCCGGTAGCGCTGGGTTTGATAGTCGTCTTCGCTATAGGTGAGCCCCGTCTGGCTCAAGGCTTGTATCTCACGAGCCCACTCCAGCCAACGGGGCAAATCGGTTTCCGACATGGGATAGTCCCTCTATTTAGATCTGATCCCCCGCTTTAGGGTGCTAAAAAAAATATCGTACTAGACCTATTCCCCCGCCCCAGATGATGTGCCAGACCAGGTAGAAACCATAGCGTAAAGAGAGCGCTGCCAGGAATCCACCCTTGCGGAAGAAATAAGCACCCGCGGTGATTGTCACCATAATGACCAGGAATGTCTGAACAGCAAGCGCCGCTGAGAACTGCTCAGGGAAGTAGGTCATGATCGCGTTTATTTGCAGGAGCCAATAGAGCAGTCCCCCACCAGCCGCCACGCCCCAAAAGACCAGCTCTTTATAGCGTCCTCTCAGGATCACCCCGGAGATGAGCCAGATCAAGAAAGTGGTCAGGAACAAGTGGATAATGATTTCCTCGACGAGACCTGCCAACAAAAAAACGATGAGGGAATCCGGGAACTTGGTCTGGGCCTGGCTGCCCAGAGGTTGCACCAGATCGAAGAGAACCATCACAATACCCACACCTATGCCAACCAGGGCAGGGACCCAGAAGCGTTGCTTGTTGGAAATCTCAGGATCCCACATCTCTGGAAATCCGGCTTTGGGCGAAAGAATTACCCCAATCCAGCCCAATACAGCAACCAGGATCACCTGCCACCAAGGAGTCTGCTGGCCCTGGTTGAGCTCCAACGGCAAGAAGGCCTTCAAAATCGCTAAAATGACCATAATCGCCACGAGCCCAAGGTAAATTTTCATAGACGTCGAGAACGTCTTCGGATTTCCTCCTCCTTTCCTATCTTCTGTACCCGCTGCTCCAGATAGCGTGCTCAAGATGAACACCTCCTAGAATGATGTATATTCAGTCATTTGTGTCAAAAGCGAAGGATCTCATTTTCCCTTGTGAGACGAGATTCTTCGCCTATGGCTACTAAGAAACAACTGATAAACATGTCATTCTGAGCCGCAGGCGAAGAATCTCGCATCGCAAAGGGAAACGAGATCCTTCGCTGCACTCAGGATGACATGATGTAGGTATCACGTTTCTTGCACGATGAGTGACACCCAAGCGTCATGGCAAAGCTCAGAATGACATGACCTCTTTTGGCAGTCTGAATTGCTCATCTACCCCACTAATCTGCGTAGAGCCCATAGAGTTTTATCGCCGACGACCTTTTCCCCAAGCCGTATCTCCCCCGCATCCAGGTAACGCACAAAATCCCTGAAGCAGACGGATAGTGCAGCCTCCATTGATTCGTCCGGTTCGACGCCCTCTTCCCACCACCAGTTGGTAATGGTCAGTTCCCGCGTCTTTTTGTCAAAGGCCGGGTCGAAACGGGCTATGAATCGATCGCCGTAAATCACCGGCAGCACATAGTACCCGTACACTCGCTTGGCGGCCGGCTTGTAGACCTCCCACACGTAATCAAAATCGAAGATCCAACGCAGCAAATCACGATCCCACATGAAATTGTCAAGCGGGCCAACGATGGCAGCCTGCGGTTCTGGCAATTTTTCGTTTTGTACTCTCTCCAAAGTCGTCAGGTCCGCCGCCCGGACGAAAAATGTCTTGTCGGGCACATCAGCCACCGCACCGGCGACCAAATCACCTCGCTCCACCAGGCGAGCCAACACAGCCCGTCGTGCCGCGCCCTTCACGCCGAGGATGCCCAACCAATATTCGGTCGCTCTCGGATTGGCCAGGCCCAACCCGCCCACGCGACGCAGCACGTGCCAGTCCTGATACGCTTCATCAGTCGGGTTCGGGTCCGGGGCGGATAGTAAGTCCGCTGGCAAGGCACGTTCGGCCAGTTCGAAGGATCGGCGCGTCCCGGTCCGGTGGTGGACCACCAGCCGCCCGGCCCCATACAGCGTCTCCAGCGCAGCCCGGGCCAGCCTGACCTGGTTCCCCCAGGTCCATTCGACTTTTTCCCAGCTCTTCAGATCAATAGATGAGAGAGGGCCACGCTGGCGGATGGCCTCGATCACCTCTGGTATAATCTCCATAGGCAACTCAAACCGCTCGGCGTGCCACGCTTCCATCGCCACCCGGTGGCGGGCGAAATAGGGCCAGTCCGTCGTGGGATAAATCGAGGCCACCTTGTCCCAACCGTCCAGCAATTGGCGATCGGTATACTGCAGCTCCTCCAATAGGGCAGGACGATAGTCCGTCACGCGAGATTGCAGCACCAAGTCCGGGTTGCGGCCCACGGTGTTGATGGGGTCAAATTGGATGCAACCCACGTGGCGAACGAAATCCATAACCCCCGCCTTGCCTTCCAATTGCCGGGGCGGCCACAGCCGCTGGTGGGTCAACAGGAAACGCCGGGCGTGGGGTTTGCTCAGGGTAAGGGTAGCAGGTGGGAGAGAGTTCCTGGGCATAGGTTACACGTACTCCTGGAAAGTTGGGGGGATGGAAGATTGGAAGGTTGGTAGATTGGTAATTCGGTCCACGTGATCCTGTCTGTTCCGGGAGGTGCGAAGCCTCCTCGATCGTGCGAAAAGACTTTGCACTGGGAAGATTATGCCGCACTATTATATCCAAAAACAAGGGATGGTTCCCTAGTCCGTGATACAGGCGAGAGATATTTGTGGCTTCGGCAGGCCAACTGAGGAGAAGAAATCAGTGGCACCGAAGTCAATCAGGTTGATCTTGGCCCGCTGCATGGCGCTGGTA
>DAOUMD010000269.1:0-36051 GCA_034412795.1 Anaerolineae bacterium
AGGATGAAGGCCCAGTCTTCGAGGATGCGTCGGCGTTCGAGCTTGCCCAGCTTTTCCTTCTTGGTGCCCTTGAAGAGCTCATCGCTCAGAGTATCTACCCTGGCTTCCATACTTCTATCCCTCCAGAAAGAGATGGGGCCAGACGGCTCACCTGGCATGTGAGCCACCCCGATCAACCCCAGTGACGACTGCAATTTATGCAACCAGTCGCATCTTGTTTGAGGATACCGTATGATTTGAGCAACGTCAAAAAAGGCGACGTGGTGTCCTCAGAAACGGCGGCCCGGCAGCGGAGCAGCCTGCCGGGCCGCTCACATTACTTAAACTGACGACGTTGGGGGTACTGGCCGAGAGATTACTTAACTTTCCAGGGGTAACCCTTCGAAGCTCTCGTCCCAGTTGCGCTGGGCGATGTCCAGCGCATCTTGAACGGTGATCTTGCCACTCAGCAGATCGGCGAAGACTTCGTTGTTGCCGTTGGCCTCCCAGTCCCAGACACCCTTAGATCCCTTCACTCGGTACGGGCTGGCCATTAAGTTGCCGGTTGGCGTTTGCTCAAATTGAGCGTCGGCCCACTTACCGCCCTCGGTGCCGATGTGCTTCAACACGGCCTGGAACTGCGGTCCCTTGAGGTCGAGTGGCTCGTCGAGATCGTACAGCGGCCAGCGACCTTCGGCCTGCGCTTTCATGGGGATGGCTTCGGGGCTCCAGAACCAGTTCCACGCCACCTGGGTCTGTTCCCAATGCGGCGTCTCCTCGTTGCCGGTGCGTATGAACCACTGGTTGTCGATGTTGGGTGGCAGGGCGCTCTGCATCCAGGTCTCCTGTCCCTCGGCGGGTGGTGTGGCGGGCAGCCCATCCTGGTTCCCAGCCACCGCGAACTCGGAGCCGGCGGCCAGCGCCTTGTCCCACACCCACGGGCCGTGCAACATCATCACCGACTTGGCGGCGATGTAGCTGGCCTCCATGTCGCCCTCCCACTGCCGGGTCCACATGCTGGGTGGGATCCAGCCCTTGTCGTTGGCTTCCACGAAGAACTCGTAAGTGTGGCGATAGGGGGAATCTTCGGCATTGAACTTGGCTTTGCCCATCCAGCAGTCGCGCTGTCGATCTCTTTGCCCGTCGGCGAAGGCCAGTGGGATGGCGTCCATGTAGTTATTGCCGAAGACCCAATTGTGCCAGGCCTGGTTGTAGAACCAATCGACGCCGTCCTTGGTCTGGACCCAGGCCGTGCCCTCGTCCAGCCACTTCTTCAGTTCGTCCCAGCTCTTGACGTCTGCCTGGGGATCGAGCCCGGCCTCGTCCATGAGTTCCTTGTTGTACTGCCAGGTCATAACGAAGCCCTGGAAGACGTCCAGGGAGCGCGGGCCGGGCAGGCCGTGCATGTCCGACCACATGTTCTTGACGTCGAATTGCCAGCGGTCCCACCACGGGAAGTCCAGCTCGCCCAGGTTGACGGCCATCTCGTAGTTGTTCTTGTCAAAGAAGATCTGCATCTCCTGGGTCAGCTCGATGGCCGGCAGATAGCCACCGGCTACCTTGGCCTCGTGGGCAGCCGCCGTGTCCTCGTTGATGGAGAAGACGTTGATGTTGATTCCCTCGTGGCTGGCTTGGAAGACGTTCCAGATCTCGCGGTAGGGTCCCTCGTACTCGGCCAGGGACATGACGTCCAGGGTTACCGCCTCACCCGCGGGGGCTTCGGCCGCCGGTGCTTCCTCGGCCGCGGGTGCTTCCTCGGCCGCGGGTGCTTCCTCGGCCGCAGGTGGGGCTTCGGTGGCCGGTGCGGCGCATCCGGCGGCGATCAAGCCCGCCGTCGTCAGGGCGCTGGCGCGCAGGAAATCTCGCCGACTTAAGCTTGTCTTACTCATTTCTTCCCTCCTCACGAACTATGAAAAGCGTTTGACACACGTAGGCCACATTGCATCCGTTTTTGTCCAAATTCCGCATCACCTCCTTTGAAATCTTATCAAAGGTTAAACAACCGGTTTCTTGCCCGATGTCGCATCACCTCCCTTCAAAGTCGAGATTTCTCAGAAAGTGTTTGCTGTGGGACACTACAACGAATTTGGAATACAACGAATTGCCTGGCAAAGAAGAATAATTCGTTGATTTCTCAATTCGTTGTAGTGTAGCCCGACTTTCCGATAGGTTTCAGCTTTATAATATCAAGGCCGAAGATCATCTTAACCTTGGTGGTAATACACATCCCAGCCCAAATAATCCTCAAATGCTTCGGCCAGGATACCCGCCACGTGTGAGGCGTTCATAGCCGCGTGGTGGGCGTGGCCGTTTTTGCAGATGTAGCGCATCAGCTTTTGTAGCTTTGGCACCTCTATGACGGCGTGCATGCCTGATATGGGCGAAAGCGCATCATCGGTGAAGACTCCCTCACCCACGTAGGTGCGAATCATTCCAAGGCGGTCGTCGGTATCAATGCGGGCGAAAGTCACCGGCCCGGGGGCGGGTCGCCCCTCCACGGCTCCCCAGGTATTCTCCTGGCCCAGGGTAGTGCCCAATATTTCAGCCGAGACCATTTTGATCTCTGGCACCAGACTCTTGGCCCAGTTACCGCAGTGGAAGAAGAGACACTTGTCCGGCTCGCCGTTGAAGTTGTTATTCCAATCTACCAACGCGCTGGGCGTGCCTGAAGCCAGTTGCAGGGCGTACATTGAAGTCGTGCCGGCAATGTCCACTTCGCAAGCACTGGGCATCAGCTTATCGCTCATCATACTCATGATGGTGCAGACGTTGATCCCGTAGTTCTGCTGCACTGAAGTCCAACACTGTAGCGCTGTGGCGTCGATGCTCAGTTCATCCATCCAGTCGGAGATGACGATAGCCAGCTTGGCCATCAGCAGCAGCGATTTCGGTGGTGCGCCCTCGGTGTTGGCATAGGCATTGATCTCTTCCAGCTTGCCTCGCACGCGTGCATCTTCGTCTGCCAACTTGTTGGCGTTGCCAAGGGCTTCGGACAGTTCCAGAGTAGAGACACTGATGCCCGATGTCTCCAGCAGCTTTTCGCTGAAGCGTACTGTTCTGAAGGCATTGGGGCGCGTCCCGACTGCTCCTAATCGCGCCACACGCAGACCGTTCACTACTCGACACAGGCCCAAGAAGCGGGCAACTTCCGTTTTGAACTCGTCTGAGCTAGGCGCCACGGTGTGATTCTCGGTGACGCTGAAAGGATAGCCAAACTGATACAAGTTGTTGCAAACAGAGATTTTGCCACAGAAGGCATCGCGGCGACCGGCGGCCGTCAGTTCGTCTATGCTGTCGGGAAAGGCGTGTACCAGAATGGGCACCTCCAGGCCCGAGAGCTTGATAGCGTCGACAATGCCCAACTCGTCGCCGAAGTTAGGCAGGGTAACCAGAATGCCGTCGATCTTGTCCCGGTTGGCCTTCAAGAGCTCCGCGCATTTCTGTGAGTCTGCCCAGGTCTCGGTCGCACCCAGGTTGGTGTCGTTCTCTCCCAGTGCGATGGTATCGACACCCATTCCGTCTAAAATCGCCAACACTTCCTTGCGCCCTTCCTCAACCAATTTGTCGGCAAAGAAATTGCGATTGCCAACAATCACCCCCAGCGTTGGTTTATCCATCTTCATTTTGTTTATCTCCTTTCAATTTTTGGGATTACCAACCACCTGGCCATCAAAAGTGTCGCTCCAGGGATTTCTCCCGTTGGTCGAAATGACATGCCTGAACGGTTACTGGTTAAGCCTGGTTTCCCAATGTTATGCTCAAAGCTCGACGCCAATCAGATGAGGCACGAGCTTTTTTATCTTTTCCGGAGCGCCCACATACAGCCATAAGATCATCTGGTCTATGCTCGCGGAGCGGCCGGTTGGACCGCCAATCGTTTGACCGTTACACTCCATCTCTCCGAAACCACCGGCGTTTCCGTCGTCATTGTATACATGGATCGAATGACCTCGACAGCCTGGGATATGTGGGGGTTCTTCTATGTAAGGCACGGAGGGGTTGTTAAAGAAGTTACGTACAATCAAGTAGGCCCGATCCCCGTCAAGCTGGTAATAATATGCCATGCGTCCATAGACGTGCGTCGCCTTGTACCCAACCTTGTACTGCCGGTCACCGGTGATCTTGAGACGTACGTGATCACGATGGATAGCTTGCATGTTCTCGTCAACCGGCTCAAAATAGTCGATGAACTCTACGTGGGGTGTGGCGGGGATCAGAAGTTCCCCGCCGGGGTTCAGTTGGACCAGGCTCCACGCTTCACTCATAATGTCGTCCAACTTGCTCTCGGAGAGGGACACGATCTGTTCATAGCCGGCAAAGATCACGCCGGCCATCAGTGCCCGGTAGTCAGACAAATTTCTCAAAGGGTCCTCAACCCGCTTGATCAGCCTTTCCAGGTGGAGTTCTTTTTCACCGGAGGCCAGGTTATGGGCCGACAAAGTGAGATCCATGGACAGATGCCACTGGTCCGGCTTGGGTTGATGCATAGCATATTGGCCGGGGTCCATTTGTGCTGGGAGGTGACAACTGCCCCAGAAGTCGGTTCGATCCCAAACCGTGTACTGGATTTCTGGAGCAATCCAGATCCTGTCTCCTCCCTGATTCCAATCCCCGGAATCGAGAAACCCCTTGAATGAATCGGGGTCGGCAAAGGCCCGGTTCATCCAAAAAATGCTCTCGCTGTCTGGGGAGAGGAAGGGGCCGAAGATGCGCCCGCCATGCTGTGAAATTATGAGGGCCACATCATTCTGTAGGGTCAGTACCCTGTAGGCCAACTCGCTTGCTTCAAGACAGTCGGTGACTTGGTGGAAAGTGATGTGATTGTTCAACTGGGATCCCCTCGCGTAGGACAGGATGGCTCATCCTGCAACAAATCATAATCCTTCACGGTGGCCGCCGGTGGGACCCGCTGTGGCTAGGGAGAGAAGACCACCTTCAGGACTTTCCCTTCGAGCGCTAGCATCGCCCCCTGGTTGAATTCGGAGAGCGGGAACCGGTGGGTGACCAGCCTGTCCACCGGAATCCTGCCGGAGGCAACGAACTTCAGCGCCAGGCGATAATGCCTGGGGGCGAAAATTGTGGTCCCGATCAGGTGCAGGCCGTTGTAGTGGACGATATTCATATCCACACCGGGTTTGCTATTATCTTTGGGCAATCCCCCGAAAAGCAGGATACGACCGCCCTTGCGTGCCATTTCCACGGCTTGAACCTGAGCAACAGGTGCCGGTGTGGCCGTCACGATCACATCCGCACCCTTGCCATTGGTCAACCTGCGAACTTCTTCCACCAGGTCGGTTTTGGTAACGTCGATGGCAGCGTCCGGTTCAAAGGCTTCGGCCAGCTTTAGGCGGTCGTCTACAATGTCGGCTACGAAGATCTTATCCGCGCCTCTGGCCCGCGCCAAGCTGGTGTGAATGCAGCCGACAGGCCCGGCGCCGATAATGACTACCGTATCGCCCAGCCCTACTTGACCCTTCTCCTGGGCGTGAATGCTGGAAGAAATCGGCTCAGCTATAGCGGCGAAGACAGGGTCTAAGCCATCGGGAACGCGGTCTATTGTGCCCAGCCTCACACATTCTTGGGGGATGGCAATGTACTGTGCGAAGCCGCCCGGCCACGCCTGGGCAATCTCAAGGTAATTCTCGCAGAGTTCGTATTCTCCATTGAGGCAGAAATCGCACACGCCACAGAAAACCGGTGGCCCAACCGCTAGCAGGTCACCTTCACCCCATTTTCCCTGATACCCGGGACCCACTTCTACGACCGTCCCGCAGATCTCGTGACCGATGATCCAGGGGAATGTGACTTTTCTATGCCCGCTGCGCAGGGTTCTCAGGTCCGAGCCGCATAATCCGCACGCCTTGACTTCCAGGAGTAGGCCACCTTCCGGCACATCAGGTACAGGCACATCTTCTACGTCGAACTGCATCGGTGCGTGAACGACTACCGCTTTCATCGTTTCTGCCTTAACTTGTATCCTGGAAGACTGGAAGTTGGAAGTCTGGAAGATTGGATGACGTGGCGTTCAATCTTCCATCCTTCCAGTCTTCCAACTTATTATCCTTTCACGCCAAGCATAATATCTTGCATCTGTCTTAGCTTGTAAACTACCTTGCTCGTGTCAGGCGCGATGTTCTCTTCGGTCAACATCCCCCCTTTGGGGATGTCCTTGAGCACCTTGGCTCCTGGCGCGAGACCGGTTGGTAGGGCTTTGTTGGCCTTTGCCTCTTTGTAGGTGTACAGCGTGCTGTAGATGTCGGCGCTGCCAATCTCGCCAACCGTTTCACCGGCCCTGAGATCCCGCTTGGCAATGGGGATTACCTCAGAAACCAGTCCGTTGCTGGGAACCAGGGTGGCTTCCTTATAGATGACTGCTTCGGCGGCTGAAAGCGGCGTCTCGATGCTGCAAAGGTGATAGGGGCGATACAGGAGATAATAAGGACCAAGGCCCATGGAGTAGAATTTCATATCGGCCACAACACGCGGGTCATCGGTGGTGATGATGGCGAACACGCCGGGAGCTACCTTTCCCGTCGAGTAGTCGACGCAACCGCGTTTGCTGAGGATACCGCCATCCTCTTTGGGGATGAACACCTTGTTCAGGTCTTCCACGTCCACTTTCGCACCGTGGGCGCCGGGTACGTCTGGTACCAGGCCGGTCGCGTTGGACATAGCGGCCAGCTCGACCATCGTCTTGGTGCCGTCCTTAAATGCGGCCAGCATCTTGGGGTTCATGTCCTTGCTTTCCGCTTCCTCCCGGCACGATTCGGGTGTCGCATCGTAATCTATTGGGTTGTTCTTGCCCTTCCCCAGACACACCACCTCAAAGCCCAGGGTGCGGGAGAAGTTGTACAGCATTTTGCAAACACCCGGTTCATCTCCCATCGCCACCGTATATACGCAACCTACTTTCTGCGCCAATTGGTACAGAAAAACACCGACCGTAACGTCCGTCTCGACGTTTAACATGACAATGTGTTTTTGGTTCAGGATGCTGTTCCAGGCTACCTGTGCGCCGACTTCGGTCACTCCCGTTGCTTCAACCAGGACATCCAAACTTTCCAGTTGAGGCAACACCAGCGCGTCCTCGGTAATAACGTACCGGCCCTTGCGTAGGGCATCTTCGGCTTCGCCTGGGTTATTGGTCGTACAGATCTCAGACTGGGGGACGCCGAGCGCTTTGAATGTATCCATTGGCCGGTCGGGGATGATATCGGCTATCACCCGGGTATCCAGACCTGCCATCCGGTTCGTGATGTGAACCATCCCGGAGCCTTCTTGCCCACACCCTACCAGGCCGACCCGAATTGGATTGCCAGTTGCTTCTCGTCTTTGCAAATGCTCGTAGAGTTCCATTGTTTGCTATTCTCCTCGGTTGTTGGAGGTTATAACTAGCAGTCTCCTTCGACGATCAACTGCGCCACTGGGATTTTTTACGATTCTCCCAGCAGCCTGGCAGCAATCTGGTCATCTGTGACCAAAACGTTGATGAACTTGCCGCGCAAGGCGGCCCGAATCACCTCAAATTTCTCCGCGCCGCCCGCGACACCGATGACGCGTGGGATTCTTTTTATCTGATCCAGGTCGAGGCCGATGATCCTGTCGTTAATTTGGTGTTTGACTGGCTGACCGTCTATATCAAAGAAGCGCAGGGCGATGTCGCCCACAGCACCCATCGCTTTTAGCTGTTTGACCTCTTCCGCAACAATTGCGCCTGCCTGCATCACAACTGAATCGGGGACGGGGACCCCAATTCCTACCATAGCAACGTCTGCCTTGGCACTCAGTGCCAGCGTATCTGAGATTTGAGGGTCGGCCATCAAAGCATCACGCACCATCTTGCTGGCAACGACCCCCGGCGCAGATAGCAAGCGCGGCCTGGCATCGAAGGCTTGTGCCATTCGACGCGCAATGTCGTTTCCGTGGACCTCTGCCTCGGGCCGCCCCAGACCGCCCATCATCTGTATCACCGTTAATTCAGGGTAGTGGGTGATGGGAAGCGCTTCCACTGTCGAAAGCAAGGTGCTTCCCCAACTTACGCTGAGCACCTCATTGCCTTGAAGACAGCGAAGCAGGCAGTCAACCGCCGCCGGTCCCAGCTCACGGGTCACGACTGCCTTTTCATCGCTGGAAGGTGAGATAATGACAGCCTCATCCAGGCCATACTTGACCTCTAGTTCGCGTTCCAGATCGGCGTTGGAGTCTTCGGGGGAGATGACGGTTATTTGAACGAGCTTTTCCGCCCTGGCTTCCTGCAATAGGCGGGAGACTTTGATACGAGACAGGCCAAATCGCTTACCAATTTGGCCTTGTGTCAGGCCATCCTCGTAGTAGGATTTGGCAATCTTGTATAACAGTTTCTTCCTGTCACCGGTGACTACCATCAGCGGCTACCCGTTCAATGATGGATAAAAACTGTTCAAATGAACGATCCTGTTCAAATGCCCAAAGATATATTATCATACCTTTGTGCAGGTGTCAAGTGTTCAGCGCTGAACACTTGAACGTCTTGAGTGATTGTCCAAAATTGACTTTTCGCCAGGAGTCGAAGTCCCCCTGAACCTGCCGCTCAGGGGGACTCTGATAAGTGTGACAATGTTTCTACTTCCTGTGTGCCGTGACGGTGCTACTTCCTGATTTCTCCCCTCACCAGGTCAAGGTCACCTTGCGCAACCCTCGGGGATGGTCCGGGTCTAATCCCTTGGCTAACGTCACACCCAGGGCGAGGAGCTGTCCTGGCACCACGGCGACGAGGGGGGATGCCCACTCCGGCACCTCAGCCGGCAGCCGTAGAGGAATTTGAGCCAGCTCCAGCGCATCACGCTGGGCGGAGATAATCACCAACTCGGCCCCATTCTCTTTCAGTTGTCGGAGCAATTCCACCAACTCTTCTGCTACCTCTCCTTGCGGTACAACGGCCACGACCGGGAAGCCGCGTTCTACAAGAGCCAGCGGGCCGTGCTTGAAATCGGCCGAGGAGTAGGGCTCGGCCAGAATATAGGTGAGTTCTTTGATCTTAAGGGCAATCTCATAGGCAGTGGCATAGTTGTATCCCCGGCTGACCACAACGCAGGCTTCTGCATATCGATAGCGTTCAGCGGCCTTAATGGTATCTGGGGCCAGGGTCAATACTTCAGCAATTAAGTCAGGCAGGGCTTCGAGGGCTTGAAACCGCTTGGTGTCTCCTCCCAGGGCTGTACTCAACATGGCCAGGGTCATCAGGGAGGCTGTATAGGTTTTGGTGGCAGCGACGCTTTGCTCCGGGCCGGCGTGCAGGCAAATCGTGTGCTCAGCAACGTCGGCCAACGAAGAGTGGGGGGCGTTGGTGATGGCTACCGTTAGTGCTCCCTGGCGACGCGCTTCCTCTAACACGGACACAATATCCGGCGACTGGCCCGATTGGGAAATCCCCAGCACCAGGGCTCCATGCATCTGGGGGGGCTGCTTGTAGAGGGTGAACAGGGACGGTGTAGCCAGAGCCACAGGTAGGCTGTTGGCAGTGCCAAACAAGTACTGGCCATAGCGGGCGGCGTTGTCCGAGGTACCCCTGGCGGCAAGCACAATAAAGTGGGGTGCGCGTTCCCGGATGGCATCGGCCACCTGCTCGATATTCGCTCGTTCCTCTTCTAGCAGCCGTTGCAGCACTTTCGGTTGCTCCCGGATTTCACTTTCCAGATGAGATGACATAGTCTTACCTTTCGCAAGTATCTTCTCAATAATTTGGGGTAGGCCCAAGGGCGAACACCCAGGTTCGCCCTTACTTTTTGAGAAGATACTGAGACTGGGTGTTCTTGTCAACTTTGAGGTGCCGTGGTTCCGAACTGGGGTAAGTAATCCTTGTGCACCTCCAACATCTCGTCCAGAATAGCCTCGGCCTGGGAGATGCCATTCACCACCGGATCGAGCAACAGGGCTTGGAGGGCCGAATTCCGGTCACCGTGAACCCCCGCCTCGACCAAGCGGTCAATGACCGCGATCTGCGTGCGGCACATGGCGGCGATAGGCTCCGGCAGTACACCAACGTGGATGCCGCGCACACCACTGGCGTCCACCATAGCTGGGATTTCGACGATGGCCCAGTCCGGCAGATTGGGAATGAATCCCTCGTTCGGAACATTGACTGCCAGCTCATACTGGTGAGTATTACCCAACACTCCTGTAATGATTGGTACAGCGCGCTCGCCAGATTGGCGACCCAGAAGCTCATTCAGCGAGTCTTCGCCCCCGGCCCAGCCGCGCAAACGCTCCCAGTTTGCCTCAGCCTGCCGATCTGCTCTTTCGAACTCATAACCACCCAGCCCGCAGTATTCCCATGCATAGGATAGGTACTCCCCCACGTGATCGTCGGATGGCAACGGCCAGTAGCCAAAGGTCTCCATCAGGTAGCGACACAGTTTGATGCCGAAGCGGTGATTGCGAATGCCGGCTTCCTCAAGACCCTGATCGGCGATAGTACGCTTGAAGGCCGGGTAGAGATCTTCGCCGGTGGATTTGTGTCGTAGTTCGAGAATCCAGTTGAAGTGATTGAGCCCTCCGGCTTTGGGGTCGATGTCATCCGGCGAGAGCCCGAGAGCCTGCCCAATGGCGTGTTGCGCCATGCCGATGCCGTGGCACAGCCCAACGAACTGCAGATTGGTATAGCGGGTGACCGCCAGGCAGATACGCCCTTCGGGGTTGGTGAAGTTCAACACCAGGGCATCTGGACACAGCCGCTCGATGTCGTGGCAAATGTCGAGGATAATGGGAATATTTCGCATGGCATGGAAGAGTCCGCCTGGCCCACCATTCTCGCCCAGCACATGCTTGACTCCGTGCTTCAACGGGATTTCAAAATCGAGGCGCCAAAGCTCATTGCGCTTCACTGCGATGGAGATGATCACAAACTGGGCACCCGGCAATGCCCCAACACGATCTGTTGTGGCCTGGATGAGAAATGGTTGACCAGTTGCCTCGTTCAGCCGTTGTGCCACCTGGGCCATGACCTCCAGCGCCTTGGGGTTGATGTCTACCAGAACGATGGTGCTGCCTTTCAATTCGTCTCGCGCCGCAAAAAGGTCACACAGCATATCAGTGCCGAACTGCGCGCTTCCGGCACCGATCAGAACGATCTTTGTCAATGTAATCCTCCTAGACATCTTTATAAGACAGAGCTCTGACAAACGAGACAAGAAATTAGCTCATGGATGAACACACATATTTCAAATTGTTATCCTATCCGTGTCAATCTGTGTTCATCCGTGAGCCATCAACTGGGCGGTTTGAGGCGAAGCTTCGTTAGTGATGTTCCTTGTGATCTGTCACCGGTGTATGGTCGTGGTAATAGCCGAGTTGGTGCATCCGGTTGTGTAATGACCGATGGGCCGATTCCAGGACGAGGTGCATACGTTTGTAAGCTTCGTCCTCTGCCCGCGTGCCGACTGTGTCCAGGTAGGCCAGCGCACCTTCGATTTGTTCCAGGAT
This sequence comes from Anaerolineae bacterium, assembly GCA_034412795.1. Lineage (GTDB taxonomy): Bacteria > Chloroflexota > Anaerolineae > 4572-78 > NAK82 > JAUVPY01. The sequence continues at coordinate 11,440 of DAOUMD010000269.1, forward strand.
CGTGAGGGCATCGGCTGCAGGCAGCATGGGTGACCCCTCGACGCTAATCATCACCGGCGAAGAGTGAGCCGTGATGATTTCAGGTTTGTCCGGGTAGTGGCCTCGCACCAGCAAGGCCAGCCAGGAACTCTTGTCCACTTTGACCGACCAGTGACCGCTAGCCTCTCCGGTCGGGACCGTCAAACTCTCTCGGATCTCGCCGTTCACGATCAACTCAACCCGAGTCGTAGGGATGGTGACGCTAGCTGCTTGCCAGGTCACGTCAACGCTGCCCCCCGTGGCGGACATCTCGATGCGGCTCCCCATCGGCCGCCCATCCACAGCGAATTCGAGTAGCGGGCCGTACGTCACAAAGGTCTCCGCCCGCCGAATAGCATCCACCCAGGCATCATACGTGAATGGCACATCGGGAGTGATCCGGGCGTAGGTGCGTACTGTTCCTACTGCTGTGCTGGCCGACATCTTGTCGGTGCCGCCCACCGCTGCCACCAGGTATCCACAGTTCAGATAACGATACCAGTCCGAAAGAGAATACGGGTCTATGCCGCCGTACAGATCTCCCCACGAGGTCATTTCGATGGCGTCAACATCGCCGCTCACGACGGTAGCTGCGTGCTCGGCACGGGGATTCGGAAAATGCGGCAGGACGACCAGCCCGCCTTGCTTCTTGCACTGTCTGGCCCATTCGGTGAGCAAGATCTCAATCGGGTCGCCCAAAGCTGACTCGTCCGGGCCACCCGTCGTCATGGGCGCGATAATCTGACCGCGATAGCCGAGCAATGAGATGTGGCCCAGCACGTGTTGCCGGTTCTCGGTCCCCACTCGCACCAGATATTCGCCGTCTCCTCCCGCTTCCTTGGATCCCCGCGTGGTTTTACCGTCGAAGTCGCCCACGTTGGTCATCAGTTCCCCCCACTGGCTGGCCAGTAAGTTGATGACGTTCACGCCTTCAGCAGACCCTTCCAGCAAGGCCGACATAGGAGACAGAAAATGGACGTGGGTGTCGGCCGTGACCCAACCCTTTTCGCGCCAGGGCAGCACCTTCTCGATCTCGACGACGATTTCTTTGGTGTCAGGCGATACTTCGATCATCTTGTGCACCGGACGGATCTCAAATCCCTTTGATACCTCAAGGTACACCCTGCCCAGTGGCAGATCGATGCTCGTCTCACCGGGGATGTAGGTGCAGGAATGGGTGCTAAGATGCGAAAAGTCCACGCTGTAGTCCTCGAACCAGGCCGGATTGGGGATACGGTGGCGATCGACTGGGGCCATGTATTCGCCATATTCACCGTGGACGTGTAGTTTGACCGGAACGCTCTTGCTGCTGCCACGCTCCACCGCTCGCAACGTGACCCGCTGCGTCGCCGGTGTTACAGGTTGCAAAGGACTCGCTGATTGGGCCTCTTCGACTACTCTCTCAACAGGCACGGTCTGCCCTCCAGAGAGGTGAAAACAAGCATCTGGGTGAGCCGTATACTCGATCAAGACCTCGCGCTCGGAGACCCTGGGAATTTGGTTGTTGTACGTCTCCGTCCAGTCGTCGTTGGGGTAAACCAGACGCGGCATAGCCGAGATCACCTGTCCCATGTCGAGCTGGATCTGCTGGAGCAGTCCCCGTTCGTCCAGTTCAGGCAAAAATGTCTCTCCCTCGGCTAGCTTCAGGATGGCTTTGCGGCGCGTCTGCCAGCGTAAGGGTGTCGTCTTGAGTTTGCCGAAGGGTAGAAAATACGCATTGCCGGCCGCGATCCCCGCCACGATGACGAGGCCTGACACCGGTTCGAAGCGAACACCAATGATCGTATTGTCGGGATGCGGATTCTCCCAGGCCCAGAGCCAGTTTGTCCAAGGTTCGCCATGCGAACCATCGAGCTGAGCGACGCGCGTCTGACTTCGCCCCCATCCGGCGATTAGTTGCTGGTGTGCAGCCGGCACCGGGTTGGGTTTGCGATGGGCGACCGCCTCGAAGCAGTTTTCGCCCCAGCGGCGCTGAAATGTACCAATCTGGCGACGGCGGTAAATCGACGCACGCTCTTGTGTGCCATCTGCGTAAAGAATGACATAGTCGGCCGCGTGTTGAGCGAGTTGTCCCTCGCCGCGCATGGGGGAGATGAACCCGCCAGGGCCGGTTTCCGTGGGACACAGGTCCGATGTGTGCATAAAGACCAGCCATTGTGCCAGGGTAGGGCTGAATTCAACGCTAACTACCTTGTCCGTAAGCGCCACGACATCGCTGATTTCAAAGGGGACACCCCAGGCAACGCACTTTCCGCTCGGCGCGTGCTCCAGGGCTCCCACCATTTCCTCCGAGATGCCGACATCAGCTAAGTCAGATAGCGTCACATTACCCTTGAGGGACAGGGGTGCAAATAGTGGTGTACTGGGACCATCTTGAATGTTCGGCATGTCAAGCTCCTTTCTCTTGATAGCTACTACACCGTCAGGAAAATTGTGACGACTTGTAGTTGCGACTTTAGTCGCTCATTACGCGGAAAAACGACTGAAGTCGTTACTACGAACCTATCAAACCTTATCTGACGGTGTACTACTGTCCGGTCAGCCGTTGCCACTCATCGATCAGTACCGAGACGTTCTGGTGGGCACGGGGGGTATTCTCACGCACATTGTCCACTGGGGAGAGGATAAAGCCACCACCTGGAGACAGTATCTCCAGAGCTTCACTCACTTCGGCCCGAACCTCCTCGGAGGTACCTTGCTCCACAGTCAGGTGTCCGTTCACCCCACCCCACAAACACACCTTACCTCCCAGCTTCTGTCTGGCAACGGGTATATCCCACGCTTCCGGGTCCACGCCGATCAGCACGTCGATGCCCGCCTCGGCAAACATCTCCAGAAGTGACATACAATTTGAGGTGATAATGTAGCCCAAGCGGGCCCCCTTCTGGTGGGCCAACTCGGCGTCGGCTTTGACGATGGGGAGGAGAAACTCGCGATAGCTGGCCGGAGTCCAGAAATCGCAGTTTTCATACCAGGACCGCTTGATGTACAAGTCAATCCCGGCCTCCAGCACCACCTCCATGCGTGCCCGGTTCCAGACGGCGATGATGTCCAGCGTCTCACGCATAAACTCCGGCCGGTCGTAGGTGGCAAAGACTATGTTTTGCAGCCCACATATCCACCCGATCAGATCAGCCCCCACGCCCCAGCCTCCGGCCAGTAAAAGGTCGTGGCGGCGCGCCAATTCGATGGCAGGCCCCGCCTCAATCTTGAAGTTGGCTACCTCTTCCTGGCTGGGGGGGACCAGTAAGCAGCGAAGCGCGTCCAGATCCTCTGGAGCTGTCACCAGGAATTTCTTGGAGCGGGGCACTAAATAGTCGTCCAGGAATGGTACATGATTGCCCCACGGCCAGTCCTCGGTCTGGCGTACCTCCGTGCGCAGCACCCCAGCCGGCGTGTGGTATTCTTTGACCATAATCGGGAGGCTTTCGCCCGGCTGATCCTCCACCCATTCTTGGGTGGTCACCCGCGGATCATAGCTCACCGGCAGGCCGTGCAAGTTGTAGTAATCGTTGACGAAAACCGGTGGGCGAGGTGGCAACTGGACAAATGCGTCCAGGCCCATCTCCACCTGCCGCTCGACAAATTCGGGGTAGCTCTGACAACGGTCTCTGAGTGCGTTAAACAGCATAAACGAACAAGGTGCATAATCGGGTTCTTTACAATCCAGGGCAGCCAACATGCGTTGGCGTGATGACATCTCTCTACGAGCCATTGCTTAGCCATCCTCTCCCGCCCGATATCGCCCTGTTTCGAACCTTTTGGGGTGCTTTCGGGCTTCCTCTATAAGTGTGTCCAATTCTTCTATCACCTGACGGCTAATCAACGCCTGCGGGGGATAATGCTTCGTCAGAATCTGCTGCACCTTCTGATGAGCCACAGCATAGACGTCTTTGCCGCCATCCTCCATCCAGGCGTCCCAGCTTTTCTGGTTGAAGATCACTCCCGGCCAGTAGGTCCCGCGCATATGTCGTACCGTGTGCTCTTCGGCCAGGTAGTTGCCGCCTATCCCGACATCCTTGATCACGTTTAGGGCCAGCGTCTCTTCATTCACCTCGAAGCCCAGTCGAAAGATGTGGTCAATGGCACTTGCCCATTCGTTATCAATCACCAACTGCTCGAAGCTGGTACCCTGATCTGCCCCTACAATCCCCTGAGCACCGATCCCGTCGGCTCCCGCCAGCAGAGCTACAATGGCGCTCGTCCCTTTCTCAAAGCCTCCCTGAAAATCGGGAAGGCAGGCATCCGTAAGGGCGCTGTTCACGGTTACGTCGAAACCGTAGTGGTGTCCCAATTGAATGGACGCCAGCCCCAACAATACCTGGTTGGGCGAACCAAAGGAACAAAGCGAGTGCCGCATGTCCATTGTGTGCGGAGTCCCAGACCAACTGCCTGGCACTCCCAAAAGGTGACAAAGTACCACTCCAATGAGGTTGTCTGCGTTCTGGATCACGAGCGTTCCCGCCAGTGTGACCGGCGCATCCAGTCCAGCCATGGCCATCGGCCCCAGCAGGATGCGGTGTCCTGCTTCGGCAAAGATCAAAGCCATTTCTAGACTGAACTCATCGTAGGACAGCGACCCATTGGGTTCCAGTAGATAGCGGATGTATGGTTGATCGGCAGCACGGGCCGGCTCATCTCGTACCAGTTCCCAAATACGGATGATCAGCCGCGCTGTCTCGGGTGAGAGGACGTATACACTGTAGGGCTTCTTTGAGTAGAGAGTGCACAGGTAGTAGCCATACAGATCCCCCACATGACCGGGCACATCAGCAGGCGTCACCAATGGCATACAGGATGTCACGTAGGGCAACTCGTTGCATAACACGATCCCTTTGACAACATCTTGCGTGGTGCCTTGTCGTCTGGCTTGAGCCTGATAGTCAATGATGGTGGCCTGGTTGCCTGGCTTAACACCGAATCGCTTACCTCTGATTGGCGCCGGGCTGAAGACCTGGGGTCCATCTCCTTTGGCCGGGTTGGCCCTGGCCGTCTCGCGTATGGCCTGTTCCACCAGACCGGGCGATATACGCACAGTAGCAGTGTCGTACTCTACGTCCGCCCCGGCCTCGTGCATCATGTTCAACACTCTCTTGTGAGGTAGCCGACAGCCAACAGTGACCAAAACCTCCAATGTAGCCTGGTGGAGACGTTCGATGTCCCTATCATCTAAGATTTCAACACGGGAAAGGATACCTTTCACTGGCTTACACCTTCCTGAGTACACTTACCAAAACTGAGGCAGATGTTCTCGGTACGTCTTCAGGTAATCATCAAGGATCTGCTGAGCCACGTCCAGGTCGGTGATGGCCGGGCCCAGCAGCAGGCATTGTAGTGCGGCCTGTCGGTCGCCGTGCACGGCGGCGTCTACGCACAGGCGGGCGATGGTGATCTCACGGCGGCACAGTTCAGCGATGGGCTCCGGCAGTGGTCCCACGCCGATCCCCTGCACCCCAGCGCCGCTAAACAGCCCGGGTACTTCAACGATGGCTCCTTGCGGCAGATTGGTGATATAACCTTGGTTCGGCAGGTCCACTGCCAGGTGATAGTGATTCCCTGCCCCGGCGATGTTCTCAATTATCTCCAGTGCTCCCTCGCTGTCAACGGAGCGCAGGTGATCGATAGGGAGTCGTCCATCGCCCATTTTGGCAATCTCGTTGTGACCAAGCCCGCGCAGTTGGTCCATACGCTCCCAATCGTAGAGACTGATTTCGTACTTCTCCCAAGGCTTGGTGAGGGGGTCGCTGAGCCAGGGCACGTACTCGCACAGGTGCTCGTCACCGGGGATAGGGAAGCGGCCGAAGGCGTGGTAAACGCGGCGTGTCAGTGGTTCGAAAGTGGGGTCGAATTTGGTCCAGCGCTCAGCGAAGAGAGGGTACAGGTCTTCGCCGGTACGCTTGTCGCGCAGGTCGAGCATCCATGTGAAGTGATTCAGCCCGGCGGCCTTGATGTCGACCCGCTCCATCGCCTGGTAGGCCAATCTCTCCAGGCGTGGCCAGATGTCCGGGTCGGCGTGGGCGCTGATGGTGCCCTCCGGCACCTGGATGTCCAGCACATCCGCCAGTACATATCCTACCATGCCGTAGCCGGCGTGGATCTGATGGCACAGGCCGACGACCCTGATGCGGCTGTAACGGGCGATGGCGTCGCAGATACGCATCATAGGATTGGTGAAATTGAGGTACCAGGCTTCGGGGCAGGCTTGCTCCATATCGTGGGCGATCTCCAGCACCGGCCCAATGTTGCGCGCCGCGTGGGCGAAGCCGCCCGGTCCGCCGTTTTCGGCGTACGGTTGGTGCACGCCGTACTTTAGCGTGATCTCGTAATCGGAGCGCCACAGCTTCTCTCGGGGTGGTACTTCGATGGCTGAGACGACAAATGCCGCGTTCTCCAGGGCGTCGAGGTGGTGGGTATGGGTGGTGATCCTCATCTGGGCGTCCCACTCACGATTGAGGCGCTCTGCCAGGGGGCTAATCAGGGCCAGCGTATTGGCGTTTCGGTCAACGAGAGCCAACTCGCTGCCGCGCAGCCGCTCGCTGCGCATCAAGGCAGACACAGTGTTGAGGCCAAATATGGCGCTGCCTGCGCCAATGACCACGATTTTTGTTGGAACCACGATTGTCTCCTCCTAAACGGATGCATACAAAACGTGAAACGTCTCTACTGAAAAAAAACAGGTTTTTGACGAGATGAAAGAGATGGTGTGCCAAATTCTGGCCAGAATGGGTGCATTTCAGGGAATGCACCGACAAAAAACCTGGTTTTTAGGTGAATTCGCCCCACTTATAGCCGTTTGGAACCTTTTTTCAGTAGAGTCGTGAAACGCAATGAAGACAAGTTAGCCCTCCACCGCCCCAGCCATGATGCCACGAATGAACTGGCGTTGGAAGATGAAATAAATCAGGATTGTTGGAAGGGCGACCATGGTCGCCCCGGCAGAGATCAACGGAACGTCGGCGGCATAGCGCCCTTGAAAGAAGGCCATGCCCAGGGGCAAGGTGCGAACCTGGTCCGAAGATACCAGTACCAGTGCTAAGAGAAAGTCATTCCAGGTCCAGACGAAAAAGAGTATCACCATGGTCAGGATGGCGGGCCGAGCGATGGGGAACAGCACGCGCCACAGCGTGTCCCAGCTCGTGCAGCCGTCCACCGTGGCGGCGTCTACCAGATCGCGTGGCACCTCGGCAAAAAAGCCCCGCATCCAGAACGTGCCAAAGCAGACGCTCATCCCTATCTGGGGTAGGATCAAGGCCCAGTAGGTATCCAGCAGGCCCAGTCGCCTCAGGTTGTGATATAAGGGGATGATAAAAGCTTCTTGGGGGACCATAATGCCCAACAGAAAAATGAAGAAGAGGAGCCTGCTAAAGGGGAAGCGCATGCGCCCAAAGGCGTATCCCGACAGAATCGAGAGCAACGTCGAACATAGTACATTTTCCTCCTCTTTAGTCTTCATCTTTGTAGATTGACACTTCGCCGTTGAAAGGGTCAAATGTGAGGTCATTATCTTATGGGGTTGCCTCCTTTCTTTTCCTGCAGATGTTGCAGAACACGCATTTAAACTGGCCCGAAGAGGAATTCATGGCTGAAAAGCCCATAAGATAAATTAGCAGGGATTTGATACCCTGTCAAGACTCTCTTTTCCATCAGGCCATAGGTTATTCTCTGTTATCATTGGAAAGTTGTCTTCAATTCCTGAACCTGCCCGGTTTGAGCTGCGGCGTAACCCTTTTCAATGATCTCAATCACGTGGCGGGCGTGTTCAGGGCCGGGTATCGGCTCCTTGTCGTGCAGAATACAGTCCACCAGGTGGCGGATGTCGGCCCACAAATGGGCTTCCTCCATCTGGGTGTGGGCGCCGGTGATGTACGGCACGGCGCTGATCCCCCTGGCATCCTCCGATAAGCCAAGCTTTTCCTCCAGGTCGGGAGGGTTAAACTCAATCTGCTCCGGATAGGCGGTACCTGGAACCAATCCGGTGATCTCAAGCGTTCCAGCGCTGCCGTAGATGCCCGTAAACCCCCAGCCGATGACGTGTCCTGTGTGACAGAAGTGTCCGCCGACAACGGCAAAACCGCGCTCCCCAAAATCGAGCAACAACAAACTGTTGTCGTCCATCTCGACTTCTATCTCACCCCCCTCCCAATGGCGGACCGGCAGGCCGATTCCAGACATGGCCGTCACCCGACTGACGGGGCCTAGGATGCCCGTCAGGGTGTGCAGGGTGTAGACAGACATATCGTACACCGGTCCCCCGCCGGGCTTATAGTACCAGGTGGGGGCCACCGGGCTCTCTGCCCGGAACGGTTCGTGCTCGTGGCCAATCCAGGAAGTGCTGGCGATGGCCCAGTACACTTTGCCCAGGCCCTCCGCCTCGATCAATCGCTTGATCGCCTGGCTGGTCGGGCTTAGCATCTGGCCGGGGGAGGCAACCAGCTTGACCTCCTTCTGGCGGGCCGCTTCTACCAGGCGGTCCGCCTCGGCCAACGTGGTGGTCATCGTCTTTTGCAAGTGGACGTGCTTACCAGCCCCAATGGCGGCCATTGCCTGTTCGTAGTGAAAGGGAATCGGCGTGGCGATAAGTACCGCATCCACGTCGGCCCGGGCTAACAGGTCGTCCACCTGAGTATACCATTCCGGCACATGGAAGCGTTCGGCTGTCTCGCGTACCCGGTCCTCGACCACGTCGCATACCGCCACCAGATTGACGACCTCCCGGCTGTCCTCTTGGGTAAGGTGAGGTAGTAAACCCCGCTGTGACACACTGCCACATCCAATCAGCGCAACTCTTACCTGTTGGTCCATCCATCCCTCCACGAATATTGAGGCTCATAGCCGAAGGCTTGCTTGGCTCTCGTCCAGTCGAAGAAGCTGGTTCGTCCCGTCATCTTGGATTTTAACGTCGCGTCGGGGTAGAAGCGAGCCACCAATTCACCTGAGTCTTCGTCGGCCATAGTATCTGAAGCCGTTATATTGTAGACGCCGTGCCCTGGCAGGTCCGACGCTTCCAGTGCCAGCCGAAATGCCCGCGCCGTGTCCCGGGCATCTACGTAGGCCCAGAAGTAGGGGGCAAATCGGGCCAGGTTCTTCTCGGATATCTCGGTCCACCACTGTATCTCCTTGGGGCCCCAGACCCAGTTCAGACGCAGGGCGGCGGTACGCATACCCCACGTGGCACTATAGATGGCCAGCATCTCCTCGTCCAGCTTCTTGGAGATGCCGTAATTGTCCTCTGGCCTGCAAGAGTGCGTCTCGTCGATGGGCAAGAACTTGAGCGCAAAGGGCCGGTCGCTGATCTGGAAGCAATGACCGTAAACACAATTGGTACTGGCCATGATCACGCGTAAGACACTCTGGGCGCGGGCCGCTTCCAGCAGATGGTAGGTACCACAGGTGTTGACGTGGAACGCCTCGGGGGCTGGCTTGGAGACGGCCCCCAGGTGGACGACGGCTTCGGCACCCTCAAGGGCGCGCTGGCAATCATCGGGAGAGGTAAGGTCGCCTTGCACCAAGCGGTGTTTGGTCTCAAGCGTCCGCCGGACAAACAATGTCAGTTCGTGCCCTTTTTCCAGTTCGGCGACGATGAAGGGCCCTACAGCACCGGTGACGCCAGTGATGACTACCTTCATAGGTTTCCTCCTCTCAGCAAATCCTTGGGATCAATGACTGGCGCCCGAGTCCATCACCTCCTTGGCTTTGCGATACCAGGCTTGCCAGCGCCAGTTCTCATTGATCATCAGCCGCACGCTGGCCTGGTCACAGAACTCGACCACCTGCCGCGCTTCTTCCAGGCTTTGGCAGAAGAGTTTCTGGCAAAGCAGTATTCTTTTCTCGTTTTCCTCTACACTTATGGATCGGGCATGAAGGATCGGTGCCACGTCGAGCCGTCGGCGAACGTCGTCGGCATCTGGTAGTGCGGGATCTCGCCTCCTGCGTCTTGTAGAATACGCTGATATAATTCCTCTTGGTCGGATTCTTTTGTTGAAATACCCTCACAGGTTCTGGGCAGCCTGATCTAGCACCGCCTGAAGTCGCCGTTCCGTTTCTTCACTGATACCCGGTTCTGGATCGGGTTTCGACATCAGGTCGTGCCATCGCTCCAGCGCCCGCTCTACGTCAGGCTTGATGTATTCTCCGATTTGGGCCTGGTACGCATCCTTGGTCCAAATCTTCGGCTGCCATAGTTCAGACCGCATATGCCTGACCGTGTGCTCGCTTGCCAGGTACGAACCGCCCGGTCCTACCTCGTGGATCAAGTCCACGGCTAACGTTTCGTCATTGACTTCGAACCCCTGCAGAGTACGCCTCAGCGCGCTGATCAGGTCTGAGTCAATGATCATTTGGATCGGAGAGCAGAGCGAGCCACCCAGCTTTCCGGCGTCAAGGTTGCAGCCTCCCGCCAAAATGCAGGGCAGTGCCGTAAGAACCTTCTGCGTGCCGGCCTCAGCAGATGGGAGCTTGGCATCCGTGTACCCGCCATAGGTGTGGGCGGATACGCCGTAGTGCTGCGCCAGTTGGATAACAGCCAGGTTGAACAGCAATACTTCTGGACGCCCATTCGGCATAGTAAGCGTTCGCATATCCAACGGTGCCACCTCTCCGAAGAGGACCCACTGCTTGGCACCATATAAAACGCGGTCCAATACCCCAATGGCAACTCGTTCGGCCAAGTTCAGGGCCAGGCACCCGGCCAACGTTACCGGGCCGGTGCCACCTATGGTGAACATATTGCCAATGCGTACCCTTAGACCACGTTCGTAGAAGTAAAGGATCTGATCACCCACGTCGCGGGGAATGCGTAACGGACTAATGATGTAGACGCTGCCACAAAATACTTCAGAGGTCGGCACCCCGAGCGCGTCTGCTTTGATTTCATACATCTCCAGAAGGTAGGGACATAGTTCGGTCATCTGGATGCCGCCGCTTTCCATAGCACCGCGCTTCCAGGCAAAGATGCGCCCCTCCAGGGGCTGGGTGGGGCGTCCTTCACCCACCGGCAGTGTTTCCAGTCGCACGATGATGCCGTTGCCAAGCAGCCGGGCCAGTTTGATGTACTCTCCAAGCGTCGTTTCAGTGAAGGGCATCACGTGGTTAGTACGTGGCTCAAGATACAAGTCGAAGGACACGCCCGAACGAGTTGACAGGTTTGGCCCCTGGCCCGGACACAGCGGTCGGTAGCACTCTTCCACGCTGGCGGTTCCCTTCGGCTGGGCCGGGTCGGTTGGAATTGTACTTAAGGTGTCCATTGCTTCAGTCTCGTCAAGGAAATGGCTGACAACCTCTTCGGGAAACCAGACTCGCCCCGCCTGATGATCGACCCGGGCGCCATAGCTGCCATACGCCTCACGAATTTCTGAATGCTCCACGACTATTCCAGTGCGTGATAGGATCGACACCATAGCCACATGTATCTTCTCCATCTCGTCTGCGTCCAGTGCTTTTACTGTCACATATGGTATCACACCCAGCTACCTCCAATTACACGTCCTCGAACCTGCTGGCCTATCTCCTAGATACCCACCACTTGGGGATGCAGCAACTGAATCACGTCCGCCCCAATCTCAATCAGATCGTCCAGAATGACGTTGATCCTGCCAGTTGTCTTACTTGAAGGCGCCGGCGGTGATGCCTTTGATAAACTGCCGTTGGAAGAACACATACATCAAGACGATGGGCAGAAAAGAGATAATCGCTCCCGCCATCATCAGCGGGATGTCGGTAACGAAGCGCCCTTGAAAGAAATTGAGGCCCACCGGCAGAGTGCGCATGGCATCATCTTGTATGAGTACCACTGGTAGTACAAACTGGTTCCAGGTCCACATGAAGGTGAAAACCAGCAGTGAGGTCATAGCTGGCGCGCTGAGTGGAACCACCACACGGTAGAGAAGCCCCCATGTAGAACAGCCATCTATCCTGGCAGCATCCAAGATCTCGGTGGGGAAGTCCTCCATGAAACTGCGCAGAAGGAGAATGCCGAAGGGAAGTGTCTTGGCCACCTGGGGCAAGACCAGGGCCCAGTAAGTGTTCAAGAGCCCCAGCGACAGGAGTTCATAAAAAAGAGGGATGATGAGGATGCTCAGGGGAATCGTCAGACCTACCAGAAAAATGATGAAGAGTGCGTTCTTGCCTCGAAATTCCATTAAGGAGAAAGCGTAAGCAGCCAGGGTGGAGCACACTAGCACGATAGCTACGGTTGGAATGGCCACCAGGATGCTGTTCAGGAAGTATCTATCGAAGTGACCTCTTGTCCACGCTTCGGCAAAATTCCCCCACTGCCAATCCACCGGAACGCCGAGGGGGTTATGGGAGAGTTCCTTCTGTGATTTGACCGAAGTGAAAATGACCCAGGTGAAAGGCACCATTACAAAGAGGGAGAAGACCATAGCTGCGAGAGTGGTCCATAGCCGTCTTGTCTTTAATCCCCACAGTCCAAGACGGGTTACCTGCCTTGCATCTTCTTTTTCTGCCGCTTCTCTTGTTAATTCCACGCTAATCCGCCTCCAGCCTGCGTCTTATTCGTAGGAAGATAATAGATAGGACCGAGATGAGTGCTCCCAAGAGCACGGCCAGGGCTGCGCCTTGGCCTACCTTATCGTAGCGAAATGCGTTATCATACATATGAACCGAGAGCACCAAGCTTGCACCGGCTGGCCCGCCCTTGGTGATAATGAAAACCAGATCGAAGACCTGGAAAGCGGCGATGGCGGTGAGGAGAATTACCGTTGCCAGAGGGCCACGGATGAAAGGCAGGGCTACGTACCAGGTCTGTTGCAAGGCATTGGCCCCATCCACTTTGGCCGCGTCGAAATATACTTCGTCAATGCTCTGGAGCGCAGCAATGAAGATCACCATACAGAACCCGTAGTGTATCCAACTCCACGCGATGAAGAGTGCTGGAAGAACCAAAGCCCTGTCCCCCAGCCAACCTTGGGCCAGGAAATCCAGCCCTACCCCTCGCAAAATGCTGTTGATAGCTCCGTAATTGGGGTTGTACATCCCACGCCAGATCACAGCCACCACCACAGAGGAGAGCACCTGAGGCAGGAAGTAGATGGTACGGAAGAGTAATCGCCCATGCATTGGGGTGCGGGCCAGGAGGACTGCCAGGAACATCCCCGTGACGATAGGCACAACCACGGCGGCAAATAGCCAACCGACATTGTGCTCGAACGCCAACCAGAACTTAGGGTCGGAGGTCAGGATATGTAGATAGTTCTCCAGCCCCACGAAGACTTTGGGGCCTACACCCTTCCACTTCACTGTGCTAAGCTGGATGAGGTGTAGCAGGGGCCATAGGAAGAAGAGCGCATATAGGATGAAAGCAGGGGCGATGAAGAGATAGGCTTGTACGCTATCTCGCCAACTGACCCCCCTAGTTGCTTTCTGCCTGGATGCTTGCATACTTTTTTGCCCTCCTGTGGCGTGGGAGACCCTGCTTGTGACACAGAGTCTCCCACCCAGGTGTTCTCTGTTACTCTTCGGCTAGCTTCTGCTCGTAGGCCTCTTGGACCATTGCTTGGACCTCTTCTGGCGTGAGTTCACCCGCAGCCATCAGTGCCTCAGCATCCCACTGTGCCTGCATGACGTCATGCGCGTACTGAGCCAGGTACTGGCCGCCTTTGGTCTTTTGCGTGGCGTCATAGATCTCTAACTGTAGTTGACTCACGGGTTCGGGAACGGTAGTGAATTTGTACATGGGAATGTCACCTGCATCCCACTTGGCAGTAGCTACCTCCTCGCCCAGCATATAGGCGACATAGTCTAGAGCCGCATCGGGGAACTCGGTCCACTCGGAGATTACCCAGAAGTTATTGGGAGTCGTCACGGCTCGCCACTCCAGGTCAGGGTTCGGACTCGGCACGGCGAAGAAACCAGTCTCGAAGTCTGCTCCCTCCAGAATGGCGCTGGTGTTCCAGGTGCCGGCGATGAACATAGCCGCCTCGCCATTGACGAACAGGTCCCTGGCGTCTGCGTTGCCGACGGCCATAAACTCTTCGTTGAAGTAGCCCTTGTCGATCCAATCCTTCAGAATCGTCATTGCCTCGACGAAGCCTTCGTGGGCGTAATTGCCATCTGGCTGAAGTGTCCACACCTTTTCGATTTCATCGTAGGGAGTGGTAAGGTGCGCAAGCGCATAGAAGTAGTGATCCAGTGGCCACGAATCCAGACCCGCGGTAACGAAGGGGGTAACGCCGTTGTCTTTGAGCGTGACGATGGCGTTTTCAAATTCCTCCCAGGTCTCCGGTGGCTCGAGTCCCAGTTCGTTGAAGATATCCTTGTTGTAGTAGGCGCCGATCGTCACGATATCGTAGGCTATACCGTAGATTTGCCCTGGCCATGGGTTGTAGGCCTGATTCATTTCCATGTCGAACGTCTGGTCCCACCCTTTCTGCTTGACATAGGGAGTGAGATCCAACAAGAGTCCGAGATCACCGCCCTCGGTCAGGCCACTGCCAGGACCGAGATAGGCTATATCCGGACCCGTTTGAGTGTCCAGGGCCAACTTAAAATTCTTGCGCAGGTCGTCAAACCCGTAGGGGCTGAACTCCACCGTGACCCCAGGATGGGCCTCCTCGAACTTAGTAGAGAGGTCCTCCATAAGTTGTATCTCTGCTGGGTTCCCGCTGGTGTACCAGACCTTGATCGTGGCCTCCTCAGCCGCCTCTGGTGTGGCGGTGACAACCACCTCCACTTCCTTCACCACCTCCTTCTCTACCTCTTTGGTAACGACCTTTTCGACTACCTCAGGGGTTGGTGCGACGCAGGCAGCCAGGACGGCCGCCAGCAGAATCAGAACGCCTAATATTCGCAGATGCTTGCTCATGGTACAAGTCCTCCTTTGGATTTACCTCTCAAACTAATACTTTTGAGCGTGACACGATGGCTACACACATCAGCCAGGCAAGAGATGTTACCCCCTATAGCTCCTTCCTTCCCTCCTTTCTTTAAAAAATTTCACGTCTGCCGGCCAGATTCGTTGGCGGCGTACCGATCTCCTCAAGCCATCCCACGTAGCGATCGTGAATCTCTCGAGCCAAATCTTCATTGCTGTGGATGACATCTTTTGCTTCCTTCGGGTCATCGGGTAGACAAAAGAGCATCGGCTGCGTGGGCGCACGGGCGGCTTCGCAGTTCGTAAGCTTATGGCCGATCAACGGGACGTTTTGTGCCTCCTGGGAGTACTTGCCGGCGTAATGCAGACACCATCCGTCTTGTGTGACAATAGCACACTTCGCCATAACCGGAGTAGGATGAATCAACGTGTGGGAACTCACGGCGATGTCTCTGAGTCTCTCGGTTTCACCGCGCATTAGCGGCATTACTGACTTGCCATGAGTGGCCTCTGGCTCGAATATCCAGTCTTTGGTGTAGAACACCCCACACTGAAGTGCCTGAGTGCTGGCCTGACCGCCGATTGTCTCCGTCGCAATTAATCCTGCCATCTCCAGTATGGTCGGCATCAGGTCCGGCGCTTGAACCAGGGCGCGGATGTGTTGACCTTCGGTCTGACCTGGTAGGGATATTAGCAAAGGTATGCGCCTGATCTCGTCATACAGGGGAATCGCTTCGAAGGTGGAGATATCGTCCCGTATGAGCGACTTGCCGATGATATCGTGCTCGCCAAAGAGAAAACCGTGGTCACTGGTAAAGATAATGGCTGTGTCTTCGGTCAGGCCCAGTTCGTCAATCTTATCCAGGAGGATGCCAAACCAATGATCGACCAGAGTCGCCTCGGCCATATACATGGCTCGCGTATGGTTTAGCTCTTCTTCGGCCAGGAACTCTCTCCAGAAGCCGTAGATCGGATAGTTGATCTCCTCTCCCCGGTAGTCGGGATCGTACATGTTCGCGTACTTCTGGGGTGCATCCCAAGGCTCGTGCGGATCGAAGGTGTCTATGTACAGGAAAAACTGCTCCAAGTCTTGGTTGTCTTCCAACCACTGGCAGGCTGACCTGACGGTGCGGGCCACAAAGCGATCCTCCTCTGAGGTCCACCAGGCTGTGTTGCGCAGGTGGGTGCTCAGGATTGACCCGGGACTGCGCAACTTCGCTGGGTCTGCCGGCAACTTCACCTCACGGGGTGCGGTTCTCCATAGATCAGTCTCCTGCCCGCGGATCCACTCCCAGCCATCGAAACCGCGCTCGTAGTTGAACCCCATCTCGACCAGGTGTGGATTGTCAACAATCATCTGGGTCACGAGACCCGAAGCACTCAGAATCTGTTGCAGCGTCACCGTCTCTTTGGGCAATGGACACCAGTGGTGATCAATACAACTGAACCGGCCGCTCATGATATCCAGGCGGTTGGGAATGGTCGGGAACGAGCCGAGATAGGCGTTATCAAAGACAAAGGCACGGCTGGCGAACTCATCCAGGTGAGGTGTGTTCACCGGGCTTGGCCCATAGCAGGACAGATTATCGTAGCGAAAAGTATCCGACATCACCAGAATGACATTCATCGTAGTTTTATCTCTCCCTCACTTACGGTAACCGCTTGACAACGAAGTACTCGGTCGTTGCATTCAGTACCAGCATAATGGCGCCCATAGCTGCCGCCCGCCGCCCTAATGGAGATGCAACCAGGCGCGGGACGAAAGGGATCACCCCTTTCAGACGTTCCAATATCGGTCCTATCAGCAAATCTGCCGAACGGGCCACGCCTCCGCCCAGGATGATGACTTCTGGGTCGAGCAAGGTGCTGATGCTGGCGATGGCCAGACTCAGATAATCGACGGTCTCGCTGACCACCTGTTGTGCCCAGGCTTCGCCATCCCGCGCAGCGGCGAAAACGTCGTGGGCAGTCAATCCGCCTGGAGGGACGGGCATTGTCTCTTGCTTCAGAAGCTGGCACGCACGCTCGGCGATTCCGCTGCCCGAGGTCAGACTCTCCAGAACGCCGAATTGACCGTAACGTTGCCCAAGGAATTCAATCCCCGGCAACAGGTAGCCTACCTCGCCAGCGGCCTGATTATGGCCACGATAGAGGGCGCCACCAATGATGATTCCGGCACCGATCCCCGTACCGATGGCAATGGATATCAGGTTCTGTGCGCCGCGCCCGCCCCCAAATCCCCATTCGCCCAAAGCCGTCAGATTGACGTCATTCTCAACCAGGACAGGCACGTCAAAGCGGTCGCACAGGATCTCCTGGAGCGGCAAGTCCCGCCAGCCCAGGCTGGGCGCATAGGTGACGACGCCCTCTGGAACCAAGGTAAACCCCGGGGCGCCTACTCCAATGCCCCGGATGCGCTGCCCGGATGGCCGGGGGGCATCTAGCAGCATTTCGATAAACTCACATAACTCTTCCAGATAATCGTGTGGGCCGTTCCCATCTTCGTGAGGGAGGTAGCATTCGTGTTGGATAGTGCCTGATAGATTGGCTACGGTCCCAAACATCTTGGTTCCTCCCAGGTCCACGCCCACCACGGCGTAGGCTTCGCCGTTAAACTCCAGGAGAGAGCTGGGGCGTCCCCCGGTTGATTCACCCATTCCGTGCAATCGCACCAGGTCTTCCTCCATCAAGTCATCCACGATACGCATTACCGTTGGCAAACTCATGTTCAACCGACGTGCAACCTGAGAACGGGAGATGGGGCTTTCCTCTCGAATGAGTTCCAGGATAGCCGAGCGGTTGATGCTCCGCATTAGACCGGCCGTAGCACTTTGTCTCATCAAGAAGCGCTCCGTGTCTTGGAAATGGGTAAGGGCCAAGTGACCCGATGAGAATTCAACCTTTTGTGCTCCAAGCCGGGTGGGACCGGCGGTTCTGTGCCTGGAAGCGCCGGGTCTCAGACCCGGCTAGAGCAAATCTTAGTGGCATTGGACTGAATGCGAAATTGGTGCAGCTAAATAAGGGGAGGAAAATCCGTCAGTGCTGTGTTGACAACTTACTTACTAACAGTCTGTAAGTAAGTATAACACAAAAAGAAGGGTGTGTCAAGTGGGTATTTCAGTTCCTTGGGGTGAACCCTTGCGAAGGTGTGCGACCTACGGTCGCCTGAGCCTTCGCAAGGTTGGTTCGCCCAAATTGAGATGCACCTGTGTCAAGCATCATCAATCCGCGCCACGGCATAAGGGATCAGGTCCTCCAGACCGAGTTCTCGCAACCCCTCGGCCTGTGGCCAGCCAAACTCGAGATCCCAGCCTCGGGCGGCGTAGTACTCATCCAGCAATCGAGAAAAGCCTGCCTCGTCGATCAGAGTCCCATCGGCGCGGCAGGGGAGTTTGAAATGCGGCGCCAGACCTTCTTCTATTTTTCGATCACGTCCGGCGCGGGCTAACATAGCTCGCTCCAGAGTGAAGGCCCGCTCGGCCACGCACGTCATCTCCTCGCGTGTCTTTTCCACGCCGGTGACAGCGGCGAGCAAACGGCGATCCCGATCCAGGTCACCGCTGATGTCCTCAGCATTTTGCCATTCTTCACGGCTGTCCATAGGACGCACCAACTGGGGGAAAGCGAAGTCACACAAGGGCAGCGAGTCGATCAGCATGTGTTGGTTCTGGCTCCAAATGGCCACCGGTGCCTTGTTTTCAAAGGTAGGCTCCAGTGCGTCCGGATAGCCCCAAACTTTCTCCGAGAGAACCCGGAACTGGCGGCGGGCCAGTTCCGGGTCCGCCAGCAGGAATTCTGCCAGATGTAACGAACTGTGATGGGTGCCAATCGTCGGGTCACGGCTGGTGCTGACGTGCATCATGGCCGATATCACCCAGAATGGGAGAGGTTCCTCGTCCCAAAAGCGCCCCTCGCGGTGCGCGGGAAAGCCAAAGTTGAACTCCAATTCCCGTCCCAGGTGGATCAACTCATCCGGCAGTTCATCCTGCAGCTCGTCCATCGCCCGCCGCAGATCCTCGGCGAAGAGGTCGCCCAGGCCTTCACGCTTGGCCAACTGGTGCATAAAGGCTTCGAACCAGAAGAGGTCCTCTGGCTCGATGGGGTGCCCCCGGATTTGGTGGATGCCTAACTGCTTGCAGCGGATGAACCAGGGCTGCATCACCAGGCGGAACCACAGATCCAGGCCCAGACTGTTGCATAGCTCGTGCAGCGATACCTCTTCGCACCGTCCGAAGTTCTTGCCAGCCGGCACCTCAACGCCACCTCCAGTGTACCTGGTGCCTTTCATACCGTATTCAGAACGCCAGGAGCCACCGATGCATTGAGCCGGTATGCGCCGTCCATCCACGGTGTGGCCATAGCTGCTGCCCAGACAGTTGTTGGTACACGCCTGGCTGCAGACCGGTCGCCGCCTCTTGTCGTCGTGACGTAGAACGGCAACGTAGGGCGATTTATTGAAGACGCCTGCACCAAGCACCTCCTGGAGCAAAGCGTCTGGGTTGGCCACAGGCACGCCCCTTGTACCGCGTACCGCGATGGCCTTCAAGTTCTTGTTGCCCCACACCGCACCAAAGCCGCTGTGCGCGGCGGCGTTCTCTTCGGCGTGCTGGACTGTGGCAAACCGGACCAGATTTTCCCCCGCCGGGCCGATGGCCAGCACCTGAACTTGCGAGCCCATACGCCCCTTGAGCGTCAATTGTGTCTCACGGGCATCCATGCCCCACAAATCCTCAGCGTCAACCAGTCGGGCCTTATCATCTCGAATCTCGAGGTAAACGGGCGAATCGGCCTGGCCGTGAATGACGATGGCATCCAGTCCGGCGTATTTCATTTCTGGCCCAAACCAGCCCCCCAGCGTCGAGTGCGTGTACCAGGGCTTGGGGTAGATACGGGGCGACAGGCTGGTCATCACCGTCCGGCCCGTTGTGGGTGCCAGCGTGCCCGTCAGTGGCCCGGTGGCGATGATGACCCGGTTCTCGGGATCATAGGCGTCGATCCCGGCCGGGGTCTCATCCCAGGCGATGCGGCTGGCCATCGCGCGCCCTCCGACGTAATCATCGGCATAGGGCATCGAGTCGCGAACGCCGGTCGTGCGGGTCGTCAGGTCTACATCCAGCATTTTGCCCATCCATCCAAACGGCACGTTACACCTCCTCTGCGCACTAGCGCAGACTGCGTCTCCCGGCCAGGTGTTCCTCAGGGGTACCCGCCTCCTCAAGCCAGTTGACATGACTTGAATGAATTTCTTCGGCCAGCTTTTCATTATCGCCGATGACGTTTTTTGACTCTTGCGCATCCTCCGGTATGTAATACAACTCAGGCTCGATGGGAAGTCTGGCTGCCTCGGGGTCGATGACCTTAAGAGACCCCATTCTCGCCTCGGGTGCCAGTTGATCGTACTTTCCAAAGTAATGTAGACACCAGCCATCCTCGGTCACAATCGACGTCTTGGCCAGCAGCGGCGTATGGTGGATGATGGTGTTGGAGGAGACGGCTATGTCTCGGTGCGACTCTGTCTCGCCTCGCATCAAGGGCATCATTGACTTGCCGTGGATGTTTTCCGGGTTGAACTCCCAGTTTTCGGTGTAGAACACGCCGCACTGCAATGCCTGGGTCCTGGACTGACCGCCGAAGGTTTCGGTCACCACCAGCCCGGCCATTTCCAAAATGGTCGGCATCAGGTCGGGTGGTTGTACCAACGCCTTGACGTGCTGGCCCTGCGTTTGCTCGGGCAGACGGATGATCAGGGGAATGCGCCGGATTTCATCGTACATGGGCACCGCTTCCCATGCGGTGTGGCCGGGTGTGTCCACGAAGATGGACTTGCCAATCACCTCGTGTTCGCCCAGCAGATAGCCGTGGTCGCTGGTGAAAATGACCGCCGTATCCTCAGTTAACCCCAGTTCATCGATCTTGTCCAGCAGCACGCCGAACCAGTGGTCGACCATGCTGGTCTCGGCCTTGTACTGCAACCGGTACGCATACATTTCATCTTCGGAGAAGTATTCCTTCCAGATGCGGGAGTCGGGGTAGCCAAACTCTTCCCCCGTGTAGTCAGGGTCGTACATATCGATGTACTTCCGGGGTGCATCCCACGGTTCGTGCGGATCGAATAGATCGAGGTACAGGAAGAACTGATCCAGATCCTGGTACTCTTCGATCCACTGGCAGGCGGCCGTCATCGTACGGGCGGCGAACCGGTCTTCTTCACACGTCCACCAGTGTGTATTGTTCAAATAGCGTTTTCGAATGAAGCCCCGACGCTGGCTGTGGGAGGTCTCTGGAATGACCAGACTCGGGGGTTTTATCTTCCAGGTGTCTGTTTCCTGGCCTCGGATCCATTCCCAGGCGTCGAAGCCCCGCTCATAGTTAAAGCCCATCTCGATCATATGCGGGTTATCGATGATCATCTGGCTGGCTACACCCGAAGCACTCAAGATTTGTTGTAGGGCGACCGTGTCCCTCGGCAGCGGGCACCACTCGTGATCAATGAAGCTGAAACGGCCGCTCATAATGTCCAACCGGTTGGGTATGGTCGGAAACGACCCTATAAACGCATTGTCAAACACGAATGATTGGTTGGCAAATTCGTCCAGACGTGGTGTCTTGGTTTGGGTCGGACCATAACAGGCCAGGTTATCATAGCGAAAAGTGTCTGTCATAACAAATATGATATTCATAGATTTACGCTCCTTAAATGATTTTGGGGTTGTTGCCCGGGTTTATGTTCCAGCTCAACGCCTGCTACCTGTCAGTATTGAACCGGTGCTCGTCCTCTCACATATTGCTGGGTCGCATCAAACTGAGGCGAATAGTCCCAATGTGTATCGTTGACCTTCATAGCTTCTCTGATCAACTGTCGCTTGAGCAGACTCTCACTCACGTCCTGCTCGATTTTGTCGGGGTCGAACTGTTCCAGGATGCGGGCCTTGAGTGCCTCTTCGATCTCTCGGTGTTCAGGCTGACCCGACAGGTTGTTCCACTCATCAGGATCGTTTTCCAGATCGAATAACTGAGTATCCTCTCCGTGTACGTAGTTGTACTTATACTGTCCCTTTCTGATCATAAAGCAGGTGGCAAAAACGCCCGCCGTATGCATTTCGGAGAAGACCTCTCTCTCCTGGGTATCCGAACCGTCTATCAATCCCATCAGGCTCGTGCCGTCAAGAGGCAGTCTGTCCCTCGCTGTGCCCATATCCAGGATGGTGGCCGCCAGATCGACCAAAGACACCGGTTGCTTTACCTTTTTTCCTGCCTGCTGTTTATCCGGGTAGCTGATGATGAGCGGGACACGGGTGGACCATTCGTAGAAATGTCGCTTTTGCACCATACCTCGTTCGCCCAACATGTCCCCGTGGTCGCTGGTGAAGATGATGATCGTATTGTCACGCATCCCTACCTCTTCTAGAGTCTTTAGCAATTCCCCAACCTTCTGGTCCACGTAAGACACCAGGCCGTAATAGGCTCGCCTGAGGTTGTACAGATTTTGTGGGTTCTTCAAGTCAACCCAGTCAACCCCATGATATATTTGGCACCACCTGTCCATGGTCGAATACGTCGCTTCCAGATCCTGGGGAAAGTGCGGGATGTCGATGGGCTCGCCCTCGTACATATCCCACAGTTCCTGGGTCACGTGAAAGGGTTCGTGGGGATGGTGGTAAGATACACCCAGGAAAAACGGCTCACGTGCTCTTCCCCCCTGCCATGCCTCTACCCCCTCGACCCGGGAACGAAGGTATTCGATTGCCCTGAAATGCGTCTCTTCGTCGTAGGCCAAACCTTTGCTCCACGGTCGTACCCCGGCCGTTACGTATTGGCCAGCGATCGGTTTGCCGAACTGCGGCTTGGTCATCACCTTCCGTGTCGTCGTCCATTCGAAATCCGCCGGGTAGATATCGGTGGTGGTTCGCCTGCGGAATCCGTGCAGTTGGTCCGGGCCGATGAAGTGCATCTTTCCGCTCAGGGCGGTATCATAACCTTCCAGAGATAAATAATGAGTGATAGTTGGTTCGGCGCAGGACAGCGGCGCGGCGTTGTCGTAGCAGCCGATCCGCGAGACGTATCGACCTGTCATAAAGGACGCTCTGGCCGGGGCGCATAGCGGGCAGTTGGTGTAGGCGGCGTCAAAGCGGATGCCATTCTCCACCAGGCGGTCGAGGTTGGGGGTCTTCACCACCGGATGTCCATAAGCCCCGGTCAGAAAAGGCGTCATCTGATCGACCATAATCAGGAGGACGTTGGGTTTTTTGTTGTTATTGTTCGGGGTTGTCATGGTTTACATCTCCAAATTTGTTCGGCCTTACGCACAACAGGCCTTGCAATAGACGCCTAACCCTTTTCTTTTACGGGCAGGCGCCAGTGACTTCAGCCGTATAGAGTCATCGGTCTGAGCTGATGGCTCGGTTCCCAATTATTTTACCCTTTAATCGCACCGGCAAGCGCGCCTTCAACGAACCAGCGGCGGAAAAGTAGGTATATAATAACCAAGGGTAGGATAGAGAGAAAAACTCCGGTGTAGATTACCTGGAAGTTGGATGCGTACTGCCCTGAGTAAGTCTGGATCAGTGGCAAGATGGTTGTATTACTTCGATCCAGATAGACAAAGGGATGCACAAAATCGTTCCATATCAGGGGCAGGAATATCACCGACAGCGATGCCATAGGCACTTTCATAAGCGGTAGCAAGACATAGAAGAAATACTGTAGCGGGCTGGCGCCGTCAATCTCTGCCGCCTCCTCTATTTCCGACGGAATGGCCTCTATGGCCGCGGTCATCAACATGGCCGGCAATGCCCCACCTCTGATCCAGAGCAAGACGATCGCCAGCAATTGTCCTGCGCTGCGTGTGAACCCCGGTGCGTCGTAGCCAGGAATCAGGTTCAAAAACCACTGAATGATAATGAATTGGGGCAGGATTATTAGCATGGGGGGGATGACTGCCCTCAAGAGGTAAAGGTTGTACCAAAACATCTGATCTTTTCGTCTCAACCCCGCCAGGCCGTATCCCGTGCATACAGCCAGGATGTTCATTCCCACCAGGCTTAAGACAGTTATTAAGGCTGTCCTGGCCACGGCAGGCAAGAATTCACCCGAGCCAAACAGGACGATCCACCCGTTATATAGGCTGAATGGGGCAAAGTATGCCTTCATTCTCTCTTCGGGTATGCCGTACATCTCGGCAATCTCTTTCAGGCTTTTGCGGGCCGGGAGCAACTCGGTGGCGGGTATGCCCATATCTTTCTTGAACTTGGCCAGATCCAGATTGTAGAAGACTGCAAGTCGCCCGATTTCTCCGTCCAGATTGACCTCTTCCTTGGGTGGGATCCAAAGATGGAGTTCCGTGGAGTGTTTGGTTCCCACAAAGGTGCGCACGAAGAGGCCGTAAAAAGGAAAAAGGGTGAACAGGACGTAGACGATAAAAAACAACATCACCCCTCGCTCGAAAATGCGCTTCCGCTCGGCGAGCCCAAGCCGGGGTCCCTTGCTGGGTAGTGCTAACTCTCTGGGTGCTGAGTCTAAACTTGACATGTTCCTCGTCCCTTAGCTTAGTACATTTGGGCGTAAGTAACTTGGCAATTGTGTAGCATCCTGAGCTCGTCGAAGGATGCGGATTTGCACAGGTTTCGCCGCCTGACCCGCGCCCTTCGACACGCTTGTATACTGGAGATGCACTTTACCAACACGAATAGCGATTGACGGCAACCCAACTCGGGCGTATCCTCATGCCTGGGAGGGTAGGAGTTGACTATCGACAAGCTGAGGCG
>DAOUMD010000270.1:0-2878 GCA_034412795.1 Anaerolineae bacterium
TAATACGTCTGCCATGGACGCACCGAGATATCAGTGAGCGGGAGTCCCCGCAGGATTTCGATAAGCTGCGCGCGCGACCAGGTGTGTCCCGGCATCAAGTGTGCTTCCCAGCCCACGCGGTTCGTGATCAGTAGCCAGCCGCCCGGCCGCAAGACGCGCACCATCTCATCGAGGGCGACCTGGCCATCGGCGAAGAACTCCAGTGCTTCCAGGCAGGTGACAGCCTCGAACTGGTCATCGGCCATAGGGAGTGGGGCTGCGGACGCCACAAGCAGTCCCACTCGTCTGGTATGTAAGATAAGGTGCTGCTTAGCGACACGCAACATCTTGGCCGATAGGTCTAGCCCAATCACCTGCCCGTCAAAACTTGGTTGGCGCAGCAGGGTTTGGGGCAAGCGCCCGGTGCCGGTGGCTACGTCCAGAACGCAAGGCCGCTCGTAATTGTCTAACGCCGATACCAGCGGCTGGCCCAGGAAATAGGCTTCCTCGGCTGGGTCGAAGTCCTTCAGCCGGTCGTAGCGGGGCGCCGTCCAATCGTATAAAAGTCTGACCACCCGGGGACCCAGATAAACCCCTTCCGCGATGACCAACTGCCAATAGCCGATCAGGATCAGGATGACGGCGGCAAAGATTAGGGTTATCCAGCCCATCGTCTCACGTGGCGACCGCCAGTGCTGCGATCAACATGCTAACGAAAACAAAGAGTCGCGCGTATCGTAGGTACCTGCCCGAGGCAGCCGCATGATCTTCAGAGAACTTTTCGACCTGGGACGTCCAGGTGTACAATCCCCATTGGGGCATCAATAAAACAGCCGTTGCTCCGGCAGCCATAGGCTGTCGCAGCCCGGCCAGGAGTAAGGCCGTCGTCGCTTGGCTGGCGCCGATCAGCCGGAAGCTGTGGGTATTTTGGATAAATCCGAAATAGGTGATCGTATAGCAAATGCCCAATAGAGCAGCCGCTGGGGATAGTCCGTCCAACCCAGCAGCGCCGATGAGCCAGGGGACGCCGAACTCACCCAGGGCGTGCCACAGTGTCGTACTATTCTTATGTCCCTTATCTCTGCTCGTATCTCTTCTCTCAGACAGCATCGCCAACCAGGAAAGCAGAACCGAGACCAATACAAAAATCAGGGCGTTACGTCCCAGGATGGCACCCAGCAGGATGGCCAGGCCCAACCCGGCGATTAAGGTGGCACACTCGCGACCTGCTTCAGGCCAGAGTGTATCTCGCCACCAACGACGTAACCGGCCCAGGCGATAGGCCAGTCGATTGCCTGGGGAACCGGCTTGTGTGTAGGGGAGCAGGCACACAGGCGGGGCCACATCGGGGAGCCGAGGGCTGATCAATCGACGCCAGATGCCCCCCTCATAGGGATTACCAACCCCCACATCCCATATCACTCCCAAGATTGGGTCCGCCAGGAGCCAGACCAGGGTCAGGTTGAGCAAGGTTACGAGCGAAAGGGGAAACCCGGCAGCAGCCAGGCCGCCACACACAGCAGCCCAGCCCGCCCCCAGTGACCAGAGCGGTCGGATGGGATACAGCCGGAGTCGGGTCATGTGCCCAATGGGTTGGTCCAACGGAGTGCCTCTGATTTCCTGGGGGCTGGGGGCTGACTACTAACTGTCGGGTGCAAACAGCCCCCAGCTTCCGGCCTCCAGCCCCCAGCCCCTAGCCCCTAGTTGCGCAGGATGTGTGATGTCGCTTCAATGTGATCGGGCGTGCTGCCGCAACAACCGCCAAAGATTTTCACGTCCAGGGCGGCAAATTTCTGGGCGTAGTCGGCCATGATTTCGGGCGTTACATCGTAGACAGACTCGCTGCCTTCCATACGGGGCAGGCCGGCGTTGGGCTTGGCCATCAGCGTCGCTTCGGGCAGCGCCTCGCGCATTTTCTGGACGGCTTCCAGATTTTCGGTAAGCGTACGGCCACAATTAGCACCGACAGCATCAATGCCCATGGCCCACAGTTCCTTTGCTGCGTCTTCCGGTTTGACGCCCATCATGGTCCGTCCGTGGGTATCGAAGCTCATAGTTACCAGGATGGGCAGCTCAGTCGCCCGGTGTGCGCCTTCGACGGCAGCTTTGGCCTCGTTCAGGTCACTCATCGTTTCAATGAGAATGGCATCCACGCCCCCTTCGGCCAGGGCGGCGGCCTGTTCGGCGAAGACGTCCACCGCCGTGTCGTAGGTCAGCGTGCCCATAGGTTCCATCAGTTGGCCGGTGGGGCCCATGTCACCCAGTACCATTACTTCGTCGCCGGCCACCTCGCGGGCCAGGCGAGCGGCGCTCAGATTGATCTCGTGGGTACGATCTCCCAATTCCTCCATCTCCAACCGGAGACGGCTGCCGCCGAACGTATTGGTGAGAATGAGATCCGACCCGGCTTCTACGTAGCCCCGATGCAGCGCCCGGATGGCATCGGGGTTCTCCAGATTCCATCGCTCCGGGGCCATACCGGAGGGAAGGCCGGCCTTTTGGAGCGTAGTGCCCGTCGCCCCATCGGCGATGAGAATACCACCTTGAGCTAAGCGGTCTTGAAACTTGGTCATGCGCTTGCGCCTCGTTATCAGACAGTTGAGAGCCGATGGCGCACAGAACCCTGTTCTGATGTCCGCCATCGGCTGCGGAAGTGGGTGAAAGTATAGCACATCTGGATATGTTCGTCCAATGCGAAAAGACAACTCCGCCTGATACGGCGGTGTTATCTTATTTGTCAGGGTTTTGTCAAATTGGGTAGAGCCGCCAAAAAGTGAGCGTTACAGGTTTGGGACACAGGAATAAGGGTGCAGTTTGAGACTGGAGCGCGGGAGATGTGGTTTTGACTGCGTATATGAAGGGGTTGACGGCTGTTCAACCCGTGAAAGTAGGCCTGCAA
>DAOUMD010000271.1:0-10774 GCA_034412795.1 Anaerolineae bacterium
CCACCAACTGCACTTCCCCCTGCCGATTGTGCAGCGCCAGGCTCACCACCATACTCCGCGCCAACGCCGTCTTGCCACTCCCCGTCGTGCCACTCACCAACACGTGCCCCACCTCCGGACTCGGCAAGCGCAGCAGCAGCGGCACCCCCTCCTCGTCCAGGCCCAGCACCGCCGCCTGGCGCGGAATCTCCCCCAACCGCGCCGCCAACGGCAACAAGCGGACTACCTCCCCACCCTCACGCGGCACTTCCACCTGCACCCTACTCCCCTGCCGGTGCACCCGCACCCCGGCACTCCCCAGGCGCAAGGCAATCTCCTCCGACAAGCGCACTATGCTGCTCACCTTCGCACCCAGGGCCGGCACCACCTCAAACCGCACCCAGCGCGGCGTCACCACCCCGCCCAGCACCCGTCCCGGCACCTTGTGCGAGTGCAATACCATCTCGATCTGGTCCGCCTGGTATTCCAATACCCGTCGCATCCTCTCACCCCCTTACCTGAAATTCAGGCCCTACCTGCAATTCAGGCCCTACCTGCAATTCAGGCCCTTACCTGAAATTCAGGCCCTTACCTGAAACTCAGGCCCTACCTGAAATTCAGGCCTTACCTGCAAAGTTCGGTCAAGCTGAAACATTTCTTGGATAAGGCCGTTCCAGAAAAATAGTTATTCCAAGTCTCGTTGATTTCACCGTCATACTCGTGATTTTTGGGATGATTTAAATTCTGGAACTTCCTCAGCAGATCTGCTATACTCCGCGTTGGCCAGTCACGGAACGCACCACCCAAACCATGCCGTACCTTACGGGGTGAATATTGCTAATGTGTAGGAATCGATTTAGTCCATAGGACCATCACGGCGACTGCCTGATAACCGCCACCACCCGTCCTTGAACCTGGACCACGGACGGATGTACGATGATCGGAGACATCGTTGGGTTGGCCGGCTGAAGGCGTACGTGCCCGTTCTCCCGATAGAAACGCTTAAGTGTGGTCTCATCCCGGTCGCGCAGCCGTACGGCGACCATATCGCCGTTGCGCGCCTCGTCCTGTTGTTTTAATATGATTATGTCACCGTCGTTGACCAAGGCATCAATCATCGAGTCGCCGGCTACTTGTAACGCGTACAGGCCGTCCTGCTCGGCGACGATGTCGCGTGTCAGTTCGAGAAATTCCTCAGGGTCAGGATCGCCCGCAGTTATGGGAAAGCCGGCCGCAATCGTTCCTAGCTTCGGCACACGAAACGTTTTAGACTGCGATAGGCGGATGCCACGCGGTGTATTTGGCATACGTGCCAGGTAGCCGGCACTCTCCAATGCATCCAGATGGTGGTTCACCAGAGACTTGGTGCTGATCTCTAATGCAGCGCGAATCTCTTCGTAGGTAGGCGGATAGCCGTTCTCTTGCACAAAATCTTCGATAAATGCCAATATCCTCCGCTGCCGTTCACTCAGTTGCTCTTCCACAGCCAAGCTCCTTTCTAACCCTATCAGTTGCCCCTTTCAGCAAGCTTACTGATGGGAACACAAACACCCGAACTTCTTACAACCCTCTATACTGAGGTCTTTTTAATTAGAACACATGTTCTAGTATTCATATTATACCAGAACATGTGTTCTCTTGTCAAGTCAGATTTTCTGCTTTATTAGGTGCAATGGGTGATTGAAAATTGGCAGAATTTATTGTATAGTGAGAACATACTTAGGAAGCGTCCAGGAATAACTCTCTATTTTCAAGGCCAAAATTCCGAGTGAAATCTTTCAAAATGCACAAAGTTATTCTTGGACGCGGCCTTAGCTTCGATGAAGGATAGTTCGATTCGGGATGCCAACGGAAAGACTATGGATAATACCCATCCCAACCTGGCCATCGTCGTCATCAGCTACAATACCTGCGACATGTTGAAGACATGTTTGCGATCGGTCTACGCCGGGCTGGCGCATTTTCCTGCCGACGCCCAAGTGTGGGTAGTAGACAACGCTTCGACCGATGGCAGCCCCGATATGGTGCATACCGAGTTCCCCCAAGCACAGCTACTGGCCTTGGAGCAAAACCTGGGCTTTGCCGCTGGCAACAATGCGGCGCTCCGCGAGCTGGGTTTTGGGACCACCGCCAGGCCCCAACCTCACAACGTTCTCTTTCTCAATCCCGACACCGAGGTGCAAGGCGACGCCTTGACGCACATGGCAGGCGTGATGTGCAACACAGAAGAGGCGGGCGTTGTGGGCGCCAGCTTGGTTTACCCGGATGGCCGCTTCCAGCACAGCGCCTTTCGTTTCCCCACCCTGTGGCAAGTCTGGCTCGATTTCTTCCCCCGGCCCGCCTGTCTACTCGACTCGCGGCTTAACGGTCGCTATTCACACGCGCTTTACCAGGCGGGGCAGCCTTTTACCATAGACCATCCACTGGGGGCAGCTATGATGACGCGCGCCGAGGTCATTCAGCAGGTCGGGTTGATGGACGAAGGATACTTTATGTACGCCGAGGAGATCGATTGGTGCCTTCGAGTCAAAAGGGCCGGTTGGGATATTTACTGCGTCCCAACGGCCCAAATCGTGCATCACGCCGGGGGTAGCACACGCCAGTTTCGGGATAGAATGTTTGTCGCCTTGTGGCGCAGCCGATTTCGTCTCTTTCGAAAGCACTACGGGCCGGTCTTCAACCTGGCCGCTCGCCAGTTGGTGCGGCTGGGTCTGCGGGCCGAGATGCGCCGCGCCCACCGAATCGAAAGTGACGCAGCACTGGAAAGACGGCTGTCTGCCTATCGCCAGGTATGGGATTTGGCTGGCACTTGACGATAGGGAATCCCGATGAAGGAAGATGTTGCAAATTATCAAAAAAACGTTATAATAAAAATTGATTTTGACATAATAAGAGACTCTTTGCACTTGTTCACTTTGAACAAGTATTTCGGAACAAGTCTGGCACGGGGCGTTGAAACACCCCGCTGACATACAAAACCTGTTAGAAACAGGTTAGCAGATACAGTTTTAGTGCGTTTTGAACGCACTTCCTTATATCAGCCGATGATTTCAATTATTGGCTCAGGCTTTGATAAAACGCACCCCAGAAGCATTAGGAATAACAGGGTGAACAAATGACGCGAGTCCAGATTTTAATTTTGGCAATTCTGGCGATCACGGTATGTATGGTGTTTGGCATTGCTGCCATAGCGGTCCGGACTCAATTGATACCCTCCCTTACCCCGGTCGTTGCGCAGCAACCAGAGGTTTCTCCTACCTCTGCGGCTACACCGACCTGGACAATAATGCCGACCAACACCTTAACCCCAACTCCTGTTGATACGCCTCTTCCGACTCCGACCAACACGCGTGTGGTAGTTGATACGCTCACCCCTACGCCTACTCATACCTCCGCGCCCACGCCTACGGGTACCATCACCCCCACGCCCACCAGGAGCAGTAGTGGCGGTGGTTCTTCTGGAGGCCCCCGCCCTACGCCGACGTCCACATCACGCTATCCGTTCAGAATTGTGGCGGAGCCCCTGGAATACAAAACCAAAAACTTTATTTTCGTGGTATACGCCAGGGTTACGAGCGGCGACGTTCTGTTGCCTGGGTATCGGCTGATGGGGACCCACTATCCCACAGGTGCTCACATCGAAAGCGAGCCCTCTTGTGCCTATCTGTGTCGGGCCAGCGGACCCAGTCTGGAGGATGCACTAATTCAGGAGGGGAATCTGGTGTTCGAGGCATTCTTCTATGACACCGGATATTGGTCCCTGGTGTTGGTCGATCCCCAGGGCAACCAGGTATCAGAAGTTTTCAACATCGATATCGATATCAAAAAGAGGAAGTGGTTCTACTACCTCCTCAACCGGTAGAAGACCACCCCTTCAAAATAGTTGTTATAATTGTGACGGAATTTCCAAAGATTTACGGTATTTTTACACCATTCCCGCGCAAGTTGTGATAGAATAGGGTCATAATCTTATTTATAGCTCTTTCGAAGCCAGTATATAGCTTTATGGATACCACATCGCTGCCAGAGATCATTTCCAACATTGGTGTTGTAGAACAAGCGTTGCGGGGCGAAAGCTCCTGCAACGTACTAGTCTATTCGTCAAAGCGTGTCCTGACCGATTCCGCGTCAATTCTGACGCGGTATTTTGTTTGTCCCCAAAGCGTTAGTTAGAGCCATGCCTCGGTGACATCAACTTAACCTACATAACAAAGGAGGCACCTATGGCCGGGTATCATCGTGCGTTGCGTATAGTGGTGAACGGGTTGGCACTGTTGAGTCTGATGCTCAACGGCCTGCCGGTCTTGCAGGTAGTGGCTGCGCCGCCTCCGGAGAGCGGCGCCATCGCCAATGATAATCTCTCTCTCCGGGATTGGCGCTCAGCTTACTCGTCTTTGCGGCCTTCCTCGACAGGTTCTCGACCCTCCTCAGCTTCGGGGATAGAGTCTGACCTGCCCACCTGGCAAGTGACGGCAACGTCCACGCCTACCCCCACGACCAGTGTGCAGCCTCCTTTCAGTTGGGGTAAGATCAATCTGGAGTGGGAAGTGAAGCCGTTGGACACCTCCAGTTTGGTCTGGGTTGATGCCGGCAACGATTTTAATCCGGGCGAGGAGCTGGTGGTCAACCTGAGCCCGGACATCCAGGCTATGGACGGAGCGCCTCTGCCCCCCTACGAATGGCGTATCCAGGCGGCGGCTGTGAGTGAGGATGCGGTCTTCAGCGACAGCGGCCAACTCCAGGGCCCCTCGACCAGCCATACCGTGATCCTGGGAGATTTGAATCACGACGGGGACCTGGATGTCTTCGTCGCGAAAAACGGGCTACAGACCAGCGAAGTGTGGCGAAACGTTGAGATGGGGACAGATGTCTTCACCCTGAGCCTGGAGACGGGCGGCGAAGACGTGATGTCAGGCGACCTGAACGGGGACTGCCATATGGACGCCCTGCTTAGAACTTCGACGACCAGCGATACCTGGCTGAACGTCGGGACGGGCACTCTCACCCGAAGCTTTGCGGCAAATTGCGCGGACATGGCGCCGGGTGACCTGGACGGGTACGGCGACCTGGACGCCGTCGCCAGCGACATTGGAGCCAACAGCAGGGTCTGGCTGAACGACGGGTCGGGTGTCTTCACCCTGACGCAGAGCCTGACGGGTACCGACACGCTCAGTTGGTCCCTGGATGGCTCGGATGATGTCTGGACGTTTTCTTACAGCGAAGTGTGGCTCAACGATGGGAGTGAGGTCTTCAACCTGGCGCAGAGCGAGGCTAATGCACAAGGCACCACCGTCGATCTGAGAAACGTAGATAAGGATAACGACCTGGATGCCTTCCTGGGGACCAACTTCGGCGGCAAACTGATTTGGGAGAACCTGGGCCGGCTGCTGTGGGCGGCCATCCATGCCGAGCCCAGGACGGCTCTGGTGGAACAACAAACCGTCCAGCTCACCATATGGGTCACCAACATCAGTGGTGTGACCGTCGACGATGTACAACCCTGGTTGAAGGCAGATGACACCCACCTGGTGAGCGGGCCACAGCCCGTCTCGGGCACGTTGGAGGCGGCCGAGAGCATCACCTTCACCTTGACCTACACCGTTTCGGAGCCAGGCACGATCATTTGGCAAGGCGGCGCCACCGGCGTAGATACCACGTCTGGCATCATAGCCATGTCACCCAGCACCGTCAGCAACGCGGTGTCGGTGGTCGAGGCCGACCAGGCTTGGATACAACGCCAGCCTGTCACCTCGTCCTTCGCCCAAGATGATGTGGCGCTGGTCTACTACGACAGCGCGCGGGGTGTGATCTTCCTGTTCGACGGCTGGGGTGAGAGCGAGAGGCCGAGCGATACGCGGGAGTATCGCAGCACCGAAGGCTGGATGACGGCCCAGACGGAGCACGCGTCAACCGCGCGTTGGCAGCACGCCACAGCCTACGACAGTGGGTGGGAGGTGACGGCCTTGGGCGGCGGCTCCGGCACCGGCGGGGCGCTGAGCGACATCTGGGAGTACGACGGCAGCAACTGGCACTAGGTGGTCATCACGACCACACAACTCTCCGCGCGCCGGGAGCACGCTGACTATAGACCCGACCCCGTTGGCATTGGGCCAAGGCGAGCATCCACACCACCAGCGTGGCCACGACCAACCGCCAGAAGGCCTTCTCGTAGGGAGATAAAGGGTCGGCCCCAATGACCAGGATCGGCGCTGTGGAGAAACACAGAACGGCAAGCAAGGCCAGCCATACGTCACGCTGCTCGTCGAGGTTGGTGTTATTCTTGATCGGACTTCGATAGTTTGATACTGACATCCGCCGGCAGTGCCAGCCCCGCTTCGATCTCGATGGCTTTGATGATGCCCACCGGCACTGGACAGGCGGCGTGGCTGCAATACTCGGCCGCCAGCTCAAAGGTGAGAGGACCCTCTCCCCTGTAGATGAACTCGCGGTAGGGATCCACCTGGGTCAGTTCCCCCGCCAGGCGTTGGATGCCCTTGCAATCGCTTTCGATCCTCAACTGAATCTGCCCCGAACCATCCTTCTGGGCCTCAACTGTGGTATTAAACCCGCATACACCCGAACAGATTTCCGCTTTTGCCAAGTGTTCCCCCTTAAACAGGCACTTTCCTGGGTACGGCTTGCAGTAACCGAAGCAACACACATAATAGAACCACACTGCCGTCGAATCGGTGCCGGATTCTACTTCAAGAGAATGATATGCGCAAGTGTCCCAGCCTCCAGCAAGTGCAACTTTCCCCCAGGAATTGCGTAAAGTATAGTAAAACCAAGACGCAGCATAGTCTAACGAAAGGGGAATTGAGATGAGTGATGAAGAGAAAGATTTGAGGGATAAAGTTGAGGCTGAGGCTGACGTTAACGCCGAAGATGAAGCCGGCGTTGAACTTGAAGGCCAAGCTGACGTCGAGGCTGAGGTGGAGGCTGAAGTCGCGGAGCCAGCCGGAACCGCGCTGACGATCAAGACGGAAACCGGCCCCACCAGCAACGAACGGATTTGGGCGGCGCTGGCCCACGCCAGTGTGCTGTTAACCTTTATTTTGGGTGTTACCACTGGCGGGCTGGCGGTCATCGTCGGGGCGTTGGCGCCGCTTATCATCTGGCTGGCCTTCCGCGATAGGTCGCACTTCGTGACCTTCCATGCCATGCAGGCCACGGTCTTCCAACTGGCTTCAGTGCTGGCCTGGCTTGGGCTCCTGATCGTGGGCGCAGCCATTCTGATACCTACCTGGATCGTGACCATCCTGCTTTCGTTGGTTCTGATCGGCCTCCTGCTGCTCCCGTTGGTGCTGGTGTTGACCATCGCCTTGCCGGTCGCCTTGGTGGTTATGCCCTTGGCCGTCCTGGTCTACGGCCTGTACGGGGCCTTCGAGGCCTACGGGGGTCGTGACTTCCGCTACTGGCAGGTCGCCGACTGGATTGAGACTCGAGGCGTGAAATCACCGTCCACGGAACTGACAGCCCAACCCGCCGGCCAATAAACCAAATCAGTACACTGAGGCGTAAGCAAGCCAATAGTTTGTAGTAGCGACTTCAGTCGCTTAACCAGCCAAAACCGACTGAAGTCGTTACTACGAACTATAGACCCGTTTACGCCCCGGTGTACCAGGTCATTGCTCCAGCCAACGCCGCTTCTGCGGCGTTGGCTGAGCTTTTCGCCGCGCCTTTTCTTTATCAGCCATAGTCTCGATGAACACGGGGATGCTCGGGCGAATCGTTGTCTGACAAAATATAAACATCTAAGGGAGGAGGTAGAACTATGCAAGCTATTTGGAACCAAATCACATTGGTGGTTGGAACCTTTATCCCCAACCTAGATCGATTATCCACCCGAAGGCGCTCCAAACGTGGTGATCATCCTGTTCGATGATGTGGGTTTTGGCGCGCCCAGCACCTTTATAACACCCCCCTTTACGTCGGAGATCTCTCGGAAAGTCGGGCTACACTACAACGAATTGAGAAATCAACGAATTATTCTTCTTTGCCAGGCAATTCGTTGTATTCCAAATTCATTGATTGGGAAATTAACCAGCTTGTCAAGGCACGGCTGTTCCCCGACGAGCAGGCCGTACTGCGCAGCGCCTTGCGCGCCTTGTTTCAAGCTCAGCCCGAACTCAGACGGCAGATGGCGATCCGCGCTTACACCAGCGGAGAGATCAGCCTGGGCAAGGCCGCCGAGCTATTGGGGGTCTCACTTGAGGAGATGAAGGACATTCTCTCCGAAAGTGGGGCAGAGATTCACCTGGGTCCGCGCACGGTGGACGAGTTACTTCAAGACTCAGCCAATGCCTGACTACATCTTCGACATCACCGTCTTGTCGAACTTCGCCCTTGCAGGCCGGACGGATTTGCTTGAGCGACGCTACAGAGGTGTCGCTTTCACAACTGTCGAAGTGGGCGACGAGCTGCGCAGAGGCGTCAAGGCCGGCTATGCCTATCTTGAGTCGATCCTGCAACCCATAGAGAGCTTTGACCCTGTTGGCTGGCTGCGCGTCTTGGTTCCCAAATCAGCGGCCGAACACCATATACGAGCCGAGTTTGACGAGGTTCTTGGTCCTGGTGAGGCATCGTGTCTGGCCCTGGCCATTTCACGCGGATTGACGTTTGCCACGGATGACCTGGCGGCGCGTCGATTGGCTCAAGCGCGAGAGATACCTCTTACCGGCACTTGTGGCATTCTGTTCGCGCTGGTTCGTAGTGATGCGCTGATCCTCGCAGAGGCCAATGCTATGTTGGCGGCTATGATCCAGAGGGGTTACCGGTCGCCAGTAGATCGCCTGGATGACTTGGTCTGACCGACAAGCGTGATGCACGGTGTATAGTGGAACGTAGGTCTCCGACACACCATCCCTGCTGAAGTCATTATGTATAGGAAATGGTCATATACAGCTCTGTTTCTGCTTGCTGGGCCGCTTCGAGCATCATAAGGGCTCGTCCAAAGGCCGCTTGTAACCGCTTGAGGTAGTCGAGCTGACCATCAGGTACATCAATCTTGATAAGTCCTCGGTGATCTCCAAAACGACTGTGATCGAATGTCTGAATAGTTCCTTCTTCCGAGAGAAGCCGCTGATACAGATAAGCTATTTGTTCTTGTGAAAGCCAGCCTCTGCTTTTTGAATGAGACGGTATCATCCAGTGCCAGTATGGGTCTTCACGCCTGGCTTCCGAAGCTGGGGGCAAGTCAGGTTTGAGTAAGAGACTTGTCGATACGCCTTCAAACAACAATTGCTTGTCTTCCTGGCTCCAACCTAACATATCGCCTAAGACCCACTCAAGAATCGAGTAATTGCTACCTATCCCCGGACATCTTTTCAAAAACGTTGAAAAGATGATCAGGAGCCAATAGCCGATTTCGGAAGAGCGAATACTTGAAGCGTTTCTTAGTCGATTCTCAATGGGATCTCTCCGGGGATGGCCTATTGAGTTTACTTCGCGAATGTCCAGCAGATTAGCCCCAGCCAGCCTGAGTATCCATTCACCAGGTTCTGTTTGCTGAACAATTGCAGCGGCTTGTTCATAGAGCGGTTGAGCATCCCCTGCATCTAATGAGGCCAGAATAGGAATGCTGTTTCTTCTGAACCCGCCTGCATCAAACAGATAAGCTCTATGTATAAGCCCCATTTGAGACACCTCACCTTGGATTTACTTGAACACTTTCATTTCCCATATGCGGGTAAACCACTTTGGAGGATCCCACCTGCCCCCAAATATGCCTACGTGACCTGGACTGCCTATAGCGTCGTTATATGCAAATCGTCGAGCAGATGCAATCGAATCCCCAGTAGTTTCCCAATAAGGCTCACCAGCTTCAGGATTACGCCCAAAAGCATCTCTATACGCTTGTTCTGGTGTACCTGCTACATCCAAACCTTGCGCAGATATCCCGCCTCTTTCACCGGATTCCCACGTCTTAAATATGCCGGACCCCTGTGAACTCTCAAATATGACAACCTTCTCATCTTCTCCTAGCTTCCTACCCCCGAAACCTTGTCCTGCGAAAGCAGCCGCGGCTCCTGTGCTGCCAATACCTAACAAACTGAACCCATCAAATGTTGCTTCTCCTACGTCAGCCGCAGCGCTCTGCCAGAGGGTCTCCGCTCGCACTGCTGGACCGCTGTAATTGTTGATATCCAGCCGTGGTCGAAGAGAACCTTCAATGTGGTCGCGTGTCACCTGAGCATTGACATAGTCGCCTTGCGATAGATTGTAATACTCGACGGCCCGTGCAGATAGATACTCCTGTAGCGTTCCCCGGTAGGCATCGCCCGCGTCTGCTTGTGCCCGGTCAAACAGATGGTAGAGCTTTTCCCAATCCATTCCGGCCGACCCAGCCCTGGGGTCTTTCTTATGCCCCGATGGGTCCGTGTAACGGAGGGGGTTCCCAAGAACATACGCATACCGATTCAACGCCTGCGGATTTCCCGGCTCCGGCACCACCGTATCCGCGCTGATGAAGCGCCCCAGTCGCGGGTCGTAGTAACGGGCCTTGTAGTCCATCAAGCCAAAGCCACGCTCGACCCGCTGACCGGTGAAGGTGAAGTCCGTCGGCTGGGCACCGCCCGCCGTCCAGCGCTCCTCGCCGTAGGGCAGGTAACGCGTCTCGGCCATGGGGGTGCCACTGACGTCGGTTGTTAAGGACGTCGACCCGAGATGGTCGCCGTGGATGAAGTATACCTCATCTCCGCGACGGGTGGCAACTAACTGGTCACCGAAGTAGTAGTTCTTGCGCACCGCCTGGATGGTCACCGGGTCGGACTCTATCCAGGCGGAGGTGTTACTG
>DAOUMD010000272.1:0-45338 GCA_034412795.1 Anaerolineae bacterium
TGCCTCAAATCGCCCAGTTGATGGCTCACGGATGAACACAGATTTACACGGATAGGATAACAATTTGAAATACAGGAAGTTATTCTTGGACGCTTCCAGGGGGTAACAATTGCAGACGAAGGACGAAAGACGAAAGACTAATTATTGGCCCAGATCTCTTCGTCGTTCGTCATTCGTCCGGCTGAGAAAGTGTTACCCTATTTCTGAAGCATCCTATAATATAGCACAGAAAAAGGAATAAGGCAGCATCAACCGGTAACCACCGGTGGGAGGCCTGATTGATATACCCATCGCCCCCGCCGCCCCGCTCACCGGGGCCTGGCGTTAACTCACGCCAGGCCCCGGCCGAGGAAGGAGAAGAGAAAAAAACGAAACGCTCAAGCTCCAGTGAGCGAGGCAGGATCAGTCAGCCGCAGGCACCTGCCAGTTCACCTGCGGCTTCGTCTTCCTTGATAGGTACCAGCCCACCGTCAGGGGAGACACGTTGCCACTGATCCAGCCACTCCTGCACCGTCACCAGCGTCATCTGGCGGCGATGCTCCGGGCACCACCCGCGCCCGTTGCGATGGTCAATAAGGATCGGTGTGTTACCGCAGATGATACATACCAATTCCATCAGTCACTCTCCGTTGGCCGCGCCCCGGCACCCGGGCCGAAGGCGGTCTTGATATTTGCCATCAATTTCCCGTCTCCGGCAACAACTCAGGCCACGTAAAGTCTTGCGGAACGGGTGGCTCCTCAATGATCAGATCGAAAGGATAGCGCGGCATCAGCCGGTAGCCGCCGATGGGTGGGTCCTCATCGGTATATTGGCTCACCACACCCACGACCTGCAGCGGCTGCCCCACCTCCAGCCAGGGCCGGGTCACTCCCGTGTCACGGTCCAGATAGATCCGTGCCCAGCCGCTGCCGTCGTCGGTCCAGAAGCCGCCGCCCCGCTCAAAATCGACTGCCCAGCCGTCAAGCATGACCAGCATGCCTTCGTAAGGCTCGACCATCACCCCACTGCCGATAGGCAGCGGCGGGAGCGGGTCGCCGGAATCGAGACGGCGCACGTTGTCACGCTCACTCACCCGGATTTCCAACTCGCCGTGATACATCCGCAGGTTGCCCACCACTTCCCAGCGGTCACCCAGTTCGACCCATAGACGATGCTCCTTGGGTAGATAGATCTTGATGCCGCTGTTCGTGTCCTGGAGGTAGGCCGTTCGCTGGCTGAACACGCCGGGGGGCACAGTGATCCGCCCCCGGATTTTGACCCAGCTTCCCAGTGGCATGTGACGCGCCTCAAATATGCTGGCATCGACCGGCCTGGCGGCTTCGGCCGCGGGTAGTGCCTGGTTGGCGCTGCCGGGGGTGGGGGCACAGCGCTCGTGCCAGTCCCCGTCGCCATCCGGCAGGCGGCACAGTCCGACGTCGTAGCCGGGACCGTCGTCGTACTGGTGGTGGTCGGCGATCGTGCCGTCGGGACGGCGCAGAATTAGTGTGTCGGCGTCATTGTTGAAAGCCAGGTTGGTCTGGCGTCGGGGCAGGACTGCGTATCCCCCTGGCGGCAGCGTCGCGCCCAGCGGGACCAAATACGCCGCACCAGATTCGTCTTCGACTTGCCATGCCCCTAATCCGACGCTCGAGTCACCCAGATTAAGTAACTCGATCCACTCGTCCTGGTAGTCGGCAGTTCCGTCGCCATCCCAGTCTACGCCGTTAGGCGCGGGCACTACTTCGTTTATAACCACCGCCTCAGTCGGCACGGTGCCCTCGGTCCAGAGGGGTGCAGTCTGGGCTACGTCGCCGTCGGCCTGGACGGCACGCGCCCAATAGAAGTGACCGGGCCGGCCGGGGACGGAAACGCTCCACTCGGCTGACGGGGCAGCGTACGTGGAGGAGGCCACCGGCAGCGTCCGGTCGTATAGGGTGAGGGTGATGGGCTCGCTCACCGGGTCCAGGTCTATCACATTGACGGTAAAGGCGATCGTGGTCGCTTGGGAGATGACGCTTCCCATCCAAACCTCGCCGCTGCGCAGCGTAAGAGCCAGGTTGGAGTCCTCGGTGGCGAAGACCCGGCGCGCACGCATAGCTTCCAATAGGTCGATCTCGGTCAGTGCTGGGGCGACGAGGCCCGTACGGTGGGCGGTGTCTGCGCCCCAGTAGGTGGTCTCGGTGTCGCTGTTGTTGGCCGGCCCTACCTGCCAACCGGTTGCCAGCGCCTGGATCCAACCTGATTCAAAGGTGTGGTATTGGGCATATCGTTCCGAGCCATTGCCCACCTCCAGCATGCATAGGTGGGGCGCGACCGCTGGTTCATAGGCAAAGTCGTGAAAGTCGGCGTCATGGAAGGGATGGTTGAATCCGGCCAGGGCCTCAGGTTGGGCGGCCAACCAGGCGTAAAACTCCGGCAGGCTATCGTAATCTGCCTCGTCGCGGGAGGCGAAGGTTGCCGTGTTCCAGACGGTAACGTGGCCATCGGTGGGATGCGTGTACTCGAAGCCGCGCAAGCCGACGAATTCCCCGCCGACGCCGGCCTCCGCCGCACGTCGGCCAGTGTCAGCCCACCCGTCGGCCGCCAACTGATTGCCGTGATCGGTGATGGCCAGGAAATGCAGGCCGTTGGCGCGGGCGGTGGCGAAAGCCAGGATCGGCGGCCCGGCGCCGTCGGAGTAGCTGGAGTGGGCGTGGAGAACGCCCCAATAGGCGTACATATCGCCCGGCAGCTCGGCGGCAGGAGGTGGGCTGACCGGTGGGTCGGGCGGTGTTGTGACGCTCCCTGGATTGGGCGCCTGGCGGACGAAATCGGCCGGCATCGAGTCGGTGTCGAAAGGCCAGACACGCCCCAAACTGTCAGGCTCTGGCGCGCTGGCATCGGGAGCCACACCAACCGCAGTATAGTCGCCATCGCGGTAGGCGACGCTGTCCACCAGTTGGTCGGTTGGGTCCAACACCAGCAGTTCGTCGCCGTCGTCCGCCAGCCCCCAGGCGCCGTTCCCCCAGGCGGTGTAACGGTTCAGATTGGGAACGGTCAACGTGTCGGTGTAGCCGGTCCCGGTCACCACCAACTCGCCGTCGGGGTAAAAGCCAAAACGGGCGGCGAACTGGGCGGCGTTTTTGGCGACCACCAGGCATTCGTCGGGAGCCAGGAGGCGTCCGTCGGGCAGGTAATACATGCTTTCTTGGCTGTTCCCCGTTTCCCCGTCGCCTACTTTGAAGCCGGTCAGGTCGATAGGCTCGGCATCGGCATTGCATAGCTCGACGAATTCGTCACCCGAGGTAGTGGGTGTGACGCCATCGTACACGAACTCGCTGATGAGCAGGTTGGGCGGTGGGGCAGGTAGCGGCGTGGGGGATGGGCTAGGGAGGGGACTGATGGTCGAGTTGGGACCTCTGGGTGTGCCGTTGAGTGGATAACCATCAACGTCAAGCCCATAACGCACCAGCCCATTGTTGCTGGCCCAATTGGCTGGAGAATCGGGGGCCAGGCTATCTACCCGCTCCATCGAGTAATAACCTGGCCACCCACCCCCGGCTGGCCAGGGGCCGCCGCCTTGGTTGGCAATGTCGATCAGGGTACCGTCCGGGGCCAGGAGGTGCAACGTCTCGCCGTCGTTACTCATGCCACCGGCGTAAATCAGGTCTGCCGTGACATCAGATACGGTATCGTCGTCAGTGCGTTCCAGCAGAAAGTAGCCCTCTGCCGATACCAGACCGTCGAGGTTTATGTTCGGCGTGCCATCCTCGGCGACCAGGCTACAGCCGGTGAGTGCGATGGCTCCCTCCGTTGTATTGTAGAGTTCAATCCATTCGTCGGCAGGACTGCTCGCATTGCCGCCCCAGGCGACCTCGTTGATGACCACCTCACCGGGTGAGGGTGGCGGGCCAGGCGTGGGGACCGGTGTAGGAATCGGCGTGGCGATGGGGGGTGAGTTTGGCCCGCCGGGGGTGCCGTTGATGGGATCGCCATTGGCGTCCAGACCGTAACGCATCATCCCGTTATTGCTGGACCAATTGGCTGAAATATCAGGGCCTGAGGGATCGGTACGCTCCATCGAGTAGTAGTCGGGTCCTCCACTCCCGGCTGGCCAGTCGCCGCCACTCTGGTTGGCGGTGTCGATCAGGGTGGCGTCCGGGGCCAGGAGTCGCAACGTTTCGCCGTCGTTGCCCAAGCCGCCGGTGTAGATGAGATCAGCAGGGACGTCGTAAAGCGTGCTGTCGTCGGTACGTTCCAACATGAAGTAGCCGCCGGCTGGGATCGCGCCGACGAGATCGATGGCCGGCTCCCCATCCAGAGCAACCAAACTGCAACCGTCGAGCGTGATCGTTTGGTCCGTGGTGTTATAAAGCTCAATCCATTCGTCGGCGGCGTTGGAGGACGTGCCGCCCCAGGCCACCTCGTTGATGATCACCTCGCCCGGCGCGGGTGGTGGTCCAGGGACCGGCGATGGGGTAGGAGTCGGTGTGGCGATGGGGGGCGAGTTGGCTCCTCCGGGGGTGCCGTTGATTGGGTCCCCATTGGCGTCGAGGCCGTAACGCACCACACCGCTGTTGCTGGACCAGTTAGCAGGCGCATCCGGCAGGGTGGGGTCTGTACGCTCCATCGAGTAGTGATCGGGGGCACCACTCCCAGCCAGCCAGGGACCGCCGTCCAGGTTAGCGGTGTCGATCAGAGTGCCGTCTGGGGCCAGGAGTTGCAACGTTTCGCCGTCGTTGCTCAGCCCGCCGGTGTAAATGAGATCCGTGGGGATGTCGGAGACGGTGCTGTCATCAGTGCGTTCTAGCAAGAAGTGGCCACCCGGGGGAATGACGCCGGCGAGGGCGATAGCTGGCTCCCCATCTACAGCGACCAAGCTCCAATTGTCTAACGTGATGACTTGGCCTGTGGCGTTGTAGAGTTCAATCCACTCGTCGGCGGCGTTGGCAGCCGTGCCACCCCAGGCAATCTCGTTGATGACCACTTCCCCCGGGGCAGGTACCGGTGTGAGGGTGGGGGTGACGGTTGCTGTTGGCGTGAGCGTAGACGTAGCTGTGGCGGTGGGCGATGGGGTAGAAGTGGGCGTTGGGGCGAGGGTCGAATTCGACCCTCCGGGAGTGGCGTTGAGGGGTACCCCGTCGGCGTCGAGCCCACAATATATGGCTCCGTTATTGCTGGTCCAGTTCTCATGCACGTCGGGGATCAGCGGATCCACGCGTTCCATCGAGTAATAGGTAGGGCTCTCGCTCCCGGCTGACCAGGGATCACCCCCCAGGTTTGCCGTGTCGATCAAGGCCCCGTCCGGCGACAGCAGGCGCAGCTCCTCCCCGCCATTGTCCAAAGCACCGGTGTAGATGAGGTCGGCGGGGATGTCGGAGACGGTGTTGTCGTCGGTACGCTCCAACAAAAAGAAGTCGCCGGCTGGAATGACGCCGGTGAGACTGATGGCCGGTGTCCCATCCAGGGTGACCAGGCTCCAGCCGACGAGATC
Source organism: Anaerolineae bacterium (assembly GCA_034412795.1). Taxonomy (GTDB): domain Bacteria; phylum Chloroflexota; class Anaerolineae; order 4572-78; family NAK82; genus JAUVPY01. The sequence goes on from DAOUMD010000272.1 coordinate 5,454, forward strand.
CACAGGCTGGGTGCTGGTGTTGTGAAGCTCAATCCATTCGTCGGCGCTGCTGGCGGCGCTGCCGCCCCAGGCGATTTCGTTGATGACCACGTCGCCAGGGTTGGCCGGTGGCGCTTGGGCCACCAGATCAAACGCGGGTGCCAGGAGAAACAGGCAAAAGGCAAAGGGGCCGACAAACACCAACCACAACTTGGACGAGATGGTCCGGCGCATATAGGGGGCCTTCCTTTCCATGCAGAACAACAACGGGATCAACCACGGAGACCATGGAGCAGACCGCCGAATGAATTCACAGACAGTAGCTATTTGACAACGTCAAGCTACTCAGCCCACCGCTCGCGAGGGCCCTCGGCTCACGAGGGATGACAATCCCGATCTTTTTCTCGCGGAGAAGCCCGTTAGAGACCTCCGGACTGTCGTCCGTCGGGAGCGGCTGAGGAGTTGCGCTGAGCAGACATTTAGATACCGAGTGTCTTCACTTTTGGTAAAATACTGGACTATATTACGTCGCGGAGTGAATGGACAGAGGCGTCCATTCCAATTGTGGAAAAAGACTATGATAACCGTCTTGCCTACCGAAGTGACTGGAGCTCAAACCGTCTACTACTCAGGAGAAATCTTCCCAGACAGGGGACAAACGCCAATCTCTTAACCAGGCAGCGTGTGGGAGGTGAGGATAGTATCTGGTCGGGGGTGCTGCCTTGCTTACAATGCGCTTTGTTGATTGATTATATCACACTTGCTCTAAGGACACAATACTTACAAGACACCCAGGCTTTGCATCACTCAGGCGTCGTGGTATAATCTCCACGTACTTCTATTCTCCGAGAGCAAGACTATGGCCCGAAAGCGAAGCAGTAAAACATCATCAAAACGCCGGCGTTCAGCATCTCAGATAGCTCTATATGTGATCAGTGTAATCATCGTGCTCAGTATGGCGGTTGGGTTTGTCCTTAGCGTGCTTCCCACGCCTAGCGGGCAGCAGACGGTCGTTACGCCCACGCCGATCATTCTGGTGACACCCACCCCAACACCGACGCCCGAACCGAGTACCACACCTACTTCAACGACCGAAGCACCGGCCCCTGACGGACCGGCTACTCCTCAATCCGACCAGTAGAAGATCCGGTCAGGCCCCTTTGAGCGTCATAGACAGCCCGGCGACCACCAGATACACTCGGTCGGCTGCCGCCGCCAATTGTTGGTTGGCGCGTCCCAGCACGTCGCGGTAGAGCCGCCCCAGCGGGTAGGGCGGCACCACCCCCAGTCCGACTTCATTGGAGACAACCACCATCGGCAGGCCGAGCTGTGCCTGAGCCTTCAACAACGCCTCGATCTCGGTAGAGACGGCCGCATCGGCGGCCTCCTCAACTTCCGGCGCGATCATCTCCTCTTCGCCGCCGTGCCTCAGCACCAGGTTGGTAACCAACAAGGTCAGACAATCGAGCAAGATGGCATCAGCGGACGGCCTGAGTGACAGCAGAGCCGCCCCGATGTCTGTCGGTGCTTCCAGGGTGGTCCAAGAGGTGGGACGCCGAGCGCGATGTATCTGAGCTCGAGTGCGCATCTCCTCATCTTTAACCTCTGCCGTGGCGATATAGAGCACCCGCGAACCGTAGTCAGTGACCAACCGTTCAGCGTAGGTGCTCTTTCCCGCTCGGGCGCCGCCCAAAATCAGGGTTAGTTCGGGTTGGGTCACGTTCGATTTCCTTTGGTAGTAGACGGTAGACAGTAGACAGTAGATAGGGGATAAACTTATCGTTTACTGCTAACGCTCTCGATAAGTCGATAGAGCATTCTGCTTATTGTGTCAGCGTCGGCCGTAAGCTGCTCCGCATCAGCGATAAATCCCAAATCCCTGGGAAAAATAAAGAAATACTTGACCTCTTCTAGTGAGGCTTCGCTGATGTTGTAAAAGCGAATCTTTTCAGCCTTGCCCCGTCTCTTGAAGCCCTCCGCAATGTTGGCGGCACCGATACCGCTGCTCGCCGCATCTGCGACACTAGCCCATACCGTTCATCGGCCGGAAACCCTTTCGTGGCCCGATAAACAGCAAGCGTAAGCTGATGCGCCCTCTGCCACACCTCCAGCCCCTGGAAGTTTTCGATCTGTCCCACTATCCCCGTCCTCCTCTCTGCCCGATCTTCTGTCCCCGGGCTTTTCCCGATTGCATATCCCCCTCCCCCCTCCCCTGTCTACCGTCTACCGTCTACTGTCTACAGTCTACTATGATGACCACCAGCAAACCAACCACCTCAGACAACTCGTTGAGCGCGCCGTATACATCGCCGGTCAGGCCGGGGATACGCCGTTGGACCCAAGCGGCAAAGAGCATGGCAAACAGCCAGATGGCAGCGAAAGTCGCCAGCCCGGCCAGCCCTCCCAATAGCAGAGCGACCGCCAGCGCCGTGCTCCCGGCTACCAGCACGTGAGGCCCGGCCAGTCCTCCCCGGAACCAGGCAGCAAAGCCATCCCGGCGAGCCAGGGGATAGCGCCAGACAGCCCATACCATCGCCCACCGGCTCAAAGTGGTCACCACCAGCAACCACCGCAACCGCTCGTCTGGAGCCAGCGCGGTCAGCGCCGAGAATTTCACCAACAGCAGGCAAATCGCACCCACCACGCCAAAGGCACCCACCCGGCTGTCCTTCATGATCTCCAGCCGCTGTTCGGCCGGTTTGGCCACTAGCAGACCGTCACAGCAGTCGATGAAACCATCCATGTGCAGCCCACCGGTAATGGCCACCCAAGCAACCAGCAGAAGGGCTGTCGCGGGCAAACCGGGCAACACAAGCCAGAGGAGGTAGTCGAGGCCGGCCAGAATGGCCCCTATGATGAGTCCCACCAGCGGGAACCAGGCCATTGAACGGCTTGGCTCCCGGATAGCCAACTTGCGCCGCCCCAGGGGAATGGAAGTGAGCAATTGCCAGGCGACGAAGAAGCTCATGTAGATATATACAAAAAGCCCCTTGCCGAAATGGCAAGGGGACCTGGTCGGTCTTTTCGATAAGGCCGTTCCAGAAAAATGGTTGTCCCAAGTTTCATTGATTTCACCGTTATACTCGTGGTTTTTGGGATGATTTGAATTCTGGAACTTCCTAAGCCCTGCGCATAGGCATTGAGCTACGTTCCTCTCTATCACTCGTCAGGGCAGCCAACCCAGCAGTTTATAGGTTGCGACTTGCCTTTCCTACAGAACCGCGGTCGTGGCGTGCTACGTAGCTGACCCCGTCTGCTTCTCAAACACGCGATCCACGCTTTCGAGAAGATCACCCGGACCGAATGGTTTGGTGACGTAGTCGTCTACCTTGGCGATGTGTAAGCCCAGGACTTTGTCAATGCTCTGCGCTTTGGCCGTGACGACGACCACCGGGATATCTTTTAGTTCCTCATCGGCTTTCATCTGCCGGTAGACCTCCCAGCCGTCTACGTCGGGCATCATCAGATCAAGCAACACCAGATCGGGCTTCTCACGGCGAACGGCATCCAGGCCCTCTTGTCCACCGACTGCGCCCAATACATCGAATCCCCGTCGCTCCAAGATGAGACGAATGAGGTCAATCATTTCAGGTTCATCTTCAATGCATAGGATCCGGCGCTTATCTGCCATCGTCGCGCTCCTCTCGGCTTAGGGCTAAATCCATGATCAAAATGACTACCACAATCCTTAGTTTAGCACAACAATCAAAAGATGTCTAGCCGGGCACAGTTCGAATTAGCCGGTACTTATGCGCCGTGTTATAATCAATCAGACTAGCGAACGAGGCGATTATCTTGTTCACACCACTCAGTCTTGATGACCCCTTCACCCGCTTCCTTTTCGTTGCGGCGGCGATCTTGATGATAGGCTACGGTGTAGGGCGCTGGACCAACAGTCAACGATCTCAGAAAATCAGCAATTGGCTAGAGCCGGGGCTACGTTCACTGGGAGGCACGCCGACCGTCCAGAAGATCAACCGCAGCGCGTTTCGTTTCCAGATGGTAAATGCGCGCCGGCCACTCCAAACCGTTACAACCAGCGTGGTGCTCATCTCACGTGAGTTTCTGCCTACTTGGCTGTGGGAATGGCTTCACAGCCGGGCTGACCTGCTGGTCGTGCACGTCACTTTCCGCCAGCCTCCTATTCTGGAGGGTGAGATCGTCGATCCGGGCAACGAGTTGGGCCGGCGCGGTGAGGCCCAAGCAAAGGAGCAAGACTGGCTGAGTGTGGATCTTCCCCAAAACTGGCGGCTGTATCATGCGCCCGATACGCTTCCCTCCCGACTGGAGGCGATGGCAGAAACTGTGATGTCTGGTCCCTTCAACCTGTGGCGGTTGGCGCTGCGGCGCAATGCTCCGCACATGCTGCTGAGTATGCCGATGCCCGATCTGGATCAGACCCAGTCCAAACAGTTGGCGAATATGCTCAAAAAGCTGTCCAACCTGGCCCATTATGCGGCCTCCGAACTCGAGAGGGGGGACCGATGACCGCCGCCCAAGAAAACAACCTGGTTCTGCTCATCGGCCCACGCGGCAAACGATTCATCGTCCGGCTGCAGGCGGGCGCCAGCCAGCACACCCACAAGGGCATAATCGAGCACGATGCGCTCATCGGCCAACCCTTCGGCCGGCAAGTGAAGTCGCATCTGGGTCACTCCTTCCTGGTCCTCGAACCCTCAACCCACGACCTGATGATGAACGTCCGCCGCCACACGCAGATCATTTACCCTAAAGAAGCAGGCTATGTCTTGCTCAAGATGAACCTCTTCGGCGGGCAACGGGTGGTTGAGGCCGGCAGCGGCAGTGGTGCGTTGACGCTGGCCATGGCGCGCGCCGTCGCTCCCGAAGGCCGCGTGTACTCCTACGAAAGCCGCCCCGAGATGCAACGCAACGCGGCTCGCAACCTGCAACGAGTTGGGTTGAGCGATTACGTGGAGTTTAAGAACCGGGACATCGCCGAAGGCTTCGATGAGACCGACGTGGACGCTCTCTTCCTCGACGTGCGAACGCCCTGGGACTATCTGGCGCAGGCGCGCGGTGCCCTCAAAGGTGGCGGGTTCTTCGGCTCATTGGTGCCTACCACCAACCAGGTCAGTCACTTGATCTCGGGCTTGGAAGGCCACGGTTTCGGCAATATCGAAGTCGAGGAGTTGCTGGTGCGCCCCTACAAACCGGTCGCTGCGCGGTTGCGCCCGGCCGATACTATGGTGGGTCACACCGGCTACCTCATCTTCGCCCGCAAGGTTGAGGTCCAAGAGATTGCAGGCGAGGAGCTACCTGCCACATAGAGATGGAAATCGATCCTACAGGTTGTGCCCTCCTGGCGCAGTGGTGCGGCGTTTTGACACGACCATGGTTAAGTGCTGTGCTACCTTCTCAGATTAGGCCGGATTCTATTACCAATTTCATATGAAATTCCTACGAATATCCTGTTGAATCATTCAGGATTGTGTGATATGGTGGATAGTAGGCAGCGTAGTCTGTCGCCCTAAAACCCTGAAGGGTCTGTGCGAAAGACAGGGCGCAGCCTGTCCCAGTTGAAGGGACACCAAAGGTGGCGGGTGGTCGAACACTCATGCGCGCCGAATACACTGTAGCCGAGTAACATCTCGAACTCCTACTCCTGACATCGAACTCTCACCGCAATCACCTGACCACTTCCTGCATCGCAGTCAATCGGGCTCACGGGTCCCCCCCGTGAGCCCTTTTTGAATCTGGGTGATATTCGAATATCCGTGGTCCCTCCCTTGAATTTAATGTCGGCCGAGCCGGGGCGTAATAGCTTTAGAAACGAATTTCCGATCGAGGCAGAAATCTAAACCCTATCTTCTACCCAGCGGAAAATAGGTTGTTAGAGTCCGGTTAGCGATCTGCTAGGTCTTCCTTAGGAGTCTGAACGGCCCCATCGGGCCACCTCTGCATCTCTGTGAAGAGACACAGGAAAGGAGAAAGTGTGATGCAGCGCAAAACCCTGTTCAACCTGTTGCCAATTCTGAGCCTGACGTTGGCCCTGGGCGTTATGCTCATCAACCTATCGGGCGTCGTGGATGCCCAAGGACCCGGGGCACAGGACATCGGCACGGCCTTCACCTACCAGGGTCGTCTGACCGACGCCGACGACCCGGCCAACGGCACCTACGACTTCCGATTCGTGGTATACGACGCCGCCATCGGCGGCTCCCAGGTGGGGGACATCGTCATCCAAGAAGACGTGACCGTCACCGGCGGCTTCTTTGCCGTCGAACTGGACTGTGGGAGTGCGGTCTTCACCGGTGACCCACGCTACCTGGAGATCGGCGTGCGGGCCGGAGACAGCACGGGGGGGTTCACCCTGCTCTCCCCGCGCCAGCCGCTCCTGCCAACTCCATATGCCATGCACGCCCAGAACGGTGTCCCCGCAGGTGCCATCATCATGTGGTCGGGCACTCTCAGTAGCATCCCGGAAGGCTGGGCGCTGTGTGACGGGACAAATGGGACCCCTGATTTGATGGATCGCTTTATTATGGGTATTTCCGAAGGCGAAGACCCGGGTGCGACAGGCGGCTCAACCTCTCATAACCATACCGTTAATTCTCATACACACTCCGTGGACCCACCACGCACAAGCACGAGCACCAACGGTAGCCATAGTCATGCGTCGGTGGATGTTGACGACTGTACCATTGTTGGTTGCATCCGGGTTATGGATGACGTCTCTTCTGGGAATCACACTCACTCGGTCGACATAGGTACCTTCACTTCAGGATCCACAGACCCCGGCACAAATTCCTCCGCACATTTGCCCCCATACTTCGAACTGGCTTTTCTGATGAAGCTTCCATAAAAAGCGAGAAGCGTGGGGAAAATGAAAGAAGGTGATGGAATATGAAACACTTCACCATAACAGGTCTAACAGCGGTACTGGTTACGCTGGCCTTGCTGCTCGTCGTTTCAACCGCCCTGGCCCAAACCGGCGGTGACTATGACCTCTACTGGTCCACCATCGACGGTGGTGGCGGGGAAAGCCATGGCGGCGGCTACAGCCTGATGGGCACCGCCGGCCAGCCAGATGCCGGGGCAGCCCTCAGCGGTGGGGCCTACACACTCGTCGGCGGTTTCTGGCCCGGTGCTGCCGAGGCGGGTGCACCGATCTACCTGCCATTCATCCTGCGCCGGTATTAAAGCTGGATGATTGGAAGGCCGGGAAACTGGTTGGGGCCATTATCTTCTTGGAACGGCCTAACCCGCGTGACCCAGGCGTCTGGCCCCCAGGAAGACTGGTCCGATCACTGAGCCAAACAAAATCTCTCTCCTTTACCCCCGCTTACATTCCCGCCGATAAAATCGGCGGGAATGTTTTTAGAACACATTATGTCAAAAACATATTGACACCAACCGGATTCAGTGCTATAATTAGACTGACTGGTCAGTCTAGACCGACTAGTCAGTCTACGCCGAGGAACCAAAACGGGGGAAGATATGAACGCACAGGCTACACCGCAGCCCGACCGGGCCCAGGAACGGCGTCAACAGATTATGCAGGCCGCTCTCACCTGCTTCGCCCGCAAGGGTTACCACAAGACCACCATGGACGACATCGTGGCCGAAAGCGGTCTGAGCAAAGGCACGCTCTACTGGTATTTCAAAAGCAAAGACGAACTGTTCTTTTCTTTGATAAACTCATTCTTTCTGGAGATGCAGCAGGACCTGGATGCCGTCTTCGAGCAACCCTCATCGTCCACTGAAAAGTTGCGCACCCTGGCCTACGAATTCGCACGTTTTTATGAGGAGATTGCGGAGTTTCTTAACGTGTTTTTTGAGTTCTATATGCAAGGTACCCTGAACGAGCAACTCAACCAATTCTTCCACAGCATGTTGTCTCAGTACCGGGGGATGATTGCGGGAATCATTGAGAAGGGCTTCAAGACCGGCGAGTTCAAAGAGGTGGATGCCGACCAATTAGCTATTGCCGTGATGGCTGCTTACGACGGCCTTTGGTTTTACAAGATGCTGATGCCGGGCGAAGTGGACTTGGATCGGGCCGGCCAAGCCTTCATGGAAACGCTCCTCGCCGGGCTGGTAGCGGATGAAGCGGAAGGAGGTGGTTAAACGGTGGCGGAGATTCTATTTTGGATCTACCTGATCAACGCTGTGCTGCTCATCAATCACGAGATTGACTCCGCCTACTGGGAGGAGTGGAAGTTATTTAGATTACCAGGGGGGATTACTGGGTTCTTGCTTATTCATTTCCCACTGCTCTTCCTATTGCTCTACGGCTTGGTTCTGATCTATCAAGGCACCTTAGCTGGTTTGATCATCTCACTGGTCTTGAGCTTGGGCGGCCTGTTTGCCTTTAGCATCCACACGTACTTTATCAAGAGAGGTCGAGACGAGTTCACCACCCCGATTTCGCGCATCATCCTGATCGTTACGTTGATTGTATCGCTTATCCAGTTGGCAATGACACTATATTTGCTGAGCGTCTAGTACACCAAGGCGGAAATGAGCTTATAGTTAGTTTTGCTCCGAGGGGATTGCCAAATCCTCGATTTAGGCGCAAAAGGCCGGGATTTGCCAATCCCTGGCGAGCAAATAACTATAGACCTATTTACGCTGAGATGTACTGGCTATAGGTGGCCGGCACAGTCGGTTGGCAAAGGAGGGAAGTTATGATTTACAAACGACGCTCTCCAAACGTGGGCAAAGTCATTGTGACTTTTGAAATCCCTGGCACCATCTGGGCCGAACGCATCAACCTGCTGGGCGATTTCAACGATTGGGACTCCGAGAGCCTGCCATTTCGGCAAAACCGAGAGGGTAACTGGCGGGTCGAATTGGAATTGGAGATGGGACGCGAGTATCACTTTCGCTATCTTTTGGACGGAGAACATTGGCGTGATGATTGGCACGCCGACGGACACGTGCCCAACCCTCACGGCGGCTATGACTCGGTCGTCATTGCCGAAGTTCCGCCGGAGATTTGACGCGCTGAGGAGGTTAAGAAACCGTTTTTTTGTACCGGGAACATTCTTGGCAAGGAAAGAAACATTTGTAACCAGCACTTCTTTGCTCGTGGAGCACCAAAAAAACCGGTTTCTGTCTACTGCGTTGAAAGTCAAAGACCTGTAACACAAGGAGGAAAACAATGGACATCGTGATGCTGATTCTTTTCGTCATCGTTGGTCTTTTGATCGGCTGGTTGCTGCCAGCCGCTTTCAAGAGCAGACGACCTTATGGTCTGAACGGAGACTTGCTTGCCGGCGTGGCAGCTATGCTGGTCTTCGGCTGCCTGGAGTGGTTTTGGTTGCTGGATGTCATCGGCCTGGGTCACCCGTTGTGGCTCAAAATACTCTTTGCCCTGCTCGATTCAGCCTTCGGCGTAGCCATCGTGCTGTGGATCATGCGCAGGGTTAAAGGATAAAAAGATGGAAGATTGGAAGTCTGGGAAGCTGGTAGATTGGTAGACTGGTAGAGATGAACCTATCCAAAACCTATGCGGTGATGATCAAAGAGACGCGCCACATCCTGCGCGACCGGATCACCTTCCTGATGCTCCTCTTGATCCCGGTCTTCCTGATGATTGCCTTCTCATACTCCCTGGCTGTGGACGTCAAAGAGGTGCCCATCACCTTGCTTGACGGTGACCGCAGCTCTCTCTCGCGGGAGTTCGTGGCCGTGTTATCAAACAGCAAAGACCTGGTCGTAGGCGCCGAGGCTGAGAATTATGACCAGGTCGAAGACTGGTTCGACCGCAGCTTGATCAAGGCGGTGGTCATCATCCCGCCCAACTTCTCGGAAAAGGTGGATGCAGGCCGCCCGGTGGAAGTGCAGGTATTGGTGGATGGCACTGACCCCACCACCGCCCAGTTCGCCATCGACCACATCGTAAGTCGTAGCCAGGCCTTCGGTTATGAGATGGCTTGGAGAGTTTTCGGCCGTCAGGCCGGGGGTGAGAGCCTGGTCGCGATGAAGGAGCCTATCGACCTGCGCGTGCAGACCTGGTACAACCCGACGCTGAATAACGAGAAGGGGATTATACCCGCTATGCTGGCCCTGGCCCTGAGCCTGCCCGCCGTAGCTGTGATGGGTGCGATTGTGCGCGAAAGAGAACTGGGTACCCTGGAGAGCATCTTCGCCACACCCCTTAGCCGCGGCGAGTTGTTGGTCGGCAAGATTGTGCCCTACATTTTCAGCAGTCTGATCAGTGCCCTTTTGTGCGCGGCTGCCGCCGTTTACATCTTTGACGCCCCGTTTCGAGGGAATCTGGCCCTCTATGTTTTGCTGTCGTTGGATTACTTCCTACACGCCTTCAGCCTGGCGTTGCTGATATCCATCTTTCTTCCATCCCAGGCGGCGGCTTCGCTGGTTGGGTTGTTGATCTTTCTCTTTCCCGGTTTTTTCCTGAGTGGCATCTTTTACCCAATCTCGGCTTTCCCCCCGGCCGTGCAGCACGAGGCCTCGTTCTTGCCTTCCACACCCTTTGTGGCGGTTGTGCGTGGCTTGATGATCAAGGGCCAGGGATTGGAGGCACTTTGGTCACAAGCGGTGCTCATGTTCGGCATGGGCGTTGTCCTGACGTTTTTGTCGGTCCTGTTGTTTAAGAAGAAGATCAGGTGAGTTATGTTCTATAGAACGTGGACTCTGGTCCTTAAGGAACTCATACAACTGTTCCGCAACCCGGTCCTGGTGTTTCTGGTGACACTGGGACCGCTGACCGAGATGTCTATGGTTGCCTGGTCTACCGCCGCACCTATCGAACACCTGCCGACAGCGGTGGTTGATCTGGACCGCAGCCAGGAGAGCCGGGAACTGCTGTACGCCCTGTACAACACCGAAACCTTCGACTTTCGTTATTATCTCGACAGCGTGGACGAAATGCGGCCCCTGGTGGAACGCGGCGACGTTGTGGGGTCTTTGATCATCCCGACCGGCTATGGAGATAAACTAAGCACCCCCCTGGGCGAGACACCGGCTCTCGGCTTCACCCTGGATGGCTCTGATCCGGTGGCAGCGCAGGCCGCACTGGCAGCCGTGGAGGGCACGGTGGCCACGCAGAGCGAGAAGATACTGACCGAGTGGATGGGGCATAATCCCCTGGCCATCTCACTCGTGCAGGCACGTCTGCGGGTGCGGTTCAACGAAGAATTGAAGAAGTCGGTCTACACCGTTCCCTCCGAGTTGGGCCTGATCCTGTTTGCTATCGGGCTTATGCTGGCCTCCATTGGCATCGCCCGCGAGCGAGAACTGGGGACACTGGAGCAATTGACGGTTACCCCTATCCGGCGCTTCGAACTCATCATCGCCAAAGCCGTCCCGGCTGTGCTGCTGAGCTACGTCACCTTTATTCTGATGATGCAGGTGGCGATCCATGCTTTCGGAGTGCCGATGTGCGGCTCATGGCTTCTGTTGCTGGGCTCGGCCAGTATCTTCCTCTTTGTTGAGCTGAGCATCGGGCTGATGATCTCGGCTGTATCCAGAACCCAGTTGCAAGCGTTGCTGGGGGCCTTTATGTGGGTGATGATCGAGTTTCTCTTCTCCGGCTATGGGGTGCCGGTGGAGAATATGCCCCCTATCTTGCAGAAAGTAGCCCACATCTTCCCTATTTATCATTTTATGATCATCTTCCGCGGCATTCTGCTAAAAGGCGTCGGCCTCGAAACCATCTGGCCACAAATCCTGGCCGGTCTGGTCATCGGGGCCGTGGTCATCCCCACCGCCGTCTGGTTCCTGGGCCGGCAGAAGTGGGAGTAAGCCGTACTTTAACAATTGAATACTCTCTTGACAGCACCCTCAAAATAAGTTATAATAACATACGGTCGTTATTAATAACGACCGTATAAATAACAACGATATAGAGGGATCTGTTATGGGTCAGACACAAAACCTCATCTTGCGCATTGTTGCGCAGCGGGGGGTGGTAAGTGGTGGGGAGTTGCTGGAGGTCCTCCACAAGTTTGGACGCTCTCCCGACGCCGTCCGAGCAGCGGCCAACCGCATGGTGAAGGCCGGACTGCTGGCGAAAACAGGACGAGGTCGCGGCAACTTGCGTTACAGGATCGGTCCCCAGGGACAGGTTGTGATAGACCAATTCATTGACAAGACCGTGCACTGGCACATGGCCCTGGAAGGCCAGCCGGGATGGGATGGTACCTGGCTGGTGGTCACCTTCAGCATTCCCGAAGGCCACCGGGGTAAGCGCGATGCCTTCCGCGTTCGGCTGACCCAGATGGGCTTTGGCTTGCTGTCATCCAGCGTGTGGGTCTCGCCCCTCGATCACGAGATGGAGGTCACAGCCTTGATCGAAGAACTGGACCTTGTTGGACAGGTAGCTCTGCTGCGTTGCCAGCACATGTGGATGCCAGGCGTAGGGAGCGCGAGTGGACTGGCTTCTCGTTTGTGGGAGCTTACGGCACTGGCGACTCGTTATCGGGACTTCAACACACGCGTCGAGGCATTGCTGGTATCGCTGGAACGTGCCAGGCAAGGAAAGGAGGTAAATGTCGAGAGCCTATTCTTTGAAGCTATGGATTTGCAGGGGGAGATCATTGACATCATCTTCACCGAGGACCCCTGCCTGCCGCCCGAGTTGCTGCCTTCTGACTGGCCTGGCCAACGCACCCATAAATTGTTGCACCTCCTCACGCGGACGATTAATCAACTGGGGACAGTCGCCAGTCACTACGACTATCTGTTCCACTTGATTCAGGGCATGGAAGTGTTGGAGGCTTTCCTGCCTGAGGGAGACGACAGCCTGCACTGGCCGGAAACAGGAAAGGTGACAAGATGACAGGATGAGCGTCCTTCTCTCGGTGATGCGCAAGGAATTTCGGCATATGCTGCGCGATATATGGACACTGGCTGGTGTCACGCTGGGCGCAGTATTGCTGGTGGTGCTTATGGCCTATACCTTTTCCGCCGAAGTCGAAAATGTCCCCGTTACCGCTCTCGATGGCGATCACAGCCCGCAATCAAGAGCCTATCTCCAATCCTTCGCGAACGATCGCTTCTTCGACCTGAAGTACCGGGCATTGAGCCATCAACAAGCTCGCCAACAGGTGACATCCGGCCAGGCGCATGCGGCGATCATCGTCCCGCCGGGCTTTGCTCAAGCGGTGTTGCGGGGAGAGCAGATCCCGGTACAGATCATCGTCGACGGTACTGAGCCAAACACAGCGCACCAGGTTTTGGGCAACGCCGAGGCGTTGTCGGCCAGGTTTTCGGCTGAGTTGCTGGAAGAGCGACTGGTCAGAGTGGGTCTGGCTTCGAACAATACATTTTCGCCTCTCGAACTCCGGGTACGAACTTTGTATAACCCGAACCTTCAGGAGGTCAACAGCGTCCTGCCGGGTCTTATGGCCATCGTGCTGGCGATGCCAGCCCTGTCCGCCGCCCTGTCTCTGGCACGGGAGAAAGAGCAAGGCACTTTGGAAGGGTTGATGGCCACACCCGTCCGGCGTTACCAGTTGCTGGTCGGTAAGGTCGTGCCCTACTTACTGATTGGCCTGCTGGACATCTTTCTCTTCACGCTGATCGGGCGTGTTATCTTCGACACTCCCTTCCGGGGCCGCCTGGGAGACTTGGTCCTTTTCTCTGGCTTCTTTCTGCTGGCTAATCTGGGCATTGGCCTGCTGATCGCCAGCTTGGTCCGTACCCAGATGGCAGCCCTTCTCATCGCGGGGTTGATTTTCATGATGCCGCCCATCAACGAGGCAGGAATCTTTTATCCGCTTTACGCTATGCCGCCTGATGCGCGGGTGCAGTCGATGTTGTGGCCTGCTACTCACTACGCCATCATCGCCCGGGGCCTGTTTCTGAAAGGAGTGGGGCCGGAGATACTGATGCCCGACGGGCTTTACTTGCTGGTCTTCGGCCTGCTGTTGAATAGTCTGGCGGTGTGGCGTCTCAAGAAGAAGCTGGCCTGAAGGTGAAAGAATGAAAGCCATTGAGACGTGGAAACAGCGAGCCAGGCAATTCAAGGCGGTAATGGCCGTCCTTTTATCAGCCGGATGTTTAGAAGTTAAGCAGGATTTGGGAAAAAGGATATGCTTGCTCGTATCTGGAACCTGGTCTGGAAAGAAGCAGTTCAATTCTTGCGCTACAGACTGTTGCTGGTCTTCATCCTCGTCTTTCCGATTTGGAACCTGATGTCAGCCGCTGGCTCTGTCTCGCGGGGGATCACGCACATCCCGACGGCGATCTATGACCAGGACCACAGCGCGGCCAGTCGCAGCCTGGTGGCCATGCTGGCAAATTCCCGTCACTTTGAACCAGACCACTATGTGAATAGCCAGGCGGAACTGGAGCACTTGTTGGAACGTGGGACGGTCAAGGTAGGTCTGCTCATACCTCGCGATTTTGAGGCTGACGTCCAGGGACGAGGAGCCACCGTCCAGGTACTGCTAGATGGCACCGAGACCACCACCGCTTTGTTAGCCCAGGCTTACCTGGAGGGAGCAGCCTACGAATACGTCCAGCACAGATCGGATCAGAAAGGGCCGGTAATCATCGGTGAATCGGAGCAGGTGGAGGCGCGCTCCCGGGTCTGGTTCAACGAGGATCTGCGCAGAGAGGTCTTTCAGCTTCCGGCTGAGATGGCTGGCGGTTTGGCCTTGCTGTCTATTCTCCTCCCCGCCCTGGCCATCGTCAGAGAACGGGAGATGGGCACCCTGGAACAACTCTTCGTGACACCTATACGCCCCATTGAGCTGATCGTTGGCAAGAGCCTTTTGGCTCTGGCGATCACCTATCTGGTGTTTTTGGGGATGCTGGCTTTGAACGTCTTTCACTTTCAGGTGCCCTTGCGGGGTTCTCTGGGCTTGCTGATGATCTTGACCGGCTTCTATATCTTTGTGGAGATGGGATGGGGGCTGCTGATCTCGGTAGTCGCCAGGACTCAGGGCCAGGGGCTCCTGGGCGCATTCATTCTGGTGATTCTTGAGGTCATCCTCTCCGGCCAAGTTCTGCCGGTCGAGTATATGCCACAGGCAGCCCAGGTGGTATCTCACTTGATGCCTAATAAGCACTATACTGACATTGTGCGGGGCGTTATGCTCAAGGGCTCGAACCTGATCGATCTATGGCCTCAGGTGATGACCTTGGGTGTGCTAGGCGTCGCTCTCTACGCCCTGGCCGCCAGCCGTTTGCGGAAGGGGTTAGATTGATCTCTTGAAACCCAGGCAGAAGGTGAACCAAGGTGCTGCACCTGAGCCAGGAGTCAGCCAGGATAGCTGATGGAACCTTAAAAACATCATATACCTCTTGACACATCCTCCCTTTGGGTGTATATTATGAGTGAGTACTCATTTATATGAGTGAGTACTCACTCATATAAGCAATCATTCAACACCCAAGGAGGACCGAATGCCTGCCGACCAAGATCCCATCCGCGAGCAGTTGATCGAAGCCCGGCGGAACCAGATCCTTGACGCCGCCGCCAGCGTCTTCGCTGAAAAGGGTTATCACCGCGCTACCACCAAGGAAATTGCCAGCGTAGCCGGCGTGTCGGAAGGGACCATCTACAACTACTTCGACAACAAGGCCGACCTGTTGATTGGTATGATGACCCGTCTCGCCGAGCTGCGGGAATTGCCTCAAGAGCTTGAGGTTGCTCTGCAGAGTGATCCCCGGGAGTTCTTAGTCCAAATCTTCCGGGACCGTATGGGACGCATCGTGCAGAGCCACGAGGAAATATTTCAAGCTGTCCTGCCCGAGGTCTTGACCAACCTTGAATTGCGTGAGCGCTTTTACCAGGAGTTTGTGCGGCCGGCTGCCATGCTGATAGAGGGTTATATCCAGGCGCGTGTTGAGTTAGGGCATTTACGGCCTATAGACGTGCCGCTAGCGGTGCGTGCCGTACAGGGTATGTTCGTTGGCCTGCTCATGTTTCGTATTCTCGGCGATGGGCCGATCCGGGCAAGATGGGACGAACTGCCGGAAGTGGTAGGTACCATCCTCTTCGACGGCCTGAGTCCCAGAGACGAGGAGTGAGGCCATGATCCTGCGCACCCTCTCACTTGTGCGAAAGGAGTTCCTGCACATTCTGCGTGACCCGCGCACGCTCTTCGTGATGTTTATGATGCCCGTCGTCCAGCTCATACTGCTGGGCTACGCCGCCACTACCGACGTCGAGCACCTGCGCACCGCCGTCACCGACGGTGACCGGTCGGCGGCCAGTCGCGAGTTGATCGACGCCTACCGTGCATCCAACTACTTCGACATCACCCAATACGTTGAAGCAGAGCGACAACTGGAGTACCTGGTGGACAGCGGTCAGGTAAAGGCCGGCCTGATCATCCCGGCTGGCTACGCCGAAACCGTGGCCAACGGGGAGCAAGCCCAGATCGCCTTTGTGATCGACGGCTCCGACCCCAGCGTAGCTAGCACCGTCTTTGCCGCATCCCAATCGGTGGGACAGGCTCAGTCGATGCGCATTATGGAGCGCACGCTAGGCATTGACGCCGACAACCTGCCCGGCATACAGGTTCGTCCGCGTGTGTGGTACAACCCGGAGATGAAGAGCGCCAATTTTATGATCCCCGGCTTGATGGGACTGGTCCTTTACTTCCTGACCGCGCTGTTTACCTCGATGTCCATTGTGCGCGAGCGAGAGCAGGGCACTATCGAGCAACTGATCGTGACCCCTATCAAGCCGCTGGAGCTAATCATCGGCAAGATTGTGCCTTACGTGTTCATCGCCTTCATAAGCGTGTTGGAGGTCCTGGCAATCGGGGTCTTCTGGTTCGGCGTGCCGATTAAGGGCAGCCTGGGGCTGCTGTTGGGGCTGTCGGCTCTTTTCCTGCTTTCCTCGTTGGGCATTGGGATATTTATATCGAGCGTGGCCAATACGCAACAGGAAGCTATGCTGCTCACTTTTCTGACCACGTTCCCTTCCATCTTTCTGGCCGGTTTCTTCTTTCCCATCGAGGCCATGCCCGAGTGGTTACAGGTCATTACCTACATCGTTCCGTTACGTTATATGTTGGTTGTCATCCGGGGCATCATCCTCAAGGGGGTGGGCCTGGAGATCCTACGCCAGCAAGTCTTGGCCCTGATCATCTTCGGGGTGGCGATTATGTTGCTAGCCGCCACTCGCTTCCGCAAAAAGTTGGAGTAACACAATTTGTGTTGAGTGCCCTGCGACGCATATTTCGGGGTCTAAAGGGTGAAGATAAGAGCTAAAATCACGCATTTTGGCCCGATGAACTTATTGCAAAAGGATCATCAGCGACATAACGTAAGCAGATTGAATCCAGTCCCAACAGTGAGGACCTATTGACCTGGAACGTGTTCGCCACCTTAAAACACTGCCAAGCGGATTGGCTAATGCCTATAAAGGTTTATTCCAGTGAATGATAATCACCTCGTCATAAAAACCGAAAGCCTGACTCGAAAATTCGGCGACCTGATCGCCGTGGGCAATCTCAATCTGGAGATCAAACGCGGCGAGATCTTCGGCCTGGTGGGGCCGGACGGCGCCGGCAAGACGACTACCATCCGTATGCTGGCTGCTATCATGGACCCCACCGAGGGACGTGCCACGGTGGCTGGTTACGACACGGTGAAGGAAGCCGAGGCCATCAAACACCGTATCGGCTACATGGCACAGCAGTTCAACCTGTACGGCGATTTGAGCGTTCAGGAGAACCTGGACTTTTTCGCCGACGTCTTCGGTGTGCGCGGACAAGAGCGCAAAGAACGCATCACTCAACTGCTGGGTTTTGCCCGCCTGACCGAGTTCACCCGCCGGCGGGCCGCTCACCTTTCAGGTGGAATGAAGAAGAAGTTGGCTCTGGCCTGCTCGCTCATCCACCGGCCCGAGATCTTGTACCTGGACGAGCCGACCACCGGCGTGGACCCCGTTTCTCGCCGCGAGTTCTGGGACATCCTGTCCGAACTACATATCGAGGGTGTCACCATCTTAGTCAGTACACCCTATATGGACGAAGCCGAGCGTTGCTCCCGCGTGGGGCTGATGTACCAGGGAGAACTCATCGTGTGTGACACGCCCCAGCAGGTGAAAGGTCTCATCGAAGGAGAACTCATCGAGCTGCGCCCGGTAGCCGAGGATCGCGGTGTGGGACTGATACGGCGGGCTGAGGCCGCCGTATCCAACCTACCTGGTGTACTGGAGGTGCAAACCTACGGCGATTTACTCCATATCTTCGTAGACGACGCGGCGCAACGCACGCCAGAGTTGGAGGCGGCGCTGGCCTCTCAATCCATCCGGGTCGAGGATCTGCGCCAGACGCACGCGCGTATGGAGGAGGCTTTTATCTCCTTGATACGACGGCAGCAGGAGCGCCGGGGAGACGATCAAGATGGAGAGTAAAGACAGAGAGATGGAGCGACGACTGAATAACCACGCCGTTGAGGCGCACGAGCTAACCAAGCAGTTTGACCACTTCACCGCCGTGGATCACGTCTCCTTCACCATCCCACGGGGACAGATTTTTGGCTTTCTGGGGCCCAACGGCGCTGGCAAAACTACCACCATTCGTATGCTGCTAGGGTTGCTCAAACCCACCTCAGGCACGGCCACCGTACTTGGCTTTGACATCGAAAAAAGCCCGGAGGATATCCGTAAACGCATTGGTTACATGAGCCAGAAGTTTAGCCTCTACAGCGATTTGACCGTCGAAGAGAACTTGAACTTTTATGGCGGCACCTATGGAGTGCGGGGTGAGCGGTTAAGACAGCGCAAGCGCTACATTCTCGACATGGCCGGCCTGGAAGGTCGCGAACGAGAACGAACCAAGAACCTATCCGGCGGATGGAAGCAACGGCTGGCCCTGGGAACAGCCATCATCCACGAACCTGAGATGCTCTTTCTGGACGAGCCGACGGCCGGCGTAGATCCTATTTCGCGTCGCGCTTTTTGGAGTCTGCTCTACGAACTGGCAGAAGACGGGACTACCATCATGGTCACGACCCACTACATGGACGAGGCCGAGCATTGCCAAAGCCTGGCCTTCATCCAACGCGGTCGCTTGGTGACGATGGGCTCCCCGCAAGAGATCAAAGACAGCGAGATGCGTGGCCAGGTGCTCGAAGTCAACTGTGACTCACCTGACGTCGCCATCTCGACTCTGCGCCAGTTGGGATTGTTTGAGGAAGTGACCCTGTACGGCGCGCTGGTCCACGTCGTCACCCAGGACCCCGACGCGCATCGCGCGCTTATTCAACAGGCTTTGCGCGACAAAGGCGTGCAGGTCACTGCCATTGACGGCATCGCCCCTTCCCTGGAAGACGTATTCATTGCCAGCGCTCGCCGTCAGGAGAGAGAAACGTGAAACGTGATGCGTGATCCGTGACGCGTGATGCGTGAGGCCACCACACTTACAAGTCACGCATCACGCATCACGCATCACGCAGTACGCAGTACGTTTTACGCCTCACTTTTGCATAGGAGTGATCGAATGAGACAGAGAATCATCGAAGCGACTATCATCATCGTGCTATTGCTTGCCGTAGTCGGTGTGGGCTATTGGATTCTCAGCAAGTACCCGCAGGTGTGGAATCAGGTGCTGGCTGAATTGGAAATCACGACGTCTGAGGCCGAGCAGGCTGGAATCACTGCTTCGGGCTTCATTGAGGTGCGCCAGGTAGCGATAGCACCCGAGGTAAGCGGACGCATCGCGCGGCTGATGGTGGACGAAGGTGATCTGGTAAAAGAAAGCCAGGAGTTGGCCGAAATAGACGCTGACCTTCTTGACACTCAAATAGCTGAAGCGGAGGCCGCCGTGGCAATGGCCGAAGCACAACTGGCGCGGGTCGAAGCCGGCGCACGCCCCGAAGATATTGCCGTGGCCGAGGCGGCCGTGGTTATGGCTGGGGCGCACCAAGATGCGGCTCACCAGGCCTTGAAGGATGCCATCACTTTGCGCGACAACCCACAAGAATTGGATATGCAAATCGCCGCTGCTCGCAGCCAGATCGACATTATGGAACACCGCATTCAACAGATGATAGCTCTAAAAGACGCTGCTGAGTTGTTAGACAATCTACGGGGGCGGCAGGTCAAAATCGTGGAAGAGGGTATTGACTGGAGCGTCAAACTCCCGGACGGCCGCAAGCTGTCAGGTCACACCGAGATCCCCGAAGGTGAAAAGCGCCAGGCGTGGGCGGGCTGGAATCTGGCCACCACCGACATGTGGAGTGCCTGGGTCAACCTGAATCAAATGATCGCCGCCCGTGATGCCGCCCAACAGAATCTAAACGATCTGTTGGCAATGCGCGATAACCCGCAGCAGGCCGATGTTCAGGTCGCTCAGGCTGTAGCTGCTTATCAGCAGGCCGGAGCTGCCGTTGAGGTAGCAAAAGCCAACCTGGATATGGCCCGTGCCGGTGCTACCGAGGAGCAGATCGACGTGGCCCGCACCGGCGTGGAGGAGGCTCGCGCCGCTCTGGATGCGCTGAATGTCCAGCGTCAGAAGTACACTCTGTACGCACCGGATGACGGCATGGTGGTGAAGCGAATTGTCCATGAAGGAGAGAACGCCCTGCCAGGCACAACCTTACTCACGCTGGGAAACCTCGATACCGTAGATCTGACCATTTACATTCCCGAGCCCGACGTAGGCAAGGTGTCCCTGGAGCAGCCGGTGGAGGTATCAGTCGACTCCTTCCCTGACGAGACATTTCCAGGTCAGGTTGTCTGGATTTCCGACGAAGCCGAATTCACGCCCAAGAATGTCCAGACCAAAGAGGAGCGAGTGAACACTGTCTTTGCCGTCAAGGTCAGAATTCCGAACCTCGATCACAAACTCAAGCCTGGCATGCCTGCCGATGCGGTGTTGGCGCCGGAGCAGTAGACCGTAGCCAACACCCAGAGAGCAATGGAAGATACGCAATACGCAATATGTAGTAGTACCAGGAGCGATTACGCATGAAGCGAGTGATACCTATCCTTATCTTGCTGATCCTGATCGGCGCCGGTGTTTATTGGTGGATAACGCAAAGGGAGCCCGCAGCCACCAGCTTAGCCGCGCCTATAGATCCCCCTTGGAAAGAAGAGCCCGACAACCGTATTCTCGGATCGGGCACGATTGAGGCTGAGATCATTGCCATCACCACTGAAATCGGAGGCCGCATCGTCGCCATGCACGCCGATAAAGGCGATGTGGTAGAACATGGCGACCTACTGGTGGAGCTCGATACATCGCTGCTGAGAGCCAATCAGAACCAGTTGGAAGCAGCTCTGGCCACCGCCCGCGCCAATCTCGCCGAGGTGGGCGCTCCGCCCCGACCGGAAGATGTGGCGGCGGCTGAAGCCGAGTTGCAGCAGGCCAAGGCTGCTCGCGACGGCGCCTATGTTGTGTGGCAGGCGATGGGGTCCATCGTCGAGGATCCGCTGGAGCTGAATGTCCAGATAGACATCGCCCGGGGCGATCTCGCCATCCTGGAAAAACAGGTTGAGGCTGCCCAGGCTGATCTTAAGGCTGCCGAGATTCAGCGCGACGAAGCGGCCCGCAATCAATTAAACGACGAAGCTATAACTATGTCCCAGGTGGCTGTGAAGCAAGCCGACGCCGCGCGCGCCAACCTGGCTGCCGCCGAGGCTGAACTGACCGGTGCTCAGAGCCAACTTGCTCTGCTTATCGCTATGCGAGACAATCCACTGGCCCTGATTACCCAGGCCAACGCCGCCAAGACCGCCTACGAACAAGCAGAGGCGGCCATGTTGGTGGCAGAGGCGAAACTGGCTTCGGTGCAGGCTGGACCAAGACCAGAAGACGTGGCCATCGCCGAGGCCCGGGTACAACAGGCTGAAGCGGCCCTGACCAGCGTTGAAGTGCAACTGGACAAGCTTAATCTAACCGCTCCCCGGGATGGGATTATCACTGATAGACCGGCCAATCCAGGCGAACTAGCCACACTGGGAGCAACTCTGATGAATCTAGGCGATCTGGATCAGGTGACGTTGACGGTCTTTATACCTGAAACGCAGATTGGGCGGGTTCGTGTGGGGCAGACCGCTCGCGTGGAGGTGGATGCCTATCCCGGCGAGACTTTTGAGGGGAGCGTCGCATTCATCGCACCAGAGGCTGAGTTCACGCCCAAGAACGTTCAAACCGAGGAAGAACGGGTTAATTTGGTCTTCGCCGTTAAGATCACTCTTGACAACCCAGACCATCGGCTTAAGCCAGGCATGCCGGCCGACGCAGAGATTATCAGCGACCTGTAGAGGACCAAAGCGTAAAAACGTAAGGCGTAATGCGTGATGCGTGAAACGCGAATACACCGATCACGCGTCACGTTTCACGCCTTACAGACAACTGGCGGGGTTCAATCTCCTCGAATAACGTATCCCTGCCGACCTATTGTCAAGATCAAATCGGGTTGGCTGGGATTCTCCTCTAGCTTCTCACGCAGATTGCGGATGTGCATACGTACCAGGGCCGGATCGCCCACACCTGGTGGATATTCCCATATCTCCTCTAATAAACGGTGGGTGGGCAATATCTCGCCGGGGCGTTGCATCATGTATTCCAATAAAGAGAATTCGGTGGGTGTCAGAATCGCGGTATGCATATCGCTTGATGCCTCACGTGTTCGCATATTCAGTGTGAGTCCCCCTACCTGCAAAGTCTCTGCGGCTGCGTGAGGCTGGGCACGGCGTAGAACCGCCCGCACTCGCATCTCCAATTCCCGCATGTCAAATGGCTTTGGGACATAGTCGTCGGCGCCAGCGTCGAAGCCTTCCAACTTATCGTTCAGTGAGCCCCGGGCCGTTAGAAAGACCACGGGTATTGCCATTAGTTCAGGCGAGGTGCGAATTCGTCGGCAGACTTCAAACCCGGACATTCCCGGCATGGTCACATCGAGCAATATCAGGTCTGGTTCAGAGCGGCGAGCTTCTTCCAATCCTGTCAGGCCATCTGGAGCGGTGATCACCTCGTGCCCTATCAGGCCCCGCTTGATCAGGTCACGGATGTTATTCTCATCGTCTATTGCGAGGATACGAGCCATAATCCCTCCGCACGTCTCCGCGTTCGGCAGAAACACAGCGCCAGCCCAGGCGCATTCGGTTTACTTAGTTCCGTCATTATAGCAGCGACTTGCACTCTTTGCAATGATGCGTTAGTACCTCTGCCAAATTTCGGCATTCCAGCCTGAGGGGGTATAATCCAGGCCAACGGATCGTCAGCAGGAGAAGATTCTATGCCACCAGGCATCACTATTGTGGGATTGGGACCGGGCGGCTCCGATCTATGGACAGAGGCCGCCCGGAAAACATTGGCCTCGGCTCGGGAGGTGTGGTTGCGTACTGCCCGCCATCCCGGCGTCGAAACGTTGCGTGATAGTGGAGTCATTCAGGTACATTCCTTTGACGCCTGGTACGAAGAGGCGCCCGACTTTGACCTTCTTTACGCCCGCATCACTGAGCATATCGTGGATTTGGGAAGGCGCGAGGACGGGGTCGTCTATGCAGTCCCGGGCAGCCCAACAATCGGCGAAGCGACGGTAGCCCTTATCTGTTCGCGTGCGGCTGAGGCGGGATTGCCTGTCACCATCGTCCCTGGTCTTAGCTTTATCGAGCCTACTCTGGCTGCCTTGGGGGTCGACGCGCTCGACGGTCTGCAAATTGCCGATGCTGCTCAACTGGTCACTATGCACCACCCGCCCCTTGACCCTGACCGTTCAGCGCTGGTCGCTCAACTCTATAATCGGCGTCAGGCGGCCCAGGTAAAGTTAACCTTGATGGCTGCCTATCCCGACGACCATTCTGTGATATTGGTTCGCGCAGCCGGCACCGGCAGGGAGCAGGTCATAACTTGCCCACTGTTTGAATTAGACCGGCAGCCAACCATCGACCATTTGACGACGCTGTACCTTCCCCCGGTGCTGCACGCGTCAGGATTGCCTGCGTTTCAAGAGACAGTTGCCCATCTGCGCGCCCCGGACGGCTGCCCATGGGATCGGGAGCAGACTCACCAAAGCCTACGTCCTTACCTGCTGGAAGAGTGCCACGAGGTGCTAGCTGCTCTGGACGCGGAGGATCTGAGTGAGCTGGCTGAAGAGCTTGGCGATCTGCTGCTCCAAATTGTCTTGCATGCGCAAATTGCCAGCGAGACAGGGGAGTTTCAAATGGGTGATATTATCGGTAAGGTAGATGCAAAGATCCGGCGACGCCATCCTCACGTCTTTGGAGACGTGATCGTGAACGGTGTGGAAGACGTGCTTACCAACTGGGAGGCCATCAAGCGGACCGAGCGAGCAGCGCCGGGCGCGGAGGGTACCTCCAACGAACAGCAGGCTCCTCGCGAATCCGTCCTCGACGGCATACCGCTGGCAATGCCCGCACTGGCTCGTGCCCAGACCATCTCGCGCAGGGCCGTCAGAGTGGGGTTCGAATGGCCGGACCTGGATGGCGTGTTGGAAAAACTGGTCGAGGAAGCGCGCGAAGTCGCAGACGCAGAGACGCCCCAAGAACGCGAAGCGGAGATTGGGGACTTGCTGTTTGTGACGGTCAACCTGGCCCGCTGGCTGGATGTAGACGCCGAGAGTGCTTTGCGTGCCACCAACGAACGCTTCATCCGTCGCTTCAGCACCCTGGAGCGACTGGCCCGCGAGCGCGGCCGGAAGCTCACCGAGCTTGACATCAATGCGTTGGACCAACTCTGGGAGGAAGCAAAACGAATGGAATCACAAGAAACCGTGGAGAAGGAAACATGAGTTTGCTCTTTACGCCAAGTCGAATTGGCAATCTGGAATTATCCAACCGTCTGGTACGCTCGGCCACCGCCGAGTACATGGTGGATGGCGATGGTCGGCCCCTGCCATCCCTTAAACGACTCTATCAGGAG
The DNA here is from genome assembly GCA_034412795.1 of Anaerolineae bacterium. Classification (GTDB taxonomy): domain Bacteria; phylum Chloroflexota; class Anaerolineae; order 4572-78; family NAK82; genus JAUVPY01. The sequence continues at coordinate 30,218 of DAOUMD010000272.1, forward strand.
TTGGCCAGGGGCGGTGTGGGCCTGATCATCACCGGGCATATGTACGTTCATGCTTCGGGCAAGACCAATCCCGAGATGACGGGCATCTATTCCGATGATCTGATCCCATCACTTGCTGAATTAACCGATGCTGTCCATCGGGAAGGTGGTCGAATCGCGGCCCAGATCAACCACGGGGGTATGCAAGCCAGCCCGGAAGTTGTACCCGAGACCATAGCCCCCTCGGCCGTGGACGCTCCCTTTCTGAAAAAGCCTGCCCGGGAGATGACGCTTGACGAGATCGATCTTCTGATCGACGCCTACGCCCAGGCTGCCCGGAGAGCCAAGGAGGCTGGCTTTGACGCTGTCCAGGTGCACGCGGCCCACGGTTATCTGATCAGCCAGTTCCTCTCCCCGTTCGTCAATCGACGTACTGACGAATGGGGCGGTGACGTTGATGGACGCATGCGTTTCTTGCGAGCGGTTTGTCGGGTTGTGCGGGAGCAAGTCGGCCCCGACTACCCGGTGTTCATCAAGCTGGGCATGATAGATGGCGTGGAAGGTGGCCTCACGCCTGAGGAATCGGTCTGGATCGTGGCAGAGCTGGATGACATGGGTTTGGACGGGCTGGAGATCAGCGGAGGCGTCGGAGGAGATCGGAACATTAACGTCCGTGCCGGGGTTCTGTCTGGCGTCGATGAGGCATACTTCCGCCCCCTGGCCCAAAAGGCGCGATCGGCGACCCGGCTTCCCATCCTTCTGGTCGGGGGTATCCGCTCACGACAGGTGATGGACGAGATACTCGACACCGGCGACGCCGACTTCATCTCGCTCTGTCGCCCCTTCATTTGCGAACCGGACCTACCGAACCGCATGCGTTTAGGAGGACAAGAGGAATCTGCCTGCATCTCCGCCAACTACTGTTGGCCTGAGACACTGGGCGAAGGGGTTGGCTGCCGCTGCCCCACAAACAAAACCCTCTGAGAGAAGGTATACCTGCGCCAACTCGTTTGGGTGACAGTCAATACTTGTATCCGCTACTCGACCCAAGAACTGTATCGCAGGATGTAAAGACCGGCCGGACTGCTGACGTAAGCATAGCCATTGGCCACAGTCACGCCTTTGGGATACGGCAGGCTGTAGAAGTCTATCTCGGCGGGCGCCGTAGGGTCCGAGATGTCCACGACTTGCAGGCCGCATTGGACACACACCTGAATACCATCGGAATACGATGCATCTAGAATAGTTATATAGGCGTAGGCGTCTTCCACCTCCACATCTTGCCCCGCTTCGGAAAAATAAGCATAATCGCCCGCTACCGCCGTCTCCACGCCTCCTATGCCAGCCTCGTTTGAGCCATAGGAACCGACCTCGGTTGGCGTGGTGGGGTCTGAAACATCCACGACCCACTGGATTGAGTCGCCAAACATTCTGGAGTTGCCACCGAAGATGTAAGCCAAGTTATCCACCACAGCCAGGCTCAAGGGATACCCCAGCCCATCCCAGAAGCCCACGGCCACAGGCGCAGCCGGGTCCGAGACGTCTATCACGCGTAAAGCCAAAGCCACTTTATCAATGATATACACGTAGTCTCCCTGTACCGCGACGGTACTGGCGCCCGGCGGGTCAATAAAACCGGCCTCATAATTCTGATGAAGGGCCACCATCCCGTTAGCATCCGCACCTGAGGGATAGATCTCATAAAAACCAATCCCAACCGGGTTTGAAGGATCGGACACATTCAGCACGTGCAAACCCCTACTCAGGTCGTGAACATAAGCATAATCACCGGCCAGCGCCACATCCGAGGGCCGGCTGGGCGTTCGGTATAAGCCGATCTCCAGGGGAGCGGCCGCGTTTGAGACATCTATGACGTGCAAACCAGCCTGGCTGTCGGTCACGTAGGCATAGTTGTTCATCACCACCACGCGAGGACCATTCCAGCTTGGCGCATTGGGGGTACCGGCACTGGGATTCCCCTTGCCGGCGCGTCTGTTCGTCCATTCCGTAAACCAGGGCGTGTCATAGGCGCCAACTAAGGCAGGTCCAGTCGCATCGGACACGTCCACGACTCGCAGCCCTCCAGAACCAATGAGGTAGGCGTAGTTGCCCACGACGGCTACCTCCTGTGCGCCAAACCCGGAGAAAGCATCGCCCGTGGAATAAGAGCCAATCTCGGTTGGAACCGAAGGATTGGAGACATCCAAGATTCGCAGCCCATCGAACTCACCGTGAGGCCCTCTATCCACCACGACGTAAGCGTAATTACCCCCCTCTTCTACATCCCAAACATACTCCGGCGCTTCATAGCGGCCAACTTCAACCGGGGCAGTCGGTTCCGAGACATCCATCATCAGGACTGGACCGCTAGAGGTGACTATGTAGACGTGGTTTCCTGCTTCTATCACATCCCGTGCAAAATGTAAGGTTGTATCATAGAAACCGACTTCGGCCGGAGCCGTAGGATCAGAAACGTCTATCACGCGCAGCCCCGACTCACCATCGGCCACGTAAGCTAGGCGGCCGGTGACAACCACACCCCAGGCATCCCCCGGCGTGTCGTAGTGGCCGACCGCAACAGGATGCGCAGGACTGGAGATGTCCACCAGCCACAGGCCACTCTTAAGATCCGCCACATAGGCATGGTCGCCCGCAACGTAGATATCCTGCACGATATCCGGCAGCACCACGTAGCCTACGCGCTTGGGATGGGTCGCATCGGAGACGTCGAGGATGGCCAGCTCTGTGCCGAGGCCAAGATAGAGGTAGTTTCCTTGACCGAAGACAGCCAAGGGAGGTCCCCCGATGTGCCCCACCAGTTCGACGCCCTTAACCTCGCTGGTGGTAGCCAGAGGGGTAAGGGGGGGTGCGGATGTGGGGGACACCAACGTTGGTGTATTAGTTGGTAAGACTGAAGATAATAGAAGTACATCCTCTGTCGCGTCCTCCAGGCGCTCTGTCCCGGCCCATATGCTGGTATCCAACGCGTCCTCCGGAAGATCCTCGAAAGGGTTGGGGGCATCGAAAGGTCTGGAGTACTCGTTATGTTTGTAAGCAAAGACCAAGTACGCCTCGCCCTCCTCGAACGGAAAACCGCTGCAACTCGATAGCCACCTGGCGTTGTTGAAACTCCAGGCGTTATACCGCGTGTGGAGGGTGATCTCCTCGGTCCCAGGTGTCCCCTTCCACAGCTCGTCGACGGAAAACCTCACGATGATCCGGGGTTCGTAATGGTGCAGGCCCATCCCAGACTCCGGTTTCTTGGCATCGAGGAACTCGATCTTTTCGACACGACCGGAGAAGACCCAGTCAGCGTGGGATACGCGTTCATCCAGGCTCGCAGATGTCGACGGGCATCCTGTGCTCTCTATCTGTGTTGCTTCGCCCGTGTCAACATTCATCTCCCAGTGGTGTTCGTCTTTGTCGGCCAGCAGCACGTAGCCTGGCGCATGCCAAGCTTGTGTGCTGAACAACCGGCTGTCCCGGTCAATCAACGTGCTATGCGATCCCTCTGACAGGTCCACGCGTATAATCGAGTGCATCCGTCCTTCTGGGGGACCACACAAGTTGAACCCAGCCGTCAGCATAAGTTTCGTGCCGTCCGGTGACCAGATGATGTGGCCCAGTTTCGCGCCCTCCACGTCGCTTTCCAGCGTTACTTCGCGTTCTTCTCCGGTCGCCAGGTCACGCACGACGAGCCCTCGGCCACCGTATCCGGCGTAGGCCAGTTTGCTCTCGTCCGGGGCCAGCGCCAGCCAAAACCCGACGCCAGGTACGACTTCAGTCAAGCTGCCGTCTGATAGATCCACCCGCTGAAGATCCGAGCCGTTGACGAAGCCAGGGCAGCCATCGGGTACGCCGAAGTTGGTGAAGTATAGGTAACGCCCATCCCGCGACCATGCAAATGGCCTGGGCGTGGTTTGTCCCAGTGCTTGCTCTGCCCATTCGTCTACCAGTCTCCATTCAACGCTGCCGTCCGTTTTGGACACATCGAGCCACACGTGCCGGGTTCCTGCGTCAGCCGCCGACATCGCTGCCCCTTGGGCAGCCCACGTTCCGTCTGGCGACATAGAGGTGAACGCCATCTCGGGCGTCGGAGACGCGGGAGTTTCGGTCGGGACAGGCGTCACAGTGGTCGTAGCTGCTGGGGTCGAGGTGGCAGCCAAGGTCGACGACGGAATTTGCGTCGCCGGAGAACCGACACAGGCGGCTAAACACAGGACCCAAATAACCATCCAGATAGAGATAGATACACCTCGGTTACATCTCATCATTGGCACCTCTCGTAACCATTGTCGAAGGCAGTAGGATAGCCATTCGTCTATTTCGCCTCCTTCAAGTTACCACCAATTCTCTGTTTCAGCCGAGCCTGGTCATCTTGAAATACCTGGGCCATTATTGTCTCACATTCCTCTGAGCCATCCGTTAACCGCAAAGCCGTTTCCAAATCATTTACAGCCAGGGCCCGTAGGTTGCTCAACCCTGAAATGCAGACAAGAATCGGCGGACTGAGATCGCTTCCCCGCTGAGTAACGTCTGTGCCCGGAAGAGACGAGCCATCAGCCGGATGATCCCCAGACCCGCCAGCAGCAGCAGTACCAGGCTGGTGGCGATTTGCCAGGCTGGCACAGTCGTGCTGGTCATACGCATCAGCATAGCCACCGGCGCGGAGAATGGGATCAGGCTTAGAACTACAGCCAGCGGCCCATTGGGCGCGTTGGTGATCACCGTCCATAAGTAAATGGGGATAGTCATAGGCAGGCTGACGACGAATACCCAGGTCCGGCTGTCCTCCACATCACGGGCCAACGCCCCAACCCCGGACATCAGGGCTGCATACAGCATATAGCCCCCCAGAGCGAAGAGCACCGCCAGCACCGCCTCATGCGCCGAGAGGCTGAGGCCCGACAACAGCCCTGAGATGTCTCGGCCCATGATAGTCAGCCCCAGCAATCCCAGAACTGCCCAGATGGCATACTGGACCAAAGTCAGGACACCCAGTCCGAGCAGCTTGCCGGTGAACAACTGGCGTGGTCGCAAGGATACCAACAAGATTTCGATCACCCGATTGCTCTTTTCTTGGGCCAGGCTCTGAAATAGATAGCCGCCGCTAACAAACAAAGGGATCATGATGACGATAGTAACCATGAACGGCAGCATGCGGTTACCCTCGGCTCCCGTCTGGCCTTCGGGCGTGATATTGACAGATTTCAGGCTCGACGCATAGAATGGCTGGCGCAGGCGGGCAACCTGCTCCACGTCACCCTCAGGAAACAGATTAGCGACCAATAACCAGTTGAGCCACCGGACGTCGGGTGGATTGATCGACAATCGCGGGCTGACGCGCCGGATGTCCCCCGTCTCCCGATAGTCGGGCGGGATCACGTAATAGGCGCCGATCTGGTCGCGCTCCAATGCCGCCTCCGCAGCCTCGACGTCTGGATAAGCGCGAAACAAATCCTCTGGAATAGGTTCGGGGATCGACTGGACCAGGCTGGCCTGATCGACGAAGCCGATTGCCTGATCCGGACGGTCGGCCGCCTCCAACTCAGCCAGCAGCCCTTCTTGCGACTCCCCGTCGCCGACGCCGCTACTCATGACACCCCAAATGACGAGCAGAATAAGCGGCGTAGCAATGCTCGCCAGCAAGAAACCCCGCTTGCGCACCCTCTGCCGAAATTCACGCGTAGCGACCAGCAGCGTTTTGTTCATAGCCTTATTCCCTCCTCAAGCCTGGCGCAGGGCCTGCCATACCTGCTTGGGGCGCAGCGATTGGCCGTACATCAACATAGCCGCGCGAAAGATGCGCGCCACAAACCAGACACTGGCGGCCAGGCTCGCAATCAGGATAGCCAGGCTGACCACGCGTTGCCAGGTGGGCACCTGGCTCAGCGCCATACGGAACAGAACGATCATGGGAGCTGTCAGCGGGAACCAGGTCAGGCCCAGCGCCAGCGGGCTATCCAAGTTGTTAACGAGAATGCCCATAAGGTATAAAGGAGACAGACCCACGAAGCCCAATAGGCCGGCGAGTTGCCGGGCCTGCTGGCGGTCGCCGGCGATGATTCCCAGCCCGGCGGCCAACACGGCATATAGAAAATAGCCCGGCACCCCCAGCAGCACTGCCCATGTTAGCGGCTCCCACGGGATACTCAATGCCTGCTCCCCCGCAGCGGCCAGACCCAGGCCGATGGCGATCCCGGCGCCTGTGGCCCAAATGGCGATCTGCGTTGCGGTCAGCAGGCTCATTCCCAGGACCTTGCCCACCACCAGTTGCCGGGGCGACAGCGAGGTAATCACGATTTCCATGGAGCGCTGATCCTTCTCTCGCACGACGGCGGAGCCCAACTGGCTGGCGCTGGTGAACACCATCAGGCCAAAAACCAGCGCCAGAACGGCAGGCGTGGCCACTTGCACCAATAAGCCAGGGCCTTCGGCTACCTCCTCTCCACTGATCGACGCCACATAGGTCACCTGGGACGGATCGGCCAACCGCTCGATAACCCAATCAGCCTGATTGGCCAGCATGGCCCGGCGCATGAAATCGGTCAAGGCCTCGTTCACGAGAGGGTCAGGTTCTTCTTCTCCGTAGAAAATCGGGGCTTGTCCCTGGAAATAGTCGATCGGAATCACCAGGTAGCCGTCGATTTCGCCCTGCTCTAAGGCGGCCAGCGCTTCGTCGGTATTTTCGTAGCTTCTCAGGTTGGCCACTGTGCCTTCAACGCGCACCTGGGATACTGGCGACAGTTGTTCAGTCTGATCCACATAGCCCACCTGGGGAAGATTGCCACGCAACATTGACAGGAAAGGGATGGCACCGGCGATGATCATTAACGCTGGCAGACCGAAGGTCAGGATCAAAAAGGTGCCCGACCAGATGTGGCGACGATAAGTTGACCTCGCCATCAACCAAATCTTCTTCACCGGCTGGCCTCCTCATCAGTTATCTCACGCCCCACCACGCTTACAAAGATCTCGTCCAACGAGGGCTCAACGCGCTCAAAGCGTTCGACGCTGATGTCTGGACGGCTCACCAGAGTCTTGAGCACTTCCTCAGGCTGAACACCCTCTTGTAGCATCAAACGATAGCTAGCGTCCTGATGGGTCACGCGCTCCACACCGGGCACCCCATCCAATTTGCCACGCACCTCCACCTCCACAGCGTTGCTGGCGAAGTCCCGACGGATCTCGTGCAGCGGACCATAAAGCACCTGTTGCCCACGGTCGATGAGCGAGATGCGCTCGCACATTTCCTCCACCTGGTGCATCTGATGCGTGCTCATAATAATGGCCGCGCCCCGGTCGCGCATGCGATACAACAGCCTCTTGATGATGCGTGTGTTAAGCGGATCTAGACCACTGAACGGCTCGTCGACGATGATCAGGTCGGGCTCGTGCATAGTGGCGGCTACAAACTGGGCTTTCTGGTTCATACCGCGACTCAGGGCCTCTATCTTGCGATCGCGGACGTCCCACAGCTCCACCTCCCGCAGATAGGTCTCGGCTTGCTCTTGGGCCACCCTCCGGCTCAATCCCTTGAGCTGGCCCAGAAAGAGCAACGTATCCAAGAGAGTCATGTCTTCGTACAGACCTCTTTCCTCGGGTAGGTAGCCGATGCGCGACTTGGTAGCCTCAGTCATAGGTCCGCCCAGCACCCTGACCTCACCACTGTCGGGCTTGATGATGTCCAGAATCATACGGATGGTGGTAGTCTTGCCGGCGCCGTTGGGCCCAAGCAGGCCAAAGACTTCCCCTTGCCTCACATCAAAGGACAAATCGTCTACGGCTTGCACTTCCGCATATGTTTTGGAGATGTGTTGGACCTGTAAAGCCGCGTTCGAATTCATGATCTGGTTTTGCTCTTTCTCATCGTCTATCCCTTTGAGCCATCTATCCAACTAGCTAATTCACCCTCCACGTGATCCCAAAACCGCCGCCGGGCGCAAGACCGGGAAGAGACGAATTATACCCATAGCCAAGAACGGCGGACCTGCGATCCACCCTTTTACGAATCAATGTCCTTCCCACAAATGTAACGAGTTCCCAAGAAAGGTGAATAGGTCATCTTTAAATTTAGCCAGATAGTGCCACCATTCTCTGTCTTGGCCGTGATAGTGGCCAACTGTCTGGGAACAGGTTGCATGAAAACAAATCCTTGGGGGAGGGGTTTATCGTAGAAGGTCGTAATGCTCGGCATAAATAGGTCTCGGATACTCGACTCTTGTAAGTTATCACCAATTCTCTGTTTCAGCCGAGCCTGATGATCTTGAAATGCCTGGGCCGTTATTATCTCACACTCCTCTGAACCATCCGTTAACCGCAAGGCCGTTTCCAAATCATCTGCAGCCAGGGCCCGAACGTACTGTTCTGAAATCGAGACGGGCGTCGGCTGTATCAGAATTTGAGGCAGAACGTGACGTCCGCTGAATAGATTAAGGATGATGAAGCCCAGGGCAGCAACTATCGATACCGGGCCTAATCTACGCGGATGCCTGAATACCAGGATAAACAGAACTGCGGCTACGATTGCCAACATCAGCACATCGCTGCTAAGACTCGTATTAAGCTTCCATAGGTTTCTGACACCCGTTGCCCTGGGTGGAGAGACTGAAACCGTATACAGGCTGACCAAATTTCTTGCCTGACCAATTGCCAGGGTTAGCAAGGCTGAAACAACAAGAATGCATATTCCGGTTAAGGCAAGAGTTAAGCCAGTTCTGTATTTTCGGCTCATTGGAAACCCTCACTTTTTAGCCTGTCATCATATGCGTTAGCGATCCTATTGTTGCCAACTTGAGCATAGATGATTATGATCAGGGCCATCACATACTGGATTATGCCTGTCCCTCGCACAAACCACATACCCGGCGAATAGGCCCCCGGAGTTCCCCGGACGACGATACTATGAATGGTCTCGCCTCCGACCAGGCCGATTAGGGGAGGAGACAAGAGTCCCTCCAAGCGACCCCGGGTTGAATGAGCTCGCAGCATCCAGATGGGGGGGATAATCAGGAAAAAGACCGCCGGTAAAACGGACACAATCAGCTCAGCCGAGTAGTTGTACGACCAGATGAGCATTCCGTAGCCGGGATCAAAGATACTGTCCACAATCCAGAACTCGCCGGCAATGACCAACAGCCCGGCCAGCAAACCGTTCCGCCGGGCCAGGAGCAGGCCAGCGGCGACACACAGGAGAAGGGTTGCGCCAGAGGTTAAGAGGATAAACGGATTGGCCAGGATGAGCAGCCCCAACAGCCCCCAAGCCATTCCCGGTAGATGAAGATCAGAACGCCGGAAAGCCACGATGGCGACGATGATGCCCCATATCAGCCCCGGCCAGAGCCAGTTCACAAGAAATGTGTGACCTGACGAGGGCGGCCCCGACCGGGGATCGAAGAATATCGCCAGGGCTACATCCGGCAGGGTGGTCAGCAGCACGCCCAGGGCCGGGAAACTCCAAACGGCCAGCCGCCGTTCTATCATAAGCCCGCTGATGACCAGGAGCAGACACAGGAGATCTGCGTAAAACCACTGGGAACTGCTGGCGTGATGAAACAGGGACCCGAACAGGTCAGAAAGCGGTTGTAGGTGGGTACAGGCAGCCAGATTTAGCTTCAAGTCCAGGCAGAGATATCGATAATGGGCTCCCAATTTGGTGCTCAGAACGGCGAGCCCCGGCAAAGTTGCCATCAGAACTTTCCACCAGGGTAAGGGCTTCACTGGCCGCTGGCGCAAACGGATCAGCCAATTGGTGTCAAGGTGTTCGGCAAAGGCGGTCACAACCAGATCCTTCAAGGTATGACCCCACAATTTTGCCAACCCAAACCACCGTGTTTGTGCGTATGCGTCCCGGCACAGATCGCGAAAGGCTTGAACCATCAAGTCGCCGTATTTGTGGCGGTGTCCCGCCGGGTAGAGGCATAGCATGGCAAAGTAAATCTTGGCTGAAATGGCCACAGCTCGCTTGTTTGGCATCAGACCTCCCCTGGAATGGATGAAGGGACGGTCCTGCCAAGTAGCTTCTTGGCCTGGGCTACGCGCACTGCCTGGGCTAAGCGCTGCGCCTCGGCGACGAGCACCCGCCCCCCAAAGTCGGTCAGCCGGTAGTAACGCCGCCGCTCGTCGTCCAGGGTTGGGTCGGGCCGCTCGTCTGTCTCTTCAATCAGGTTAGCCGCCAGCATGCGTTTGATGGACCCGTACAGCGTACCCGGTCCCATTTTGACCTGGCCCTGGGTATGGGTTTCTACTTCTTTCATTATCCCGTAGCCGTGAAGTTCGCCATCGGCCAGCGCCAGCAGAATATGAAACACGGCCGGGGTAAGGGGCAACATCTCCTCAGGATCAAGGGTGATTTCTGCCATCCATAGCTCCTCTTTTACCAACGCACATCGCTAATCATCATATAGCGACTTGGATTAAGCTTGAGATGTAAATATCTGTAACAGATATATCTGCTATGGATATAATGGCCCCAATTGTCGTTTTTGTCAAATGCTGGTGAGCGACGGGTTAGCAAGTGCCCACGAAAGAACAAGCTCCCGCGCTTTCACCAGCCCACATCCAATGATTGATGAACCTTGAGAATTTATTCGGGTAACAGTCGCTGAATAAAGGTCGGACCGCCGGAGGCTGGGAAACCTGGGAAACCCTCTGGGGCTGGGCGTCAGCCCCTGGGGGGCTTCCATTTCGTAGCCCGGCTGCTTCAGCGCCGGGCGGGTTCTTACAGGCCCTAACAATCTACCAGTTCCAAAAGCGTATTCAGTTTTAATTCCTCCAGGCACCTATCCTGGGGTACGCCGCTGTCCGGATCCCACTTCATCAACTCGTAGTAGCGGTGCTTGGCCCAGTTGAAGGCCTTGTCGGAGAGTTCGACATCCGCCAGGGGACCATGTTTAAAGGCCTGCATCACTCGCTTGGGCAGCTTGTCGTCATCTGTAGTAAAGCCTTCGCGCAGGTTGAACAAGCGGGACAGAGTTTGCGCCCGGGCTCCAACCCGAAGAATATCGTGGATTGTGTATTCTAGCCCGGTCGCGCCGGAAAGGGCCGTGGCCATGTGACCGTAATCGTAGGGATAAAAATGGCAGGTGATCGCGCAATCCTGGAAATGCATCCAGTTGACTTCGTGATAGAAGACCTGCAACTTGTCCTCGTCCAGCACCCTGGGCGACAGCGGTCCCACTTTCTTGTCCAGGGCCATATTGACCCGGTTCAGGCTATCCCCTTCGCTGGCAAAGGCGGTGTCGTGCATATTCATCATGTGATCCGCGCCCACCGGAGCTACGGCGTAGCCCAGGCCCATGGCGTGTTTGAGGCGAGGTTCGTGCATTGGCAATTCCTGGCCTTTGATGGTCAGGTCGAACGGTGCGGTGTCCGTCCCAAAACGACGGCTCATCCGATGGACCCCGTCGGCCAGGATGTCACCCACACCTTGCCGGCGGGCAATCATCTCCACAACCTTGACCAGCAGATCGGCGTCCCCCCAGCTAAATTCCAGGCCGTTGGTAGCCTCAGGGCTGACCAGTCCATTTTCAAAACATTCCATCATAAAGGCGATGGACGCGCCGGTTGAAATCGCATCCAGGCCGTAGGCGTTGGCCAACTCATTGGCTTTACACACAGCCAGGTTATCCTCTACGCCGCAGTTGGGGCCGAACGCGGCCATGGCCTCATATTCGGGACCGCCGTACACCGGGTCCAGTCTGCGATAAGGGTCCTCATTTTCGTGTTTAAAGACCTGCTTGCAGGTAATGGGACAGGCATGGCAGGTGTCCCGGCCCTCTAGAAACATCTCGTAATTGCGTTCGCCGCTCAGCAGGTCTGGGTTATCGAAAACTGGCTCGCCGAAGTTCTGAGTGGGCAAGCCGCCCTGGTAGGCCAGGTTAGAGATTCCATCTTGGGTGCCCCGGCCGATACCGGCCACAGCCCAGGCGGACAATTCTTTGTAGTTGTCTCCCAGCCATTTGGCCACGCTCGTCACCTGGTCGCGTCTGGCCACCGGCACCGATATCTTGCCTCGCACGGCCACTGCCTTGAGATTCTTCGAGCCCATCACCGCGCCCAGGCCGTTTCGCCCCGCGGCCCGGTTGATATCGTGCATCACCGCTGCAAAGCGCACTTGGTTTTCTCCGGCCGGTCCGATTTGGGCCACGCGCACTTTGTCGTCACCTAGCTCCTGGCGAATGGATATCTGAGTGGGCGCAGTCTCCATACCCCATAAATGCCCGGCGGGGCGGATTTCGACTTCACCGTCCTTGATCCACAGATAGACCGGCCCTGGGGCGGCCCGACCTTTGATGACCATGGCGTCGAACCCGGCTCGCTTCAACTCATGGCCCCACCAGCCGCCGGCCTCAGAACTACCAATGGCTCCTGTTAAGGGGGATTTGCCACCCACGCTGTGCCGGCCTGCGCCGGGCAGGTTGGTCCCCTGCATAATGCCCGGGGCAAAAATGAGCAGATTATCCGGGCTGAGGGGGTCGGTGTTAGGGGGCAGATCCCGCAGCAGGTAGTAGGCGATCACCGCCCGACCGCCGACCAACAGGCGGTAGAACTCATCGCCGGGTTGCTCGACACAGGTCTCGCCGGTTGTCAGGTTCACGTGCAGAATTTTACCGTGTGTTCCACCAATCATATTATGCTCCTATTCTCTGTCTTCAGCCGCTAGTTTCTATGCCTGCCTTGATGAACTCAATTCCTGATAATAGTCTTTCAGTGCATAGATTCCAAATTGCGGGGCCACATTGTCGTATTGGCCTGCGGTTACAAAAAAATCGAATAGGTCTGCCGTGTGTTTGTTAAATAACCGAATTAACCCGATAGCACCGTTTGCCAACCAAACTGGTATCCGAGTAATTTTAGGGGATTTCCCAAGCGTGGAGAAGGCAAGTTTTGCAATCTCTCTCTGGCTATAAATGACTGGTCCTCCTACAGGAATTTCGCTATCATTCCTTGCAACCGCATCAACACAGACTTTAGCCAGATCGGCCCCATGTATCGGATTCAAGCGCTTTTCGCCGTTCCCAATCAAATAGGCTCGTCCAGAGTTCGCCATTTGAAAAAACTCTCCGAGGTCTGAGAAATAACCGGTGGGACGAATGACGGTATATTGGAGACCGGAAGCCTGCAATTCTCGCACAAAATCCTCATGAGCTTTGATGATGGCCAGGTGCTCCATCAAATGGGCGTTATATACAGATACATAAATGAATTTCTCCACTGACGTTTGAAGGGCGCGCTCCAGGATGTTTTTGTTGCCCTGGTAATCCACATCCTGAAACGTCAGTTTGTCTTTCTGGCGGGTAAGTCCCACCGATGAAAACACAATCTCGATGTCCTCACACAGCCCCTCCAATGTTTCAGGTTGGGTAACTTCTCCCACAAATACGTCATCAATTTGATCCTTCACTGCGGGTGACAGGAAAGGGTCTGTTTCTTCCAGTCTCTTTGGATTTCGGGCCAGGGCTCGTATCCAATAGCCTTGCCTCTTGAATTCTTGAACTACGAACCGCCCAAGATAGCCTGTAGCGCCAGCGATCAAAACTTTCTTCATCACTCTAGTTCTCATAACGTTCTCCATCCTGTCCCGGATGTTGTAGCCCTTCCAACAGCAGGCGCACAGACGTCTTAACCTGCCGGCTGAAGTCGAATTGCGTTGGGTCCATGGCCCATAAGAGCAAAATCCCCTCGAATAGCCCCTCCAGGGCAACAACCGCTTCGGTTGGATCGACAGTTCGAAATTCGCCGCTGGCCATCCCCTGCCGAACCAGGCCGACCAGTCGTTCCTTGTAGTCACCGAAATATTGCAGCATTCGCTTTTTCAAGGCCTCGTCCCGCGCCGCCAGAGCATAGAATTCCATCGGGAAAGGGAATTGCGTAACCCACGTTTTACTCCCTTTTCCGGCCAGGTCTACCAGTTGCATAAGCCTACTCGTGGCGGAGCCCTCTTCGGCCAGGATTTCGTCCAACTGTGTCGTCTGCGTCCCAAAGTATTCATCGAAGATAGCGATAATGATGTCATCCTTGCTCTTGAAATGCCAGTAGATTCCCCCCTTGCTCAGACCGGATGCACGCACAATATCGTTCATACTGGCTTTGGCAAATCCTTTCTGAGCGAATACGGCCGTTGCCGTATCTAGAATTTGGGCTTTAGTATCTTGTTCTGTCATCCTGTCCTCCGCTCTAGACCGACCAGTCGGTCTGTCATCTTGTTACAGTATAACATATAAAATTGTGTTTGTCAACCCTAAATCGACCAACCGGTCGGTTTTAGCAATTATCTCTGGCAGGTACCGCGAAAAGAGGACGCAGGGTTAGAAGAGAGGGTATCTTCTCAAAATGTAGGTGCGATCCTTGTGGTCGCCCTGTCGGGCAGGTACAAGGCACTGCCCCTACCCCGAATTATTGAGAAGATGCGAAGAGAGGGGGATCGTGTTGGATGAGGGTCTTTAATTTGGCGTAGGTGTCTTCCAGCCATTCGGGGATGACGCGCATCTCGGCGATGACCGGCATGAAGTTGGTGTCGCCCAGCCAGCGGGGCACCACATGGATGTGAATGTGGTCGTCAATACCAGCGCCGGCTGCCTTGCCAACGTTGATACCAACGTTAAAGCCATCTGGATTCATGGCCTGACGCATGAGTCTGCTTAAGTATGAGACCAGGTGCATCATCTCTGCTTGAGCCTCGGGCGACAAATCTTCCAGACGGCTCACGTGTTCGTAGGGCAAAATCAACACGTGACCGTTGTTATAGGGATACAGATTCAGAACCACAAAACTATGCTGAGCGCGAAGGAGGACGAAGTTCTCCCCATCGTGCTCGGGCCCCTCGGCCAGCTTCTGGCAGAAGACGCAATGACTGGTCTGCTTGTCACTCAGAATGTAAGGCATACGCCAGGGTGTCCAAAATCTTTCCAACATAATCTCCAAAGAACTTGAAGCGCGGTGCACATTGGATCATATGAAAACACACATCGCGCTTCGTAGGTTCTCGTGAGCCTGCACGCACGGTCAGCTCGTCGTATGTTGCCAATAATTCGTGGGTAAGTTGGTTAAAAGTCAAAGAAGTGTATCGTATTGATAGTCATAAAGTACAGCACCCGAGACATAAGCCTGGTATAATGAGTTTGCAGCCCCAATCCTACAG
>DAOUMD010000273.1:0-17470 GCA_034412795.1 Anaerolineae bacterium
ACGAGCTCCGAGCAGGTCCGAGACCGGTGCTCTCGGCGGCAAATGTCGTGTTATGAACATGGATCAGCCGAAAAACCCCGTTTCGTGTAGAACATTTGTCTAATGTGACATTGTCAAAGTAGTTACAAGTCCTGGACTTTCCCCAAAAATGAACTGTTTCGAGCACTGGGACCTCTCAGCGCAGGATAGCAGGTTGAACAAGGTAACAATTTGGCGCACGTGGAATCTCGACAAATAGGCCCGGATCGTCGATGGCTTTGGAACTCTCCGAGGCGACCATGTGGCCCGCAGGGCGGCGGCCTTCGACCAGCGAAAAGGTGCGCCGCGCTCGTAGCGCCAGTGGCGGGAGGGCTCTGTGTAGGGCGAGTTGATGATCGGGCGGTCAATGGTTGTCCGGGCCATTTCCTTTTTGAGCGATTTCTCCACCGCTTGCTGGGCGTGAAACAGCACAATAGAGAGATGCGCCTCCGGCTCCTCCATCAGGATATCGAACACTTTGATATCGCGATCGGCCAGACGCAACGCGCGCCACGCCTCCTCAATGTGCGGCTTCATATAACGGCCTCCCTTCCTTGCGCGCCCAATAGAGCACGGTCCCCGGCACCTGGCTGCGCCGTTCGTATTCCGTCTCCGAATAGACCAACACATCCACGCCGACGCCGATGTGGCCCACCGCCTTGCGCAGACGGATCATCTCCTCGCCCCGGTTGTCTACGTTCCGTTTAATCACCATCAGGTCCAGGTCGGAGCCGGCGTCGGCGTCGTCGCGCCCGTAAGAGCCGAACAGGATCACGCGGCTGGGCTGCGCCGCCGCGACGATGCGCTGCACTACCTGTTGCAGAGTTTGCTCGTCAATCATCACTCCACCTCCAACACTTTCACACTCTCAACCCCCCGGTCGTCCTCGATCTTGACGGCGATGCGCCGGTGTTCGCCCGGCTCAAAGGGCAGCGAGAGCGTGCCGCGTTCATCTGCGCTTTAAGCAGGGTGACACCGGGCCAGATCGTCTCATCTCTTCCGTCAGAAGGTAAATGACGGTATGTTGTCGTGTTCATTCATGATCCCTTACCATCCCCTTCCCCACTGAACGATGACGATCATCCAGCGCTGAGCGGTTGGCATAATCTCCCAATATAACACAGAAAGCGCCGGCGGCCCCGCGAACCACGTCGCCAGGGCAACGGCCCCAGCCGCCTCGAGCGGCTTTTGGAATGGTTGCTGCAATTCTATTGCTGACTGAGTGCGGCGGACTTTTAACAACGGCCGCAACAAAAAGACAGCGGCCAGCGCCACCATGCCGAGCAGCACCCACATCGGGATCAACCGAACGACAAACACCGTAGTCGTTGCCGAGACGATGCCGACACAAAAAAAGGTCATCATCAAGAGGTGGGCCGCTCGCGGGCCGAGCAAGCTGGCCGTATGGGTGACGCCGGCTTTGAGATCACCTTCAAAATCGCGCAGCTCGTTGAATAACTGGCCGTACAGGCTGATCGCCACAACGAATGTCAAAGGAAAGACCCACTGCCAGGCCAGGCCGCGGCCAAAGGTGAGGTAGGCCGCGAGAAATTGCAGGCCGGCCAGCATCAATGCGTGCGAAACCAGATCGGCGACGGGAATGGCCTTGAGCCGGATGCGCCGCCACGAGTAGAGGTAGCTGATCGCCAGGCAGGTCATACCGATCACGAACGGCCATAACCCTAACCACGCGTACAGGGCGGCCGCGCCGACGGCCCCTGTGAACGAAGCCGCCCGGCCCGAGCGCACCGAGAGATCGCCGGCCGAGACCGGGTTGCGCTCGACCTTGGCCGGGTTCAAAGCGTCGTCGGGGGCGTCCTCCACATCGTTGATCATGAAAGCAAAGCCCACCGCCAGCCAGTTAGCGACCAGGACAATGATCAGCCGCCAGCCAAACGAGCCACGAGCGACAGCCGCGCCTAGTAAAGTGGTAATGGTGACAAAACAAATGTATTCCTGGAACCGCGTCAGGCGCAAGACGCCGCCGAGTCGTCTTTTCATAGCAGGCGCTCCTTCAATCAAAGTCCTGGACTTTCCCCAAAAATGAACTGTTTTGAGCACTGGGACCTCTCAGCGCAGGATAGCAGGTTGCACAAGGTATCCTATGCGACACAATCAGGGCTGCCCAGGGCGCCCGCTGGGGTCGGTTGATCCCCGGCGTCTTTTCGCTCGGCGGGTTTCGCGGCGGGACCTAATCGCCCTCCCTCCCGTTCGTATCCGCCTCTAGATCGGCCGCGGCCTGGCTTAGCACGTCAATCAGGGGCTGGGCTTCGTCGAGGTCAATTACCACCATGCCGCTGCCCTTGCGCACGATCACCAATTGAGGTCGGCCCTCTTCCCAGGGCTGTTCTGGCGCCTCCCTCAGCTCTACGTATAAGCCGCGCTCAGGATCCCCCACCGGCCGCAACCAGGGGGGTGTGGTTTGGTCTGTCATCGTTTCGCCTCACTTTGTTTATGGTGACAATTTGACGCACCAGGTTGGCCAATCCTGTCACCAGTGGTGACAACTGCCAGCGCCGCGCTCCACATTACGCTTTTTTATCCTCAATAATCATCGCTCCATCCCCCATTGACGTTCAGTATAACATAGTTACCCTCTGCTATCAATCCCCAAATCGGGAGCGTAACAGGTTGGGGACAGGGCTGCTTGAGCTTCGCCTGCGGATGGCTGATGCACCCCCTCTATATCTTGGTCTATTCGCGTCACTCCTAACACAAGATGTGGAGGGGTGAGGCCAAGGCTCTGTTAAGGTGTTCAGTATACCTAACTGCTAGCCCCATTCGGAGTAACCGACTTAGTTCAAGTAGGATTGTGTGGCGGCTCGATCTTGCCTTATCTTCGGCATCTTGCCTGAGTTGGCTTCCTTTAATTCAGGGCTCTACGCCTAACCCCGCGCCACACTAATCCATAACACTTTCGAAGACTATGGTTTTCTTGCAATGCAAGACACATAGTCGTGGATCACCTCGTACTCTTTTGTTGGGCCTCTTGGCGTAGCAAGTCTTTTAAGAAACTGTTCCTCAAGGGTCTTCCGTCTGTTGGGATCGATGGCTTCGTAGAACGCTGTTCCTGCGCCGGATTTCAGAAGATGCTCCAGAACTCCTTCCGGCGAATCGTAACGGAATATTACGCTCCCTTCACAAATATGCTCAACTTCCAGTCCTGTCGACGCCAGTTCGTATGTCACATGATTCATATCGCGGGGAAAGTCAAACGCAACACTCTTAAGCAAAACAGACGGATCTGGGGTCACAAGTTCTTCAAATATCTGAAGCGGCTCGCGAGGAGAGTTCTCTTTGTGGACGACAAACGCCAGTTTGCCGTGCTTCGTTAAGGTGCGGCTCGAAAGGTTGAAAAAGGCTTTTAGTGGAATGTAGCCCAAAACCCAACTTGAGAAGATGATGTCAAATGGTCCTTCAGCGTCCAGAATCTCAAGGGCATCCCCTGCAACAAACTTGATGTTGTTTATACCTCTGGATTGAGCACGGCTTCGGGCTACGGCCAGCATGCCTTCAGAAAGATCAACAGCGACAACATTAGCAGACTTTTTTAGCTGCTCTGCAATCAGTACTGTAGCAAAGCCAGTACCGCAACCAGCCTCAAATACGCGCTCATCACCCGTAAGGGAGAGCTGTTCCAAGAGATCCCTTATAGGTTTCGCAGCTTCCTTGAGCCAGAATTCATCGTAGTGCTCGTGTATCTGGTTGTAGGAAGATCTCAGCTCTTCCTTGCCAACCTCCCGCGCCTCAGCTCGAATTTGAAAGAAACGCGGAATTGAATGCGAGCTGGGCAAGTACTTCTCACAGATTTCGATCGATGCCTCAGGCCTGATCGGCAATCGGTCACTATCTATGTGGTTCGACAGAATGCGTCCGACGCACCTCGGCCTCGGTTTTTGGAAAAAACGGCCCATTCTACTGAGAATCCCTTGGAGGGGCTGATGAGTAATGTTCCCGAATGACAGAGGAACCAGATTGCAGGGACACACTTCACCACTACCGTCAATATAAAGGTGAGTAAGTCCAGCACCACAACCAAAGGCCTCAGGCGACTCAAGGTAAGTGAAGGTCGAAAGAATGGGCAAGTTATCGTCCTGTGCAATCTCCTTTTGATAGCGAAGAATGAGTTTTCTATCAGCCTCACTGAGAAGTACCTCAGATTTTCCTGCCAGTTTTCCTGTCGCACTTGGTTCGAGCAGATGTACCTCCAGAGCTCCCGCTTCAGAGGCGAACCGTATAAACGACCTGAAACTGCTCGGTAGGAGAAACTCTTGGGTGGCGACTGCAATAACATAAGGATACAAACCGTTCTCTGCGGCCAGGTGAAGGGCCTGGAGGGAGGTCTGGAAAGCTCCCCTCTTGCCACGCAGTCGGTCGTGCTCTTCCGGCTTTGTAGAATCCAGGCTGACCCCAATTGCGAAAAGACCATGTTCCTTCAGAGCAGAGGCGCGTTCGGAAGTGAGACCCGCCCCCGTGGTATTCAGAGTCAAAAAGGTTCTCTCGTCAAAAGATCCAACGATCTCTTCTAGATCCTCCCTAAGTAAGGGTTCGCCCCCGGAGAGCGCAACCCTTACGACTCCCAGGTCTTGAAGCTCGGTAACGACTGCCTTCAAAGCAGACAGCGGTATATCTTCTTGACTTCGGCCGAAATTGTAGCAATGCCAACAATTGTAGTCACATCGATTGGTGACAGCCAATGTTACCGAAAAAAGCCGCCTTGTACTCACGTCACCTATCTGACTGAAATGTTCTGCGAAGTTGTCAAAGGCACGGCTCGGATATGGTGGGAAATGAGTGTTCAGAACAAAACGATCGTGGAAACTCATAACTTTTTCGTTTGACAGGTAGTCCTTAAAGAAGGCTGCAACTTGAGGATGCATCTTCGAGAAAGGAGGCTTTTTGGCAACTCGTTCAAAAAATTCATCACCTCTCATACTTTGCCTCTCTACAGAAGATCTGCTGCCTAAATACCGGCAGCAGGGTGTTATCAGGAAATGTTTGGGTATAGAATGCCGAAAAGCTTAAAGCCAAGACTAAAGCAGCAAGCCACAAACCGAAGGGACTGCAAGTCGAAGTAGCTATGCTTACAAGAGGGCTTGGGAGAGGGAGTGGAGAGAGAAACAAGTCAAGATCGAGAAAGCCCTCACTGTCCTAATTATATCACAGAATCAGCCTAGCGGATTATTCAATAGAGGCCTATGTGGCCGCCGTTCGTCAACTGGTCGAGCACTATGGCAAGTCGCCGGACCGAATCAGCGACGAAGAACTGCGGCAATACTTTCTCTACCTCACCAATGAAAAGAAAACGTCCTCCAGTGCGATCACGATTGCCCTATGCGCCATCAAGCACTTTTGCTCTTTGCCATAAAACAGGAGCCGCACCTGGGGGGTGCGGCTCCTCAAATCTGCATCTACAGAGTCTATTCGCAGGTGCCGGTCACCTAAAATTCGTGGCTTACTTCTCCCGCTCGCCCACCAGCCTCTCAACCTCCAACGTCTCCGCGTTCAGCACCACGCCGTACTCCCGCTCCGCCTGCTCCAGCGTGATGTACTCGTTCTTCACGTCGCGCTGCACCATCGCCACCGGCCGCTTAAGCGGGTCGCCGTAGCCGCCGCCGCTGCCGGTGACCAGCCGCGCCACGTCACCCTTCCGCAGGTGGTATTGGGCTGTCTTGCCGAAGATGTCCGGCTGGCGACCGTCGGCGAACAGGATCTGGGTGTAGTTCCGCGAGCCCTCCGTCCCGCCGGCCATGCCCCAGGGCAGGTACTTGAAGCGCCCAAAGGTGCCGGTGAACCATGCCTCGTCGGCGGTGATGCGATAGTCGCGCACCAGCCCACGCCCGCCGCGGAACTCCCCGGCGCCGCCGTCGGCGATGTCCAGCGCATACTGGTCCACCAGCACGCCGTAGCGCGTCTCGCACACCTCGACGGGGATGACGTACGTCTCGCCGTCGCCGACGGACACCAGCCCGTTCTCGCCGTCCTTGTCTGCCCCGGCTCCCCAGCCACCCGCCTGCGGCTCGACCAGCAGGAACAACTCGCCGCTATCCGGGTGGTCCCCGGCCACCACCGTGCCGCACACGCTCAAGAAATGACCGGCCGGCAGCCGGTCGGGCAGGGCGGGCGCCATCGCCTTCCAGATCAGGTCGGAGGCGTAGAGCATCGTCTCCCAGTAGGTGGACACCGGCGCCGGGCGGCTGCAAGTGAAGATGGTGTCGTCGGGGCAAACCACCTCCAGCGCGCGGAAGCAGCCCTCGCTGGCCGGAATGGAGGGATCGGTCAGGCCCATCAGCACCGCCCGCGCGCCGGAGTATAGGCCGGTCCGCGTGCAGTTGACCGGGCCGGGCACCTGCTCGTGCGTGCCGGTGAAGTCGCACACCAGGCGGTCGCCCGCGACGGTGACTTTGACGCGCACCTCAAAGGGTCCGTTGCCGATCCCGTCGTCGTCTATGGTGTCCACCGCTTCGTACACGCCATCCGGCAGCCTGGTCAGCTCCTGGCGCGTCAGTTGCTCGGTGTAATCCAGCCAGGCCTCCATGCCGCTGGTCACCGTGTCCAGGCCGTACTTGTCGCACAGCTCGCGGAAGCGCCGCTCGGCGATGCGCATCGAAGCCACCTGGGCGTACATATCGCCGATGGTCATGTCCGGCGTGCGCACGTTGGCCCGGATGAGGTCGATCAGCGGCTGGATGGGTTTCCCCTCCTCGAAGATCTTGATGCCGGGAAATTGCAAGCCCTCCTGGTAAATCTCGGTGGAGTTGGTGGTCCAGCTCCCGGCCGCCATACCGCCCACTTCGGTCCAGTGGCCCTTGTTGGCGGCAAAGGCGACCAGTTGGCCGTCGTAGAAGATGGGGGCGATGATCGAGACGTCCGACAGGTGCGTGCCGCCGCCCTCGTAGGGATCGTTGGTGATGAAGATGTCGCCCGGCACCAGATTCTCGGCGCCGAACTTGTCCAAAATGCTGCGCACGCCAAAGTCCAGCGTGCCCAGGAACAGGGTCACGCCGTTGCCCTGGGTGATCAGGTTCCCGTGCGCATCGGTCAGGCCCACGGCGTAGTCCAGAACCTCGTAGATGATGGTGCTCATACTGGTGCGCTGCATGGTGACGAACATCTCGTCGCCGATGGCCACCAGACCTTCTTTGATGATCTCCAGGGTGAAGGGGTCTATGGGTCGTGTTGCCACGCTCGTCTCCTTTAGTGGTATTCTCCCTAAAGGGCTGAAGTATAGAAACCAGGTTTTTCGCCAGATCGCGGCGGCTTTACCCATGTGCCACGAAACGCTTCAGAAGTCACCTACACGAATTGGCCAAAAAACCTGGTTTCTTAGCACCCTCATTTAGTCAACCATCTCTATGTGCAGGAACCCATACTCGTCCCGCGTCAGCCGCTGGTCGGGGAAGACGACCGTGGTCGAGGCCGGCTCTTCGACGATGGCCGGGCCTGCGATGCTGGCGCCGACCGGCAGCCGGTCGCGTTCGTAGATGGCCGCCTCATGGAAACCCAGCTCGTCGAAGTTGACGCGGCGCGTCCCCTTCCTCGCAGCGTCCAAGAAGTCCCCTTCACGCCCATCGAGCTTCTTGAACTCGGGCTTGGCCACGCGCCCCAGGGCGGTGACGTGGAAGTTGACCAGCTCCACCGCTGAGTCCAATCGGAAGGTATAGGCCTGTTCGTGCAGGGTGTGGAAACGTTCGTTGATATCGGGCATGACGCCGGGCGTGATCTGGCCCGCCGGCAGCGGCACCTTGACGGTGTGCTCCTGACCCGCGTAGCGCATGTCGGCGAAACGCCGCACATCCATGTCGCCCTCCGCCACACGCTCCGCTGCCAGGTCTTGCATGGCCTGCTCTTCCATCTCGGCGTAGATGCCGTTCAGTTTTTCAGGCGCGACCTGGTCGGTGCGGGTGATCAGGGTGCGGATGTAGTCACGGCGCAGGTCGGTCATCAACATACCCCAGGCGGAGAAGACGGCGGGCTGGGTGGGGATGATGACCTTCTTGACGCGCAATTCGCGCATCAGCGCACCGGCGTGCATCGCGCCGCCGCCGCCGAAGGCGACGAGCACAAAGTCGCGCGGGTCATGGCCGCGCCGCACCGAGACCAGTTTGAGTGCGTTGATCATGTTGGCGTCGGCGATGCGGATGACGCCCATGGCCGCCCCTTCGATACTCATATCAAACGCGTCGGCGATGGGCCTCATGGCTGCCTCGGCCTTTTTGACGTCCAGCGGGATCTCGCCGCCCAGGAAGTAATCGGGGTTGATGCGCCCCGCCAGGACGTTGGCGTCGCACACGGTTGGCCGGTCACCTCCCCAGCCGTAGCATACCGGTCCGGGGTCGGCCCCGGCGCTGACCGGGCCTACTCGCAGCGCGCCCGCCTTGTCGAGCCAGGCAATCGAGCCGCCGCCGGCGCCGATCTCGACGATGTCGATGGTGGGGGCCAGGATGGGATACCCGGCATAGTCACGCCGGTGCTCGATCTTGTACTCGGTGGTGATCTTGGGCGTACCCTTCTCAACCAGAGAGGTTTTGGCCGTGGTGCCGCCGATGTCCAGGGAGATGACGTTCGGCTCGCCCATCATCTCGCCGATGAAGGCTGCGCCGATGACGCCGGCCACCGGCCCCGACTCGACCAGGTTGATAGGGGCTGCCTTACCCGCCTCAAAGGTTGCGCTGCCGCCGTTGGACTGCATCACGTGCAGCGTGTAGCTATCCATCCCCATGTGCGTCAGGTCGCCCTCCAGGTGGTCCAGGTAGGCCTGGGCGATGGGGTGTACGTAGCTGTTGAGCACCACGGTGCTGGTCCGCTCGTACTCACGCCACTCCTGGGTGATCTGGTGCGATAGCGTGAGCGGGATGCCGGGCGCCATCTGGCTGATGATCTCGCCACACTCGATTTCGTGGCTGGGGTCGGCGTAAGAGTGGAGGAAGCACACCGCAATGGCCTCCACCCCTTCGGCCTTGAGCTTCTCCACCGCCCGGCGCACGTCGTCCTGGTCGAGCGGGGTAAGTTCCTGGCCCTTGTAGTTGACGCGCTCCTCCACCTCCTGGCGCAGATAGCGTGGCACGAAGGGCTTGGGCTTGGTGTAATACATGTTGTAGACGTCGGGGCGGTTGGCGCGCGTGATCTCCAGCACGTCGCGGAAGCCCTTGGTCGTGATCAAACCTGTCTTGACACCCTTGCGCTCCGTCAAGGCGTTGATGATGACGGTCGAGCCGTGCACAAAGAAATTGGTATCCGGTACGGTTAGCTCTGCTTTGCGCAGCGTCTCGACGACCCCCTCGGCAAAGTTCGTCGGCGTGGTGGCCACCTTGGTCGTGCCCACGCGACCCGTTCTCTCGTCGAGGTAGGCGAGGTCGGTAAAGGTGCCGCCGATATCGCTTGCTACGCGCATAGGGAATTACCTTTCGTGGAGGATGGTTGGATGGTTGGTTAGTTGGATGGTTGGTTAGTTGGTTAATAACGGCGATTGTTTGTGGTCTGCGCCGCCAGGCCAGACCGCCGGGTCGCGGATACCTGCATTGCATACGGCGCAAGTGTCCGGCGGGCGCGTGCGTGGGATTAGGCCCGTTGATGGGGCGCTGGTTTTTTAGCCGGGAGGCTTCATCCCCCGGCCATCTCCTCTGCCACAGGAACCGGGTTCTGCTCGAACAGGTGGCAGCGCGCCACGTGACCTGCGTCGGTCTCTACCATCACCGGATCTACCTGCTTACACACGTCCATCACATACGGGCAGCGCGTGTGGAAGCTGCAACCCGGAGGAACGTTGACCGGGCTGGGGATTTCTCCGGTTGGAATAATCTTCGCAGGCTTGGCTGCCTCTTCCTCCTCTGAGACAACCGGGATAGAAGACAGCAACATCTGGGTGTAGGGATGCTGCGGGTTCTGGAAGAACTCGGCGGCCTCGGCCACCTCGCAAATCTTGCCCAGATACATGATGGCCACCCGCGAGGCGACGTTGCGCATCAGGCTCAGGTCGTGGGTGATGAACAGGTAGGTCAGATTAAACTCACGCTGGAGCCTGATGAGCAGGTTAATGACCTTGCCCTGCACCGAGACGTCCAGGGCTGAGGTTGGCTCGTCCAGTATCACGAGCGAGGGATCGGTCGCCAGCGCCCTGGCGACAGCCACAATCTGTTTCTCACCCCCACTCAGTGACTGCGGATACTTATGCATGTATTCCGGCGGCAAGTCCACCATATCCAGCAGACGCAAGACTTCGTCGAGGCAGTCTTTATCCGGCTGATGAATGCGAAGCGGCAATTCCAGAATCTGGTTGATGCTGCGGCGCGGGTTAAGTGATGAGCCGGGATCCTGGAAGACGATCTGGATCTCCTTTTTGAGGGCCACCGACCGCCCTTTGCTGTCGGCGAACAGATCTTGATCTCGAAAATAGATCGTCCCCAACGTGGGCTGGTACATGCCGACGGTGATGTAGGCCACCGTGCTCTTGCCCGAACCCGATTCACCGACCAGACCAAAAGTCTCGCCTGCGCGCATGCTGAATGAAACACCGTCCACGGCCTTGACCGTGATCGGCTTGCGATTTACTGTGCCTTTTTGGCCGATAACAAAATGTTTTTTCAGGTCTTTGACCGTTAAGATGTCGTCTTTCAGGCCCTTGGCCTTCGAGACGTTGTCTTTCAGGTCCTTGACCTCCAAGGTGTCGTCGGTCATATCGAGGGAGTCTCCTCCTTGTGCTGATCGGGGCTCTGGTCATATAGGAAACAGGCCACCTGGTGGTCCTCATCTAAGTTGAAGTAGGGAGGTTTCTGGTGTCGGCAGATGTCCATCACATGTGGGCAACGCGTGTTAAAGCGGCATCCGGGCGGTGGGTTGAGGTAGCTCGGTATCCGGCCCGGAATGCCTTCGGCGATGCCTCCCCCGGTCAACTTGGGCACCGCCTGCATCAAGCCCTGGGTGTAGGGGTGGAGCGGTTCTGCGAATAGCTTATGGGTGGGCGCTACCTCAACCATGTTGCCGGCGTACATCACGTACACGCGGTCGGTCGTCTCGCGCACCACGCCCAGGGTGTGCGTGATGAGGATAACCGAAGTGCCCTTCCTCTCCACCAGGCCGTGCAGCAGGCGCAGGACCTGATCTTGGATGGTGACATCCAACGAGGTGCCCGGCTCATCGGCGATGAGCAGTTCCGGGTCGGTGGCCAGCGCCATACCAATGCACACCCGCTGGCGCATGCCGCCGCTAAGTTGGATGGGATAGCTGTCCAACAGGCGTTCCGGGTCGGCCAGTGCCACCTCTTTCAAGGGGACGATGGCTTTCTCCCGAATCTGTCGTTTCGAAAGCCTGCTGTTGGTCGGGCTGGCGTGCTGGACCACCGCGCCCAATTGCTCGCCGATGGTAAAGACTGGGTTGAGGGCGGCGGTTGGGTCCTGGAAGATCATCGAGATGCCACCGCCCCGCACCTTACCCAGATCTCTATTCCGCATTTTGAGTATGTCCTGGTCTTTGAAGAAAATCTCGCCGCCGCTGATGCGCGCTGGGGGCATAGGCAGGATGCGCAAGATGGACTTCATAGTGGTGGTCTTGCCACAGCCGGTTTCGCCCACCAGCCCGACTTTTTCGCCAGCGTTGACGTAGAAGTGGACACCATCCAGCACCTTGAGGACGCCGCCGTAGACCTTAAAGTCAACGCGTAGATCCTTGATTTCCAGTAGGGGGGGTGTGGGCACGTTAGACCTCCTCGGCGGCGAACAGGTCACGCAGACCGTCGCCCAGCAGATTGAAGCCGAGCACGACGACCACGATGCCCAGGGCGGGGAAGATTGCGATCCACCACTGGTCCGGCAGGTACTTGGCCCCGCTGGCCACCATAGTTCCCAGGCCGGGCTTGGGCGGCTGCACGCCCAGCCCGACGAAGCTGAGCATAGAGCCGATGATGATCACCCAACCCATGTCCAGGCTTATCTTGGTGAAGATGGGTGAGACCATGTTGGGCAAAATCTCGCGAAAGAGGATGTGGGGTGTGCTGGCGCCGGTGGTCTCTGCCGAGGCGACATAGAACTCATTGCGCTGGGCGCTTGTCAGCCCGTAGACCAGGCGCGTGTACCAGGGCCACCACATCAACGTGACCGCGATCATGCTATGAAACAGATTGGGCTCGAGCACCGAGGCGATGGCCAGCGCCAATATCAAGGGGGGTACGGCCAGGAAGATGTCGGTAACCCGCATGATGGTCGTATCCACCCACGTGCCATTATAGTAGCCCGCGATCAGGCCTAGCAGCACGCCGACCGGAACCACGATCGACAACACCACCAGGCCCATAGAGAGGGAGAAGCGGAAGCCGAAGATCACCCGGCTCAATATGTCGCGGCCAATCTCGTCCGTCCCGAAGAGATGCTGCCAGCTTGGGGGGCGGCTGGCGTTGGCGAAATCGGTGAATGGCTTGGCGTGCTCAGGGTAAGGCGCTACGAAAGGAGCGAATATTGCCAGTAAGACAATCACCACTACGGTCGTGCCACCAATGATGGACAATGGGTTGCGTGAGAACTTGTACCAGGAACGCCCCAGATTCTCTCTCCGGTGTTTTCGCTGGAGTTCTCTTACCTGCTGCCGCCTTGTACTTGGTGCCAACTCTTCGACTTGGATCTGCTGAACCATCTGGCTAATCACTCCTTGCCGAACGCAATCGAATTCTGGGATCGAGCGATCTGACGACCAGATCGACTATGAGGTTGACGGTGATAAAAGTCACGCCCAGTATCAGGATGACGGCTGAGATGGCATTCAAGTCCTTGCGCAGCATGGCGTTTACCCCGTAGCGCGATATGCCTGGCCAGACGAATATGAGTTCGACCAGAAAGGCGTTGCTCAGATTGGCGGCAAAGTCCAGGCCAAAAATAGAGACGGTGGGAATGAGAGATACCTTGAGCAGAAAGCGGCCCGTCACCTTCCGCTCCGGGACGCCCAGGGCGCGTGCGTTGGCGATGTAGTCTTTGGTCAGGTTATCAGACATGGTGGCGCGGGTGAGACGCGCCTCCTGGGCCATGGAGCCCATGGCCAGCGCCAGCGCAGGTAGGATAAGGTGTTTGAGGGCGTCCCAAAAGGTCGCGAACTGCCCGGCCAGCAGGGAGTCGACCGTCATCATACCCGTGACAGTCGGTGGCCGGGGAACACCTTCGCTCAGCCGGCCAATGGTCGGGAACCAGTCGAGCACCAATCCAAATAAGAGCAGAAACAGGATGGCAAATACGAAAGCAGGCGTCACCACGCCTGCGTAGGAGAAGATACGTACAGCGTTGTCTATCCACTTATCCTTATGCCGGGCCGACAGCGTCCCCAGACCGATACCGGCCACGCCGGTGATGAGACCGGCAAACAGAACCAGTTCAAGCGAGGCCGGGAAGAACTCTTTGATGTCGTCGGCCACGTTGCGCCGGGTGACCAGCGAGATGCCGAAATCGCCCTGCACGGCATCGCTCAGCCAGTAGACATATTGTACGTGGATGGGGTCATTGAGGTGCATGTCCTCACGCAGCCTGTCTACCACCCACTGGGGCGCGCGCGCGCCTAGCGCAGTGCGGGCCGGGTCGCCCGGCAGCACGCGGGCGATGACAAAGATCAATATCGATAAACCGAGCAATACGAATATGGCTTGAAAGGCACGACGGCCAAGAAAACTGATCAATTGCATAGGCTATGGTACCCTCACGTTTCATGTGTATCCAGACCCCAGGGGTTTCAGGCGAACCTCAGGCTTCGACGTGAGCCCTCGGCGTGAGCTCGGTCGAACGCTCAGCCGAACGGTTCGCACACCCCTGGGGTCTTTTCCCTATGTCTCAGAAACCAGGTTTTTTCCAAAAAACCTGGTTTCTGAAGCTCAGACCTTATTGGGGCGTCACCCCTATCCGAGGCACGTAGATTTGGTAACCCATCACCGAGCTGTTCTCCTCGGGTTTCCAGTCCACGTAGTCAGCCACAGCGTGCTTCTCGAGCTGATCGTAGAGGAAGAGGGACGGCGCCAACTCGGCAATCTGGTCCTGGAGGACCTGGTACTTGGCGAAACGTTCCTCCGGGTCAACAGTCGCCAGGGCATCCTCGATGGCGGCGTCGATCTCCTCGTTCAGCAGCCACTCGTTCTGCTGCCAGGTGTTGGCCGTGCTGGAGTGGTAGCGCTGTTGCAGCATCAACCCCGCCTCCGGCAGGTCGGTCGAGACGTAGATGGTCACGATGTGCGGACTGGTATCTTGCGCGCTGGTGTTCTCCACCACGCTCAGCCATGGTTGCGAGACAACCTCCACCGGGATCCCGATATCGGCCATGTTCGCTTGGAATAGCAATGCCCACTTCTCCTCGGCGGGCACGTCGGCGATCCATACGACTTCAATCGAGTAGTCTTGTATGCTATCGGCGTACTGGCATTGCGCCAGTTCCTCTTGTGCCTTATCCAGGTCGCGCTTGTAGACCAACACGTCCGGGTTGTGACCACCCACGGTCTGCGGCACCGGCCCCACCATCTGCTGGGTACCGGGCCATTCCAGAGCGACGGCCTGGTCGTAGTCGAAGGCCCAGGCGACCGCCCGCCGGCAGTGCACATCATCCAGGGGCGGTTTGGTGGTGTTCATCATGTAATAGAAGGAGGTCATGGTCGGGAAAGCAGTAATATCAATCCCCTCCATACCGTCCAGAGCTTCCAGGGCCTCGACGGTCTGCCACTGGTCGGTGATCTCCAACTCACCGTCGTCCATCAGCGAGCGAACGGTTGCTGTCTCGGTGGTGGCGATGAAACGGACCTGGTCGGGCGCATTGGGATTGAACGCTTCCACATTCCACCAGTCCTCGAACTTGTCCATCAAGAGATACTCTTCGAGCGGGAACTCCACCACCTGGTACGGCCCGGAGCCAGCGTCGTTAGTCAACAGCCAGTCCTTGCCGTAGTCGCCCTCCTCGCCATACGGCCCTTCCTCTTTCGTGTTGGCACGGACCAGGTCCTCGTTGGCGATGTACAGACGCACCAGGCTGGGCAGGAAGAGACCGCTGGGCTGCTCCAGCTTGAACTCAACCGTGTAGTCGTCAGGGGCGCTTACGCTTTCGACGCCGGTGATCAGGTAGGCATAGCCTTCACCGATTTCCTGGAGACGGTTGAAACTGTAGACCACGTCGCTGGCCAACAACTCGCTGTCGTCGTGGAACTTTACCCCTTCGCGTAGCTTGAAGGTGTAAGTCAGACCGTCGTCAGAGACTTCCCAGGACTCGGCCAGCCACGGGTCGGTCCCACCGGCAGCATTAGGGAAGACCAGGGTGTCGTAAATATTGGCCAGCGAAGTAGAACTGGAGAAATCGCTCCCCACAGCGGGGTCTATGAACGTCGGCCAGGAAAAGGTGACCCTCAGAGTGCTTGGCTTTTCCTCGACTGCTTCTTCTGCGGCCGGGGCTGCCTCGGTCGCTTCCGGTGCTTCCGCTTCAGGTGGAGCGGGTGTCGGAGCTGGGGCGCAGCCAGCCAGCAGTAACGCTACCAGCAGAATCAGCACAAGAAACGTTTGTCCTTTTCGCATCAGGTTCATGTCTTCACCTCCTTAATTAATAGTGGTGTTGGATCGCGGGCTGACGAGCTTTGATTTTCGATAGGTTACCTCCTTCTTCTTGAACAGTCGGAAGGTCATTTGACCAGGTTGGGAGGGCTTGGCTGACTCTCCGAACGGACGTATTGCGCTATATAGGCTTTATTTGAAGGTATTTCCGTCTGATTTCTCAGTTACGAAACTTGCAACTCCGTCGTTTCGGGGAGGTGAGTTGCACCAGATGACTGTGCACGGGCAATCGCCACCGCAATATAAGCGGTATGGCTGATTGGCATCGTAGTGGATGCTGTCTCCCGCTTGGAGCTCGAATTGTTTATCATCAATCACGAGCACCAAGACACCATCCAACACAAATCCCAGTACTTCTCCAGCGTAAGGTTCAAACTCCAGACACAGGGCTTTGGGGTGCAGAGTTAACTGATTCACTTCCAGATTCCAGCCACTGTTGGGACTTGTCAGTTGCAGCCTCACCACTGGAGAAGTATCACTAATTTCTTCGAGTCCGTCGGTTACTCGTGCGATGTGGATCTGATCCCCTTCCGACTCAAACAGATCGCGTAGATTGATGTCTAACGCCCGGGCGATACTGGCAAGAGTCATCAGAGACGGGGTTGACTTATCTCGTTCAACCTGTGACAGATGGCTGGCCGAAAGATTGGATTTTTCGGCTAACTGAGCCAACGTCAGCTCTTGCTCCTGTCGCAAGGTTTTTATTCGTTCGCCGATACTTTCTCCCACAAATTACTCCACCATATGCATATGATTAACTTCGGCCCATATCCAAGGATAACGGCATCTGGCTATGCTCAACAACTACAATGAGATACCGAGTAGTAGGCATGGTTCATTTTGCCAAGAGAACTGGTTGACAATTTGGCCTGCTTTGCCAGACACATCTGTAAAACGTAGGGCGTAAAACGTGATGATTCTGGGCGAATGCGCCTGGCGAATGTGCCTTCAAGTAATCCACCGAAATAAATTACACGGAGCCGCGGGCTTCCAGACTTCATAGCAACACCAGAACAGTGCAGATAATTTCGGTGGATTACTCACGCATCACGTTTTACGTTTTACGAGATTAGTTCGCTTAATTTGATCGGTAAAAAGTGTCAACCAAATAGTGAACCATCCCCGGTTCAGTAACAATATCAGAAGATGGCGGGGGTGATAAGACTGAGAAGAACCACGGGTCGATCGCCGCTATTCTCCAGACGGTGCTTCACAGTTGATCTAAAATGGACAGTATCGCCCGGATAAAGATCGTAGAATGTGTCGTTATACCAAAAACGCATTACGCCTTGCAAGACACAGAAAAACTCCTCTCCCACGTGAGCACGTGTTTCATCTGTGGGCAAAGCTTCTCTGGCAGGTATGACCATCATCAAGAAGGCATCAATTGCCGCGTGTGGGAATTTGGTGGATAGTAACGAGTAGACAGTTGAAGAACCCTCAAATTGGAACGTCTCGCGTTGGTTATGACGGACAATTTTGGCTGTCTTAATGGTATCAGGGAAGAAATCAGAGACTCTGGTATCTAGTGCTTCGGCGATGGCATCCAGCGTGGCAATCGAGGGAGCGGCTCTATTGCGTTCGATTTGTGATAGGAACCCAGGGGTACAACCACTCCGCTCTGCCAGTTCTTCGAGGGTTAAGTTCTTCTGCGAGCGGAGTTCTTTAATTCGCTGCCCAATGGCCTCGATTACTTTCTCCACAGGGTGTTTCCTCTACGTAAAAAAATTATACCAGGAATTCATTCATCTGTCAATGATCGTCTTGAGAGGGGTGCGTTCAGATTTGGGGGCGAAATCAAGCGGCAAGAGTGAGTTGCCAGGCTTGATCCCAACGATCACTCAGGTATTCGGCGCGTAGAGCCAGCATATTCTGAGCCCCGTTGCGTGACCAGCGCA
>DAOUMD010000274.1:0-5128 GCA_034412795.1 Anaerolineae bacterium
CAGACTGGAAGATCCTGGCCGTCGCGTTTACCTTTTTGCTGCCCATCGGCCTGATCCTTTTGAGCGCTGCCGCTTTTCCAGAGGAGAGGGCAGTGTCGGCAGCGACGGGCGCACTGGTCGCCTGGGGGCTGGCGACCTTAGCTTACTTTGCGCTCGGTTTCGCCTTCCAATTCGGCGGCATCGCCGTGTTCTATGACAACCCCGACCTGGCCGGGCTCTACCTGGAATACTCACTACTCGATACCACCTGGGGCACCGGTTGGGGCATGATCGGCCTCAAGGGATTCTTCATGCTGGACGACGCCTCCACCGCTGGCGCGCTGACGCTGTTCCTCTCCCAACTTCCACTGCTCGGCGTGGCAGCCCTCATTCCATACTTCGCGCTGCAAGGCCGCGTCCAGCGTTGGGTGGCCCTCCTGATTAGCCTGTTGATGGGGGGTCTGATCTATCCAATCACCGGCAACTGGATTTGGGGGGGCGGCTGGCTGGCCAACCTGGGGGGCAACCTGAGCATAGGTCACGGCCTGGTAGACGCCGGAGGGGGCGGGCAGGTAGTCTTGGCCGGTGCTAGCGCGGCATTGGCCGCTTTGCTCGTCTTCCGAAACAGGTCAACCGGCGAAGGGCCGGATGCAGCGCCGGTTGCGGCGCCGGTTGCGAACGACATGTCTGCCACAGACCTGGAAGCCACAGGGGACGACGAGCCAGCGCCGGATGAGCCGCATCTCGTGCCCATGCCGCCCGTACACCTCCCACTGCTGGGGCTGCTGGGCGCCACATTGATGGTTACCGGTTGGATGGGAAGCGGGTTTATGACCCAGCAACCCACCGCCGTGGATACTCTGCCTGTCGTTATGGCCGTCAACCTCGTGCTGGGTGCGCTGGGTGGCGCCCTCACAGCCGGTCTGTATAGCTGGTTTACGACCAGTCACCTGAACCCGTTGATGTCGGCCCGCGGTCTGGTGGCCGGGCTGGTCGTGGCGGCGGCCGGTGCCGCCTTCATACCCGCCTGGTCGGCGCTGCTGGCCGGACTGGTTGTCGGACTTATCCTACCTCCCCTCATCTACCTCTTCGACCACGTGCTGAGTCTGGACGACACCGCGAGCACACTGGGGACCTTCGGTCTCCCGGCGCTCCTGGGCTTATTGCTCCTGGCCCTGGTGGCCAGCGGGCGGTACGGCGTCGGCTGGAACGGGGTTGGCGAGGAAAGTTACCTGGGGGTGGAAGGTCAGGGCGTGTCGGGCTTGATCGTAGCACCAGGCTACGCCTCTGGCTGGCCGGGACAGATGGTGGCTCAATTGGTAGGAGCGGTTGCCATCTTTGTCTGGTCCTTCGGTCTGAGCTGGCTGCTGATGCAAATGGTCACCGGGATCATCCACGCCTGGGAGCGGAGCGGGCTGGAGTTCGGCGCGCCGCCCACGCCGGTGAGCATTGGCGACGAGGCTCCAACTACACAGGACGGCGCCCCGATTGTAGCAGACCAAGCACCGCTTGCGTATGACGAAGCCCGCCCCCGCGATGAGGTCACAGGGCTATAGAACGGCACCCCATTTTGCTTAGCCTTGGGATTTATTCCCACGGGCTTTCACTTCGGTTCGAGTCGCGGCCCCTCGGGCGTATCCAGTATCTTCCAGCCCATTGCTTCAGTTTTGCTGCGGAGCGCGTCGGCAACACTCCAATCCTTCCGGGCACGAGCGGCACTACGTTCCTCGAGCAGAGAGATTGCCTCTGGGGGCGGGGATGGTTCACTTTCCTGCCGTTCGGCCTCAGCCCGGGCGGTGACTATCCGATCCCAAACCTGGTAAGGAATGCCCGTTTTCAGATCAGAAGGGGTGTGGTAGGGACCCAATTCGCGAATGTCAAATGTCTGTCCGGTAAGGAAAACCCTCTCTTGTCCCCCCTGAACCAGGGTGACATTACCATTCCCCATGACTTGACAGGTTTCGGCGGACAGTTCAACCACCAGCGCCGTGTGCTCGTCTATACCGACGATGGTTAGATCGGTAGGGAGCATCCCGGCAAGTTGGTTGTGGCGAGACCGGCCCATATAACAGCGGCTGGTATCAAGCTCGACACCACCGTCGTTGTTGTTCCAGTGAGGGATAAAGACCAGCGACAGGCCAAATGGTTCGAAGAAGTTGAGTCCCGGATTCCAATGCAGATCTTCACCCACCTTATAGATTTCGTACACCGGCAAGGCGTGAGTGCTTGAAGCGATGGTAGCGGCGCTGGCAAAAACCAAATTAGCACCCAGACGATGACGGGCATTCACAGTGTGCCATGCTACACTCCCCTTTAACTGCCGAACCGCATAAGTTGGGCTGCCTGGCCCCATCATTATTACATCGGCCTCGAGCAGTGGCGTGACGATCTCAGCGTCATCAGGGCTGAAAGGTGTACCTCGCTTGCGGGCTGGCACCACCGAGATACAAGGACGAAAATTCTGTAGATGTTTCTCCATAAAGTCAGCGATTTGTCCCGCGACGCGATCCGAATTCGGTTCAAAGCCGGCCGGCGTTTCCAGAATACTGATATGAATGGGTGAGTCTGAACGCTCAAACAACCAGTTGTAGACTTTACGGATTGTGGCGGATGTTTCACCTGAACCAAGAAGTACCACTAAACCAGGTTGATAAGCCATCATCCACTCTAGACTCCATGATCTAAGGGTTCATAAAAGGACATAGTCTGCAAATTATGTGCTTGAGCATTTGTTCTATGCTTTTAGGAACATTGGCGGGGCCTTTAAGCCGCCAGAAGTGATGAATACGCATCACCTAAACTCATTTCATTCAGCGAAAACCTGCCCGTCGATGTAGAACATGCATGCAAGCACATAATTTGGGGACTATGTCCATAAAAGAATAACTTCCCGTGTGTCATTTCGACCGACGGGCTTAATCCCTCTCAAGGTTGATTGCGCGGCCAACGCTGATGGGGATTTCTCGCTATCGCTCGAAATGACATAATTTAGGTGCGGGAACTTATATATTTACGGACCCTTAGGTTTGCAAGAACAGTTTTGCCAGAGGCCCGGGGCACTGGACGTGGATATCGTGGTCGGTATTCTAGCCACCTGACACTTTGAGAAAAAGTCACGATCTAGGTAGTGTTGACGTTTGCGCATTCCCAGAGATACATTTCGTTATTTGGGGTCTACGCAAAATAGTGGGGTGTAACGCCATTTGTGGAGCATGTCATCCTGAGTGACGTCAGGAGCGAAGGATCTCATTTTCCCTTGTAAGACGAGATTCTTCGCCTATGGCTCAGAATGACATGACCTCTTTTGGCAATCTGAATTGCTCACCCACCCCACTAATCCGCGTAGAGTCGTTATTTGTTGCGGGGTTCTCAGGCGCAAAGACTCAAATGTCAACACGGCCTAGTCTGATTGGGGGGCTTCGACTCCGAACTGCTCAGCAAGCCCCTTGAACATCTCCTGTGTATAGCTGTCGATGGGTATCCCCTCTGCCATTCTGCGTGCATACGTCTCCGCTTCGATCTCACCTGGATAATAGATGCACTCGAAGCCGTCTCGTGTCGGAGAGTTGGTCAGTAATTCCGCCCACACCTGGAAGCGACTCTTGAATTCACCAGGCTCAACAAAGCGCCGGATGTCGATGACTATCGCCATAAAGCTCTGCCCCATGGGCTCTTCCGGCCGCTGGATCCAGCTCGTGGCTTGATAACCGAATTTCCCTCCGCCCAGCAGCACGGCCAGCATCTCCACGGCCATAGCCAGGCCATACCCCTTATGTTCTCCGATGGGGAGCAGGGTGCCGTGCTTGGCCTCGACGGGGTCGGCGGTGGGATTGCCGTCCGCGTCCAGAGCCCACCTGTCTGAGATGGGCTGGCCCAGGTCCAACGCCCGTGTGATCCGGCCCATGGCCGTCCGGCTCATGGCGATATCCAGTAGGAAGTCAGCTTTTCCCGCGATTGGGGCCGCTATGGCAACTACATTCAGCCCCAGAATCGCCTGTTTCCCGCCCCAGGGAGCTATGCCCGCCTTGCTCACCGCTGAGCAGATACCGACACAATCCTGGGCCGCCACCTGACGCGCGTATATCCCACAAGCCCCGATGTGATTACAATTCTTCACCGTGACACACGATATGCCATGCTGCTGGGCCCGATCGACGGCAATCCTGATCGCCTCATCAGCGGCGATGTGCCCCAGGCCAACCTGGCCGTCCATGCGGACACAAGACCCACTGTCGCCTATGATGCGCGGTTCGGCTGCCAGGTCGATCCCACCCGCCTGGATGTGCTTCACGTAGCGATCCAGCATGCAGATACCGTGCGTATCAAAGCCCAGCAACGACGTCTCGACCAGAAGCTCGGCCCAACGTTCCGCCGTGGGCGTCCCTGCTCCCAGTTGCCCCAAAATAGCTGCGATAAAATCACTACAGACCGATGGGTCGATGTATTTGTCGCTCATTTTTTCCAACTCGTTGATTTTCGAAAGTAACTTCAGATTCTTGAGCTATGAAGTTACGTCAGAATAAGATGCTGGCTCATGTTCAGAACAAGTGCAAACGTGTCTTTGACGCTCACGGCGGATTTGGCAATCCAGTGAGAGCAATCACTAGTTCTGAACATGAGCTAAGATGCTTTCTTGCAAGCTCAAAGCGGACGATAGTCCGCATTTGCCCCAGAAACTGCACCCAACGCCAGCCGCACCGCCTCTTCCGCCGTTCGCGCCTTGACGATGGCCTCCGCCGCTCGCCCCTCCTTAGCCAGCTCCCAGGTGCCCAGCCCGATCACCGGGCGTCCCAGCTTGAGCGCAAAGGCGATCTCGGACAGCGTGCCGAACTCACCGCCCACGGCGATGACGACCATGGCCGTGCGCACGATGACCACGTTACGCGCCTCGCCCATGCCGGTCACAATCGGCACATCCACGTGGGGGTTGGCGTCCGTCGCGCTATAACCGGGCAACACCCCAATCGTCAGTCCCCCCGCCGACTTGGCACCCCGGCAGGCGGCCGCCATTACGCCACCCATCCCACCACAGATGAGCGTCGCACCCGCCTCGGCCAGGCCACGCCCCACCGCCTCGGCCAGCGCCGCCTCCTCCGAGGAGCACATACCACCACCCACCACAGCCACAACCGCTCTATTCATAATCCAA
>DAOUMD010000275.1:0-19004 GCA_034412795.1 Anaerolineae bacterium
GCCCACGCTCGCGCCCAAGATCGCCCGTGCCAGGGGAGTCCCTGCGCCCAGGAACCCGGCGTCGAAGTCGGCCTCGGCATCGGCATCGGGCACGATGTCGAAAGCCAGGCGTTCATTTTCGCCCGACTCGGCCATCAGTTCAACCTCCACATGGGACCTGATGGTGACTTCGATCACAGAATCGCGCGGCCCCCTGCCCTCGTCGCCTTTGAGCGAAGCTCTCATGTCAACACTCCTCATTCGACGGCCACGTTCAAGACGAACGTCCACTCTCCCTTCTCACCACCCTCCCAGGGCCGGCCGTAGTCCACGGCTATGGTGCTTTCACCCGCCTTGAGCGCCTTGAAGGTCCACACATCCTGACCAGGCGTTCCAGGCGGTGGTGGTGACTTGCTTTCGGGAGAGACAAATTCGTGAGACAGTTCCTCCAACACAGTCGGATCACTGATTCTGGCCTCCTCCCATTGAAAACCGGTCGAGGGGTTGGAGCACAAGATCACCTGGAACGCGGCGCCTACAGGAATATCCGCATCTCGGCTAATGTGTCGGGACTCGTAGAATTCATCACAAGAGACTTCCACGGAGACCGGCTTCGGAGCGGGAGAGCAGGCGAAGAGACCCAGCGAGATGAACAGCATAACACACACCAAGACTAGCGTTTTCATGGTTGGCCTCCTCCGCTCGGTCTTAGTGTAACTCAAGTTTGAGGTACTGGGAAATCTTGTGGATTCTCTCATAAAGAGGTGCAACGCACTTGTGGAGAAAGCGCGTTGCACCTGCCTGATAGCCACTTGCAAGCTTCCAAAATATCGTTTCCCGGGGTATACTTGTCCCTATGACGAGCGAGTTGCTCCTACGGCGTAAATGGACCTTTCGCGCCTATGACAAACAGGTTGTCTTCATCAAACGCTCCAACGAGCGGAGCACGCACGTGCTCATGAAGGCCTTCCTGTGGGCGCTCTACACCCCCCTGTACCCCAATCTGACCGTGGAAATCCGGATCGGTGACCGCTACAAGCCCGACGTGGTCACGCTGGATGAGGATGGGGCCCCCAGAAGAGAGGGGCCGCTGTTTTGGGGCGAAGCCGGGCAGGTGGGCCTGGAGAAGATCCATTCGCTGCTGCGCCGCTACCGTGACACCCACTTCGCCTTTGCCAAGTGGGAAACGCGGCTCGACCCTTATGTCGAGTTGGTAAGCGACGCATTGAACGGCCTGCGTCGCTCGGCTCCCGTCGATCTGCTGTGCTTCCCGGGGGATAGCGTCGAGCGCTTCATCGACGAGCGGGGAAACATCCAGCTCAGCCTCAATGAACTGGAGTGGGTACGTCTTGGAGGGGATAGACTCTAAGTCAGTTGCCGCCTCAGATGGCGGCAACCGACTTACGAAACGAACCTTAGCTCATCGAATGCAAGCCAACCTTGTTCCCTTCGCTGTCCAGAATGTAAGCGAAGAAACCGTTTTCACCGATGTCGGTCTTGGGCACCAGGACCTTTCCCCCGCCCCCTTCCACCTTGCCTAAGGGAACGGCAAGATCCTCGCCGCCGTTGAGGTAGACCACCGATCCTTCTGCGCTGGGCGTATAGCCTTCACCCTGAATCAGCGCACCGCCTATGCCGTTCTCAGCGGGCAACATGGCCATCTGATATCCGGGCATCATCTCCGCGATCGTCAAGTCTGCTCCCAGTATCGTGCCGTAAAACTTGGCGGCCCGCTTGATGTCCGAAGCGGGGATCTCGAACCAATTCAGTGCATTTGACATGCCGAATCTCCTTTTCTGTTAAGACATAAATAGTGGGCTGGCTGACGTTTGCCAACCGAAGCCATATTACACATAAATCATATCACATTTATCTACTTTAAGCAAATGTAGTAGATTAGAGGTGCGTTCAGATTTGGGGGCAAATTATACGAGTCAGACTTTGCACGAGCCGTGGTGCACAATGCAAATTGCTTGACGTAAGGTTACATGTGTGATACAATAACCATGACAATATGTCAAGCTCAGAGGCGTTTAGACCGAATGAACCAAATCGAACAGTGTGGGGGCATACCAGGGATTTAAGCGAGGAGTCGAGAATAGTGTTGGTCAGGTCGGAACGATTGTTGGTACTTATTCCCGCCTATAATGAGCAAGCGACGATTAAACAGGTTGTCGGCGGTGCGCAGGGCGCCGTTCCTCACGCAGATGTATTGGTCATCGACGACGGGTCTGTCGACAACACGGCGCAGGAGGCGGAATTGGCGGGTGCCTTTGTGGTCCGGCATCCGTTCAATCTCGGTATTGGGGGAGCGGTCCAAACCGGACTCAAGTTTGCGCAGCGAGGGGATTATGACGCTGTGATACGCCTGGATGGTGATGGACAACACAACCCATCTGATATCCCCAAGCTGCACTCCATCTTGCAGACCGATCACGTCGACGTCGTCATCGGTTCGCGTTTCCTGGATACAACCAGGAGTATGCAGATACCCTTCCTGCGCTGGCTCGGTATCTGCACCTTTGCGGCGTTGGTATCCTTGTTGACCGGTCGCCGTGCAACGGATACCACGTCCGGCTTTTCTGCTATGAATCGCCGTGCGGTTGATGCCCTGGTTACCTATATGCCCCAGGATTATCCCGAGGTCGAGAGTCGTATCGTTTTGCACAAGGCGGGCCTCAAGACGTTGGAACTCCCGGCGCGTATGAACGCCCGCCTCTCAGGGGTGAGTTCGATCAATAGCTGGCGTTCGATCTACTATGCGCTGAAAGTCTCGGTGGCGGTGTTGATTGGGTCTCTCAAAGACATACCCACGTTGCCTCAGGAGGTAACCAATGCCGATACCGATTGAGCAACGTATAGTAGCCATCATCATCAGTTTCAGCTTGCTGCTGGTCATCGTCCAGTTGATACGCAAGCACAAGCTGCGTGAAGAGTATGCGTTGATATGGCTGGCCGCCAGCCTGGGCATTTTCTTCTTCTCCGTCTTCGGCGGGTTCGCCAGACTGTTGGCCTCGCTGTTTGCCGTTTCCTATACGCCAACCCTCTTTCTGGTTTTGGGCTTGCTCTTCGCCCTGGTCGTGCTGGTTTCGCAGACGGTGGCGCTTTCCACCCAATCCAATCGCGTGCGGGACCTGGCCCAGCACATCGCGCTCCTGGAGTGGCAGGTACGCCAACTGGCAAAAGACCGATCGAAGAGAGATGACGCCGAAACCGGGGAGGCAAGCGAGGATGGAAAGTCTACGGACCATCAGCCCCAGCCAACCACGGTAGCAAGGCCCAAACCACTCCCGAACCCAATGACTCATGGCGGCAAGGTGCTGGTCATCGGTCTGGACGGCGCGACCTTCGACCTGATCAAACCCTGGGCCACGGATGGGTATTTGCCGACGTTCAGTCGTCTGATGCACGAAGGTGCCCACGGGCCACTGCGCAGCACGATCCCACCCATGACGGCACCAGCCTGGACCTCTTTTGCGACGGGGACCAACCCGGGCAAGCACCGGCTCTACGACTGGATCGCTCGTGAACCGGATAGCTATCGCTTCTCGCCGGTGACCGCGCTCGACGGCACGGCACCCACTATTTACACACTACTCAGCCAGGCTGGCCGGCGTGTGTGTACGCTCAACGTCCCCATGACTTACCCGCCCGTACCAGTCAACGGCGTGATGGTCTCCGGCATGCCTGCGCCAAGCACACAGAACACGATCACTTACCCCGCCGATCTCTTGCAGGATATTCTCCAGGCCGCCGGGGATTACGTTCTCTACCCGGACCCGGGCCAGGCTTACTCCGATAGTGGCGTGGACGCCTTCTTGGATCGTCTTTACCACACAACAGACATACGGATACGTGCTTTCGATTACTTAAGAGAGCGCGAAGTTTGGGACTTCGCCATGCTCGTGTTCAACGGTACGGATACCATCTGCCACGCCTTGTGGAAGTACATGGACCGCGAGCATCCCCTGCACGATCCGGGTCGTTACGCCAAATATGGCTCGGCCATCCGCGACTATTACCAGTTCATCGACAAATACCTGGCCAGGATCGTTGAAACTCTCGACGACAACACAACCCTGGTCATTATGTCCGACCACGGCTTTGGCCCCTTCCACAAGTTCATTCACGTCAACAACTGGCTGATGGAGCAAGGGCTTATGCGTGTCCGGCCCGGGCTACGGCCTCGTCTGAAAGCAAGCCTCTTCCATCTGGGCTTCGCCCCCATGAACGTCTATAACCTGCTCATGCAACTTGGGCTCGGCGCGCTGAAACGAGAAGTGGTGCGCGGACAGAGACAGGGGTTGCTAAAAACGCTGTTCCTCTCATTTGAAGACGTGGACTGGAGCCAGACCCAGGCCTACTCCCTGGGCAACATCGGCCAGATTTATGTCAACTTAGCCGGGCGTGAGCCGCTGGGCCGTGTGAAACCGGAGACGGAGTACGAGCAGGTTCGCGAAAACATCATCGCCCGGCTCTGGGAGCTGCGCGACCGGGAGACGGGTGAAGGTGTCGTCGAAGCGGTGTATCGACGCGAAGAAATCTACAGTGGTGACCAGGTGGAGCACGCGCCCGACATTCTATTCCTCCCCCGCCGGCTGGAGTACTTCGGGTTTGGCGAATACGAGTTTGGCAGCCATAAGATCATCGAGGCTATGAAGCGAGGCATCTCCGGGACACATCGTATGAACGGGGTTTTCCTGGCGTACGGCCAGGCGGTTCAACCCGGCGTTCAGGTAAAGGATGCCCAAATCGTCGACCTGGCACCCACCATTCTCCACCTGATGGGCGAACCCACTCCCGAGCATATGGATGGGGTGGTCCTGAAGGAGATTCTGCACGGCGACGTCCGGCCGTCACAACGCTCGACCCAGGCCGGCGAGTGGAATGGCCAGCCCAATGGTGACAATGGAGGACTTACCGAGGAAGAAAAACAGGCTCTCACCGACCGGCTGCGTAGCCTGGGATACGTGGGTTGAAGGCATATGGCCGCCACGGTAATAAACGCATTCACCGTCGATCTGGAGGATTGGTTCCAGGGATTGACCAGTACCAATCCGCATGTCGATAAGTGGCCATCGTTTGAGAGCCGGGTTGTCCCGGCCACTCGATCGCTCCTGGATATGCTGCGTTCTTATCAGGTGCAAGCCACGTTCTTCGTCCTGGGCTACGTCGCCGATCAATTCCCGGCACTGATCGAACACATATGGTCCGATGGCCACGAAATCGGTATACACGGATATTACCACCGCTTTGTATCACGTTCGACGCCAGACGAATTCGCCCGGGACCTGGAACGCAGCATTGAAGCCGTTGAACGCATCACCGGTGAGAGACCACTGGGATTTCGAGCGCCGTATTTCTCCATCAACGGCAACACGCCGTGGGTCTTCGGTATTCTGCAAGCCCAGGGGCTGCGCTACGACAGCAGCCTGTTCCCCACGCGTAACATGCTTTATGGGTTCCCAGGAGCACCGCGCTTTCCCCATCGTCTTCCCCTGGATGGCCATTCTCTGATGGAGTTCCCCCTCAGCACGGTACGCTTCGTCGGAGTCAACTGGCCGATTGCCGGGGGCTTCTATCTGCGCACGTTACCGTACGCCTTTGTGCGCTGGGGTATCTCCCGGCTCAACCGCCAGGGGCACCCGGCCATCTTGTACATGCACCCCTGGGAGCTGGATCTCGGCCAGCACTACAACCAGGTCACGCTCCGGGAGAGGATAACGCATTATCACGGACGGCGGCAATTGGCAGGAAAGTTGCATCGCCTACTCAGCGATTTTCGTTTTGGTCCGCTGCGTGCCCTGCTTACGGTATTTTCGGAGATTAAAGATTGATCACGATTACCGAGCTAACAGACCAGGATCGCCCAGCCTGGGATGCCTACGTCAAAGAGGCGGCCCACGGGCTGCCGCACCATCTTTCGGGCTGGCGTCAGGTCCTGTACAAAACTTACGGGTATGAGACGCCCTTTCTGATGGCTCGGGACGGCGAGCGCGTCGTGGGCGCGCTGCCTATCTTCATAGTGCGCAGTTTTCTGGTAGGCAATACGGCGATGACCATGCCCGGCGGATTATGCGCCGAAAGCGATGAAGTCGCTGCACAGCTCATCGCTCGCGGAAAAGATGTCGCCCGCCAGGCCAACGCGAAACGCCTTGTCCTGCAAGATACGCGCCAGGGCTGGCCGGGTGATCTGTACACAACGACCGGCCACGTTCACTGGATCGTGGATGTGAGGATGGGTTCGGATAAGCTGTGGGAAGGGTTGGATGGCAACATACGCCGGCAAGTTCGCATCGCGCGTCGCAACGGGCTGACGGCTGAGATCGACCGCACCGGGAATTGTCTCGGCGAGTTCTACGACGTGTTCAGCCAATGTACGCACCAATTCGGCACGCCGGTCTTCGGACAGGACTTTCTGGAACACATCATAAAGACTTTCCCCGACGGATTCAACATTGCCGTCGTGCGCCAAGAGGGACAGCCCATCGGCGGCTACGCCCAACTTCAGATGGGCCATACGATTTACGGTATGTGGGGCGCTACCTTGCGCGAGTACTTTAAGCAACGACCGGTATACCTGGCCTATTGGGAGATGCTGTGCGACGCCAGCGAAAACGGATATCATTTCCTGGATATGGGCCG
Organism: Anaerolineae bacterium; assembly: GCA_034412795.1. Taxonomy (GTDB): domain Bacteria; phylum Chloroflexota; class Anaerolineae; order 4572-78; family NAK82; genus JAUVPY01. Next base: position 6,625 of record DAOUMD010000275.1, read on the forward strand.
CAGCCCGGCTGGCTCAAATGCGTCGAAGTATAAGGGTCAATGGGGCGGTGCTTCCAGGCCCATCTACCAGCAGGTCGCCAGTATTGACGACTCTCACGCCGCCGACGGCGAGGCAAATGAGATACACACAAACGGCAAGTACCAACTGTTTATGCGGTTCTGGCCCAAACTGCCGTTTCCGGCCGCCCAATACCTGGGACCGAAGTTACGGCGGCACGTGCCGTTTGCGTGATGCGTAAACGTAAAGGGGTTTTAGGAATTAACTACGCGCAGGCCAAAGCCAGTAATCGAATTCAGCGAGCGGTATCATCGGTCAACGCCGCGCCGGGGTGGTCCAGTCTTCTCGTTCCGGTGGGGCTGGTTATGGCATGGTTCCTGGTCGTTATCGGGCTCCCCTCCCACCTGCCTCTCCAGGTAGCGAGCTGGTTGACCTTTATTGCCCTATTAATTACGCCCGGCTATTTGCTGGCTGATATCATCACCTGGCACATGGGGATCGACTGGGTGGAACGGCTGGCCCTGGCCTTTCCGCTGGGCGTAGCCGTTTTGGCAGTGCCGGGCACGGTGTCGCTGCTGCTGCACGCAACCATCACCCAACTGACAACGGCGTGGATGATCACCACAGCCTTAATGCTGATCATCTGGCTGCTACACCTCACGTGGGTACGCACCCTCAACCGATTGTTTGTCAAGAGAACACGCCCCGCCCCGCGTACCCCGTGGACCCCGGACGAGATCGTCATGTTGCTCTTGCTCGGGGTCGCGTTCGTAGCTATCCTTCCCACCCTATCGCTGTACAAGATCGATGGCGATGCTTACGCCGTCAATTCCTTCGTAGCCGACGCACTGGCCGGCCTACCTCTAAACGCCAGCGAACCACTGTTCGGAACCGGGCTGGGGGCCATTGTCCGCATGGTCTTTAACCAATCGATGCCGATGTTATATCTGTGGTCGCATTTGGCGGATATAGATCCGATCACCCATACGGCCACCGCATCTCGGGCCATAATCGCACTGTGGGCCATTATGGCGTCATACACGTTGGGCAAGGCAGCCGGGGGTGGGAACCGTCGCTTTGGGCTGTTCACTGCCTCTATACAGTTGCTGATTTACCTGGCGGCTCCCTTTGTACGCGGCGACAACGTGAGTCTTTTCTTCTTTGAACGCATCAACGCCGACAAATTCATGGTGCCGGTTACTATGCTGCCGGTGGTCTTTGCCTTCTGCATTCGATACGTGCGTGACGGGCGCTTTGAGGCATGGCTGGCCGCGGCCGTGGCTACGTTTGCCGTGTCAACCATTCATCCCCTGGTGGCGGCTATGCTGGCCCTGTCCGTGGGTGCCTTTGGCGGATTTCACCTGCTGCTCGACGTGCGAGGTCGGCTGGTCCGTAAGAAGAGTCGCCCGCCCCATGCCTCCGGCAACACCTGGTTGGTGTTCGGGTTTCGGAGCCGCGTGGCCTGGAAACGTAGCCTGGCTCTATGGGGGCTGGTGGCAATCGTGATGTTTCTGCCTTTCGTGCAACTTTTTATGGCGCGTGGCCAGACTTCCATGGCTCCCTCATATCCGAGCAGCTTTGACGGCTGGCCGATCGGCCATAAGATGGTGTCCATACTGCCTTTCGTCCGGGTTCAGAGTCTTGATCTGTACGGCCCTCTTCCCGACCTGGCCCAACTTGAGGCAAGCGACGCCAACACCTCGACTGATCCCTTCCTTATCTGGCGCTTTGCCGTGAATATGAACCGCCAGCGGCTGATTCTGTTCGCTCGCGACCGGTACATCTCTGATCCCAGCATCATCCTGGAGCCACCCTACCTACTCGCCTTGTTGCTACTGCCGCTGCTCCTGTGGCGGATTCGTTCTGATGTCGCTGCCCAGTTTGCGGTCAGCACTACCCTGGCTATCCTGTTTGTGATGTTCAACCCCATCCTGACCCCGCTGATCGGGTCACTGGTGATGCCCTGGATCTTGTGGCGATTTGTCTGGGTGCTGCCCTATGCGCTCATCATCGCACTGGCAATCCAGCGGCTGCTGGCTTGGGGTATGGCGGAAGTGGCCCACCGCGTACACATCCCCCAGAAGAGTCGATACCTGCTCTGGGCATATGTGCCCTCAGGCTTCATCCTGGCGGCCACGCTGTTGCTAAGCCCGGGCATCGTCAGAAACATCCAGAATCTGAAGGACAGGTCGGCCTCTCCTTACTTCTTCCCCACCCCGGAGCGAATACTGGAACTTCTTAAGGAAACGACCGACCACAGCGACCCGGTGACGGTCCTCGCCGACCAAGACCTGAGTGTCACAATTCCGGCCTATGTCGCCAATGCCAACATCGTGGCCCACCGTGCTCCGACGACCAGCGAGGTCTTCCCCGCCGATCAGCAGGACGTGGCCCTCCAGCGACTCATCGATCAGGACACCTTTTACCGCACGCCCTATCTCACCGTCGACAGCCTGGATATTTTGCAGCGCTACGACGTGCGTTACGTAATTACCTCCAGCGGCAGCGACGTAGATATGCAACTGCGCCTCGCGCCCCAATGGTTCGGATGGCTGCTGGACGATCAGTCCTTCAGCCTGTACGCCGTACACCAGGCACCCAACGTCACGACCAGTATCCTGGGCAACAACGCCCTGGCACAACGCCAATGGGAAGCCGCCGAAAGATTCTACCAGGTGGCCTTGGAGGAGAACCCGGGCGATTGGCTGGCGCTGGTCGGGCTGGCTGAAGTGGCTCACGCCCAGGGACGATTCGACGAAGCGTTGGAGAGGCTACAACAAATCGCCACTATGATCGATCTACCAATCCTTCATTACCGCCTGGGATTGCTCTACGCCGAGCAGGGCTTGATTGAAGAGAGCATTGCCGAGTTCGACCAGGCCCAACGTGCGGCCCCGCGCGTCACACGTTTTCACGTGGCGCTGGGTGATGCCTGCCTGAGTGCCGGACAGGAACCGTGCACGGCGGCGCAATTCGAAGCCGCGGCGGCCAACGAAGACTGGCCCGACGACGCCTCCCGCCTCATCGCCCAGGCTGACCTGTGGCGCCGCCGTGGGAGGACTGACCAGGCCCTCCCCCTCTACGAACAGGCCGTTGTGCTCAGGCCCAGCGACTACAACCAATTCGTACTGGCCAGCGCATATCGGGAGGTGGACCAATTTGACCGCGCCGAGGAACTGGTGCGCGCCCTGCGGGCCAAGAACCCGTTCTCAGCCGAGGTCGCGTCCGCAGCGGCAGATATGACGGCCGCCCAGGACAAGGTCAATGCAGCGACGGCCATGTACCGGTATGCCCTTTGGCTGCAAAACATGGTGGCCCGGGATGATACCGATACCCGCCTGTCATTGGCACAGTTGCTGCTGGAGGCCAATCGCCTGGACCAGGCTCAGCGCGAGATCGAACGTGTGCTAACTCTGTCCCCATACAACGCCTCTGCCTACAGACTCCAGGGTGACCTGTACTATCGACAGCATCGTTTTGAAGAGGCGATAAGCGCCTACCAACGCGCCTTTCAACTCGACCCGACACAGATAGACGTCTACGTCTCATTGAGCAGCCAGCTCCGGCGACACGGCGGCCGGCCTGCCGAGATCCAGGAACTGCTCCAGACAGCCAGCAGCATCAACCCAGACGAAGCCACTCTACTGATCGCATTGGGCGACCAATCGCAGCTTGTTGGGGACACGGAAGCCGCAATTGACGCCTACCAATCAGCCCTGGACGCCCTTGACCCGTACGCTCTGACCCCTCAACTGCGTTCACGCCCCGTGGGCCAGAGTCGCGCATTCGCCAACGCACGACTGGCCCGGGCCTATGAAGATCTGGGGGAATTGGAGCCGGCGATGAATTATTACCACGCGGTCGCCGCAGCCGCCCCCGACATACCCTGGCCCCATGTCTTGTTGGGCGATGCCTTGCGCCGGCGCAATGACTTTGCCGCCGCCGAGGCAAGTTATCAGCGGGCCATCCAACAAGATCCGACGTACGTGGATGCAATTGTGCGGCTGGCGGACCTGCTCAGTGCCCGTGGTAAAACAGCCGAAGCCAGCGGCCTGTATCAACAAGCACTCCAGATTGCCCAAACTCGTTCGGATCTGGAGCATGGCGCCATAGATCTGGGTGAAAACACTTCGCCGACGACGCCACCCAGCTATGCGTTAGAATCCGACGAGACCGTAGACTCTGTGGCTCAACTCCTGGGAGATCGACTGACGTCAAATGATCCCGGCACACCGGAGCGCATCCAACGAGTGGATGAAGCTGTCAGTGCTGCCCGTGTGCTCGCCCGCCTGTACCAAATGCACGATCAAACCGACCAGGCGATCCAGCTCTTCCAGGCGAAAATCGAGCAGGGGACGGCCGAAGGCTGGTCGCCCATCATCCTCGCCCAATTCCACCAGGGCCTGGGAGATATCTATCTGGCCCGGGGACAGGTAGAGTCGGCTACGCAGGCGTACCAGCAAGCCGTCGCGCTCGACAATTGGTCGCCGGAGGCACGACTGGGCCTGGCAGAAGCGCTTTCTGCCCAGAGGGATACCGAAGCAGCCCTGCACCACCTGGAGACAGCCGTTGAGGTGGCACCCGGATCTGTCGAAGCCCAGGTAGCCCTGGCCAGGGCCCTCGACCAACAAGGTGAAGGCGATCAGGCGTTGGAGATTTACCAGGCGACGGCACAAGCCCACCCTGGAGATCCGCGTGCCACGCTGGCTCTGGCTCGGGCGCTGCGAGTCCGCAACCGTTGGGACGAGGCCGAACAGGTTTACCGCGAGACGATCGCGGTGAACGCCGGTACCACCGAGGCTTACATCGGCCTGGCCGAACTCTCCATTGACCGAGCCCGATATGACGAAGCCGAACCGCTGTTACAACAGGCGATAGACGTCGATCGTCAAAACGTGGGGCCCTATCTGCACCTGTTTGAGCTGGACCAACGGCGTGGCAACCCTGACCACGCCCTGGTCTGGTATCGGCAAGCGGCAGCCATGCCCCAGGCTAATCAGGCGATTAACACCACACTTTACGACTCTCTCCTGAGATATGGAAACTACGACACGGCCCTGGCCTACATTCAGGAGGCCCTGGAACTTCGGCCAAACGACGTTGATCTACTGTATCGACTGGCCAGGATTCAGCGGCGGCAGGGCCGTTATTCAGAAGCCGAGGCCACCCTATCTGAGGCCAGGCGTCTGAACCCAGCGAACAGTCGTCTCTATGCTGAACTCGCCGAACTGAAATTGTCCCAAGGGCAACCGCGAAATGCCCTGGTTTTCTACGAACAGGCGATTGGCCTTGAGCCAGGAGAAGAGGCTTACTACCTGACCGCCAGCCAGATATGGGCGGCTCAGGGACGATTCGATCAGGCACTGGCGACCCTCAGCGCAGGCCATAGCCGCGTATCCCAACCGGCAGCCTTGTACGCGGCTATGTCTGACCTGCAATTGCGCCAGGGGCAGCCGGAATCGGCCCTGGCCACACTCCAGCAAAGCATCCGCGATGTCGGGGAGGACCCACAGTTGCTCTTGGCCCTGGCGACGTACTACGAATCGCGGGCCGATTTTGACCAGGCCGAACAGGAATACACGCGCGCGCTGGAACGCCAGCCCTACGCGGCCGCGCTCCACGTGGCCATGGCCGACGTTTTTATAAGCCGCGACCAGACCTCGGCAGCACTAAACCACTACGAGCAGGCGGTTGCTTTGGAGCCTTCCAACGCCGGTTACCATCTGGCGCTGGCCGATGCCTACCAACTGGCGGAGCGTACAGAGGATGCGGCGGATGCGTATACCCAGGCGTTGGCGCTGGCGCCGACCCTGGTCGATGGCTACATCGGCCTGGCCAAGCTGTATCAAAACCAGGAGCTGTGGGACGAGGCTCAAGTGGTGTATGAGCGGAGCCTGGCATTCGTGCCCACCTCGGGAGAGCTGTTGACCGCATACGGCGCATTCTTGATCGAGCGTGGAGATGAGGAGCAAGGGCTGGCCTTGCTCGACCGGGCCACCCAGGTGGCTCCCACCGCGACGGCGCTGACCGCCCGGGCTGCCGTTTACAGCGAGTTGGGACGTGTGGAGGAAGCCATACAAGATTTGCAGGCCGCCCTGGAAAAGGAACCGGGACATCTCGATGCATTGCTGGCGCTGGGCGATCTGTATCGGGAGCAGGACGATATGGACAATGCCCGCCGCGAATACGAGCAAATCGTCGCCCTCACACCGGGCGTAGCCGTCGGCTATATGCGCCTGGGCGCTCTGGCCAACGAGCTAGGAGACGATGAGGAGGCGGAACGATACCTGGAAGCGGCCCGCCAGGCCGAGCCGGGCTCGGTACTTGATCGGGACGATACACAGTAGGAGACGGGAGATTATTGGAGATCGGTCTATGTTATCCAGATCAGGTGTATTAACTATGTGGAAAACCCGGTTGTTTCTGATTGCTTGTCTGCTTGTATCAGGGATGACGCCAACCTCGCTGGCCCAGGCGGCGCCCCCTCAGCAGAATGACTCGGTGCGTGATCTTTGGCTTGACATCAGCCTGGGTCCGCCATTGGTGGACTGGTTCAACGACGTGGCACGGCCCGATGACATCGCCCGCGTCGAAAATGTCCGGCAGACGGACCTGCTCGACGAAATCAGCGTCGGACGTAAACTTGTGGTGTTCAAGTCGGTGGCCGAAGCAGAACGGATGCTCCCCAGAATAGCGGACCAGATCGATATCATTGGCTTTAACGTGGAAAACGGACCGGGCTATCCCTCCCAGGAGCGGGCCGACCCGCAGGGCAGCGTGAAACATATGCATGACCTAGCCCGCCAATACGATTTGCTGCTGGCGTTTGGGCCAGATCACGACCTGGCGCTGAGCGACGGTGTTGCAGTGGCTCCCTACGTCGATATCCTCGTTCTACAGGTACAGAGGGTGCAGACCGAGCCCCATACGGTATTTGACTTCGTCCTGCCTTTGACTCAGCAATTGCGCGAGGCTAACCCCGATATCGAGATCAGCGTACAAATACGCACCGAAGGAGATGTCGTCGAGGTCGTAGACTTAATCGACGCCATGAGCGAGCAATTGGACGGCGTCTCAATCCTCACCAGCCCGGAGACGGTAGACACCGCGGAAGTGCTGGTGGCCGAACTGCAAACCAGAGAGGACGCTATATCCAGCCCGGCGGCCATGCTGGCCACGCCGACCAGGGAGATCGAAACAGGAGAGGACAGCACCGCGCCAGAGGACATCGACGACGACGCTGGCTTGTCATGCCCGCTGATGGTGGTGGGTGCACTGATAGCGGGTGGAGTAGGAGGCGGCGTGACGGCCGCCCTGATATGCGCTTCCCGTAGGGGGCCGGATGACACATCCAGCGAGCGACTATGACTGACACCACCAAGTATCGCCCTATGTTGCCCACGGCAGGCTGGGCCGCCATTGCGCCCGCACTCCGCTCTCGCAACTTTCGCCTCTTCTGGCTCGGTCAAAGCGTTTCGCTGGTGGGCACCTCGCTGCAGGTCGTCGCCGAAGGCTGGTTAATCTACGACTTAACCCAGTCCACATTTTGGCTGGGCATGGTGAGCTTTATCGCCCTGCTGCCCGTGGTGCCCATCTCCTTGCTGGGGGGCGTCCTCATCGATCGGATGCCACGCCGCAAGTTGATCCTGGTCACTCAGATCGGCTTGATGGCCCAGGCAGCCATCTTTGGCCTCCTGGCGCTTACCGGTGCGATTCGCCTATGGAACATCATCTTCCTCTATTTCATCTTCGGAGCGCTGCTGGCCATCGACCACCCTGCTCGCCGGGCTTTTCTCGTCGACCTGGTCGAGCGCGACGAACTGGCCAATGCCGTGGCCCTGAACGCCTCCAGCTTCAACGTGACCAGATTCATCGGTTATGCCGCGTCCGGTCTGCTTATCGCCGCCATTGGCGCGGGCGGTACCATGCTGCTCAACGCGGGCACCTATCTGTTCCCCATCTGGGCGCTGGCTGCCATCCGTGTTCCAGACGTTGGCCAGGATACACTGCGTCCGCCGCTGGGAACCGCCCTTTCGGAGGGGTTTACCACGCTCTGGAAACAACCGGTCATACTGGGGACGATCGGCCTGATGGCGGTCGTGGGTGGACTGGCCTGGCCTGTCTTCGGCATGATGCCCGCTTTCGCCGAGGACGTATTGGGGAAAGGCTCGGTTGGGTTGGGAGTGTTGTTGGCAGCCGGGGCCTTGGGCTCAGTGATCGGGACGGCCCTTGTGTCCAAAATAGGTATACATCATAGAGGACGCACGCTCACGTGGGTGAGTTTGCTCCTGCCGGTTTTTGTCGTCGGGTTTGCACTGTCAAAAGATATGCTCGTTGCCTGTCTGCTGGTCATCACCGTGGGAATCACGCTCCTGGTGCTACAGAGCCTGACCATCACCCTGGTGCAGATCAACATCCCGGACCGGGTACGAGGCCGGGTGATGAGCCTGTATAGCATGCTGCACGCCGGCTCAAATACGGCCGGCAACGTACTGATCGGCGGGGCGGCCGTCTATGTCGGACTGCCGCTCGCGCTAGGCCTGGGTGGCCTGGCGGCATTGATCTATGTGTTGGGATTATCGATCGCCGTGCCGGCCCTGCGCCGCCTGGACTAGCTACTCAAGGTGCGACGCACTTCGCGAAGTGCGTCACGCCTTAACCGGAGAATTAAAATGCTACGCCATCTGCCCCCCACTGCCACACCCTTCACTCCCTCCGACCTGAGACAGGGACTGAGCCCCTCCGCGGGGGCCCGGGCCCAGTTCGAGATGGCCCTGACCCGCTATCTCGGCGTTCGTACCTGCAAACTGGCCGCCTCAGGGCGGACGGCCCTTTACCTGCTTCTGACTATGCTGGGCCAGGCGCCGGACCACCCGGACAGGCGGGAAGTGGTGATGCCTGCCTATACCTGCCCCGCCCTGGCCAAGGTGACCATAGACGCAGGCTTACGGCCACGCTTTGTTGATGTCTCGCCGCTCAGCCTGGCCTACCAGGGTGATCTGGAGGCCAGCATCGGCAGTCAAACCCTGGTTGTGATCTGCGTCCATCCCTTTGGGATTCCGCAGTCCATCAAGCACATCAAGCCGCTGGCCCACGGGGCCGGTGCGGTCGTGGTGGAGGATGCGGCTCAGTCCATGGGCGCCCAGTTTGGGGGAAAGCCGGTAGGCACACGCGGCGATTTTGGGCTGTTCAGTATGGGGCCGGGCAAGCCATTCTCCACGGGCGGGGGCGGGGTTCTGTGCACCCGGGACGAAAGCTACGTCCGGCTGCTGGAACGGGCGTGGGAAGACCTCCCCACGCCATCACCCGTTTCGTCCGTGTGGGCTATGTTGCGTTTTGCGCTGTGCAAGCTGGTCTTCCATCCTGCCGGTTGGTGGCTGGGCACCCGGGCCGGCCTGCATCGCGTGGGGGAACACCAAGCCAGTTGGGGATACAGCGTGCGTGGGCTCAGCCAGGCGCAGGCCGCCGTCGGCCTGGGACTGCTGGAACGGCTGGAAACGATCAACGGCCAGCGTCGGGACAATGCGCGCCGGCTCATCGATGGCCTGGGTGAGCTGGAGTTCGTTCACATCCCCACTCCGGCCGAAACGGCGGAGCCCACCTACCTCCGCCTGCCCCTTATCATCGACGACGAGGAACGGCGCGAACGTCTTTTCCACCGCTTATGGGAAGCCGGCATCGGTGTGGGCCGTATGTACCGGCACGCCCTGCCCCACTACTTCCCCCAGATGGCCAGCGGGGAGACCTACCCGGGCGCGGATCACGTGGCCGGGCACCTGCTGACGCTGCCCACGCATCATTATCTGACGGATGGGGATGTGGAGCGGATCGTCGAGGTCTTTCAGGCAGAGCGTTCTGCTGAGTGATGCAGCCACATCATAGCCATTTATGGGTTCAATTCAATCGCAATCGTGTTTCACCCCATTTCGTCTCTGCTACCATGCGTTTACACTAGTTCTGAACACGAACCCAGTCCAATAACAGGCCGTCGTCCAGTTGCTAAGCGACCCGTCAGCATTGGACCCAGGCTTCGCCTTGATGGGCTGTGCGGAGTTCGATACGAGTTGCTTTTCCCCTTACGCGCCCACGCCCTATTGTATTTGACCTGAGATTATGGTATACTTCACAAAGAAAGAATCGCCTGTTTTGGCGAGGGATGAAAGCTCAACTCTCGGGCTAGACAATCGCTTACTGGGCATATCTTCACGTGTCTCTATACCAAATAATACATCCTGTGTTGCCCTCCTATGATGGGCTTGGGAGGCCATCTGGCACCGCAATCCCCGCCTCCAGCCCCTTTTGCACGCGATGGTCCGTGAAGGACGAGGTAGTCCAATGAATAACACCCCTGTCAAAGAACTAGTCTACCCAGAGCCAGTCCTCAAACAACGCCTTCGCCACGAAATAGACGTGGGCATTGCTCTGGCTGCCGACCCGGCCAACGCTAATTTGCCAGAGCTGGCGATCCGCGTTACAACTGGCCATTCCCCGTGGTACACTCAAACGTGTAAGGTCTGTGAGCACAAGTTTCGCGAGGGCGACGAGGTGCGTCTGTGTCCTGAATGCGGTGAACCTTACCACGACGATGACCAATATGACCTACACTGCTGGACAGGACATTTCACTGACGCAGGGGGATGCAAGGGATCTCGGTGTGATTACGCTTGGTCTGGGTTTTTGCCTGAGGAACGGGCCGTAAACAAAGCCGATGACGAAGGTGTACGTCCTCATATCTCCCCAGCAGAGCTACTGGTCACCCAGTTTGTCACTGGGGTGGAAACGATGTGGCGGCCCTTTGGAGAGCAAAAGGTTGAGAAGGTACAACCTGGCTCATCCATCGTTGGCCGCAAATGCCCTTGGTGTCGCTTCACCGTCCGCGCTGGTGACTGGGTGGTGGCGTGTCCTTGTGGCTGTGGCGCCTACTTTCACCAGGACGTCTTTCGCCACCTGACCTGCTGGAACGAGTGGAACGGGGTTGAGGGCAACGACTACTGCCCCATTACCGGTCGCTCCTATGAACAGGAAGCCGATGATCGAGAATGACCGCTACGCTCGGCAGCGGCTGATCGAGTGGTGGGATCAAGAAAGCCTGCGTGCTGCACGCGTACTTGTGGCCGGTGCCGGAGCATTGGGCAACGAACTGCTCAAGAACCTAGCCCTGCTTGGCGTTGGGCACCTGCTGATAATCGATTTCGATCGTGTTGAACATTCAAATCTGAGTCGTGCTGTCTTGTTCAGTGAGGCCGACGTCGGGCGCTCCAAAGCCGAAGCGGCGGCCCGCGCACTGATGCATCTCAATTCACATGTGACCGTCCACACCATCGACGGAGACCTCTTTTACGACGTAGGGCTGGGTTACTATCGCCATAGTGATCTGGTCATTGGCTGCCTCGACAGCCTAGCCGCACGGTCACAGGTAGGACTCAGTTGTGTTCTGGCCGGGGTTCCCTACCTGGACGGGGGCATGTGGTCGCTTGGAGGTGAGGTGCGCTGGTTCACGGCTGGCGATGGGCCCTGTTTCGATTGCACGCTGAGTCAAAACGACCGTGCCCGTGCCGATGAACGCCGCTCTTGCAGCGGCTTTCGCGATCCTGCTTGGGATGAGCTTGAACGAGTGCCCACCGTGGTTTCCACGGCGGCCATCATCGGCGGGTTGTTAGCTCAGGAGGCTGCCAAGTGGCTGTGTGGTCACCCGATTACGACGGGCAAGGCCATCGTCTACAACGGGCAGGCCCTTACCCTGCATCGCGCCGAACTGATGCGCAACGCGGATTGTCCCTCCAGTCACGTACCTTACAAAAACGTCATTGAGTTACCTCAAGGGGCGGCCGACCTGACGGCTCGCCAGCTACTTGCAAAAGCCCGCGCTGACCTGGATCTTCAAGCCAGTCCAACGCTTCTACAGAACGTAGTTACTGAAGGCCCCCAAGATGTTGATTTTCTGCTCGAGTTGGGTCGTGACTACCTACTGTCGCTGCAGTGTGAAAACTGCGGGCGTCGGCAAGAAGTCGACCAACCCTGGGGCAAGGTACTGGAAGCCGAGCAACGTTGCCCCCATTGTGGAGCCACCCGCCAGGCCCAGGTTATCCGAGCGCTCGATGAAAGCAGCCTCTTGGCTGACCGACCATTGGCCGCGCTGGGCGTGCCGCCCGGAGAAGTGCTGGCCGTGCGTACGCCACAGGGGCTGCTGTTTTATGAATTGACCGCCGATGTCATAACCTGATTTCGAAATGCAACCAACCACTATAAGATCGTGGCTCATGTCAAAATCTAGTGCAGGGCGACCAGGGCTGAGATGAAGGCTGGCGTAATGCGCTTGAGATTGATGCCGAATTCGCACATAGCGACGTAGCCGCTGAGGTATTTCTTATGAACACCCCGC
>DAOUMD010000276.1:0-26495 GCA_034412795.1 Anaerolineae bacterium
CCACCAACTGCACTTCCCCCTGCCGATTGTGCAGCGCCAGGCTCACCACCATACTCCGCGCCAACGCCGTCTTGCCACTCCCCGTCGTGCCACTCACCAACACGTGCCCCACCTCCGGACTCGGCAACCGCAGCAGCAGCGGCACCCCCTCCTCGTCCAGACCCAGCACCGCCGCCTGGCGCGGAATCTCCCCCAAGCGCGCCGCCAACGGCAACAAGCGCACTACCTCCCCGCTCTCGCGCGGCACCTCTACCTGCACCCTACTCCCCTGGCGGCGCACCCGCACCCCGGCACTCCCCAGGCGCAAGGCAATCTCCTCCGACAAGCGCACTATGCTGCTCACCTTCGCACCCAGCGCCGGCACCACTTCAAATCGTACCCAGCGTGGCGTCACCACCCCACCCAGCACCCGCCCCGGCACTTTGTGCGAGTGCAATACCATCTCGATCTGATCCGCCTGGTATTCCAATACTCGTCGCATCCATGCATCTCCTTGGAAATCGTGGTGCCCTAAGTGATTGTCCAAAATTGACTTTTCCAGGACCGGCAGTCCCGAACGCGAAAGATTTATGACGGTTAAAAATTAATTGGGGAACCGCAGCCTCGCGCCTCCGTCGCGTCAAACGATTACCCCGATAAATTCTTAAGCTTCATCAATCTTCGAGGACATATCTCACCGACAAAAATAGAACATATGTTCTATTCACAATCATTATATCAGAATATATGTTCTATTGTCAAGCCAGAAATATCTAGTCTTAATTTCGAAATCGGGCATAGCGGGGATAGATTTGACTTCATACCCAGCCAAGGCCAGACGCCGGCACACAGCATCGAAGTGAGTTTACCCCTCATCTGAGGCGCACGCCAGGTAGGGTAGGATCCTTCAGGAATCCCAAGCACCGGCCTTGGTAAAGGAAGGTCGCGTGGCTGCCAATTATTACAAACTGCGATGCACCGCGTACACACCGGCTATTACGAGGATACCGCCGAGGATCTCCAGGGTGGAAAGCTTCTCACCCAACAACACCCCGGCCAAAATGGCCGTTACGACCGGCTGGCCCAATAACGTCGGCGAAACGATAGAAGCTGGCAAATAACCAAGGGCATAGTTGATCGAAAAGTGACCGAGAATTTGGGGTATCAGGGCTAAGGCGAAGAAATTGAGATAAGTGACCGGGGAGTAACCAGTGAGCGGCAGCCCAAAGGCTAGGCTTACGACAAGCAATCCTAGCGTCGAACTAACTGCAGCCAGCCAAAAATAGGTGAGTGAGTCAAGGACCTCCCGCCCCCGCTGAGTGGTAAGAAAATATCCGGCGTGGAAAATACCGCCCAATAGACCAAAAAACGCACCCAGCCCGAGCGACAAGGCATGCAGGCTTCCATAGCCAAGGACAATAAACGCACCCGACATGGCCACAAGCAGTCCGATCCAAAAGGTCGTGTTGAGCCGTTCACGAAAGAGCGCTAACGCACCCAAACCGACCCATACGGGTGCGGTGTTAAGTAAAAGAGTAGGGCTGGTCGCACCACTCAAAACGACCCCGGTGGCCCAAAAAGCCAGATCGCCGGCAAAGAATAGACCCCCAAGGACCGCAAGCTTGAGCCCCGTGATGGGTACACTGCCCCTAGTCTTTACCCGTTGAGAAAAGGGCAGGGCGAGCAAAAAGACGGTGATGGCCAGGCGGTAGAAGCTGGCGACCGGTCCCGGCGCGTTGGCCCAGCGCACAAAAATAGCCGCGAAGCCCAGGCCAAGGACGCCAAGGCCGAGTGCGAGATAGGGAAGGAGATGAGATCTTCGAGAATCGCTCATAGTACTGCGCCATTTTCGCAATTTGTTCCGAACTGCGTTTGGGTACACGTTGACACAAACGCTGACATAGAGTATCATCTTGAGCAAAGCACTTAAGAGAAGTCAGACCGACTTGCTCCAACCTCATCAGAACGATAGGAGTTAAAACAAAACAATGCAGGTTAATCCATCGATTTTTAAAGCCTATGACATCCGCGGGATATATCCGGGTGACCTGAACGAGGAGATTGGCTATGCTATCGGGCGGGCCTTTGTAACCTTTCTCAAGGTAGATACGGTCATTGTCGGACATGATATGCGGTTGTCAGGGCCGCAAATGTTCGAGGCTGTGACTCGCGGCCTGACCGACCAGGGAGCCGATGTGATTGACATCGGAATGGTGAGCACCGACCAGTATTACTACGCCTGCGCCACCCTGGATCAAGCGGGGGTGATGGTAACCGCCTCCCACAACCCCGCCGAGTACAATGGGTTCAAGATGGTACGTGAAATGCCGCAACTTTTGAGCGGCGACGAGGGGATTCAGGATATACGTCGCCTGGTGGAGAGCGAGAATTTCCCTACACCTCGACGTAAGGGATCAATCACCCAAATGGATGTCACCGACGGCTTTGTGGAAAAGGTCCTGAGTCTGATTGATATCTCGTCGCTGAAACCCCTTAGAGTAATTGCTGACACAGGCAATGGAATGGTAGGCCCCATTCTCACACGGGTGTACGACCAGCTACCAGTGCAGCTAACGGGGATGTATCTGGAACCGGACGGCAGCCTGCCCAACCACGGCCTGGATCCCTTACAGCCAGAGAATCGCGCTGAATTACAACAACGCGTAGTAGACGAAGGTGCGGACATCGGCTTTGCCTTTGATGGAGATGGAGATCGGTTCTTCACAATCGACGATCGAGGCCATTTTGTCTCGGGAGATTTCTTGACAGCCCTTATGAGTCAGTATTACTTGCAGAAATACCCCGGTTCAAAAATCATCTACGACGTGCGTGCCTCCTGGGCGGTACCTGATTTGATCAGCCAAGCCGGAGGGACTCCACTAATGGAACGAGTGGGCCATGCCTTCATCAAACAACGCATGGCCAAAGAGGGTGCGGTTTTCGCCGGTGAAGTGACCGGTCACTACTACTTTCGCGATTTCTTCTGTGCCGACTCAGGGATTCTGCCCTCCCTGGTCATCATAGAAATGCTTTGCAAGAAGAACGCCGGGCTCTCCGACTTGTTGCAGCCCCTTGAGGCCGAATACTTCATCTCTGGTGAGATCAACACTCGCATTAGTGTCGATCCAAAGGCGAAGATGAGAGAATTAGCCGGAATCTATGACGACGGCGATACCCACTGGCTGGACGGCATCTCGGTCATTTACGATGATTGGCACTTTAATGTCCGCCCCTCAAATACGGAGCCTTTGCTGCGATTGAACCTGGAAGCCAAATCCAAGAGTCTGATGGAAGCCAAGCGCGATGAGGTGTTAAAAATCATCCGGGCCTAAGGCTTCCCAATCATTCATCAGTACCGTTGACTCATACACTGACATGGAGTATCATTGAGGCAGATCCTTCACACAACGTAGAGACCAAAGAGACTTTTTGGAAGGTCTGTCAAAGCTGCACAAAACTTCTTGGAGTCCCGAACTTGTTCGGGCAAATCCCTCAGCAAGCTGAGGAGTCCAGATTGTCTTCGGGACTATCCGAAAGATCTCCAAAGAGACTTTCCGGAAAGTACCGTTCGCACGTGGGCGTGCTCACTCCGCCCTGCGTAATGAGGAGCGAGGCACCCCCAGGTGCCGAAGCGTCTGCCCTGTTTGACACACTTTCCGAGAAATCTCCAAAGAGAAAGGAGGTGAGAAGAATGGCTGGCATCAAAATCCAGTTCAAAAAAGACGGCCCCACTATTGAGGTTTCCTGGCCGGTCGTGGCTCTGCTAGTTTGGCTTGCCATCTACGCCATCCAGGTTCCTCTGTAGTGAGGCGTCGAACAGGGGGGCGTGCTGCCGCAACAGCACGCCTTTCCTTTTGTTCGTCACTTACTATATCACATTCTCAGTATGGATGCAAATGTCCCATCAGGGCAAACGCATCTATTATGTAAAACCCATCAGCCAGCATCACGCTGCGTAGCGCAGGATGACGAAGAGGCCGATGGCGGCTATGATGGCGAATTCGACCAAAGCCCGGCGGGTGAGGCGTCCCAGCAGATGCTGCTGGGCCAAACCAGTGAAGAGATAAAAGATAAGTAGCAGCCATAGGCCGGCTGTCAGCGGAGGCACACGCCACAAGTTGAGGGCCCACATGCACTGCCCCATCACCAAGGCCACGATCCCGGCGAAAAGCCAGGTGCGTCCGGTCTGGGTTGGTCCAGCCCGCAAGAGTGCCCCGGCCAACAACCCGCTAACCAGGAGTATTTCGGTTGCGGATAGGATACTGCGGGCGCGTGTCTGGTGAATTACAACAAAGAACCCGAAGGCTACACTATAGGTCACCAGATTCAGCCAGATATGGCCTAATTCGTACTGAGGATCGCGCGGATCGATAGTGTGATATTCGGCCAACATCACAAACCAGAGTAGTACACCGGTGATAGTGATTCCGGCCAACCACCATGCGAGGCTTGACGCCAACAAGGAGAGCCACAGCGTAGCCAGGATAGCCAACAGGCCAGGCAATATCCAGAAGGCCACGGCATACCCGGAGGCCCGTCGAGGAAGGTTGGGATGAGCGTAGACGACAGCTCTGGCACCGGTTGCCGCCAGCCCGCCCAAAAGCAGCGCCAAGAGCCACCACTGTGACACCACAAGTGTGAGCGGCGACCCCCAGAACGTTAGCTCGACGGCCCGACTAGGCAGCTCGATCACAAAGTAAGCAATCAGTCCCAACAGCGTGAGGCTGACCACAGCGCTGATTCGTTCGTAGATGGGCATATTGATCACAATCCTCGACTTGGGGAAACAGCATAAGGCCGTTCCAGAAAAATAGTTGTCCCAAGTTTCATTGACTTCACCGTCACACTCGTGACTTTTGGGATGATTTAAATTCTGGAACCTCCTGAAATTGTATATGCTTCGCTCCTGGATGTCAAAGCCTACTTAAAGACATTCTCAAAGAAGGGCATGGTTCAGATGTCCCCGAAATTAGGGTAACAATTGCAGACGAAGGACGAAAGACAAAGGACCAATTATTGGCCCGGATATCTTCGTCGTTCGTCATTCGTCCAGATGAGAAAGTGTTACCCTATTTCTGAACCATCCTCAAAGAAGGCATGTTATATGAACATCGAAACTCTTGTCTACGCTTTGATCGGATGGTTGGTTGGTGTATTCATCAACCACACGGCAGACGCAATACCGCGTCACGCGAGGTTGGATGCTGTCCCCCGCTGTGAGTTTTGTGATACACCCCGGCCGCCAGCGGCCTGGAGCACTGTGGTTGGATATCTCAGCGGACGCCGCGCGTGCTTGGGATGTGGCGCTCCCTTGCCAATCCGTTCAGTGGCGGTCGAATTGATCACACCAGCGATCTTCGTGGGGCTATTATGGCGGTATGGGCTGTCTGCGCATCTGGGCCTGGTCTCACTCTATGCTGCTATCCTGATCCTGGTGACGGTCATTGATCTGGAACACCACCTCATCCCGCACGTCGTTATGGTGCCGGCGATCGTGCTGGCAATAGTCGGCGCCTTTTTCAACGACGATATGTCGTTCCGGCGTGCGCTCCTGGGAGGCGCGGTCGGTTTTCTCTGTGTATATGGGCTATTTCTATTAGCGCAGCCAGTAAGCGCCCTCATGGGTCGCCTTTCAGGACGTGAAGTGAACGAGATCCCTTTTGGCTTCGGCGATGTGACACTTGGCACCTTTGTTGGTTTGATCACAGGTCTGCCAGGCATCTTCTTTGCTCTGTTAATCACACTGTTAGCTGCGGGTCTGGCGGCGGCTGTATTCTGGTTTGTGCAGGCTGTGGTTCTGCGCCGTTATACGTTATTCACCGCTATCCCCTACGGCCCGTTTCTGGCATTGGGTGGCTTCATTATGATGGTTTATGGCCCTGAAATCCTCCAGTGGTATATTGCGGGAGGAGTATAGCTCCGACGGCGGGTTGCGAACCCGCCCTACATATCGCCTCGGCCAAGTGTAATGCTGCCGCAACTTCTGCCCTCAATGTGTGTTTTTACCTATGAGCATGAGTGTCGCGTTATGAGAGGCTGCTGAAAGCTATTGACACTCACCCACATAAGTGATAAAATATACTTGCCGATAGGATTTTAGTACTACCCAGAATCCCAAGCTATTAAAATTAGGCGGTAACCGATCGTGGTAACTGAGGGTACTACTACAGCGACCACGACGTGACGGAAACGTGGGACCCTGGACGAAATCTCTCGGAAAGTGTGTCAAACGGGGCAGACGCTTCGGCACCTGGGGGTGCCTCGCTCCTCATTACGGAGGGCGGAGTGAGCACGCCCACGTGCGAATGGTACTTTCCGAGAAAACTCAGACAAAAAAGGAGGTGTGACAGAAACAAAACAATACACAGTCAAGGCGGATAGTTGTCTGGAAATCGTGTTAGTTTCTTTTTCCAAGGGAGGGAAAAATATGAACGCGATAATCGTCTTGATTTTGGCTGCTCTGGGCATCGCCGTAGGATATGGCCTTTACGCCCGGAACATTGACAAGAACGTTGTTCAACCCAGTCCCGACAAAGCAACACCGGCGAAGATGTACATGGACGGCGTAGACTTCACACCCGCCAGCCGCAATGTGCTCTTCGGCTATCAGTTCAAGTCCGTGGCTGCACTGGCGCCCCTCACCGGCCCTGTCATCGCCGTGCAGTGGGGCTGGCTGCCGGCGCTTTTGTGGATCCTATTGGGCGTCTTCTTCATCGGCTGGGCACAGGATTATGGTACTATGATCATGGGCGTGCGCCGCGGGGGAGACACCATGGGCGCATTAAGTTACAAGCTTATCTCCCCCCGCGCCCGTAATATCCTCATGATCTTTATCTACTTCTACCTGCTGCTGATCATGGGGGCCTTCGGCAACGCAGTAGGAAAAACCTTGATGACCAACCCCAAAGTGCCCTTCGGCATAATCGCCGTGGTTCTGACGGGCGTCCTGGCCGGACAGTTGACCTATAGGTGGAAGCAGGACATCGCCCTCACCTCCGTCATCACCGTTGTGCTCGCCTTCGTGGGCATCTGGATAAGCACGCTGCCCTTTATGACGAACATATTCTCGGCCATCTACAGCCAGCCCGACTCCCCCACCATCTTACTGGGCAACACCCAGGCTCAGATCATCGCCACTCTCCTGATGGTGATTTTCTGCTACCTGGGGGCGGTGCTGCCCATCTGGTCCTTTGCCCAGCCGGTCAACTACATCTCCTTCTGGATCGTCTCGCTGGGTATGGTGGGTGCTGTGCTCGGCATCGTTATCTGGCACCCAGGAATGGGTGACTTCCCCATCTACACCAAGTTCACCGCTGCCAGCGGTCCGCTGTGGCCTATACTCTTCGTCACCATCGCCTGCGGGGCTATCTCCGGCTGGCACAGCCTGGTCTCAACCTCCGGCACTGCTCGCCAGTTGGAGAAGGAGACCGACGCCCTGCCGGTGGGTGGCGGCGCCATGTTTATGGAATCGGCATTCGCGATCGTCGCCCTCCTGACCGCCACTGTTGCCTGGGGGAGCTTTCAGGGATACACGGATGCGGGTGGGGCAGGCGCAGCGCTGGCGGTCTTTGCCGGTGGGTTCGCGAAGTTCCTGAACCAAATCGGCATCCCGGAGACCTTCGGCACGGCTTACGGCTCCGTCTTCCTGACCATCATGGCCATTACCATCATGCAACTGGTGGTGCGCTTCATGCGCGTGGCCAGCGCCGAAATGGTGGGTAACTCGATACCAGTGATGAAGAACGTGCACGTGGGCAGCATCGTGGCCTTGCTCCTGACGCTGCTCTTCGTCTGGATCATCCCCTGGCTAACCATCTGGACCGCCTTTGGCGCTTCCAACCAGTTGATGGCTGGTCTGGCCTTGCTACTCGTCTCGTTGTGGCTGATGTCGGAGGGCAAAAGGCATAGCTGGGCACTCTACCCCGCAATCTTCATGATCGTCACCACTCTGGCCGCCTTGCTCTGGGTCGCCTACACCAATCTTTTGGTCAAACTGCCACAGGCTACCACGGCCCAGGCATCCATCGCTTCTGCTATCATCGGCATCATCTGCCTGGTATTGGTGGTAGCAGCAGTAATCCTGATCCTGGATGGCTGGCAGGCCATCCAGCGGTCCAGGAAGGTGACGCCGCCTGAGCCGGCCTAGCGGGCATCAGCTCAACGTATCTTGCGAACGAACAGTCCTGAAGGGCCAGATGAGCGCATAACGATGTCCCACGTTTCCGTCCAGGTTATCGCCCCGGTATTGACGAACTTCTTCCACTGTATGCAGTGCGAACAAGTCTTCGATCAGGCCGGCATCAGCCAGCAAGTGCATCAGGAAGAACTCGACCAATACCCCAAGGACGTCAAACAAGAAACCGCTCGTCTGGCCGATTGGCTCTTTCATTTGTCTCACCGCTACGGGGACCAAATCCACATCCGGGTGATTGACCCCCAATCGCCAGAAGGACTCTTGAAATCGGTGCGTTATTGGGTGCGCAAGTATCCCACCTTTATCGTGGACGGCCGCGAGAAGGTCGTCGGCTGGGACCGGGCGGCGCTAGATTCAGTATTGCAGGCCCGATTAGCGGGCAGGTAAGTGTCTATCAAAATATCTCGCACGCTCAAGCGACTTGAAACTACCATCCAAGAGGTGCTTCGCATTCTGGGCGAGGTCATCTACGGGATGACCATCTATGATTGGGTGCACGAGCTGGAGAAAGCCCGGAATGAGCAAGAGCGTCTTTTCACCCTGATTGTATATGGTGATCTGCTCGGAGTCCCGATTCTACCGCCGTACTACACGCTGCGGCTACTTCCCTTCATAGTGCCAACCTTAGAGAACTGGCGGCGCAGTATGCTGCGCGAGCGGGATTTGACCGATCTCATAGATCAGGAGATTGGTTGACCAAAACCACAATCTGAAATGGATGAATTCAAAATGGGTTGGTAGGGGCACTCCTTGTGGGCGCCCTGGGCGGTACAAGACTCGTCCCTACCGCCAAAGGACACATCCAACATTGCGTGGAGGTATGTTATGTCCGAAGAAGAACGCAACATCTTGAAAAGAATGGGTCGGTCTACCATTGAGTTCATCTATGGCATGGCCGGCCACGACATGACCCGCTTTGCTTTGAAGACGCGGGGCAGCATGGAGCACCTGTTCATCCTCATCACGATGGGCGACCTGCTGGGTGTGCCCATCCTCCCCCCCTACTACTCGCTGCGGTTGCTGCCCTACGTCGTGCCCCAGATTTCCACATGGAAGCGACGCATGCTGCGCGAGAAAGACCTGACCGACGCATTGGCGTAGAAGGGATAGCCCAATGACACTAGCTCACATCTTCGACGAACATCGAGACCGCCGTTACATTATGTTCGGCGGCAAAGGTGGCTTGGGAAAAACCACCTTCTCGGCTGCCACTGCCTACTATCTGGCCCGATGTGGACACAAGGTGTTGGTCTTCTCTGTCGACCCCCAGGCCTCTCTTTCCGATATCTTTGAGCGGGACATCTTCGGCCAGGGGCCGGTGGAGATTATGCCCAACCTATTCGCCCAAGAGATTGATGCCGATCAACACATCAAGGAATACCAGGACGAAATCCGTCAGAAGATCTTCGACATGTACGGCCTGGACGAAATCCCTGAGGAGATCGAGAGCTACATCCAGGCGGCAGCAGCCGAACCGGCAATGGAAGAGAGTGCCATCTTCGACCAGGTGGTGGACATCGTCGTCAGCGCCGACTACGATTACTACATTTACGACCTGGTCCCCCTTGGCCACGCGCTATACTATTTGAGCATGGCCAGCGTGTACGACGAATGGATCGACAAGATCACCAAGTTGCGCCAGGAGATGGAGGAATACAGCCAAGTCGCTTCGCTCATCAAGCGCGAGGAGGAGACTGAAGAGGATATGATCCTCAAAGAGCTTATGGATATCAAGTATCGCATCAACACCTCCTCTGGCATCCTGACCGACCAGGAGAAAACGGCCTTCTTCTTTGTCATCATCCCTGAGGAGATGGCCCTACTCGATACCCAAAAGGCAGCCGGGCTCTTTGCCAAATATCAGGTGCCTCTGAGCGGCTATGTGGTCAATCGCGTCATCCCACCTGATCTGGGCCAACAGAATATCCCCGATTATCTGCGCCACCGGCTGGAAATGCAAGAGGGCTACCTGAAACGGATAAACGATCTCTTCGGTGGTAATGTGCTGGCCCACATTCCAGAGTTCGAACGCGATATTACCGGATTGCCGATGATCCAAAAGGTAGCCGAGGCGATGTTTGGCCCGATACCTCAAGGCGATGCAGGGTGAAGGAGCATGGTTATGATTAAAAAGTCAACGCAACAGTTTCTGGCAGAGCACCCCCGCCTGAAATATTCATTCTTCGGGGGCAAAGGGGGCGTTGGGAAGACGGTGTTGGCCGGTGCCACCGCCCTGTGGTTTGCCCAACAAGGTAAACGTACGCTGTTGGCTTCCACCAACCCGGTGCATAGTCTCACCAGTCTGCTCGATCAGGATGTGTTTGGCCAGCCCACCCCGGTAACAGGGGCCTCCAACTTGATAGCCTACGAGATTGACACGCGCGACACGATTGAACGCTCGAAACAAGAAATCCGTGAAAAGATCAGTTGGTTTCTCAAATTCGCCGACATCAAAACCAAGGCCGACGAGTTCGTCGAGTCGGCGACGATGAACCCCGCCTTTGAAGAGTCGGCTATGTTTGAGAATATGATCGACCTGATGTTTGAAGATGAATACGAAGTGTACGTCTTCGACACCGCTCCCACGGCCAACGCCCGTCGGCTATTAGGTATGTCGTCCGTCTATTCGATGTGGGTCAACAAGATGGTTAAGAGCCGGGAAGAGGCAAAGTCGCTGCGGGAGATGCTCTCATACAGCCGTAAGAAAGAAGAGAAAGATCCATTGATGGAGTACCTGCTCAACTTCAGAGAGCGTATGCACAATGCCAAGGAACTTCTCACCGACCCGGAGCTGACAGCATTCTTCTTTGTCACTCTGCCCGAGGCCTTGCCCATCGCGGTCATTACCCGCTTTATCAACTGGTTCAACGAGTTCGGGATCCCCGTGGGTGGAGTAGTGGTCAATATGCTCATTGAAGAAGAGAGCGTGGCCGAGGACGCCCCCGATTTCGTGAAGAATCGGGTGGCGATGCAATCCGAATACATGAACCAAATCTGGAAGACCTTCGACGGTGGCGTGCGCGCCCTCGTCCCCCTCTTCGAGACGGAAGTTCGCGGGGTAGATATGTTGAAACGAACCGCCAACCGGGTATTCGCTTGAGGATTACCTGGAGAGCTTGTTGTGAAGACGCCCCTGACGTAAGGCAAGTCAGGGGGTTTTCATTACTAGCAGCTTGTCGGAGAGAACGATTTCATTTGAAAAATGCTTTACTTACCCTTGTTATCGAACCAAATTTCAGTTGAATCACCCTATTCTGACCCAAAAAACTTGCATAAATGGGGTAACTGATCTTCTCTCCGACAGACTGCTAGAGGGTTGCGTATGAATCCCCATCTAATGATCGCTTTCGTAGGCCTGTCCTACACCATCCTTTTTGGGGGAATGTCGCTGCTTCGACGCGAAGGATTGTCCAATCAGTTCGCCTTCGAAGTGCTGGGTTTCACAATATTGGTTGTGGTCATTGCTCTGCTGACGGGTACCACAGTGCACCCAGTACTGTTCCTGGTTGCAGTATACCTGATTTCGATGCGGGCCCGGCTGTTGGTAGACGTGGCCAATCTGCTATCGGCACGCGGCCGGCAGCGAGATGCCATCACGGTGCTGGATTGGGCTATGCAACTTTACCCCGATCGATCCACGCGGCTGATCATAAAGGTCAATATGGGGATCGTGCAACTGCGCCGCCAGAACCCCGAGAGCGCCCAGACACTATTGGAGTCGGTGCTGGAGGAAGCCGAGGGTGGCGGACTGGGCATCAAATACGAGGCAGCCTGCCATTACAATTTGGGACTGGCCTTGCAACGGCAGGGCAAAGAGGCTGCGGCGGTTCACCAGTTCAACGAAACCATCGGGACATTTCCAAGCTCGATATACAGCAGGGCAGCCGAGCAAGCGCTGAAGCGGCGGCGTCAGGGTAAAACCGAGCCGGCGGAGCCATCGGACGAGGCCGAATGAGAATAGGCCCGGGCCAGACGCGATGTCAACCCGTCGCTTGTTGTGGCACATCGGGAGAATGAGCCAATACACGGGCCAGATCATCGAAGAAGTCAGTGGGCGAACAGTCAACCAGGCCAGCCAGCCGAGCGTGAAGCAGCAGATGCGGCTTGTCCTTTCGCCAGGAAAAACGGTGTAGGAAAGGGCCATAGTTCTGCAAAAAGGGGATGACCGCAGCCCTCAGCACATCCCTTTGTCTGCCCCGATAGGCAATACGCAAGCTATGGGGGCCATCTTCCCATTGCCAGGAAGATCGGTCCTCTTGGCGCATTAATCGCTCCAGTCGGCTACCACGAGGTACCACCTCCATCTCACCCTTCCGGGGCAAGTGCAGATGAGCTTTAATGATGAGTTGGTCTCGTCTGCCACGCAGCAAATTCACCAACCATAGAGGAAACAACTCACGCGACTCCAGCAAGAAAGTCATCTCCAATTGCCGGAAAGGCGGGGTCGCGTTGGTGATTACAAGTCTGGCACCTGAAGCGGCTGAACCAATCCAAGATGCCTGCATTTTACCACCCAGCGAATCCAGCCCCTCGCGCAGCCAGTTGAGTGTACGGATGCCACGTCGGCGATTGTACCAGGTGCCAAGGACATACCAAAGGAGCGACAGAAGTGCCAATACAAGAAGGATTCTCTGAGCGACTGTGAGAGATAAGACTGTCATCTTCGCACCTCGCCGTCATTCCCGTAGAGAATGTTTTAAGAACCTTACTGTGCTTTGAGTGTAGCGGAAAGCGCATCTTCTGTCAACCGTTGGTGGAGAAAGGTCAAGCCACGTTTTGGGTTTACCAGCCATCTAGCCATTAAAAGTAATGGTTCAGGGATTTCTCCCGTTGGTCGAAATGACATGCCTGAGCAGATACTTTGAAACTTAGCCAGGCGGCATACGTACAGTTATTTTAGTGAAGTCGGGCGCGCCTACAGCCTTATCTCTTTGGGGTCTACGCAAAATAGTGGGGTGTAACGCCATTTGTGGAGCATGTCATCCTGAGTGACGTCAGGAGCGAAGGATCTCATTTTCCCTTGTGAGACGAGGTTCTTCGCCTATGGCTCAGAATGACATGACCTCTTTTGGCCGTCTGAATTGCTCATCTACCCCACTAATCTGCGTAGAGTCTCTCTTTGGGACTCACTGGGCCTGCTCAAAATCTGAACGCACCCGACTCACTGGCCGACTTGCCAAACTTCAGAATCTCACATAATGTATTCTTAATCATGCGTAGGCTGAATTCTATTGCATTTCGAAATCTGTGGAGTCGCAAGCTCCGGACGCTGGTCACCGGCTTCGGGATTGTGTTAGGAGTGGCTACGGTGCTGGCCTTTGGCATCACCAACGCCACAATTGAGAATTCGCTGACCGACTTCTTCTCGCAGACGGCAGGGGACGCCGACTTGACGATTTCGAGCAGCGACCGAGGTCGGACCTTCCGCGAGCGCGCCCTGAGCGAAGCAAGCAACTTCCCTGATGCTATGCTGGCAGCAGGTAGCCTGTGGCAAGATGGCAAGTTGCTTCTGGCCGATGAGGATGAACCTATTACGTTTGTGGGCATCAATCCAAAGGCTGATCCGCAGGTACGCAGTTACGAGTTGGCGACGGGGCGAATGATCGCCGATTCTGACCGTAGTTACACCATTATGTTGGTGGAAACCTTCGCCGAGGACAACGACATCTATGTGGGTGACGACCTGGAGGCGGATTTGGGCGAAGGTCGTGTCGAGACGTTCGAGGTAGTAGGCCTGCTTGAGAACACAGGCGTCGCTCGTCTCAACAACGGGGCAATCGGCTTCTTGCGCCTGGACACGGCTCAGAACCTATTCGACGAAGGAGGCCGGTTAAGCCAGGTAGACGTGGTGGTGTCGCCGGAGATCGCGGCCGACAGGGATGCGCTGGAAGAATTCAAAGAAGAACTGGAAGGCTACATGGGCGACGACTACAACGTCGCCTACCCGTCTGCTGTGGGCCAGGCTATCGTTGACAGCATGGCCGGGCTGAAAGCCGGCCTGGGAATCTTCAGCGCCATTGCGCTATTTGTGGGAGCCATGCTCATCTACAACACGTTCTCGATGACAATCGCCGAGCGGATGGCCGAGATTGGCGTGCTGCGGGCGGTCGGTGCCAGTCGCGGGCAGGTTCACCGGCTGGTTCTGGTTGAAGCCTTACTGCTGGGTTTTTTGGGCTCAGTTGTAGGGGTGGGACTGGGCGTCTTCCTGGCTATCCCCATGGTGCAAATGTTTATCCAGGGACTGGGTGACATTGACCTGGGCGGCTTCACCGTGCCACCCTCCGCAGTGGTCCTGTCAGTGCTGGTGGGCACTATCGTTACCTTGTTGGCAGCACTCATTCCGGCCATTCAGGCAGGTCGTATTTCGCCAGTGGAGGCAATGAGAGTTCGCGCCGCCAGCCGTCCGGGCTTTTTGGCGCGCAACGGTTGGAGAATCGGTCTGGCGCTGCTAGGGTTCTCGCTAGGTGGTACATTCCTCGACGTCATATTGATTCCAATGTTGCAGTTGGCCCCCTTGCCAGAGAATGAGAGCCTGGCGGCCATGCGCAGCGGGCTGTCGGCAATTCTATTTCTCGTCGGCCTCCTGATTATGACCCCTCGACTCTGGATATCTGTGCTGCATGGGGTGAGCCAGCGCTGGTCAGGCCTTGGGCAACAAGCTGAGCGCTGGATCCAAACCCGCACGTTTCGTTTTCCTCCAAAGGCGGTCCACTGGTTGGCCGAAGGCGGCTGGGTTATCGGACTGGTGCTCGTGGCACAGGGCCTGGCCAACCTGACCCCAATCTGGGATTATTTGCCTGATGCCTCATTCTTTATCCTGACGTTCACTGGCGGCACGCTGGTCATGCCGATCGTCATTAAGTTGTCAGAAAGAACGGCCCGATACGTGTTGTCATTTCTCTACGGACCGGCGGGCGGGCTGGGCAGTCGCAACTTGAATCGGGCCCTGGGACGAACCAGCTTAACGGTTGGCGTGCTGATGGTCGGCGCAACACTCACCATCGCCATCGGCTCGATGCAGACAGCGTTCAACGGTGCTATCGATGAGTGGGTAGACAATACCCTCGGTGGCGATTTGACGGTGGAGTCCCAGCGAGGACAGCGCATCGAATTTGCCTACCAACTGATGACGCTGCCCGGCGTTGAGTTAGCTACGCCTTTTAGCGTGGTTTCGGTAGAGATGACGGGTGTGGTCAACGACGCTGGGTTCTCTGCCGAAAATGATTCCAT
This sequence comes from Anaerolineae bacterium, assembly GCA_034412795.1. Lineage (GTDB taxonomy): Bacteria > Chloroflexota > Anaerolineae > 4572-78 > NAK82 > JAUVPY01. The sequence goes on from DAOUMD010000276.1 coordinate 15,404, forward strand.
CGGCTTCGAGACGGTTGATCTGTCCAGTTACTGCGAGGTGGCAGGCTTTCAATTCGTGGAAGATGCTGAGGATGAAGAAGAGATCCTGGCCCGTCTGGCAGAAGGCGACGCCGTGCTGCTTTCTGGAGTGCTCAGCGACCAATATAATGTTCATCGTGGTGACCGGGTCCGATTGCGCACGCGGCGGGGCGAACGCGACTTTGAGGTGGCAGGTATTGTCAACGACTTCATGTGGGGAGGCAAAAGCGTAATCGGCATCTGGAGCGATGCAGAGCGGTATTTAGGAATGAAGCGAGCGTGGCTATTCCTGATCAAATTGTCACCCGGAGCCGACGTAGACTCTGTAAAGGAGACTCTTGAAACACGTTTATCGCGTTACGGTGCTTTCGAAGTCGACACGGCTGTTGAGTTCCGCGAAGAGATCAGCCAAGATACTCGTAGCTTTATGGCGATATTCAGCGTGGTGGTCTTTATCGCAGTACTGGTGGCCGGGTTGGGCGTAGTTAACACAATGACGATGAATATTCTGGAACGCGTGCGTGAGATCGGCATGCTGCGGGCTGTCGGATTGACATCAGGACAGGTGAGACGTATGGTACTGGCCGAGGCAGGGGCAATGGGCGTAATCGGTGGCGCGTTTGGACTGGGGATCGGCTGGCTTATCGCCAAGAATATGGTGGTGGAAATGAGCAAAGGGAGCAGTTGGCAGTTCGATTACGTATTTCCCACCACTGCCTTCATCAGCGCGGCGCTCACTGCCCTGATTATATCGCAACTGGCTGCCCTCTACCCCGCATGGCGGGCAGGCGTCATGCGCATCATAGAGGCCATCCAGCACGAGTAGGCGCTATGGCCTGATATACAATAGCTTTTCGGTGACTTTTATGATAGAATTTGTGTGGCTAATTTGACGTAAATTCACTTCTTTGAACCAACAATTCTCGACAACGGGGTGTTACTGATGAACAAACGAGTAGCCATCTTGACCGGCGGCGGCGATGTGCCCGGCCTGAACATGTGTATCAAAAGTCTGGTCTATCGCCTCATCGATTTTGGGTTTCAGCCTATTGGGGTACGCAAAGGATGGGAAGGATTGATCAATTACAACCATCACAATCGCAGTACCTACGGCGCTAATTTCACAGAGCTGACCAAAAACTTAGTGCGTCCTATTGACCGCACCCCGGGCTCTTTTCTTCATTCTTCGCGCATCAACCCACTGCAAACTCCTCGCGCGGAAGTGCCTGAGTTTCTGCGAAACGGAGCGGCTGATACACAAGATCTGACCGAACATATCAAGGATGCAATCCAGCGGCTTGACTTCAGAGCCGTGATTGTGATTGGCGATGACGATATGTTGTATTATGCGGCACACCTTGATCAGCACAGCGTCCCCATCATCGCTATTCCCAAAACGATCCACAACAATATCCACGGCACTGACTATACACTGGGTTTTAGCACCGGCCTGGCGCGAGGGGTAAATTTCATCCACGAACTGCAAGCCCTGGCCGGCTCAAGGGAGCAGATCGCTGTAGCTGAAACATTTGGGATTAGCTCTGGCTTCAGTTCGCTGATGATCGCCTTTATGGCTGGAGCTGACCGTGCCATCATCCCAGAAGTGCCTTACAACCCGGAGCGGTTAGCTCATCTGGCATTACACGATCAAGAACGAAACCCCAACAACTACGCTGTCGTGGTGGTTAGCGACGGTTCGCACATTACGCCTGACAAGATCGCCCAGTACACGCCGCACCTCTCGCTTCGCAGCAAATCAGCGGTTTTGCAATCGATGACGGCCGAAAAGGCGGAGGCTTTGCGCGAGGAATTTGACTTGAGTGGAGTGGTTGAAACCGGCACCAGCATGGCTGGGAGCGGTATGATAGCCGCCGAGTTGCTTCAGTACCTGACAGGCAAAGAAGTATTCCTCCAGTCGCTGAATTATCTGCTCCGGACGGGGTCACCGGATGGTCAAGACCTGTTGGGAGCAACGAACTTCGCTATGCTGGCCGCCCGCCTGGTGAAGGAGGAGGTTTACGGCCGGATGATGTCATTCCAACAGAAGTTCACCTGGACACACGTCGATCTGAACGTAGTCACACAAGGAGTAAAGACCGTCAGTGTTGATGAGATGTATGACGTGGATAACTACCAGCCTAAGGTGAGTGTGGTTTGGGCCGCCTAGGATAGTTGATGTAACTGCAACTATGGAGGATTGAGACAGCTTATGAGCGCTACAAATGGAAACGGCAATATTGTCGAGGTAATAGATGTCGTTAAGAGTTTTCCTGTTGGCGACGGTGAGATCACTGTCCTCAAGGGAATCTCCTTCGAAGTGAAAGGCGGCGAGTTTGTGTCTATCGTCGGCCCATCAGGTAACGGCAAATCAACTCTGCTGAACATGATCACCGGCATCGACCGTCCTACGGATGGCGAGGTAGTTGTGACGGGACATGAAGTCCACAAAATGAGCGAGAACCAATTGGCCAGTTGGCGTGGAGAGAATGTGGGCATCATCTTCCAGTTCTTCCAGATGTTGCCTGCGCTCAGTCTGCTACAAAATGTCATCCTACCGATGGACTTCGCAAACAAATATACTCCCAAGGAGCGGAGGGAGCGGGCTATGTATCTGCTGGAACGAGTGGACCTGGCCGACCAGGCCCATAAACTGCCGAGCATGGTCTCTGGCGGGCAGCAGCAGCGCGCGGCCATCGCTCGCGCCCTGGCCAACGACCCGGCGCTGTTGGTGGGAGACGAGCCGACCGGGAACCTCGACTCGCGCACGGCTGGCGATGTGTTCGACCTCTTCACCGACTTGGTCGAGCAAGGCAAGACGATGTTGATGGTCACCCACGATAAAGAATTGGCCCGCCAGGTGCCGCGCGTGCTGGAGATCATAGATGGTAAGATCACACGGGATGAATACGTAGGTGGGGCGGATTGGGTTGGATACTAGGCGTAGTGCATACTGCGTGTTGCGCAGATGCACCGCTGGGGGATTTGGCTGGATATGTACAGGGGGATAACCAGTGGGCGTGATTTGGCAAAAAGTCTGGTCTGATTTATGGGGCAATAAGGCCCGTACCATACTGGCGGTGCTGAGTATCGCCGTTGGCGTTTTCGCAGTTGGTGCTGTTTTTGGCATGAGCGATCAATTGCTTGCCGGCATGGACGAGTCTCACCAGGCCGTGTACCCTTCGCACATCAGCGTATATTTGGCAGATCGTATTGATCGTGACACGGCTCTCAATCTGAAAAAGATTGAGGGAGTGGAAGATATAGAGGTTTTGGACCAGGTCACAGTACGCTACAAGGTCAACACGGAGGATGAGTGGAAGCGCGGCTCACTGGTGATGCGCGACGATTACCAAGATCAAACTTATGACATAGTCCAACTGAAGGAGGGAGAGTGGCCCCACCGGGATGGCATTGGGATCGAGCGCCTATCCGCCCAGTACTTCGAACTTGACATGGGCGATAGCGTTATCTTTGAGATGGAAAAGACTGACCGGGCGTTGCCAATTGTCGGCAAAGTCCGCCACCCGTTCGTCCCTCCACCGCAGTTTGGCGGCGATGCCGTGTTTTTCGTGGACACAGAGGGCATGGAACGCTTCAATATCACCGACGATGGATTCGGAGGATTGTCTAACGTAGACACCAGCGGTCTGGCGCGGGGACAGGTCAGTCCTTTCAACGTTCCCCAGGGGGAATTCGGTCAGTTGTTGGTCCGGGTCAACCCGTATAGCCTGGATTTTGCCAAAGAAATTGGTTCCGAGATAAAGGATGAACTGGCCAAACAGAATATCGAAGTCATAGTGACCTTCTACCAGGATCCTGAAAAGCACTGGGGTCGCCTGTTTGTCGAGGGTCTTAACATGGTATTGAAAATATTGGCCGTGGTCTCCTTATTTATGAGCGTCATTCTGGTAATCAATACCCTGACATCTCTCATCACCCAACAAATCGACCAGATTGGCATCATCAAAGCTATTGGCGGCACAACGGGGACCATCGTCAAAATCTACCTGGCTGGCGTGCTAGTTTTTGGCCTGCTGGCTTTGCTAATCTCACTGCCGCTCGGTGCTTTTCTTGCCTTTGGCATAACCAAATGGTTTCTGAACCTGTTCAACATAGACTACGAAGTATTTCAGGTCTCAAACCAGGCAATTATCTACCAGGTGTTTGCAGCCATCGCCGCTCCACTAATTGCTGCCCTGTGGCCGGTGCTGGGTGGGGCGACTATTACTGTCCGCGAAGCGATTGCCAGCTACGGCCTGGGCGGCGATTTTGGCTCCAGTTGGCTCGACCGGAGCGTGGAACGCATTGGTCAGCGTCTTCTTCCATCAGCCTACGCGATGGCCCTGAGCAATATGTTCCGCCGCAAGGGACGCTTGATCCTCACTCAACTGGTGTTGGTCACCGCTGGAACCATGTTTCTGATGGTGATGAGTCTGTCCGCCTCGATTACGCGCACTCTCGACAATGACTTTGGACGGCGTGGCTACGATATAGAACTCTGGTTTGAAGACGAGCAACGGATTGAAAGGGCAGTGGAGATGGCCAAGTCACTGGATGAGGTTGACGAAGCTGAGATTTGGTTTTCTCATTCGGCCACGATTCTGCGCGAGGGACAAAGACTTGCAGAAGCCGGGCTGGGTGCGGATCTTGTCGGCATTCCTGCCGACAGCGAAATGTACCAGCCGCTTATCGTCGCCGGTCGCTGGCTAGAGCCGGGAGATGGGCAGGTCCTCGTCATGAGTAAAGAGACAGCCGATGATAATAACATCCAATTGGGGGACACAGTTACGCTGGATCTGGCCGAACTGGGTGACCACGACTGGCAGGTGGTTGGCCTCTACCAGATGATCTTTGGTGGCAGTTTCTCCTCGGATACTGTCTACGCTCCGCAAGAGGCTGTGTTCGAGGCGGTCAAAAAACTCCAGCAGGGCAGCCAGGCGTATGTACGCACCCGCTTCCACGATGCAGACTATGCAGCGGCGGCGAACGCCAAACTCAAGGATATGTACACGGGTCGCAACATCAATGTGTTTTACAGCCAGACCAAGCACGAAACCAGGCAACAAGCCAACAGCACGTTTGCTATTACCACCACGATGCTGATGTTTCTGGCCATCATCGTGGCTCTGGTGGGTGGTATCGGCCTGATGGGCTCTCTTTCGATCAGCGTGGTCGAGCGCACCAGAGAGATAGGCGTGATGCGGGCTATTGGCGCTCGGTCTGCCACGATTATGGGCATGTTTGTGATGGAGGGCATCCTCCAGGGGCTTCTCAGTTGGGCGATTTCTGCACCCGTCTCTTTTGTCCTGGGTTATCCTTTGGCGAACGCCTTGGGTCAGACGATGTTCGAGGCCAACCTGGACTATCAATACAACTACGGAGCTGTGATCATCTGGCTCGTGACCACGCTGATCATCTCTACGCTGGCTTCTATATTGCCGGCGCGCAACGCCACCCAAATCAAGGTGCAGGATAGTCTGGCCTATGCATAGACGGAACAACATGGTACTGGTCAGTAGTCGAGAGATTAAAACACTGAAGATACATTGAACATGGAGGACAAAAAGTGAAACGGATTATTATTATCGTCGCTGTGCTTGCCATCCTGGCCGTTATCGGATATTTCGGCTATCAACAATTCCTGGCTCCGGCCGAGGCGACCCCAACACCTGAGATCAACCTGAGCGCTCAGACGTCGCTGCCGGAAGTGGTGTCGGCTGAGGGATTTGTGGTTCCTACTCAGAAAGCTGAGTTGTCGTTCCAGGTTGGCGGGCAGGTGGTCGAGATCCCGGTGACCGAAGGCGACCCGGTGGAGAAGGGTCAGGTGCTCGTCCGCCTGGATAGCACCGATCAAGAGAAAGCGGTGGAACAGGCTGAAGCTGGTGTTACGCAAGCGCAGGCAGCGTTGACCAGCGCGCAGGCCGCTCTTGACCAGGCCGTAGCCGGTCCTACGGACGAAGCCATCGCTCAAGCTAAAGCCGCGGTCCAAACGGCCAAGGCCGAGTTAGCTCGAGCCAAGGCTGGCCCTACCGATGAAGCCATTGCCCAGGCTGAGGCAGCGGTGAGAGCGGCGGAGGCCCAACTGGAACAAATACTGGCTGGCAGTCGCCCCGAAGATATCCAGGCGGCTGCCGCTGATATGCTTGCAGCTCAGGCGTCGGTGCGCCAGGCCCAGGCCGCCTACGACGAAATCGCCTGGGCGGGGGACGTGGGCGAAACACCTCAGGCTGTCGCCCTGGAGCAGGCAACTCTGGCCTACGAAGCAGCCAAAGCACAATACGAGCGGTTGTTGAACGGCGCGACGGCCGAGGAAGTTGCTATTGCGCAAGCTGGTGTCGACGAGGCGAAGGCAGCTCTGGAAGCTACCAAGGCCGGACCGACCAGTGAGGTGATTGCAGTTGCCGAAGCCGGGGTGGCCGAAGCGGAGGCCGCTTTGGCGGCCGTCCTGGCTGGCGCCACTGATGAAGAGATTGCGATAGCTGAGGCTGGAGTAAACGAAGCTGAAGCCGGACTCACCTCAGCGAAAGCGGCGTTGGCAATTGCCCAGAAGGCTCTCGAAGACTATGAACTGAAAGCTCCTTTTGCGGGAAGTGTGGCTCGCATCAGCACGGAGGAAGGCGAATTTGTGTCTGCTGGCGTCTCAGTGGTCAGCCTGAGCGATACCGCGACCTGGTATGTAGAGACCGATGATCTGACGGAAATCGACGTCGTCCAGGTAGCTGTTGGGCAACCGGTAAGAGTAACAATCGATGCCATACCAGACCGGGAATTCAACGGCGTAGTGACCGACGTCGCCCCGCGCTCTGAAATCAAGCGCGGCGACGTGACCTATACGGTCACCATTATGCTGACCGACGCGGAGGGCGCTCTTCTGCGCTGGGGGCTAACGGCTTTCGTAGACATTAACGTGGAGGAGTAAGCTGCTTGCTAAGCCATCTTGTGGTATGATATAATTAGACTATCGGTTTGTACTGACCGTGCCCTTGCCCTGCGGCAAGCACGAGCGGTCAGCACGGACAGCCGAGCGAATGACGGCTTTGGAGAGTGAGGCGATCAATTGATTCGACCGTTTCGTCTGGCTGACATGGGGCTAGTGGCCCGTCTCCAACAGGAGGGGGTATTGTTAGACCTGGAAACAGGACTGACCCAGCCACGTTCGCCGCTCAGCACGGCCATAATCTCCTCGCTTCCACTTTCTCGAACCGGTACTTCTACTTACGTCGTCAATCACAAGGAGGAGAAAAACCACTTTGTTGGGGTGGCCCAGATGCGTGAACGCCCAGGCCGCCCGGAGCACGTGGTCGTTTTCATCGCGCCAGCATTGACACACGGAAATGGGGCACACGCCATCTGGCAGCGTATGCTGGCCTACCTGTGCGTTAAAGCAGGGGAGCGACATGGTCAACGCCTGTACGCAAGCTTGCCTTCCAATGGCGAAGAGTATCAGATCTTTCGACACATGGGATTCACCGCTTACGCCCAGGAAGACGTGTTCAAACTGATCAGCCCCCCTTCAGGTAATGACGCCCCGGAACCGTTACCGGTTCGTCGCCAGCGCCTTCGTGATAGCTGGGGGCTTCAACAGCTTTACGCTACAGTCACGCCACGGGCAGTACAGAATGCTGAAGGGTCGGCTCAGAGTCAATGGGAGTTGGGGCGACCCGGATGGTTGGGATCCTACCCAAACCGCAATGGCTATGTGTGGGAAAGCCGGGATGAGATTTGGGCCGCGCTTCAGATCCGTTCCAGCCACGCGGGCCATTGGTTGCGCATGCTTTTGCATCCTAATGCACTGGATCAGGCCGACAGCCTGGTAGCGGCCGCGCTATCGCGTATGCGTTGCGCGCCCGGCCAGAAGGTATATTGCGCCGTACGTACCTACGAAGCGGGCATCCCCACAGCACTGACAGCATGGGGATTCCAACATATGCGAAGCCAAACCTTGACAGTGAAGTACACTACGGTTTGGGCACGCGAACCAGCCTCTCAACCAGTCCACTCGCTTGAAGGCCATGCCGAGAGCGCCACCCCATCAGCGGTGCCACACTCGAAAGTCCTGTTGACTGACCACAAGCGACGCAATGGCAATCACCATCGACGCAATCTTAAGGCATTGCCCTGATCTGAGGACAGCTTGGCAGGGTGGATCGGCCCGCCGCAGGGACGACGTGGGCCACGATAGGTTCCTCATGGCCGGTGGCCATGCCTCTTTTATGTATGACGTTCTACCAAGAGGATAATTTAACATACGATGCAACATAAAATCACTGATGATCTGGCAGCCTTACTGAATGTGCTGCCAACACACCTAAGAGATAAACTAGATCAGGCGAATAAGGGGGATGATCTACTCGAAGTTGTACTCGATCTGGGCCGTAAACCGGAGGCCCGTTTCACAGATAGGGAGTTGACGCTTAGCGAAACAGAGGTTACGCCCGAAGACATCGACTACGTAGTGGAACGCATCGGTCAGTTCACCGACGACAATCGCGCTGGCATCGAACGTACGCTACACCGCATCTCGGCCATCCGTAACCGCCAGGCGGATATCGTCGGCTTAACCTGCCGCGTGGGGCGCGCCGTCTACGGTACTATAGATATCCTCCAGGACATCATCGAATCGGGGGAAAACATCTTGCTGCTGGGCCGGCCCGGGGTAGGCAAAACAACCCTCTTGCGTGAGGCTGCGCGCGTCCTGGCCGAGAAGAAACGCGTAATCGTTGTAGATACCTCCAATGAAATAGCAGGCGACGGAGACATTCCGCATCCAGCCATTGGGCGGGCCAGGCGTATGCAGGTGGCTACCCCCAGTCTCCAGCACGAGGTAATGATCGAGGCGGTTGAAAACCACATGCCAGAGGTGGTCATCATAGACGAGATTGGGCGTGAATTGGAAGCTGAGGCGGCGCGTACCATCGCTGAGCGGGGCGTACAACTGGTAGGCACCGCTCACGGCAATACTCTGGATAACCTGCTGATGAACCCTACCCTGTGCGATTTGGTAGGCGGCATAGACAGCGTGACATTGTCCGACGAAGAAGCACGCCGGCGAGGCACGCAAAAGACAGTGCTGGAACGCAGAGCCCCTCCGACGTTCGATGTGTTGGTGGAGATTCAAGACCGGCAGACGGTGGCCGTCCATCCCGATGTAGCTCGCGCCGTGGATGCCTTTTTGCGCGGTCGCCAGGTGTCGGCGGAAATTCGCTATCGCGACGAACAGGGCAAGATTCAGATTGAAGCGACCACCATCAGCAAGCCGGAAATCGAAGAGGCCCCCAGCCGGAAGGAGCGACGGGACACAGACGAGTTGCCGCCCGGCCGAAAGACTATGAGTGTGTACCCCTACGGCATCAGCCAGAACCGATTGCGTCAGGCAGCCGCCAATTTACACCTGCCGGTACGCTTGGTGGATGACGTGCAGAAGGCCAGCGCCCTGATGACAATTAAGAGTTTCTATCGCAAGCGACCACAGCCCATCGCTGAGGCCGAACGACTGGGGGTTCCGGTCTACGTATTACGGTCCAACACCTTAAACCAGATGGAGTCGAGTCTGGCTGATATGTTTGAGCTGAGCCCCGAAGAGACGGACCCTTTCTCTTCGGCAATGCGTGAGACGCAGGAAGCTATCAGAAAGGTCCTGACCGGAGCGCGTTCGGTGGAGCTATCTCCACGGACAGCCAGTATCCGGCGTTACCAACACGAAATGGCGCGCAGGTACGACCTGATTTCTCACAGTCGTGGTCGCGAGCCACGGCGCCGGGTGCGTATTTACCGGGAAAAGTGATGAGCTTGTTCATTACACTCGAAGGCCCGGACGGCAGTGGCAAGACCACGCAAATCGAGCTTCTGGCGGAGCGTCTGCAAGACCTGGGGCACGAGGTGCTCATCACGCGCGAGCCGGGTGGTACGTCTATTGGCGACCAGATACGGGCCGTGGTCCACGACGTAAAAAACGTGGAAATGACGCGCGAGACCGAATTCTTGCTCTACTCGGCTTCGCGGGCGCAGCACGTGCGGCAGTTAATTCGGCCGCATCTGGAGTGCGGGGGAACGGTATTGTGTGATCGCTTCGCGGACTCAAGCATGGCCTACCAGGGCCATGGTCGAGAACTGGATTTGAAGATGATCGGCTACATTACCGGGTTTGCTACGGGTGGACTTACCCCTGACCTGACGATTTATTTGGATCTGCCGGTGGAGGTTGGTCTCCAACGCAAACAGTCTGCTCACGCTGCCCAGGGGGGTGAATGGAATCGACTCGACCAGCAAACTATGGATTTCCACCGCCGGGTGCGCCAGGGTTACCTGGAGATGGCGCAGGCTGATCCCGACCGTTGGCTAGTGGTGGATGCCACACAATCCATCTCCGACACGCATGCGGCCATTTGCACCAGACTAGAGAGTCTGCTGGCAACCGCCGAGAGGTGACAGTCACATGAAACTCATTATGAGTATCGTCAACAACGAAGATGCCCGTCCGCTTATCGATGCCCTGATGCGCAGGGGGCACCGGGCGACTATGATCAGCACGACGGGTGGGTTCCTGCGCGAGGGGAATGCCACGATTTTTGTGGGAACCGAGGATGAAAAAGTCGAGGAGGTGCTGGGCATCATCCGCGAGAACTGTCACACGCGCACCCAACACGTGAACCCACTACCACCGGTGATGGAACCGGGCGAAATGTATTTGCCCACCCCCATTGAGGTAGAGGTGGGCGGGGCGACGGTGCTTGTGATCAACGTGGATCGGTTTGAGCGATATTAGTAAGTGGGATATTGTGTTGAGTCTACACACATGTTGATATTGCCATTTCTAGGTCACCGCCAAGGCGTGGCGGTTAAGAGTAGTGGCTGGTGTGATAGGAATGGGCGGATCGCAGAAAGATGGTCCCCATTTCGGGTTGGCCGCCATAGGTTCCAAGCCCAAGATACCCGCCAAGCCACGTGTGCGGATGGCGCGACCCGTGAAACGGGTGACAGGTGCTTGCCAGCCCAAACTGCGGTGCAAGCGATAGTGATTGTAATAGACCAGGTACTCGTTGAGGGCGGTTTGTAAGGCTTCGATGCTCTCAAA
>DAOUMD010000277.1:0-75257 GCA_034412795.1 Anaerolineae bacterium
CACCTGATGTGAGGCATATTAAGATAGAATACGGCGTCCAGTCGAACTTGGCCTAACAGGCTGTCGGAGAGGGTATGCGCTTAACCTTCCTGAAGCTTAAACGGCGCTCTGACCAGGCATTTGGGCACCGTTTAGGCCGAATTTTTGCTCAAGTTGTACCGCCCAGAGCTTCCAGGAAGGACTCTCCGACAAGCTGCTAGCGGCGGCTATGGGAAGACATTAGTTTGCTGGCTTGTACGCACCTGGTCATAATCGTGTCTCAACTGAGCCAACTCAGCCGTGGTGACAGACTGGTCACCGTAGTGCACCCGCATGTAGGCAAGCGTGATACGCGATAGAGCCTGCTCCTGATCGGGAAAAGCTTGAGCCAGAACCGGCAAGTAGTCGTCCGGCGGTTGCGCCGGATGGCGAGGATAACCCCGTTGCCGGGCCAAACGGCAAAGGTTGGCATAGATGTTCTGCACAGAAATAGCAGCCAGCAACTGACGACTCAGGCCGAAACGTCTTACCAGGCCCGCCATATCACGCAGCCAGCGCAGCTCCCTCCCCAAGGTAGCATTACCAAAGGTAACCTCTTCAGTGCCCATTTCTTCAGCTTGGTCCCGCTCCGAAACGGCACGCATTCTATTCAGAAACAGCAGCACGATGCCCACCAAGACGGCAATTGCCAGCAGGATCAGGAAGTAGCGCAATCCGGTCCAGATCCAGGGTGGCACATCGGAAAGAACACCCTCGGTCTGCTCCAATACCTGCTCTGGGGCGAAACTGTCACCCATGATCCCAAATATGTCACTGATGGAGGTCCAATCCAGGTTCTGGAATAACTGCGTCAGTAGCCAGTGCAACGCGAGAAAAATAAGCTTCAGCACCAGAAAAAATGCTTGCATCAACAATCGCAACACGGGGCCGAGCAGAGGCCAGAGGGGTTCCAGCACAAACAGCAAAGTCCTCTTGATTTTATCCGGTGTGTAGAAGAAGGACACCAGTATAGCCGTGCCCACAGTCACCCCTACAGCCAGAAGTAACTGTCCCAATCGGCGCAACGATGGCAGCGCACCAACGCTCCAGGCATCGGCGGCTTTTTCCAGAGTGCGAGCCAGAGCTACGGCCGTTAAGCCCAAGGCCAAAAACAGCCAGAGTATGGGCCTGACATCTTTCCCCCTGAAGAAGCTGAGTATACCAGCGCCCAGAATGAGCAAAAGCAACCCCAGGCGAAAACTGACGCCCACACTGAAAAAGCCGACATCCCGGCTGGTGGCGTTGGCCGCGCGTTGCCACAGGAGCACGCTGGTCAGGATCAACACTAGTTCGGGCCGGATGCCTTGATGAAAATCAAATACGGCACCCAGCGAATTGCTCAGCCAGTGGAAATTGCCCAGCGGCATATCGCCATAAAGCCAGAAGCGCACAAAGAGAAGGCTGCTGACGAGAATGAGTCCTACCACTGCCAGCTCGTAAAAGGGCCAATCCACCTGGAGCAGGTTCAGGAGTTCAAGCATAAGCATGAAGACCAGCAGTGACCCAAAGAGCCCCACGAAAACGATCCAGGCCGGCATATCTGCCAGGGGGTGGTAGAAGAGCAGGAAGAAGGGCGTAATCCAGGTAATCTCCATGCCGGCCAGGCAGAAGTAGAGCAGCCCTAAGCGGCGGTGGGTGAGCAACATCAGGCCACCACCTCCTGAGGTGCAACCAGGTCGTCCACTAAATGGGGCAGATGATAGACCAGAATGCCCGGCAACTGGCGAGTGGGCGGCTCCTCGGCTAAGGTAAAGAGCACGACCTGTCGGCCCGCCTGATTTAGATCCAGCAGGGCCGCCAACAAAGCATCGTGGGCGATGGCAGTGACCACTAGCAGCGTAGCTCCCCAGGGTAGCCGGGGTGCCTCGCGCCAGATGAGTTCTTCGATGGGGCGGGTGGCAAAGGGGGTAACTGCCGCCAAAAGTTCCATAATGCGCACAAGTTGACCCGGACTACGACCAGGCAACAGACGAATCGGCTGGTCGCTGCCAGGTAGATAACCATTGGCGATCAAACCCACCGGCAGACGCAATTCGGTACAACGAGCAGCCAGACTGCCGGCGACACTGATGGTCCGTTCCTGCAATTCGGGAATGCTGCCCTGCCAATGGCGCGGCAAGGTGGCCACATTTAAGAAAATCAACATTTGTGGCTCTTCACTGGGCTCGTAGATCCGGCTCAACAGGTGCCGGTGACGCGCGGTCGCCTTCCAGTGCACCCGGCGCAGATCATCGCCCGATTGCCATTCGCGGATGCCGACAGTGCGAAGCGGATCTTCGAATAGCTGAAGCTTAGAGCCTCGCTCGCCAAAGGGGTTCTTTGCGGGCAGCCGCAACTCAGCGACCGAATAAAGACGCGGATAGACGATGATGCGATCCTGCTTAGACGCCAGCGCCTTGCGGCTGAAGAGGCCAAATCCATCCCCGGTACTGACCGTCGCCGGGCCATAGGTGTGATAGCCACGTTGCGTACATTGGATGGAAAAGTGACGCGTGAGACGCTGAAAAACGCCGGGCATCCAAAAGGAGCGAAACTCACCCAGGTTGCTGGCTCGATTGAGCACAACCTCACCGCCGTCGAGGGGTAGGGTTGACGAGAAAACATCCAAAATCTCGAGCCAGGTGAGAGGAAGGAATTTTTTGTTGCGCACTTCCAGCGTCAGGTCAAGCGTTTCGCCCAAGAAGGCGCGGGTTTCACTGAATTGGCGCGTGTAGTGCAGGCCAAAGAGGCTAAGACGGCTCCAGATTCCACTGGCGGCGATGATCACAATGAGCGACACCGTCGCTGCCGTTAGCAGGAGACTGTCGAGAACTAAGCCCAACAAGGTCAGCAACACCGCCAGTACTATCCAGGCATCGCTGAACTGGGTATCTTTCTCCAGATCTACATAGCGGCCCCCGCCCCGAAGTTCGTGCAGGACGCGCCGGTAGCCGGCCCTCTGTTCGGCTTCCTGAACAGAGCTCTCGACTTCACGTTGACGCTGAGATTGCTCAAGCCGTACATTCATTCGGCCACTGGCACCGGGACGGCCTCGGTGATCTCCGTCACCACCTGGGCGGGTGTACGCCCGCGCAACCGGATCTGAGGGCTGATGTGAACACGGTGCGTTAAAACAGGCGGGCAGAGGTACTGCACGTCACTGGGGATGACATAGTCACGGCCTCGCAAAGCGGCCAGGGCTTGACTGGCCTTATAAAGGGCCAGGCTACCTCGAGGGGACACACCCAACGCCACCGCTTCGTGATCACGCGTGGCGCGGACGACCTTCAGAATGTAGTGACGCACATCGGCACTCACATGGATCTCTTGTACCTGCCGTTGTGCTTCCAGCACCTCGGCCGCCGAAGCCACCGGTTGCAGCTCCATCATAGGATCTTCTCGCTGATAACGCAGCAATATCTGGTCTTCTTCAGTCTCACTGGGATATCCCAGATCCAACTGCATCAGGAAACGATCCACCTGCGCTTCCGGGAGAGGGAAGGTGCCCTCCAACTCAATCGGGTTTTGGGTAGCTAACACCACAAAAGGTCTCGGCAGTGGATAGGTTTCTCCATCCACAGTGATCTGGCGTTCCTGCATGGCCTCCAGCAGGCTGGACTGAGTGCGAGGCGTGGCTCGGTTGATCTCATCAGCCAAGAGCACCTGACTTAACACGGGACCGGGGCGAAACTCGAACTCTTGATGCTTCTGGTTGTAGTAGTTTATACCGGTTACATCGCTGGGTAACAGGTCTGGTGTAAACTGGATGCGGGCGAAGGAGAAATCCAGGCTACGGGCCAGCGCCTTGGCCAACGTCGTCTTGCCGATGCCCGGCACATCTTCCAGGAGCACATGTCCTTCGGCCAACAGAGCAACCAGCAGCAATTCTGTCACGTCGGCCTTGCCGATGATCACCTGGGCCACGTTCTCCTGGACAGTCTGGGCCAGTTGTGTAGAATTCATAGATGGCTATTATAATCCCTTTCCCTCTACCAATACGCGTAGCGTACGTAGCAGGATTGATATGTCGTAGACCAACCGGCGGGGGGGGCTCATGGTTCTCACCTGAGCCACGTACTCATAATCGAGGGCAATCTCCTCGTCAAAGCTCTGGGTGCGTCCTTTGTTGGCCTGCTGCAAGCCGACCAATCCAGCCCGCGCCAAGCGTTTGCGTACGTTCCCCTCGGACAGCTCACGCTCGTATTCAAAGGGAGCCGGGGGCCGGGGACCGACCCAACTCATCTCGCCCCGCAAGATGTTGATCACCTGGGGCAGTTCATCCAGGTACCAACGACGTAGAAATTGCCCAACTCGCGTGTGGCCGCGATTCTCCCGTTCCAGGTACTTAACCGTCAAGCCCTGCTGACGGGCTTCCTCAATGGCACTGACCTGCATGGTACGAAACTTGAACAAGGAGAAGGTATGGCCGGCCGAGACTCGGGTCTCGCGATGGAAGATGGGGCCTCTGTCTTCCGGCCAAACCAGCCCGTCTAGCCAGATGGCGAGTGCCGCCAGCGCGAACAGGGGAGAGGTTATCAGGAGCACAAGCGCGGCCAGCCCCCGGTCGAAGGCCGCCTTCAGGGGGTCAACGCCAACCGGCTGTGGAACGTCTGTTTGAGCTGTCATCATGCTGGAATATCCGTGAGTCGTAATCGGTTCAGTCGATGAAACGCCTGGCGTGCCTCAAGGCCATTTGTAACTCAAGAAGCGCCTCCGCAGCGACCGGCTCGCCGGGCTCCCCGTCCACACTCAGGACACCCATCGCCGGCGCCGGCATCTGAGCCATCATCTTCTCGGCTGCCTCGTCAACCTCTTTCAAGGCCTCTTTGACCTCCTCGGATTCACCCTTGGCTGCTTCGGCTTTAGCTTCAGCCTGATTTCGTGCCTCAGAAGCCTGTTGCGCGGTCGCCATAGCAGCCGTAGCGGCCGTCTCAGCTTTTTCGGCACGCGGCTCGCTGGTGGCTCTGTTGAAGTAATAACCGATGACCACACCCAGCAAGGGATTGATGAACAGCAACAAATCCTTAACACGATCAAACTGTTCGGGTGAGCTGAGGTAGTTGAACGCCTGGATCAGCATTATGACGCTACCCAGGATGACAACCAAGGCGATACCGGCCGACACAATTTCCCTTAGACGGCGGACAACAGGGTCGGTATCGGTTCCAGCAGCGGGTTGTGCGGGTGTTTCTTCAGACATAGCTTTATCCTTTCAAGATGAAGATGACAAAATAGAGCGGGGGTAGTTCAAAATGTAGCACAAAACAAAATCAGCCCATTTTCAGACCGGGCACAATCTGAGTGTCGCCGTCACAATACAGGGCATAAAGAAGACCCATAAGGTTGTTATGCTGGAAATAAAACTCGCGGCGCAGATCCAGGAAAGCCTGGCCCAAGGACTTGCCGGTCAGGAAATGACTAAAGAAGCGCTTGGCCCATTCGGCAGCAAACAAGGCGGGCGTTTCGCACTCGGTGCCGATGACGCCGCGCGCGCCCTTGGCCATAAAGTAGGGGACAAACCCATCATAAAACAACGGCGAGAGTTCGGCCGACTCGCAAGCATTAATGAACACAAGAGGTGCGCCCGGCAGGACCTTATTGGTAGGCGCAAAGAGATTCAAGTCCTCCAAGGTCAGGTGCCCCCGACCACTCAACACCAAGGTGGAGGCATCCGGCCCGCCCCCTTCCGCCAGGGACTTGGATACGGCGTGACAATAAAAGTAAAGAATCTGGTCGGGGGTGGATACATCAGCCAGGGCTTGCGTTACTTCATCTTTGGTCTTACGCACGAGCACCTGGGTGTTGCTGCTCTGGGAAATCTTTTGCCAATCAGTCACCTGGTTGGCGATGAACGGCATTTTCATCTGCTGATCGATGTCGGTATTGACGTTAAGGCTGACGGTCAGGGAGGGATCACTTTCAACCTGGCCGCTAATAACCTGCATCGTCGGCTGCAATGGAATGTGCTCGATAATGTGTTTGAGCCCAAGGAACAACTCAGGATCGATGTCATCCGGGTCGAATTCGTCGGCCATGTAGAGGATGCCCCAGGGAAGCGTAAAGTGCTGAGAGAAGATCTGTATTTTGAGCATCTCTCGCTGGGCCATCTCGCGTAGTCTGTCGCCCAGGAGATTGGCCTGAGCATCGGCGGCCGGACCGTAGAAAATGCGTTGATAAAGGCGAAAACCGGCTTTGGCCAGACGCGCTAAGGCCGCCTGGTTCACCTGGGGGGGGATGTCAATCTGAGCCTGATAGATTTTTTTAGAATCCGCTTCCAGGTGAACGATATCTTGTAGTTCCTGGCGCACCTGGGTGATCATGTGGTCGAGTTGGGGCTCCGTGACAGGCAAAGTAGCCATAGCCCCCACCGCTCCGGACAAGATGGCCTGGAATCCACCCTCACTCTTCAAAATGGTCAGACTGACGTCGCGTGGTTGGACGACGAAAGCCGCATCCACCGGGCGGCCCAGCGTCTCGGCGGAGAGCACGCCAGGCTGGTCAGCGCCGCCAACCTGGAGCTTGAGGGTGACGAGTTGGATAAAGTTACCGTCTTTGAGGAAGACGGCGTTGATAACACCCTCTCCCTCGTGCCTGGGCTCGATGTCAAAGCGGGCCTTGCCCTTGGACTTGCCAGTGCGGGGCACATGGAGTTTCTGCGGCTCGGTGTAAATATCAAAGTCATCGCTGGAAAGCTGGATGGTGAGTTCTACCATCTGCTCGTCGTCCCGGAAGCGATAGCCAAACTCGTCGCCTCCCAGGGCCGTATCACGGAGTTCAGTATCCACGTCGAAGGTTAGTGTGTAAACCTCGCTCATGTGTAGCGGCGCGCCTGGATCGTGGTCTTGAATCTCGACGTTGATCCAACGCTCTTCCGGCTCGGGTTCGACGGCTGGCAGCGCGGCCTCTTCCATTGTCTCATCATCAACCCCCAACACGCCGCCTGCACCCTTGTGTGCAGATGGCCCGGGTTTGGAAGCTTCGTAGGTTAGGGATTGGTCCAGCCAATCCAGGTCCACGTCGTTGTGTGCCAGGCGCGACTCCATCGCCAGCAAGCCGATTACATCACCCTCGGCCAGCACCACCAGGCGTTTGCCAGGCATCTTGTACAGCAACTGTCGGGCACGGCCAGTCCCCATGCTGGTTTGCTCAACCGCCGCCCCTGCCTTAGGAGTTAGTAGATCGGACAGGCTGTACAACGGAGCATCAAGCATATCGGGCGTCAAAATATCGCTCTGGCCTTGCAGCGCCTGGATCAGTTCATTCAGTCGCAAAACGGCATATCGACCGTCGTCCAATCTGACGATGATGTAAGTCCATTTGCTTTGGGTGTCGGCGACCTGATCGCGCACCTGCGCCACGGTAGCCGACTCATCCACCACGATGAAATCACGCTTTAGCTCGCTGGTTGCGATAGGCATAGCTACCTCCTAGTTTCCTAACTCGCGTGGAACCGGCCGCGATGTCGGATATGAGCGAGGTTATTTCGCCCGCCAAGCCTGGAACGGTCCACGACAGAGCCCACAGGGACCTCTTGTGCTCGGAGGGGGTCTGCGACCCCGACTTTGTCTGGTCAACGACTGTGCATCGGCTAAGAGCGCGGGTCACAGACCCGCTCGGAGCAGAAAATGCAGGGCGTAAATCTAAGTTTTCGCCTGATGCCAAGCTTTTTAACGGCATTGGTTCTAAGCCACACGGCTGGCATAGGTTAACCAACCACATGCTTATCACGGGTACTCGAATCTGATTTATACCATCTATGATGGTATAAGTCAACACAGGCTATGGCGGGGGTGCAGAGGATCTAGCGAGGTGGGGTTAGTAGAATTCTAACCGTAGCTCAAGCGTATAGAGCACACTGCCATCCGGGCCGATTAGTATTGCCCGTCCTTGAACACCTGGCGCGGTCCACCACGCCTCGCCGGTTGGCATGGATGAAAAGCTGCCCTCGGTCTCCCAACGGTATCCCTCTGGAAGCGGAGCGGCCTCAATGTCATCCACCTGTCTTTCAGGGCCGTACCAGTTGTCACCCATTCGGACCAGCAAATCCAGCCAGGGTGGGACTTCCGATTTGTACTTGGCTACATCATTGTATATGACCTCAGCATCGTGATAGATGACCCTGGCCTCGTCGACCTCCCTGGGGGGCAGCGGCGTCAAGGTTGGCGTCTCTGTTGGTGGTGGGGGCGTTGGGGACGGTAGGGACGGCGTGTCAGTTGGAATTGATGTGGGGGTAACGGCAGCAATTACGGTAGGGGTAGCGGTCGGCGGCAGAGGCGTATTGGTTTCGGTGGGTGCCGGGGTTGCCGTTGGAATGGGTGTCGCCGTTGGGACAGGAGGCAAGGTGGCTGTTGGGGTAGGCTCCCGTTTTCCAAAGGGGCCACAGGCGGTGATCAACGAAAGGCTGGCAATTACGGCAACGACTTTCAGCGCTGTAAAGCGGCGTGGATGAGATAGTTTGAGTAGCTTCATGGTTTCTCCTCCCAAGTTTTCCATGCGAGCACTAACAGTTTTCCTAGAAAGTTCACACTGATTTCAAATGCAGATGTGATAACATACGATTGGCATAAAGGCTGGTTATTCAGTTCAGGGCGTGTTTTCTGCTATCTTGGTCGCCAAAGCCCGGAAGTGGTTGATCGAGGCAAACCATCGCCATGCGATGTCCAGTGTGTCCTATTACGCACGTTCCCAATAGTGTATTCTGTGATGAATGCGGCGCATACCTGCTGAAAGGGAAGGAGCTGGGAACTGATCCCCTGGACATCACGCAGCTCAAGTGGCTGGGAGACGACAGGGATCCCTGCGCCAGGAATACACCTCCCCTCAGCACCAGACCGCTGACTATCCGGCTTCGCATAGCTTCCCAGGCAGGAATAGACAGCCACGCACGAGAGTTTCAAGTCTCGCTGGTGAAACCGATCCGCCTGGGCCGTACCGATCCTGTGTACGATATTTTCCCTGAAATAGATTTGACTCCGGACCTGGGGAGGGAGCACGGTGTCTCCCGTGAGCACACTTGCATCTTCCAGCAGGGTACCGTCGCCAAGATGGAAGACCTGGGAAGTACCAACGGCACCTTACTCAACGGTAAACGACTGGACCCCTATATGCCTGAAACTTTGAGAGATGGCGACCAGTTTCAGATGGGCGAATTATTGATTGAGGTAAGCTTCGAGTCCTAAGGATTGAGAATTAAATAACTTCCTCAAATGCAAGCGAAATACTAGCCGGATTCAGTCGGCTAATGGGTAGGTTATTAAATCCTTAGTCCTAAGCTGTCCAACAAGACCCCTCACCAGGAGTCCGCAAGCAGTTGCTACTGGGTTACTTTTTCCAACAACTGCCGATAGTAGACGTAGTTTTCGAAGGTCACATCCTCCCGGACCCGCCCGTCGTCCAGAAGCGGCGGAACCTTTTCCCCTATCTCGCGCAAGTTAATCCAAGGCTTTCACGGCCTGACGGCTCGCGGCGCTGGTAAACCGGGCCGGAAACTCGGTCACGAGTCTGGCGATATGGTCTCTGAGTTGATCTCTCAGGAATGATCCGGAGCTCTCATCAGAGGAAAAGTGAGTTATGATGAATTCGAAGACTATGTTGATCTCGGAGTTCTCCAATTCGTTCGCTAATTGGTAGGCATCTTCCAGGTTCGAGATCTCTTCCAACGCATGTTGAGGCGAAAACAGGAGAAGCTTTCGTGCATCATTCAGGACGGAGGGGTCAGCCGGCGCCAACAATTGCTCAGGGCTTGATTTATCACGGACAGCCTCCAGCCAACAGGCGTGTCCGACTTCTTCCTTGGCATACTCTCTCCAGAAGTCAGCTATATCTGGTTGGTGCGCAAACTTCGCTTTCAGCCCAAGGTACAGCTCCTCTGCGGCTTCTTCCGCTGCCACCGCCAGTTTGAAGAGTTCGGCAGTCGTTTCGGTGTTTGACATCACGGTTCCACCTTCCTTGAGCCAATTATCGTTTCGGGGCGAGTAAGGATTGAGATTCCAATTACAAATGAGATGATAGTCAGGATATTTCGTACACATTGAGTATATCACATTTAGGCATGGCTTTCAAAACTTGCACGCCCACCCCGCCCACTTGCAACTTGCGCTATTTTGGGTCAATGATTATAATCATTAGCTATTGCAAATATTTGTAATAACAACGGAGTAAAAAGTGTCACACGACCTGTCGGAATGCGCCACCCAGATTCGGGAACATGGATTTCGGGTAACCCCACAGCGTATGTTGCTTTTGGACGCTATCTGTGAGGGCAATGGGCATACCACATTCGACGAGATTTACGAACGGGTGAAAACCAAAGCGCCAGGGATCAATCAGGCGACGGTGTACCGCAGCCTGGATTTCCTGTGTGAGTTGCGACTGGTCGTTTCGGCAGAAATCGAGGGACACACGGTGTATGAGATCGCCAGTGGGACACCCCATCACCATCTTGTCTGCCGTGGCTGTGGTTCGTCCCAGGATCTGACGGATTATCATTTCCAGGAGTTGCGAGACCATCTCCTGGAGGAGCACGGTTTCAAGGCCGATTTGGACCACTTGGCCATCACCGGTTTGTGCGCCAAGTGTATGGAAGAAAATACTTAATCTTATTCTATCCAAGTAAGGGGGTCCAACTATGAACTACGTTTCTCCTACCTACTATCTGTCCGGGGCGGCGACCGAGAACCCGGCCCTGCACATACCGGATGGTTTTCTCAGCTTGCCGATTGCATTGCTGTGCTGGGTGTTGGCCATCATACTTCTGGCGGTGGCGATACGACAGACGCAGGATACGCTGGGCGAACGCCAGATCCCATTGATGGGTATTATGGCTGCGTTCATTTTTGCGGCGCAGATGATCAACTTCCCGGTTGCCGGTGGAACGTCGGGGCACTTGCTAGGTGGTGCGTTAGCGGCGATTGTCCTTGGTCCGTGGGCAGGGATGTTGGTTATGGCCAGCGTCATAGCCGTCCAGGCGTTGCTCTTCCAGGATGGTGGACTGCTGGTGATGGGCGCCAACATCCTCAACATGGGAATGCTGACGGCGCTGGTCGGTTATGGACTGTACCGAGGTGTAACTGGGCAGGGCCGGGGCACACGGCTGGCCATGGCCGGCGTGGCGGCCTGGTTGTCGGTGATGGCGGCGGCACTGGCCACATCGCTTCAGTTGTGGTTGAGCGGGACATCGGCGTTGAGGATCGTGGTACCGACGATGTTGGGCGTTCACGCGGTCATCGGCATCGGCGAGGCGCTGATCACCGTGGCTGCCCTGGCATTTATCATGCAGACACGCCCGGATCTACTAGAAGCAAAGGGCGAGGCACGAGGTGGCCTGGGCTGGGCGATTGCTGGTCTGATGGTGGCCCTGGCTGTAGTGTTGCTGGCGCCACTGGCTTCAGCCAACCCAGATGGGCTGGAGCGAGTTGCCGAAGACATGGGTTTCATCGAACAGGGAACTGGCGCCCCTTATGAGATTCTGCCTGACTACACGATCCCGCTGCTGGGGGAGACAGCCCTGTCCACCATTCTGGCGGGTGTCATTGGCGCTTTGGTGGTCGCCGTCCTGATTGTGATTGCAGTCCGCTTGCTGCGACGCCCGGTCAGAGCCACCTCCGAGAGCGGCTCTTAGGGTTCCTGATGCTATGCACGCCAACGCGCTGGACCGTTACCAGACAGGTGAGAGCTTGATCCACCACCTTGACCCTCGGGTCAAGGTGGTGGTGACAGTTCTATTTATCCTTTCGAACGTATTGCTGCCGGACGGAGCGTGGCTGGCCTTTGACCTGGCCTGGGTCCTGATCCTGTTGATCAGTGTGCTAACCGGGTTGGGCCTGGGCTATGCGCTCAAACGTTCCTTTGTGGCGCTCCCTTTTGCGCTGGCAGCCGTCACGGTGATGTTTAACGTGCCGGGACAGCCGCTTTTCGCCTGGAAGCTTGGCCCCTGGCACATGGTGGCCACCGATGCAGGCGTGATCCGCTTTGCCAGTATCGTGCTTCGGACCTGGCTTTCGGTGCAGATGGCCATCCTGCTGACGGCGACCACCCGCTTCCCGGATGTGCTTCACGCGTTACATCACCTACGCGTCCCCGCCCTGCTGGTGGCCATCATCTCGTTCATGTATCGCTATCTGTTCGTCATCACCGATGAGGCGAAACGTTTGATGCGCGCTCGCGAAGCGCGCAGTGCCCGACCGGCGAAGCGGGTCACGCCCGAATCGGGAGCGATGGCAGGTGGCGGAGGCTCAATTGCCTGGCGGGCACGGGTGACGGGCAACATGGTGGGCCAGCTCTTTCTACGCAGCTATGAGCGTAGTGACCGTGTTTACAATGCAATGTTGGCGCGGGGCTACAACGGCCAGTTCTTGACTATCAACCCGCACGTGATGTGCGCTTCAGATTGGATGGTTGGGGCGGTGGCGGTGATCAGCCTGCTTCTGCTGCAGGTGATTGGGCGGGTGGGGCTTTTGTGACGAATGGCGAATGATGAACGACGAAGGACGAGAGACGAAGGACAAATGACGAAGGACGAATAGCGAATAGCGAATGGCGAATGGCGAATGATGAACGATGAAGGACGAAGGATGGAGGATGGAGGACGAAAGGTGAGATCTATAATTGGGGACATAATTATTGGGGACATAATTAATAATGAGGGAAGAGATGCAAAAGACGAATGATAGAATTCAAATGCATTCCGTCGTTCGTCCTCCGTCCTTCGTCACTCAATATGGGAACGGCGCGCACGCCGGCGACGGGGTGCCAACGCTGCTGGTGGAGAATCTGAGCTTTAGCTACCCTGATGGGCGCACTGCGCTGCGGGATGTTTCGCTGCAAATAAACGATTGTGAGAAGGTGGCTCTGGTAGGGCCAAACGGGGCGGGTAAGAGCACGCTTATGCTCCACCTTAACGGCATCCTGAGCGGCGAGGGCCAGGTAGAGGTGAGGGGAATGCCGGTGACCAAGTCCAATCTGCCGGTGATCCGGGCCAAGGTGGGGCTGGTGTTCCAAAACCCGGACGATCAACTCTTCTCGCCGACCGTCTTTGAGGACGTCGCCTTTGGTCCGCTCCACATGGGGCTGCCCAAAGATGAGATACAGGAGCGCGTGGCCCGGGCGCTGGAGCAAGTGGGTATGAGCGACTACACGGACAGGCTTTCGCACCATCTCAGCGTGGGCGAAAAAAAGCGCGTGGCGATCGCTACTGTGCTGTCTATGGAGCCGGAGATCCTGATCCTCGACGAACCCTCGGCCGGCCTGGATCCCCGGGCACGCCGGGCGCTTATCAACCAATTACGCGAGCTCCCGATCACGATGCTGGTGTCGACGCACGATATGCGTTTGGTAAGCGAGTTGTTCCCACGCATAGTGATTATGGATGAAGGACGCATCGTGGCGGATGGCGCTACCGATGCGTTGATGGACGATGCAGAGTTGTTGGAGGCGCATGGGCTTGAAAGGCCATGAGGAATTGGAAAATTGGAAGGCTGGAAGATTGGAAGATTGTTTCCGGTTTCGCGACCTTCCAATCTTCCAGTCTTCCAACCTTCCATTATCCAAGAGGTATCTGGGCCACCAAACTAGTAAGCGAGCCCGGCCACAAGCCCAGGATCACGGTGAGTAGCACGGCCAGCAGCACGGCGGTGGCGATGGCGGCCTTAAGGTTGACGGCCCCAAGTTTCTTGCCTTCGCCCCCCTCCCCCGGAAGAGCCGGCGCGTATTGCGCCGGGTCGCGCATATACATGTGGACCACAACCCCCAAGTAATAGAAGGCGGAGATGACGCTGTTGATCACCCCGACGACGGCCAGCCAGGTCAAATCCGCCTCAACGGCCGCTCGAAAGACAAAGAGTTTGCCCCAAAAGCCCACCAGGGGCGGTATCCCCGTCAGAGAGAGCATAAAGATGGCCATGGCGGCCGCCAGCAAGGGTTCACGCTGGCTCAAACCGTCATAGTCACGGAGCATAGTGCTGAACTCGTCTCGGCGCTCTATGACAGCGGCGACGGCAAAGGCCCCGACGGTCATAAAGGCATAGGCCAGTAAGTAAAATAGCACGGCGCGCACGCCACTCTCATTGCCGGCGGCCACTCCGACCAGGATATAACCGGCGTGGGCGATGCTGGAATAGCCCAGCATACGCTTGACGTCACTCTGGGTTAAAGCGGCCAGATTGCCGAAGGTCATAGTCAGCACAGACAGCACAGCAAGGGCAACGGTCCACTCGGCGGCATAGGCCAGGTCGCCAAAAGAGAAGTTAAGCACGCGAATAAGGGCGGCAAAGCCGGCCGCTTTGGCCCCAACCGACATGAAGGCTGTCACCGAGGTGGGCGCGCCCTGGTACACGTCGGGCGTCCACCATTGGAAGGGTACGACGGCGACCTTGAAGGCAAAGCCGATCAGCAGGAGGGCCAACCCGACCAGGGCCATGGGGTCAGGGCTGGGCAGGGGGCTGCCCTCCGCCAACCAAGCGCCGATTTCGGCCAGGTTGGTGGTGCCGGTGGCGCCGTAGGTCAGCGCCGCGCCGTACAGGAAAAAGGCGGATGCAAAGGCGCCCAGGATAAAATACTTCATGCCGGCCTCGACCGAGGCAAATTGTCTCCGGTTGAAACCGGCCAGGATGTAGAGGGAGATTGACATGATCTCCAGACCCAGAAAGACGACGATGAGGTCGGCCGCGGCGGCCATGAGCATCATGCCGATGGTGGAGAAGAGGAGCAGGGCGTAGTAAGCGCCGTGCCCTAGGTCGTGCCGCTCCAGGTAATCGACGGCAATCAGGGTGGCCAAGCCGGCGGTGACCAGGAAGACAAGGTTGAAGAAGAGGGCGTAGCCATCGCTGACGGCCATGTCCTGGAAGGCGAAAGGTGCGTACCCCGCCAAAACGATGGACACGACGGCGGCGATCACAACGCCGAGCAGTCCCAGGTAGCCCAGGAAACGCTTGTCGGTCACGGCCAGATCGAGCAGGAGCACGATCAGGGCGGTTCCCATAACGATGAGCGCTGGGGCCAGGGCTATGAAGTTTAGGGTTGGAATTTCGATAGGCATAGGCATTTCCGTTTTAGTCTAGCTCAATGACAATACCTTCTTGTTGGACGTGATGGGCAAATTCTTCCGATGTGGCGATGAGATCAACCAGGTCTACCGTGAACGGGATGTTGGAGTTCTCCAGCAACTCTCGGGCGATGCTAAGCTCCAGACTTATGTCCCTGGAGGCAAGCACACCGATGTCGAAATCGGAGACGTCGTGATACTGGTTTGTCGCCCGGGAGCCGAACAAATAGACCTGGCAGTCAAAGCCTGTTTCGCTGGACCGAAGCCTGAACACCTGCTTTAATATGGTTTTGATTTGAGACAGATAGGGTTCATGAACTGTGTCGGTCCTGGCGTTAGTAACGGACGTAGTCACTTGGTTGTACCCTCAAGTCTGTTCACTTGGTGTTGCACGCGCCTCCAGCCAGCGCTTAAGCGACCGCTGGCTTTCACCAGAGGGCTTTCCTAATACCAAATTCTCAACGCCTATGTCTTCGTCAAGGTCCGGCCAATTAAGCGCCAGTTGTCGCCCTCCTCGGGTGCGCTGTGCCAGAGCCGGGGATACCACGCCAGAGGTACTGAAACTGTACGCCCGTCAGTAAGATCAACGATGAGAGTGTCTTCGGTGACAGTAACGTTTTGCGCTGTGGCTATGTGAGTTTCAATTAACTCGCGTGTCCTAAGGTCGATCTCCCCCGCCTTATACGCCTTGATTTCTCTGATGCCTTCCAGGATTTCCCGACTAATATCTTGTTCAGACATCCTTGAGCTCATCACGAATTCTCAATGGCGACAGAGGTTGAGAACAACGGATGCGCAGGATGTAACGGATTCACCACGTGCTCGCAAAGAATCCGTTGCATCCTGCCAATCTGTGTTCTTTAGTGAGAACGAATCGCGACAGAAGAACCGTACAAGCACATAATTCTGGGACTATATCCTCATTCTACCCATATCCTTCTTCATCTTCTGGTTGCCGGTTGGGGCAAATAATATCAATCATTTCCCCTTTGTAAAAGACGATAGTATGCTCTTGAGGCGCGGCATCACCAAGATACACTTTTTTCTTGAGGCTCATTGCTTTGATTTCTCGAATTGTGTTTTCGAAGAAATCAGATTGATGACCACAATCACAAAGGTATGAAGAAGGATAAATCTCTTTTGGCATACAATAACCTACCCTTGGCCTGCACGGTAGACGCCAGCGACGTCTTCACCATGCTGACACGCTGAAACTCGGCCCATGCCAAGACGATTACATCGCACGCGTCTCCAGCCACCGCTTAAGCGAACGCTGGCTTTCACCAGAGGGCTTACATCAGATTCTCAACGCTGATGTCCTCGTCAAGGTCCGGCCAGTGGATGCCCTCTCCCCGGCCAATCAAGCGCCAGTTATCACGCTCCTCCGGTGTCCCAATCACACTCAGGCGAGCTTTCTCTTATTGAGTGCCAGGAGTTGCTCCGCCATGTGCTCTATTGTTGAGCGCATGGCCAGACGACCGCGCCACGTTTCCGGGATGGCGCGTTCTCCATAGTACGCCCCGGCTAATTGTCCATACACGGCGCCGGTTGTATCCGCGTCATTACCCAGATTTACCGCCATTAAACAACCTTCTCGAAATGAATCACTGTTATAAAACGCCCACAATGCAGCTTCTAGTGATTTCACTACATATCCTGAGCCTTCGATGGCGGGTGGCCTCGGACCAAAGCCAGGCAGTATCGTTATTTCATCAGGTTCCGGGGGTGGGGTTAGCTCCTTGAACGAACCCGCCGCGACTTCATCAATCTCTGATACCAACGGGCGTTTACTCCAATAATCCGGGACGGGACAATAACGAGGTGAAAGGAGTTCTTCCTTGCTCGCTCCATTCACGGCACCAACAAGTAAGCCACCAAAATAGCGACAAGCATCGACGGCCGCTCTCGTCCCGTGTGTTGTACGGGAGCTTTCGGCAGCCCTTTCAATCGCTCGTAATGGTTGTGAGGCATAAGCCAACGGTACAGGTGCTAATCGCATAATTGACCCATTGCCGGCTGACTGCGGATGCGTTGAACCGCTGTATGGATCGCCAGTTTTCTCGAACCTTCGAAGTGCCCTCCCTACCGTATCACCAATATCAAAACAGTGCCCTGTGCTGCTCAGATAGCCTTCCCGATACCAACGCACGTACCGCTTCATTTGATCGGTGGGGTCAAAGCCTTTTTGCTCGATCAAGCTTTCGGCTAAACAGAGGCCCATGGAGGTATCGTCCGTCCATTGACCGGGTTCTAGTTTAAATGGGCCACCACCAAGCATATCATCAATCGGTTTGAATTTACCGGGACGTTTGAATTCAAGTGTTGTGCCAACTGCATCACCGCAGGCTAGCCCCAGCAATGCACCTCGATATCTATCAAGTTCACAAATTTGTGTATCCATAATTTGTAGCCTTCGTGGCGCTGAGGGCAACCAGGTCTACCGGATGCTGAATTTCCCCTTACCCACCCTCACCGCTCCAACAGGTCTGCGCGCGGTAGTTACGTTAACAATGCCCTGTGCGTTTGTGACTGTGCTGGGCTTGCGCTGTGACTGCGGGAATCGAACCCGCGACGCGGCCCCTCGCATCGACCAGGGCCAACTTACCCAGTTGGCGGGGTGTGCGCTCGCCCCTGCTGGAGCAGCTACCAGCTAAACATCACTCTAGCAGCTCCGTGCGCCAGTTGGCTTCCTGAATCCTCGCATCCAATTCGCGGTACTCCCTTGCCAGTTCGTCAGCCTGCTTTTGAGTCCCGGCGACGTTAACCACACTCTGAAATTTCACTTCTGACTTGCTGTAGCGAGCTTGGGTTACTGTCGCAGCCTGTGCAAGTTCCTGGTAAACTGCGTGCTTCAGCCTTATCACATCCCTGGTGGCTAGAGCATCTGTGAGAGTGACCCCCGGCTCAAACTCCGTCGCACTATTGGTTCTGTTGATGCGCTGTATCAGTTGCATAAGTTCCTCTGATACCCGCTCAAATTCTTTCGCCAATTCTTTCGGATCCTCGGCGGGCTTATCACCTTCCTGAACTTTGGCATTGCGGAGAAGCCTTTGCTTCAGTTGCTCTGCACGTTTCTGGCAATCAGCCCGTAGAATCAATGCTTCTGCTAACTTCATGGTTTCGCCTCCAATGTCGGCTTCCACAACAAGTCGTTGGGAGGAGCCTCGCGTCGATGTCGTGGCAAAAGAACAACGGATGCGCAGGAGGTAACCGATTCACCTGAGCGGCTTGTTTAGGCTGCCTTTTGCCCTGCGTTGTTAGAGATCTTGGCCTGCTGAAGTTCTTCACGAATTATCCTGCGTAAGGTGGCTTCCCAGTCCTCTTGCTGACTTTGAACATACTCACGCAAGGCCTGGTTGATCAGCATTTGATAATTACCACCGCCTGCAGCATTAACCTGCTCGCGAAACCAATTTACAATATCTGTATCAATGCGGATCGTAATGCGGGTTTTATTGGGTGCTGGCGGTGCAATTGGTCCCCGCTTCGCCTGGCTAAAATCGTATTCTTCGAGCATCTCAGCCTGTTCCTTTGCGGTTACTGGCTAAAATTCAGATGAATTTTGGGCTTAATAGGCAACCTGGCTTTTAAAAGAATCGTTTCAGGGATTTCTCCCTGCGGTCGAAATGACATACTGTTCCACCACCTCAGCGAGGGCCGCTGGTCGTACATCACTCACTGTCCACCTCCGCCACGACCGCCGTGGCGCTTGCCTGGGTGATGAGCCGGCCCACGGTGGGGCTGATGTCCCGGAAGAAGAGGTTGGGGAAGAGGCCGATGACGAAAAAGAAGATGACCAGCGGCAGCAGCACCAGGATCTCGCGGGGAGTCATGTCGGTCAGGCTCTGGTTGGCCGGGTTGAGTTGGCCAAACAGGGTGCGCCGCACGGCGACCAGCAGGTACCAGGCGGCGAGCACGATGCCGAAGGTAGCGATGGCGGCGTAGGCTACGTTCACCTGGAAGGTGCCCAGCAGGATGGTGAACTCTCCGACGAAGCCATTCATGCCCGGCAAGCCCACGGACGATAGGGCGGTAATGATGAAGAACGAGCCAAAGATGGGGACTTTGGCCCAGATGCCGCCGTAGTCTTTGAACAAGCGGGTATGGCGCCGCTCGTAAAGGACGCCGACCAGCAAGAAGAGGGCGCCGGTGCTCAGACCGTGGTTGACCATTTGCAGCACGGCGCCGCTGACGGCCTGGGGGGTCAGGGCGAAGGTGCCGAGCACGATGAAGCCCATATGGGCTACGCTGGAGTAGGCGACCAGGCTCTTGACATCCTCCTGGGCCAGCGCCACCAGAGCGCCGTAAATGATGCCGATCAGGGCCAATACGGACAGCAGGGGCGCGAAGGTCGGGACCGCCTCCGGGAACAGAGGTAGAGCAAAACGTAAATAGCCGTAGGAGCCCATCTTGAGCAGCACGCCGGCCAGGATGACGGAGCCGGCGGTGGGCGCTTCGACGTGGGCGGCCGGCAACCAGGTGTGCAGCGGGAAGAGGGGCACTTTGACGGCGAAGGCCAGGGCAAAGGCGGCGAAGAGCCAGAGCTGCATGCCGGCCGGGATGGTGGTTTCCAACAAGATGGTCAGGTCGCTGGTACCGCCCCACATGTAGAGCACGATGGCGGCGACCAGCATCAACGCGCTGCCGGCCATGGTGAACAGGAAGAACTTGACGGCCGCGTATACCCGCCGTTCTCCACCCCAGCGGCCGATGAGCAGCGCCATAGGGATGAGGCTCGCCTCCCAGAAGAAATAGAAAAGGAAGAGATCGAGGGAGACGAAGACGCCCAGCATGGCGGTCTCCATCAGCAGCATGAGGACCATGTACTCTTTGACCTGCTCGGTGATGGCCCGCCACGAGCTGAGCACGGCCAGGGCGCTAAGCAGCGTGGTCAACAAGACCAGGTAGAGGCTGATGCCGTCCAGGCCGACGTGGTAGCTGATGTTCAAATCAGGGATCCAGACCCTGACTTCTTCAAACTGGAAGCCGGGCTCACCGGTTGCGAAATAAAAGTAGAGGGCCAGCGACAGGACAAGGACGACTAGCGTCGTGACCAGGGCCACCCATTTCACAAGGCTTTCCCGTCCGCGGGGCAACAACGCCACGAGAATAGCCCCGGCAACGGGCAGGACGAGCAGAATAGAGAGTAATGGAACACCTAGTTGGTTCATTAGTTTGCTTCCGGTTCCAGCCTAATGGCGTAAAACGTATTGCGTACTGCGTACTGCGTAAAACGTAAGGCGTGATGCGTGACACTTGCGCCGCACGCAGTGCATGGGTGCGTGATGCGTGGATCGCGACGGTTACGTTTTACGTTTCACGTTTTACGTTTTACGTTTTACCTTCACTGTAAGAAAAAGTAGGCGACGATGACGATTGCGGCGAGAAACATGGCCAGGGCGTAGTGGCGGATGTAGCCGCTTTGCAGGCGCGCCAGCAACCCACCACCTTGAGCGATTAGCCGGGCGCCGCCATCTATGATGCCGTCAATCACCGCCCTATCGATCCCTCGCGCGAAGAAACGAGCCAGGGCCCAGCCAGGTCTCACCAATGCAGCATCGTACAACTCATCCACGTAGTATTTATTGGCCAATACCTTGAAGGCTAACTTGAAACGCACGGCAAGATTGGCAGGCACATCCCGGTTGGCGACATAGAACCAGGTAGCCAGCCCTATACCTAGCAGGGCGATAATGCTCGATGCAGCAAGCAGCCCCGCCTCTAACCCGATCGAAAGATGAGCTGCTTCGCCCCCCGCTATCTCGAAGGCGGTAAAGACAGGGTGCAGCCAACTCTCAACCAGATGATCCAGGGGGAAGATGGCGGGCAGTCCCAGCACGCCGCCGAACAGAGCCAAGACCGCGAGCAGGATGAGGGGCCAGGTCATGATCCCCCGTGCCTCGTGGGCATGGTCAAATAGCTCTTGGTCACGAGGTTTCCCAAAAAAGGCGATGAAAAGGGCGCGGAAGATGTAAAAGGCGGTCAACAGGGCGGTGAACAGGCCGACAGCATACAGAATCGGAGAGAAGTCGAAAGCTTCGGCCAGAATCTCATCCTTGGAGAAGAAGCCTGAGGTCAGTGGAAAGCCGGCCAGGGCCAGTGCACCGATCAGGAAGGTCCAGAATGTGACCGGCATTTTGCGGCGCAAGCCCCCCATACGGCGGATGTCTATCACGTCGTCCAGTGCGTGCATCACGCTGCCAGCAGCCAGGAAGAGCAAGGCCTTGAAGAAGGCGTGGGTTGTCAGGTGGAACATACCAAATATGTAATCACCGATGCCTACCGCCAGGAACATGTAACCTAGCTGGCTGATGGTGGAATAGGCCAACACCCGCTTCAGATCGGTTTGCACCAAAGCAATCGTCGCGGCGTATAGGGCAGTGACCGCGCCGACGATGGCTACCAGCAGCGAGGTGGCCGGGGCCAGACTGTAAAGGACGTGGCTGCGGGCGATCATATAAACGCCAGCGGTGACCATGGTCGCGGCGTGGATGAGGGCCGAAACCGGCGTGGGGCCAGCCATAGCATCCGGCAACCACACGTAGAGCGGCAATTGCGCGCTCTTGCCCACCGCCCCGACGAAAAGCAGCAAGGTGATGACGGTCATGGTCGTGGTGGTGACCTCGGGTGCCGCGCTAAACACCCCGGCGTAGTTCAGCGTGCCGAACGTGGTCCAGATCAAAAAGACACCCAGCGCAAAGCCAAAATCGCCCACCCGGTTGACGATAAAAGCCTTCTTGCCGGAATCGGAAGGGTTCAGGTTGGCGGGGATGGGCACCTCTTCGCCGTTCTTGAGCCGGATCGGCGCCTGTGGCTCGTCCTTTCGGAAGAACCAGAAGCCGATGAGCAGGTATGAGCAGACACCCACCAACTCCCAGCCGACGTACATCACCAGGTAATTGCTGGCCAACACCAGGACGAGCATGGAGACGATGAACAGGTTCATCAAGGCGAAGAAGCGGGCATAGAGACGGTCCTCCTCATGGTCCATGTAGCCGATGGAGTAGACGTGGATGAGGAAGCCCACCCCGGTGACGACCAGCACCATCAGGATCGACAGGGGGTCAGCCAGCAGGCTCATCTCCACGCGGAAGGTGCCGATGGTAATCCAGTCCCACAGCGGCACGAGCACCGCCCGGTCGTGGGGGGAGAAGGTCAGCAGATTCAAGGCTGAGAAGAGCCCGACGAGGAAGGCGAGTGCCACCACGGCCGGGCCGACGATACTTACAAAGCCACGCCCCAGGCGACGGCCAAGCAATCCGTTGAGCAACACACCAGCTAGTGGAAAGGCGATAGCGAGCCAGATGTATTGGATGGCCATAGGTTCTCCGATGTTGGAAATACGTGATGCGTGAGGCGTGATACGTGATGCGTGAGGCGTGATACGCGACTGTCACGGATCACACTTCACGGATCACGCTTCACGTTTTACGTTTCACGTTTCACGTTTTACTCTATCCTTTCAAGGATGAGACATCGTCCAGGTCGGTCGTCTCGCGCAGGCGGTTCAATTCAATCAGGATGGCCAAGCCGATGGCGACCTCAACGGCAGCGACAGCCATGATCATCAAGACAAAAATCTGCCCGGTAAGCGAATCGAGATGGCGCGAGAGAGCGATGAAGGTGAGGTTGACGGCGTTCATCATCATCTCGACGCACATCAGTACGATGAGTGCGTTACGTCGGAGAAGAACGCCCCCCGCACCGATGACGAATAAAATCGCGCCTAAGAGCAGAAACCACGAAGTTGGAACAGCAGCCACGTCGTTATCATCCTCTCTGTATCACACGTCATGCCTATTGATCTCCTTCGCCTGATCGGCGAAGGGTCGCCCGCCAGCGCTGGCCGAGGACAACCGCCCCTATCATGCCTACCAACAAAAGGACTGAAGCCAACTCAAAAGGTAGCAGATATTTGGTAAAGAGGGCCACGCCCAGCGCCTCAGTCTGGCCAACCTCGGCGACGTGTTGGGGGGTGGCTATACCGGTGGCCCCCCCAATGAATCCCTCATACACCACGGTGCCCAACAGGGTTAACAAGACGAGGGCGATACCCACAAAAAAAGCGGTGCGCCAGTTGAACCAGTTCCTGGGCTGCATCTCACCGCCAGCCCCAAGCAACATCACCACGAACAAGAAGAGCACCACAATGGCGCCGGCGTAGACTACGATTTGCACCATCGCAATGAACTGGGCGTTGAGCATCAGGTAGAACACAGCTAGCGACGCAAAATTTACCAGCAACGACAGCGCGCTGTAGACGGCATTACGGTTGAAAATCACGCCCAGTGCGGCCACTACCGCCGTGGCGGCCAGGACGAAAAAGAGTACCTGTTGTAACTGTACGGTCATAAGTTCCTCAAATCTCAAATATCAAATGACAAATGACAAATGACAAATAGCAAACTGTTTCTGGGTATTTGATATTTGTGATTTGATATTTGTCATTTGTCATTTGATCTTCCCCCATTTCGGCTCGACCCATACCTGGTCATCGCGGATGCGGATGTGCTCGGGCTGGTGAGGTTCCAGCAACTCCTCTTGAGTGATTATCGCGTCCCAGCGATCATAGGTTGCCAGGGCAAAATCGTGCTCCAACACGATCGCCTCGGTGGGACAAGCTTCGGCACAGTAGCCACAGAAAATACAACGCAGCAAGTTGATCTCGTAAACTTCGGCATAGCGTTCGCCAGGCGAACGGCGATTCTCTTCGGTGTTCTCGCCCGAGATCACCAAGATGCAATCGGTGGGACAGGCGGCCGCACACAACGAACAACCGATGCAACGCTCCAGGCCGTTATCGTACCGCTTGAGCACGTGACGCCCTCTGAAGCGGGGATAGACCGCCACCGGCTCGCTGGGAAACTGGTTGGTGACAGGTCGACTGAAGAGATGCTTCAGGGTAATCCACATGGCCCGTAGAATTTCTATCGAGCCACTCCAAACCTCTTTCAACATCATATCACTCCCAAACGCCACTAACCAATTCTCGGTACAAAACGTAAGTCCGCCGCTGACGCACACCTGCCCCACCGTCAGGTGCGGGTTGGGATGAGCCAGCTACGGATCAAACGACAATATCACCCTAGCAACAGAACCACCACGGCCGTCACGGCCAGGTTCAACAGTGAAAGAGGCAGCAAGAACTTCCAGCAAAATCGCATCAATTGATCGTAACGGACACGAGGAAGGCTAGCACGTACCCAAATGATCAAAAAGATCACAAGCGCCACTTTGATTACAAAATACACTATGCCCAAGGCGGGGATCTGGTGCACGAAAGGTCCATACCAGCCGCCCAAGAAAAAGGTGGTGGCCAGGGCGCTGATGGTGATCATATGGATGTATTCTGCCATAAAGAAGAGCGCGAATTTGATACCGCCGTACTCGGTAGCAAAGCCTGAGACCAGCTCGTTTTCCGTTTCCGGCAGGTCGAAGGGAGAACGACCAGCCTCGGCCAGTCCACTGATGAAATAGATAATGAAGCCAATGGGCTGCAGGAAAATAAACCATAGCGCCGCTTGAGCGTTGACGATGTCCACCAGACTAAGAGACCCGGCGATCAGCACCACACTTACCAAAACGATGCCCATAGGCAATTCATAGCTGAGCATCTGGGAACCGGTGCGCAGCCCCCCGAGCAGCGAATATTTGTTGTTACTGCTCCACCCGGCCAGGACAATGCCATAAGTACCCAGGCTGGCAATGGCCAGGATGTATAACAGGCCCACATTCACGTCGGTGACGTAAGGGGTGATAGTATAGCCGAAAATGGTGATCGAATCTCCACTGATCGGGATGACGGCCCAGATAACCAAGGCAGGTATGACCGCCAAAGCGGGTGCCAACACATAAACTAAACGATCCACGTGGAAGGGAATGATCTCTTCTTTGAAGACCATCTTCAGCGCATCGGCGATGGGTTGCAGAAACCCAAAAGGCCCGGCCCGATTAGGCCCATAGCGCACCTGGAAGCGAGCAACCAGCTTGCGCTCGACGTAGCTAAGGTAGGCAAAGCCGGTCAACAAGACTACGATCAACAGCACGCTCTTGATGGCGGGAATGAGAATCAGCGAAATCCAATCCATCGCTTAGAAATACCTCATATTATACAGTTACCTTCACCCTGCCAAATACGCGTCCCGGCCCTAAAAGTGACTCGGCGGGAAAGCCCTCCAGATTACGCGGGATGGCGAGCACGCCGTCAGGCACGGCGCCATCAACGCGGGCAGGCAGCGCCACAGAATGGCTGTTGGCCGATACCTGGAGACGATCACCGTCTGATACACCCAATGCCAAACCATCGGCGCGGGAGAGGGCGACGTGGGGTTGTACCAGGCGGGTGCCGAGTATCTCGGCCTGGCCCAACAACGTACCAGCGTCGTAGAGTACACGTGTGGCCACCAATGTGTAACCGTCCCCGTCGGAAGGTGGAGAGGGCGGATCAACCCAGTCTAGCTCCAGCGTCAGGGCCTCATCCTCGGCCAGCGTAGGCCATTGGAGACCTTCCCGTACTTCGGCCTGGTAACTCATCCCGGCGTAAATGTAATGAGACATACGACGTGAAAGGGACACCGGTCGTACCAGTTGCTCATAGCTCATACCGGCATAGAGGGGTATGGTGTGTGCCATCTCAGCCAGCACGCCCCCCGCGGTTGCGTAAGTCCACTCGGCGCCGAGCAGGACTGCCAAATAACGGATGATGGCCCAGTCAGGTCGAGCCGAACCGGGAACTGGTAAGGCAGGATCGAAGTGCTGGACCCATCGCTCCAGGTTTGTGAAGGTGCCATCTCGCTCAGCGACGGCGGCGGCGGGTAGTACCACGTCGGCCTGCCGGGCCGTCTCGGTGAGGAAAAGTTCCTGCACCGCCAGAAATTCCAGCCTGTCGGGGCGAGAGACGCCTGCCAGCGGATCAGCGGCAGCAATCAATAAAGCCCGTACGCCACCCCCCAGCATCTCCTCCGCGCTCAGTCCGGGCTCTTCGAGCGGGATGTAGCCAGGCAGCCGATCGGGGGCAATTCCCAGGTCGGCCGCGCCCCGACTGTTGGCATGGGGCAGCACGGCGATGAGGCCGTTGTTGGGCCGCGCCACGAAGCCGGTCACAATGGCGAGATTAGCTACGGCCCGGCGCAAGGCCGGGTCATTGCCCGCTTCGGGTCCAAAAAGAATGATACCGTTCTTAGCCTGGCCAAAGGCATGGGCAGCCGCCCGGATATCATCTGCGGGGATGCCAGTTAGCTCAGCGGCTTGTTCAGGCGTCCAATCTGCGACCTTGGTCTTGAGTTCCTCCAGGCCGCTTACACGCCGGGAGACGATCTCGTTGCCTGTCAGGTTGGCCTCAAAAATCGCGTGAAGCATGCCTAACAGCAGATGCGTCGCGGTGGCGTAACGATAGCGTAGGACGTGACTGGAATTCTTATCGAGCTTGGTAGGCCGGCCACCGGCGTTGATCAACGTGGCGCCGTGCTGAGCAGCACCAGCCACGCGCAGATAAAGGATGGGGGCCTCCTCGTCCAGGTCGCTGCCTACGACCAGAATGGCCGTATCGCGCCCGACGCGACCCAGGTCAGTGCCGGTCCCCACGCCGACCGCGTAAACCATGTCGTCCTCGAAGCCGGCACTGAGCCCTACTCGATGGTCTACGTTATGAGTCCCGATGACCTCGCGCAAGAGTTTTTGGAACAAGTAAAGGTCTTCGTTGGGCAAACGAGCCCCAGCAATACCGCCCAGGGCATCAGGGCCGTGTGCCTCATTGACCGCAGTCAGTCGCTCGGCTACGTGTTGCAAGGCTGCGTCCCACGAGGTTTCGACCAACTTGCCGTTGCGGCGCACCAGCGGCGTCGTCAGTCGGTAAGGGCTGCCGTTGAAATGATGGCCAAAGCGCCCTTTATCGCAGATCCATATTTCGTTGACCACTTCATTCTGGCGAGGCATCACACGTGTGATCCCGC
Organism: Anaerolineae bacterium; assembly: GCA_034412795.1. GTDB lineage: Bacteria > Chloroflexota > Anaerolineae > 4572-78 > NAK82 > JAUVPY01. The sequence goes on from DAOUMD010000277.1 coordinate 26,989, forward strand.
CCTGTCGCGTGCCGAGCACCGTGTTGCAGCCAACACCGCAGTGATTGCACAAGCCCGGCACGTCGGTCAACTCCCAGGGACGCGCCCGGAAACGGAAATCGCGGGAGGTCAGCGCGCCGACGGGACAAATGTCAGTGGTGTTGCCGGAGTAATGGCTGTCGAAAGCCGGATCGGAATAGCTGACGATCATCGCGTCGCGTCCCCGGTTCTCAATGGCCAGGACCGGGTCGTGGGCGATTTCACTCTGAAAGCGGGTACAGCGAGCGCACAGGATGCAACGTTCCTGATCCAGCACAATCAGGTCCCCCAGTGGGTAGCGCTTGGCGGCGTGATGTTTGCTGTCGTGGTCGAAACGGCTGGCCCCGGGGCCATAGCGGTAGGTGAGGTCCTGCAACGGACATTCGCCGCCCTTGTCGCATATGGGACAGTCCAGGGGATGGCTGGTCAGCAAGAGTTCCAATATTGCTTTGCGGTCGGCAGCTATCTCCTCGCTATCGGTGATAACGACCAAGCCCTCAGAAACGGGCATGGTGCATGCAGTCTGGGGCTTGGGGAACCAGCGGACGAGCGGCTTTCCATCGCCATCGAGCTGGGGTTGGCCAGTCGTGCGGTCCACCAGCGGCGTGGCGACGGTCACCAGACACATGCGGCACATGCCCACCGACTCCAGCTTGGGGTGGTAACAAAAGACGGGAATCTCTATACCTATTTGCTTGGCCGCTTCGACGATGAGGGTTCCCTTGGGAACGGTAACCTGGCGGCCGTCAATGGTTAGGCTGACACTCTCCATTACTTATCCTTGGGCAAATCGATAAACTCGTCCAACGAGCAGGCCACACAAGTCCGTGCCTACAAATATGGCAGGAAACTTACGGGTGTACATTCGCAATCACCATACTCATCCTGGAAATGCTGGATACTGCTGCGCACCGGCGAAATAGAGAAGTCGCCCAGCAAGCAGAAGCAGTTGCCGTCCATCTGGTCGGCGATATCGAGGAGCAGGTCCACGTCCCCAGGCCGGCAGTCACCACTGCATAGACGCCGGTAAATTTTCTCAATCCAATAGGTTCCTTCCCGACAGGGGCTGCACTTGCCACAGCTTTCGTGCTTGAAGAAGTGGACCATCTTGCCGGCTGCCCAGATCATGTTTACTGTCTCGTCCATCACGATGAAGGATGCTGAACCTAACATAGAGCCGGCTGCCTGGACCGACTCGTAGTCCAGCGCGACGTCGAGCTTATCGCCCGGCAGAATGGGGGCCGAAGCACCGGCCGGTAAAATAGCTTTGACGGCTCGGCCCTCAGGCAAACCGCCGCCGCATTCCTCGATAAGATAGCGCAGCGAGGTACCCAGCGGCAGTTCGTAGTTGCCCGGCCTGACCACATGCCCGCTCAGACAAAAGATCTTGGTGCCCGGACTCTTTTCGGTACCGTACTGACGATACCATTGAGACCCGTGAAGCACAATAGGCGGCACATTGGCCAGAGTCTCGACGTTGTTGACGACGGTCGGTCTAGCGTAAAGCCCGACCTGGGCCGGGAAGGGAGGGCGGTTGCGAGGCTGGCCCAGCTTACCCTCCAAGCTCTCGAGCAAGGCCGTCTCCTCGCCGCAGATGTAAGCCCCAGCGCCCAGGTGGGTGTAGATATCAAATGAGAAATCGCTATCTAAAATGCTCTGTCCCAGAACACCTTTCTCATAAGCTTCATCGACAGCCTCTTGCATTGCGACGAAGGGACCCTTGAACTCACCACGCCCGTAAATGTACGCTGCCTGTGCGCCTACCGCGTAAGCACACAAGAGGATACCCTCGATCACCTGGTGAGGATTACGCTCGATGAGTTCCCGGTCTTTGAAGGTGCCCGGCTCGCTCTCGTCGGCGTTAACAACGATATAAACGGGCTTGATATCTTTCGGGATGAAGGACCACTTAACACCAGCCGGGAAGCCAGCCCCCCCACGTCCGCGCAGTCCGGCAGCCTTGACGACGTCGGTCACCTCTTCGGGACGCATTTCGCTCAAGGCTTTACGCAGTGCTTCATAGCCCCCATTGGCAATGTAAACATCGATATCGCGGATATGGGGTACATCCCGGTGTCGAAGTAAAACGTGCTCAGCCAGTAAACTCATGTGCTACCCTAATTCATCCAGATAGGTCAAAAAACGTTCTACGTCGGCACGATAGAGATCCTCCAGCGTACGTGCCTTTTGCACTACAAGTCTCAAGCGTTCAACGTCCAGATTAGACGTATACATGCTCCGAAATAGATGACGAAACCTTCGCAGCTCGTCCAGGCACTGATATGCCTCGTCACTGAGCAGCCTGGGGCGAACGTCCTCAATATCCAGCGTCATTCGCCTCAGCAATAGAGCGTGCCATCGGCTACTATCAACGATGTCATTTTCAAACGTCTCTGCCACACGCTGAAAGATGCTTTCAAATGCATTGTAAAGATTGTGCAGGTAGTAGCCAATCACAATGGCCTGCTCTTCGCGGGTGATGTCGTCACCCTGACGATCCAGCCTAGTGTAGATCTGATCAATTGCATTAAGTTCGGCGCTGATGTCGGCTTTCAAAGCCAGAATTTTCTCTGTCATAGATCAGTTGTCCACCATCTTGCACACGTCGAGCGAAATGCGAGCCAGGAACGAGGTCACGCAAGTCGACCGCCCAGTCCGGCATCGCCTCCTCCAGATCCCGCCAGAGAGAGAAGAAGTCGGTAGCATCAATGCCTTCTACAGCGATGTCGACATCGGATTTAAGACTGAATGCCCCTTGACGCAACACTGAACCAAATAAGTAGGCTCGGTGCAGCGTTGGATAGCGGGGTGCGACACTAATAATTGAGTTAAAGGCTGCTTCCAGCGCTGCCTGGCGTCGCAGTTCTCGCTTGGCTCGTTTTCTTTCTTCGCGAGCGATAAAAGACCGACGGCAGGCGGCCACGTCCACGTCAAAGTGACTCTGGGTCACGCGCCACCGACCTCCTCTTTGCCTTGCTCTCGCAATCCGGCGATGACGGCATCTATCCCCGCATCGGTCAGATTCTCATAGTATTCGAGGTTGATCTGGGCCACGGGCGCTTTGTCGCAGGCAGCCAGGCAGACGACTTCCTCAACCGTGAACAGGCCATCATCGGTGGTACCCCCTTCGGGCGGCAATCCCAACCGCTCACACAGGCGACGATAAAACTCGTCGGCGCCACGCAGGGCACATGGCAGATCGGTACAGACCTGGATCATGTACTTTCCGGTGGGCTCTTTGCGCAAAAGGGTATAAAAACCAACGACGGCTTGCACCTCGGTGATATTCAAATCGAGCGCATGGGCCACATCGCGGATATCATCGTCGGTCAGATAATTCTGCCTACGCTGGACGATATGCAGCGCAGGCAATATTGCCGATCGCTTATCAGGATATTTCTTCAGGTTCTTATCGAGTTCTCGTTGTTCAGCTTCGGATAACACGTGATTGCTCCATCACAGCGTCATAGCGTCGTAGCGACTGCCTGCTCTGGCGGCCAGACCAGGGAGCGTCGTAGCACACAGTAAAGTATTGCGAAGACGCCGGTCGCAAAGCCACTGACCTAGCGATCCACGTCTCCCAAGACAATGTCAACTGAGCCGATGATGGTAATCAGGTCTGATAGCAAGTGCCCCCTGGACATATAGTCGGTGGCCTGCAAGTTGACGAAGGAACTACCCCGTATGTGCAGCCGGTAGGGGATGGCCGTGCCATCACTGACCAGGTAAAAACCCAGGATGCCCTTTGGGTTCTCGGCCATACCATATACTTCACCAACCGGCGGTTTGTAGCCCTCGGTGTACAGCTTGAAGTGATGGATGAGAGACTCCATCGACTGATCAATCTCCTGACGCGGAGGCGGAGCTACCTTGCGGCTGTTCGAGCGAAAGGGGCCGTCAGGTAATTTGCGCAACGCTTGCTCAACGATGCGCAAGCTCTGTTCCATCTCGCGCATACGAACATGGTAACGGGCATAGCTGTCGGCCTCAGTGGCGGTGGGGATGTCGAAATCAAAATGGTCGTAGCTAGAATAGGGCCGTGCCTTGCGTAGGTCGAAGGGCACGCCGGCTGCCCGAAGCAAGGGACCGGTGACGCCTAGCGAGATAGCATGTTCAGCTTTGAGGACGCCAACCCCCTCCAGTCTCGACAACCAGATGGGATTGCGAGTAAGCATGCCTTCGTAATCTTTTACACGCTCTCGAAAGTCGTGCACGAAAGCGCGTACCGCATCAGGGAAAGCGCCGGGAATGTCTCGCCGCAGCCCACCGACGCTCATGCCGGTCGTGGTGAGACGCGCGCCGCAGAACATCTCGAAGATGTCCAGGATTCTCTCTCTATCTCGCAAACAATACATCAATAAACTGTGAATGGTACCGCTTACGTCGAGAGCGTGGGTCGCCAACCAGACAAGATGACTGGCGACACGTTGCAACTCGGCTAAGATGACGCGGATGTACTGGGCACGAGGCGGAATCTCAACCTCCAGCAGCTTTTCCACCGTGAGGACGTAGGCCAGATTGTTGTTCATAGCCGCCAGGTAGTCCATGCGGTCGGTGTAGGGGATGAATTTCTCGTAGCGCTTATTCTCGCCTGTCTTCTCGAAACCGGAGTGCAGGTAGCCGATATCGGGGTTGACGCTGACGATCCGCTCGCCATCCAGCTCTACGGCCAGGCGCAAAACACCGTGAGTCGCCGGATGCTGCGGCCCCATGTTGATGACCAAGTGTGTCTCCGAGTCGACGCCCTCTGGTAACTCGCTGGGATAGGAAGGACCTTCCATGATTTGTTGGCCCAGGTGGGCAAAGCGAGAATTATCTTGATCGGCGCTAAAGTAGACCGGCTCGCCCCCCAGCGGGTAATCTTTGCGCAGCGGGTGGCCCACCCAATTTTCGGGCATCAGGATGCGGCGTAACCAGGGGTGCCCGGTAAATTCAATCCCCATCAGATCGTACACTTCGCGTTCATGCCAGTTGGCAGTGGGCCAGATATGGGTGACGCTAGGGCACTGCGGCATCTCGGCTGCGCCACCCCACGCCAAGGGCACCTTCAGCCGGACGCTGTGGTTCTTGGGGATGGAATATAGCTCGTAGACAGTGGCGAAGCGGGGCTCAATGCCCAGATCACGCCGGTCCACGCTGGTCAGGTCCACCAGCAAGTCATATTTCAGGTCCAGGTCATCACGCAGTAAACGTGCAACGTCAAGCAATGCTTCGCGGCTAAGGGTGATGGTTGTATCACCGCGAAACTGGCTCACATCCTGCACAGCATCCGGGAATTGGGTTCTTAGCTTGTCAACGGTTTGATTGCTCATCAGTCGCAAGTGATAGTTACTGGTATAAGCACAACGGGCCAGTGCATCTGGGCGTAAATGAACCCCACCTTGGAAAGCCAGCGACTTATTTACGCCACCGTGTGCTAGTGTTTCGCGGCGTAAATAGATCGACAGTTGTTTTTCTCGGCGACTTGATCTAAAAGCCTGACTAGGTAGCCATCTGACGCGAAACACTTAGGCAGTTGGGCGTTGAAACTTGGATTTACTGTGGGGTTACTTACGCCCAACTGCACTAGTGGGTCACTTGACATGCTTATTGCCATATCTCAGGCGTAAACAATGGCAAATCTCGTGACAAATGACCCACTAGCTTATCGACCGCTCATTTCTACCCGTTCGCCCAACTTCTCTTGCTTCTGGATCTTATCCTGCAACAAAGTAAGAGCGTAAAAAAGAGCCTCCGGGCGAGGAGGACAGCCGGGCACGTATACGTCTACCGGAACGAGTTTGTCCACGCCCTGAACGATGGCGTAGTTGTTGAAGGGGCCACCTACGGACGAACAATCACCCATGGCAATGACCCATTTGGGATAGGGCATTTGTTCGTACAGTCGTTTTATCACAGGAGCCATTTTATTGCTCACGCGTCCAGAGACAATCATCAAATCGGATTGGCGAGGAGATCCGCGAAAGACCTCAGCACCAAAACGCGAGATGTCGAATCGAGCCGAGCCAGAGGTGATCTGCTCAATGGCGCAGCAGGCCAGGCCAAACAAAAGCGGCCACACGGAATATTTTCTGCCCCAATTAACTGCTTGTTCAAGGGTTGTGGTAACGATCCCAAGGCTTCCCGTTTTGTTTCCAGTTCCTATCTCGTCCATTCTATTCCCACTCCAAAGCGCCTTTTTTCCACACATAAACATATCCAATCAACAAAATCAATATAAAAATCGCCATCTCGATCAAGCCAAAGAGTCTCAATTTGCGGAAAAGCACTGCCCAAGGGTAGAAGAACACCACTTCCAGATCAAAGAGTATAAATATCATCGCGACTTTGAAGTAGTGCACCGGAACTTTGCGCCTGGCGTCGCCATAAGGGATTTTTCCAGACTCATATGCTTTTAGCTTGGTAGGGCTGGGACGGCGAGGTCCCAGCAAAGCGGGGACAGCCAATGCTATAATTCCGAAGAGCCCAGCGATGACAAAGAAAACCAATATTGGCAAGTACTCAATCGGCATAGGAGCTGAATCCTTCTGGAGGGTCCCCCAATGACTATTGAACTTTGTGTTGGTAAAGGAACACTTTGCCTTTCAGGCACATTCAATTTGAGTGCAAAACGTTCCATTATCGCCCTGAAGTTCAATAAAGCAGAGGAGTAATACGTTAAGTTTATCACGGCTTATAGGTGTTGTCAAGAAAATCAGACTTACTGGCTGTTATTTCGGGCATTTCCAGTGCTTTTAAGCGGGTCTACGCAAAATAGTGGAGTGTAACGCCATTTGTGGAGCACGTCATCCTGAGTGACGTCAGGAGCGAAGGATCTCATTTTCCCTTGTGAGACGAGATTCTTCGCCTATGGCTCAGAATGACATGACCTCTTTTGGCAATCTGAATTGCTCATCTACCCCACTAATCTGCGTAGAGCCTTTTAAGCTAGTGTATCTCTAACAAATAGAGCCACGGATTCAATGTGGTAGGTCTGGGGGAACAAATCGAGGGGCTGAACCTCGATCAGGCTATAGCCACTCGCAGCGATGATTCTTGCATCGCGGGCCAGGGTGGCAGGATCGCAGGCCACGTATACCAGCCGCTCCGGTCGCAGCGATGCGAGACGCTGGATCACGTCGGGGCCGCAGCCGCTGCGGGGCGGATCAGCGATGACGGAGTGAATTGATTCACGGAGGGTGGTCAGACCGTGTGCCACATCGTGGTTGATGACCTGCACGTTATCCAGTCCAGCCGCTAAAATGTTGAAGTGTGCATCGGCCGCCGCTGCCGGGTCAGCCTCTACAGCGATCACCTGGGCCACCTGTGTCGCCAGAGCGATACTGAAAAGTCCTACACCGGAATACAGGTCAAGCAGTGTCTGATGGGGACGAGGTGAAAGGTAGCCAGCAACGGTCTCTAGCAGCGCTTCGGCTCCGTCCGTATTGACCTGGAAGAAGCTCCCTGCCGACACACGATATTGGTACCCGGCGACTCGCTCGATAAAGTAATCATTACCGACCAAGGTAACTGGCGTGCCGTCGCCCAACACCAGCACACACGATACAGGCCGGTCCACCATCAACTCAAAGGGTTCATCATCGCTCGTCTCAAAGATAACCAATTGGTGTCCGGTGTTGTGCCCGGCTCGCAGAGAAAGCCGTTCCAGATTCTCAATCTCAATGTCCAGTTCGCTAAAGAGCTCAGCGATCAAAGGGTGCATAATAGGGCATGTATGGACGGGCTCGACGCGCTTGCCGTCGGCCGACACATAACCCAGGCCATAGGGTGAAGTGTGCAACTGTACGTGATTGCGATAACCCCACGGTTCACCAACGGCACGAGCCGGGCGAACAGGGGCGTCATTCAGCCCACCCAAGCGGGCCAGTTGGTCGCGCAGCACGTCGGCCTTGTATTGGAGCTGAGCTGGATAGTGAATGTGTTGCCACTGGCATCCGCCGCAGGCATCCGGGCCAAAGTGGGGGCAGGCGGGTGCTATCCGTTCAGGCGAGGGTTCGATCACCTCTTTCAGCCGCGCCCTGGCCCACCCTTTCTTGCTGGTCTCTACCTCGACGCCCACGGTCTCGCCCGGCAAGGCATAAGGCACAAAAAACACCTTGCCTTGATATCGTCCCATCGCAGGGCCACCGTGGGCCATATGTGTAAGTTCCAGCGTGACCATAGTTCTACGTTATCTTGCTGGTATTCGTCAGATAGGCCAGAGCCTGCTCTTGCTCTCCGTCCATCACGATCTCCAAAAAACGCCCGCCGGAGGCGGCACCCACGTCAATGACTTTAATGCAGTCGGCATAAGGAGCATCGTCTGGAAGCAACTCAGACAATACATTGGGCACACCATCCAGAAACGTCCGGTTGAAGATGACGCCCTTGTCATTGGGATACAGCGGCAATGGATAGATGCTGGATTCTACGAGGTCCTGAAAAAAGTGCGTGCCGTAAGAAACCTCCGGGGTTTCGCCACCTACCCCCATCGCGATCTCGACCAGAACGCGGGTGTTGTAGATATCGGCGTATGCCACCTTGACACCCAGGTCAATATTTGAACTCCCCCAACGACCCGGCCCCATGAGAATGAAGCGCTCGTTTTCAAGTCGCTTGTTGAGCCGGCCGATAACCCGAGCAATCTCAAGTTTGGCAGAGCGCTCGGAGATACGGCTATAAGCGTCAGGATCCACATAGACGATATAGTTGATGTTGGTGACTAAACCCTGGGGCACAAGTTTGTTGGCAAAGAAGAGTTTGTCCGCGCCGGGCACGTCGGCGGGCAACTCATGCTCTCCTGCCCCCTCCTGGCTAGTTAGCGGACGGCATTGAAGCAAATGGATACTGTATTCTGGTTTTGGACGATCGGTCAGGATGTCCGCGGCAAATTCTACATCCACCGGGATTTGATAATACCTCTCCAAGGTCTTAAGAAGCACCTTCATTTCCGGCATAAGGGTTGAATCTTCTACGAGTCCATCAAAGGTAAGTACCAACCCAGCCGGGTCCAAGTTGCTGCCCAAGGCGAAGATGGGTTGCATATAATCTCCCTTATCCTGAGTGGCCAGCAATCGGGCGCCAGGGTAACGGGCTGAGATCACCTCCGCAATGGGCAAGGATTTTATGGCGTTATCAGCCAGATCAATCAGGTCCACATTATGCTGGGAGTACTTCCTGATTTCCTTTGCGGTTCTTTCCGGGCGGAGCTGTGGGTGACTCAGGGCCACCATACGGGGATAATCGTTGGCCACTCGATCTACCGCGCGAGTTCCAAGTCCCCACACGATTCTCAGAAAGCCATCCTCACGGCGAATCTTCCGGTTCCAGCGGAACGGGTTACGGCTGAAGGCCACACCGGCTATCGCCGGGAAGAGGTAATGACCAAATTTCTGACCTTCAACTCTCTGGATAAGCGCTGCCATGCGCTCGTCATAATCCAGGAGTCCTTTCTGTCGCCGATAGAGCAAAGCATTGGGATTGGTCACGCTGGCATAGATACACTTGATGGCGTTGGACAGGGCAGTCAGATTCTCCTCGAACGTTCCCTGGTTGGGGCAGAAAAAGCTGTCATATTTGCCGGCAAAAGAACTCCCAAAGTTGTCTTCAAGTAAACTGGACGAGCGCACGATCAGGGGGACGTTGCCTACCTCGGCCAGCAGATCACCCAAGCGAGCGACGACTTGGTCTGGGAAATGGCCTTCGGTAAAAGCTTTGACCCCTTCAGGATACTCAGCAACTATCTCCTCGTGCGTCTTGTATTTCTGGTTGTGAAAGTCGTGCAGACCGTTGATCTCATGGAATTCATAGAAAACGTCGGAGCCTACGTAGTACGAGTCGGGAATGGTGACAGGATGGGCCAACTCGATTTCACCCTCGGCCTGAGCTCGTTGCAGTATCTTATTGGCAAGTAACATGCCGGCGGCTTTGCCGCCGATCTTGCCGCGACCAATGCGGCGGCGGCGAATCTCCTTAAGATCGGAAATGTTAAAGAAATTCTTGGCAATGCCGACAAAGGCCAACTGGTCACTAATCATGCCCTTGATGAGTACGACAATGATCTCCTGCAAATGATGCTTGACACTGGCCCTTTCTTCGGACGGATAGGCCTCGTACTCCTCAGCCTTGGCAAAGAGCACATCCCAGGGAGCGAGTTCTGGGTTAAAAGTGAGGATTACTTCTCTATCGGGCTTGCGATCCTGAATTACAGATTTTACAATTTCTGCAAAGCGATTATGGGGCAGATTGTAAGCAAAGTAAAAGTCGGTGAGATCATCCCGGATCTGTCGAACTCGTTGCAGCCATACCTCGGGCGCTTCTTGTTCATACGGATGTTCCAAGCCTTCGAGGTATTGGGAACGAATGGCCTTCTCTCTCACCTCTTGCTCAAACAGATCGGGAGCGATGACGTGCCGTGCAAACAGCTCCTCTCGCATGCGTTCCCGGATATCCTTGGCCAGGATAGGGTAACGAGAGATCTCCAGGTGAAGCTCCAGGACTTTGGGCATCGCCCTTGGATCGAATAACAAGGAATATTCCTCCTCGGCAGGGGGCAAACAAATCGATTGCATGATAGACTACTAACCGCATCTCGTCAAACGTTTCTTGTAGCTCAGCCATTAAGCTCTAGAAAAAGCAGAGCTGCACCCAAATGGGTGCAGCTCTGCTATCTCGACCGTTTGCCTGCCAGGCGTGGAGACCGTTTACACCCACCCTCGCAGCTTACAGGCTTCGGCCACGCGCTGCACGGCAACCAGGTAGGCAGCTAGCCGATTGTGCACATTCATATCCTGGGCCATGTTGTGGACAGCGTGGAAGGCGGCCGTCATCTTGGTATCTAATCGCTCGTGGACCAGTTCCAGAGGCCAGTAGAAATCATAGGCGTTTTGCACTTGCTCGAAATAGCTAACTGTTACGCCGCCCGCATTGCACAGGAAGTCGGGGATGACGTAAACACCTTTCTCATGTAAGATTTTGTCGGCTTCGGGAGTGGTAGGACCGTTGGCCAACTCAGCACTAATTTTGGCCTTGATATCGCCTGCGTTGGCCTCAGTGATAACGTTCTCCAGCGCTGACGGGAAGAGCACCACAACGTCTAGCTCCAACAACTCTTCGTTGGTGATATTTTTGGTGTTGGCCATGTCAACCACGGTGCCGTTTTTATTCTTCCAGGCAACGCCCTCCTCGAAGGAAATGCCTTCTTCCCGGTAGACACCACCTTTCGAGTCGGAGACGGCAATCACCTTGAGACCTAGAAGCTCTTCGCCCAGTTTGTGAGCAAACTGACCGGCGTTACCGTACCCCTGGATGGCGGCCGATGCACCCTTCAGGTCAATGTCAAGCACTTTACCCGCCTCACGCACCGTGTAGACGCCGCCACGAGCGGTAGCGTCGCCACGCCCCTCGGACCCTCCCAGGGGGAGCGGCTTGCCGGTGATAACACCAGGCACGTTGTAGCCTTTGATGACGCTAAACTCATCCATCATCCAGGCCATAATTTGAGGATTGGTATACACGTCCGGCGCTGGCACGTCTGTCTCATCGTCAATCATACGATGAATGGCACGGATGTAACCGCGGGCCAACCGCTCTTGCTCGCCCGGCGACATCTCCTTGGGATTGCAGGTAACGCCTCCTTTGCCACCTCCCAAAGGGATATCTACCACCGCCGTCTTCCAGGTCATCCAAGCAGACAAGGCACGCACCGTGTCAATGGTCTCATCCGGGTGCCAGCGGAGGCCACCCTTCGTCGCCCCCCGGGCATCGTTGTACTGCACGCGATAGCCATGGAAGACTTGCACTGTGCCGTCGTCCATGCGCACCGGGATGGTTACCTGCAACTCACGGCGGGGCCAGCGTAATAACTGATGCGTCGCTTCGTCCAGCCCCAGGAGTTCAGCCGATTCGTCGAGCTGTCTTTGTGCGATTTCAAAGGGATTCAATTCAGTAGACATGGTTGATCTGTCGCTCCTTCGCGAATATGTTTTTCAAGTTTCTCTTTCAATAAATAAAAGCATACTTACATAAACAGGCGAGCAGCTTTATCAGCAACTCGCCCTCAAAGGCAATTTAATCCAATCACTTGATTGCATCACCTCCTTGTGGTGCAGAAACGTTATTCAAAGTAACAACCAGCGTAATAGAGGCCTCTATTTCATAGAGGCCTCTATTTAGAGCATGGTTCAGACGTCCCTGAAATCAGGGTGACAATTGCTGACGAACGACGAAGGACGGAGAGATTCAGGTCAATAGATGGTCCTTCATCATTCGTCCAGTTGAGAAAGGATTTCCTCATTTCTAAACCATCTTCTATCTAGAAGTATATGCAGTATATAATAGAATCCCTGGCAAGGCAATAGAAGAAGAGCATTATGGGCAATGACGAAAGTCAGTTATCAGCCTGCATTTGCTCGCGCAGTAATTGCTCAGCTATTTGGGGGTTGGCCTTACCGCGCGTGGCCTTCATCACCTGTCCGATAAGGAAACGAATAGCGGTCTCTTTGCCGGCCTTGAATCGGGCAACTGCATCGGGATTATGGGCAATGACCTGGTCCACAATCCCCGTCAACTCGCTGGCATCAGAGACTTGCTTCAGCCCCAGGTCCTCGACGATTTCCTGGGGAGGGCGTCCTGTCTCCCACATCAGGCCGAAGGCCTTTTTGGCCGCAGATTGATTGATTACGCCTGAATTGATCATCTCGATCAGAGCTACCAGATTTTCTGGGTTGACGTTTACGTCGGTGATGGTCACACCGGCTTCGTTCATCAGTCGGAACAGTTCACCGGTCACCCAATTGGCGACCAGCTTGGGATTGAGTGTGTCTCCCGCGACGTTTACCGCGCGTTCAAAGTAATCAGCAACTGCCTGATCCTCGACTAATACACTGGCATCATAGCGGCTCAAGCCATACTTGGCTATGAAGCGATCGCGTTTGACGTCGGGCAACTCAGGCAGGCTGGCCTTCACCTCTTCAATCCAGACTGGCTCCAAATTCAATGGCGGCAGGTCGGGCTCAGGGAAGTAACGGTAGTCGTGAGCCTCCTCCTTGCTCCTCTGCTCTCGGGTGACGCCAGCGCCCTCGTCCCATCCCATCGTCACCTGGAACACCGGCTCGCCCGCTTCCAGCAACCGGGTCTGTCGCTCGATTTCGTAAGCGATGGCATAACGCACCGAACGGAAGGAGTTGAGATTCTTCACTTCCACCTTGGTACCGAATTCGTCGGAGCCAGCCGCCCGCAGGGACAGGTTCACCTCACAGCGCATGGCTCCCTTTTCCATGTCACCGCTGCTCACGCCCAGATAGCGCACAATCTGACGCAAGCGAGTGACGTAAGCATACGCTTCCTCGGCGGAACGCATATCGGCCTCGGACACAATCTCCATCAGGGGCACGCCTGCCCGGTTGAAGTCCACCAAGCTGTGGTCGTCCACGTGCGTCAGTTTGCCCGTGTCCTCTTCCAGATGCACACGGCGAATACGGATTGTCCGGGTCTCACCTGCACCACCGCCGGGGGTGGTGTCGCCCACTTCAACAGCCAGGAACCCATCCCGGCAGAGGGGTAATTCATACTGGGAAATCTGGTAGCCCTTGGGCAGATCAGGATAGAAGTAGTTCTTTCGAGCAAAGACGTTGTGCTCCTGAATGGTGCAGTTCAGCGCAAGACCAGCCATCACCGTGTAGCGCACGGCCTGCTCGTTGATGACCGGCAACGTGCCCGGCATGCCCAGGCATACAGGGCAGACGTGGGTATTGGGTGGCGTGCCAAATGCCTGGGCACTGCACCCACAAAACATCTTGCTGGCCGTATCCAACTCTACGTGAACTTCCATTCCAATAACAGGCTCATACGGCATTGGGTAACTCCCGAGGAGACATAGTGAGGACGTGAATGCTGTTGCAGCAATATGATAAGTGGGCAGCCCCTTCACCCTTCCTGAAGTGGCAGTGGAATCTGATTCTTTAATTCTTCTTCGCGGCGTTTGCGCTCGCGTAGCGCATCTATCTCATCGACCATATGGTCCACGTCAGCGAAACGCCGGTAGACTGAAGCGAAGCGTACATAAGCCACATCGTCAATCTGGCGCAGTTGCTCCATCGCCAACTCGCCAATGGTCAGACTGTCTACTTCAGAGCGGCCCATGGCGTAGAGTTCGGCTTCTATTTCGCGTGCCGCATCTTCCAGGGCATCGGCTGAAACCGGCCGCTTGGAGCAGGCAGCCTGCATACTCTCAAGCAATTTATCGCGATCAAAACTCTGCCGGCTCTCGTCGCGCTTGACCACCAACAAGTTCACTCTGGCAATACGTTCATACGTGGTAAAGCGTTGACGACACTCCTGGCATTCGCGGCGACGACGGATCCCGTCGCTAACTTCCCGAGTATCAATGACGCGCGCATTGCTGGCTTCGCAAAACGGGCATTTCATAACGGATACCTCTTCCACTTAAATAGCGGCAATAGCTCGCAGGGCCGACAGAGCAGGGTAACTACGATTTGCAGAAAATCGGATATTCGCGTTCGAATCAGTTGGAGCCACAAAATATAGCGTTAAGGAATAGAGTCGCCACAAGATGTTGTGGCAACAGAATCAGCCAGAAAAGTATACACCATTCTACTGATGTTGACAAGAAGAGAGTGGACCAACATCTTAAAATTCGCCTCAGTTACCCTGCCCGGGCTTTTTGACATCTCAACCGACCTGAGGCAAAATGAAGCGTATCTTCTCAAAATGTAGGGGCGGACCCTTGTGGTCGCCCCGTGGGGCAGGCGCGAGGCACTGCCCTTACCCCGAATTATTGAGAAGATACATGAAAGCCGTTTGCAGCGAGCGGAGTCTGTGCTTCTAATCAACATAGATAAGACTGGAGGTGCTTCAATGGCTCAACCATCGCACGACTCCAAGCGAAAGATCCAGTTAAACGTCGAAATGCCATCTGACCTGGACGCGGTGTATGCCAATATCGCCCTTATCACACACTCTGCATCGGAGGTGATCATCGACTTTGGGCGGATGTTACCGAATATGCCCAAAACCAAGATACATGCCCGAATCATTCTAACCCCGATGAACGCCAAGCTTCTTCACCAGGCGTTGGGTGAAAATCTGGACAAATTCGAGGCCAAATTTGGCAATATCAATACGCAACAAGATGGATTTGACGAGCAACGACCGATTGGTTTCCACAAATAAGACAAAGGCTCATGTTCAGAACACGTGTACCAGGAGGTTTTTTTGGATCAACTTCAAAGCATTGTTGACACAATCTGTGAAGGATTTGAGGCCAAGAACGCGGTGCGTGATGAGACACTGCGGCGCTCACGGCAGCTTATCCGCCACTGTGCTAACTCGATCCGGGCCAGCCATAGAGATGACTTCGCCGACGCTCAATCACTCCTGGCAACCGCCCGGGCTGCTGCCGCTGAAATGATCGCCGACGCCCAGAAATATCCTGATCTTTTCTTTGCGGGTTACACTCAAGACGCCTTAAAGGAATTGGCCGAAGCCCACATCACGTATGCTCTTATCACTGAGGATAGCCTGCCAATCCCAGAAAAGTTGAACGTGGAGCCAGCGGCTTATCTGAAAGGGCTGGCGGAAGCCGTCGGCGAGATGCGACGCTACGCGCTCGACCGACTGCGACGGGGCGACGTAGCTACCGGCGAGCGGCTGCTGGCTGCTATGGACGACATCTACAGTTTGCTCATCACGGTAGACTTCCCGGATGCGATCACCGGGGGTCTGCGTCGTCAGACGGACATGGTGCGCGGCGTGCTGGAGCGCACCCGAGGCGATCTGACAACCGCCGTCCGGCAGGAAGAAATGAAGGCGGCCTTGCGTGCATTTGGTGAGCAAATAGACCTAGTTGCAGAAGATTAGACAGTGTTGACATTTGAGTCTTTGCGCCTGAAAACCCCGCAACAGATAACAAAATGCACCTCTGGGAATAGACAAATGTCAACACTACCTGGAGAACAAGTGTAGAGACTAATTAGTTATGCATTCCCTTTCCAACCCTCCCATGCCCATCATTCGCGCCAGTGAAATCGGCCAATACGTCTTCTGTCAGCGCGCCTGGTGGCTGGGAAGCGTACAAGGCTACCGTCCGGTCAACGAGGCAGCACTGAGTGCCGGGACACAGGCTCATCTCCGACACGGACGCAGTGTAGCCGCGTCGCAACGTTGGCAATGGGTGGGATATGCCCTGCTGGTCGTGGGTGGATTGTTATTTGCCCTGGTCTTATGCGGCGTGCTGGGGGCAGGTCTATGAGCAACACCCAGCGAGCGACGATCTTCATCCTGGCCGTCACTGTCGTCGCGGTCTGGGGTCTGGGTCTACGGGCTGCTCTGCGACCCGGCGCACAAGCTGACCAAGAAGAACTCGGTGTCAGTCCAACCATCGTCGGCGTGCTGGCTGGTATCACGCCTACGATGACCTCGCGTCCACCCGCCACTCCGACACCATCGCCAACAGCAACCCGGACTCCCACCAACACACCGACCTCTTCACCCACGGCCACGGCCAGTCCCACCAACACGCCAACCTCTTCACCCACGGCCAGCCTCACCAATACACCTTCACCGTCGGCAACTCCCACCCGAACACCCTCACCCAGCCCTACGCCGACGGCGACTGCTACCCGGCAACCTACTGCGACACCGACGACCTCCGTGGGGGTTACTCCAACCATTCCCAGGACTGGGCGTTTCTTGCTGGTCGATCAAGATGAGCAGATTATGTACGCCTATGAAGATGGGACAGAGATTCGCATCATGCCGGTCAGCACGGGCCGACCTGTGGAAAATGCCTTTACCCCTGCCTGGCGTGGTGACGTGGGACGCTACTGGGGAGGCGGGCCTTTTCTGGATACCAATCTCTATTCTGACTACATGTGGTATCTCTTCCCAGGTGCACGCGGCTCGATTCTCATCCACAGCGTTCCTTACTTTTGGGAGGACGGTGTGAAGGTCTATGATCGGCCCGATGCGCTGGGCGTGGAGCCCGCCTCTCACGGCTGTGTGCGCATCTCAATTGAAGATGCCCAGTGGCTCAAGATATGGAATCCCATAGGCGTGCCCATTGAGATCACTCCCTGGTCCGGCGAGATTGGGCCTCCCGACGAGTCTCTATGACCAACCTCGCCCCACTGTTGGCAGTCCTGGCTTTTGTAGCCCTGCTCGGAGGCTGGCTGGCACTACGGCGGTCTGCGCGCACCCGCCATAAGGCAGGCCTTCCCTCGGGCCGGGTGGTCTACGCCGACACTGGCGGTTGGCGCTCTCCCGACAAACCATTCTTCTCGGCAAAGTATGGACTGGCCGGTAAGCCAGATTACGTAGTCGAGACGCGCGCCGGACTCATCCCCATCGAAGTAAAGTCGAGGACTGCGCCGTCCGAACCTTACGCTTCACACGTGTTGCAACTGGCTGCGTATTGTCTTCTGGTCGAAGAGAGCGAGAATCAGGCTCCTGCGTATGGCATTATCAAATACGCTGATGCTGCTTTTGAGATTGATTACACACCTACTCTGCGGCGCGATTTGTTGGCGCTGCTAGACGAGATGCGACGTGCCAGTAGAGGCAGCGCCCGGCGGAACCACGACGATGCCCGTCGCTGCGCAGGATGCGGGTATCGCTCAATGTGTGATCAATGCCTGGTATAATGTCTTCGATCAACTCGACTGCCACTGGCGTGGTCAGACCTATTACCAGTTGACAATGAACAAGCTACACTATATAATCCCGTGCTGTAGTACACCGTCAGGCAAATTCTGAGACTTGTAGTTGCGACTTTAGTCGCTCATTACGCGGGAAAAACGACTGAAGTCGTTACTACGAACCTATCAAAACTTATCTGAGGGTGCAGTAGTGTGAGGTCAGGGCTTACCGAAGTGATGAGGATATTACTCGATAGTGAAGCCAATCCCCGAAGCACATAACTTGGACCTTGCGCAAATCAACGTAATCGACGCACATTGCCACCCCGTTTGCCCTTTGGAAGAGCCGCTCACCGTCAGCAGCTTTGAGCGACATATTTCCCTGACTTTCATGAAACACAACCAAATCGGCCGTGCCCGCCGCAGGCTGGTCAGCGACTGGCCTGATGACTCTTTCCCCCGCACGACAATGATGCTGAATTATCTTTATCGGCAACTGGCGGGTTTCCTGAGCGTCCCCCTGGACCCGGTGCAAATCATCGAAGCGCGGAACCAACGCGCACAAGACTATGCGATTTATACTCGTGACCTGATGAATGATGCAGGGATCGAGCAACTGGTGGTCGATAGCGGCTTTCCCGGTCCTCGACGGGATTTTGAAAGCTTCTGCCAACTGGTTCAGATACCGGTCTGGGAAATAGTGCGAACCGAGCGTGTGATGTACGAAGTCTCGAAGGATGTCGATGAGTTTGGCCGCTTCATCGCGGCCTATTGTGCCAGACTGGACGAGAGCTTGCGCAAGCCAAGTTGCGTGGGATTAAAATCTGAAATCGCCTATCTGACCGGCTTAAACATAGGCCCCCAAGATATTGTCGAAGCGTCCAAGCTTTACCCAGCCTTCCGCCAGAATCCCACCGCACGAGATTTCAAGGCTCTGCGCGATTACTGCTTTCACATAGGCCTGCAACTGTGCATAGAGCGTAACAAGCCGATGCAGATTCACTGCGGCTTCGGCAGTGATGACATCCGGTTTTCTCTGACAGCACCCCACAACTTGTACGAACTTCTGGCTTTTCCTCCCTACAGCGAATGTCTGGTCGTCTTGGTTCACGGGGGATACCCGTGGGCCAAAGAGGCCGCATATATGACTAACGTTTTGCCCAACGTTTTCCTGGACTTCTCCGAGACGTGTCCGCTGACCGCGTATGGGGCGAGCGATACATTGTGGGAGATTTTGCAGGTTGCACCGATCAACAAAGTAATGTACGGTTCCGACGCATTTCTCCTACCTGAGATCTTCTGGCTGGGCACGAAACTCGGTAGAAGCGCCGTAAACCAGGTACTCTCGCGCCTGGTGGATATGGGCTTTGTGGGTAAAGCCGATGCTTTAACAATCGCTCGTTTTATTCTCCACGATAACGCCGTCGAATTGTACCAGTTGAGTTAATGGCTGACAGCACAATAGCACCACTGGCACCATAGGGCGCACGCGGCTGTGCCAGTATGCGTTTGGGCGCTCTGAGAGAGCGAGGATGTGAGCGCGAAGAATTCGTTCCTTTCCCAATTCATTGTTGTGTTGGCTGACTTTCCGAAAGATATCGATGTACGAAAGGAGGTGCATCGGAAAACGTCTCCCGCTGTTTACCCGCACGGCAAAGCATAAACATTTGTGTTAGAAAAAGGAGGAAGTTATGCTATCCCTGAAACGCTGGAGTGTCCTGGTTTTGTCCCTGCTTATCATCGCCAGTTTATGCCTCACAAGTTGTGCACCGCCACAGCCAGCAGCGACACAAGCACCCAAGCCGGAAGAGGTTAAGACGGAGGAAGCGACAGAGGAACCCAAGGAGGAGCCGGAGGCCGAAAAAATCCTGGTACACGCCCGGGCTGCAGATTCGGCAACTATGGACCCGGCTGAGATGGTGGCAGCGCCAGACTGGAAACCTGTGGGGCAGATATTCGATTCATTGGTCCGCTATAACCAGAATATGGAGATTGTACCCCACCTGGCAACGTCGTGGGAAACGTCAGATGATGGCCTCGAATGGACGTTCCACCTGCGCGACGATGTCAAGTTCCACGACGGCACGCCGTTGAACGCGGATGCGGTGGTCTTCACCTTCGAACGAGCCTATAACGAGGAGCATCCAGCTCACGAGATTGGAACGTGGGATAACTGGAGTTGGTACTTGTATATGGTGAATAAGGTGGAGGCGGTGGATGAGCACACGGTCAAATTCACGCTTGATTATGCGTACGCCCCCTTCCTGGATACCCTGGCGAACACGGCGACCTCAATTGTCAGCCCGACGGCTTATATGGAGAAGGGAGATAAGTTCAGAGTGGAGCCGGTGGGCAGCGGCCCCTTCAAGTTTGTCGAGTGGATGAAGGATGATCGCGTTGTGCTGGAAAAGAACCCCGATTACTTCTTGGGTGAACCGAAGATCGACAAGCTTATCTACCGGGTCATGCCGGAGAATACGACCCGCCTGAGCGCGCTCAAGACCGGCGAAGCTCACGTGTTAAGCGACGTCCCGCCGGAAATAGCACAGCTCATCGAGAAGGAAGAGAATCTCAACGTTGTTTCCCATCCAGGACTCGATATCTCCTTTATGCGCTGGAACATGCGACCAGACCTTGCGGGCTACCAGGAGCCTTTAGGCGATAAGCGAGTGAGGGAAGCGATTATTCACAGCATCGACAGGCAGGCCATCCTTGATCGCTTCTTCCTCGGCTATGGAGAGGTCGCGGAGAACCCGGTGCCATCCGTAGTCTGGGGGCGAGATGAGTCGTTGCAAGTTCCTGAATATGACCCGGAGAAAGCCAAGGAACTGTTGGCCGAAGCCGGTTACCCGGATGGCTTTGAAACGACGTTGCGGTTCTGGCCCATAGCCTTTGCCAGTCTACCCCAGCCCTCCAAGATGGCCGAAGCCATCCAATCGTATCTCAGAGAGGTCGGCATCGAGGCAGAGGTAGTTGTGGAAGAGGCAGGTGCCCATTGGGATAATTTCAGCACCGGTCAGGGGAATCTATACATCACGGGCTGGGTTGGTGACTTCGCCGACCCCCATAACTTCCTCTCACCGATGTGGGAGGACGGAATGGCCGGCATGGATGCTGGTTGGACGAACGCTGAATTCATGGAGCTTCTCACCGCAGCTCAAGAGGAGACAGATAAGGATACGCGAGCTGAGATGTACAAGGAAGCCCAGCAGATATTTTTTGATGAACTGCCTGGACTGCCATTGTTCACCGGCATGAAGATCGGAGCTTATCACGACAGCGTCGTGGATTTGAACATGAGGCCAGATGGCGAGATGTGGTACTTCGGCGTGGATCTCCAGACAGAGTAAAGAAAGTCGTGGCGATTGACGACTGACGGTTAAAAGTTGGTGACCACCTCAGATAGACCTGAGCCGCGTCCCCAGTCATCTGGGGTGGTCGCCCGTTTGACAAGGGGCTGGTGAGTTGAGAAAGTACATAACACGGCGTCTTTTGACAGCGATTCCCGTCCTTGTAGGGGTATCCCTAATCGTCTTTATAATGGTGCGATTGATACCCGGCGACCCTGCCAGAGTGATTATGGGAGCGAAGGCAAGGCCCGAGTCGATCGAACTTTTCCACGAACGTTACGGCCTGGATAAACCCATCCCGGTCCAGTATATGATGTGGCTGGGTCATATGACCCAGGGCGATATGGGAGATTCACTGCGCACCCATACGCCAGTCCTGGAAGAGCTAATGATCCGTCTCCCTCATACTTTGGAATTGGCCATTGCCAGCATGCTAATCGGGGCCACGCTGGGAATAGGCTTCGGCATCCTGGCCTCTATTCGGAGAAATAGCCTGGCAGACTACGGGACTATGGTGGCAGCCCTGATCGGAATCTCAATGCCCATCTTCTGGCTGGGCCTGACACTTATCTTTATCTTTTCTGTCCTGCTAGGTTGGCTTCCGACGGGCGGGCGTATGGGTTACGACGTTAACATTGAGACAGTCACCGGGTTGCCTATGTTGGACAGCCTGCTGACAGGCAATTGGTCCGCTCTTATTGATCTCTCTAAACACTTGTTGATGCCCGCCATCGTCCTGGCGACCCCAATCATAGCGGTTACGGCCCGGATGACGCGTGCAAGTATGCTGGAGGTTATGACGCAAGACTACATCCGGACCGCCCGGGCGAAAGGGTTGAGGCAAAGGGTAGTAACATCCCGGCACGCCTTGCGAAATGCTATGTTGCCTGTCATAACGGTGTTGGGCCTCGACGTTGGCTGGTTGCTTGGGGGTGCAGTGGTGACCGAGACCATTTTCGCATGGCCCGGGGTGGGCCGTTACGTGTACGAATCCATCAAGGCGCGGGATTACCCGGCAATCCAGGCAAGCATTCTTTTTATAGCCACCACTTTCGTGCTGGTGAACCTGGCAGTTGATATTCTCTACGCCTACATCAATCCGCGAATCCGTTATGAGTAGATCAACCTCGACACCATTCAATGGTTCACTGAATAACGCAGCGCCGATGAAGCCAGAGACCGAAGGGCCTGAAGTATCTATATTCGAGGCCCCTCCCTCACGAAGCCTGTGGGAACTGGCTCTGCGGCGATTTGTCCAGAATAGGGCCGCGGTTTTCGGCCTGGCTGTGTTTGTGGCACTGCTGTTGATGGCAATCTTCGCCCCGCTGATTGCACCGCACGATCCACTGGAACAGAATATCGGGCAGGCCTTCGAACCAGGCTTCTGGAAATATGGCTTAAAGGCGGAATATTTGCTGGGGAGTGATTGGCTGGGAAGAGACCTTCTGTCGCGCCTAATCCACGGAGCGCGCATCACCGTCGCGGTAGCATCGGTGGCGGTGGGGATCTCTCTGGTTGCAGGGGTATGTATTGGTCTGTCGGCTGGTTATTATGGGGGGCATGTGGATAACGTTTTGATGCGGATTATGGACATTATCCTGGCCTTCCCCACCCTCATCCTGGCGCTGGCCATCATCGCCATTTTGGAACCTGGCGCTTCCAAAGCGATGATTGCGATTGGCATCGTCTACACCCCGGCGGTGTCACGCGTGGTACGGGGATCGGTGCTGGCGGTAAAAGAGGAAGATTACATCCTGGCGACACGTGCCATAGGCAGCCGAAACTCAAGAATCCTGATGCAGCACGTCGCCCCCAATGTCATTGGGCCCACGATAGTTTACGCGACACTGGCGGTTGCCGCAGCCATTCTCGACACCGCATTTCTGGGGTTCCTGGGTCTTGGCGCTCAGCCCCCGCTCCCGGAATGGGGAACTATGCTGAGCGACAGTCGTGACTACATCATCTTGGGGTATTGGTGGGTGGTCATGTTCCCCGGTATAGCTATCTTCCTGACCGTGCTGGGCATCAATCTTATGGGCGACGGACTGCGCGACGCCATCGACCCCCGCTCTGACCAGAGAGTATAAGGGCCTTTAGCCGTCAAAGGTTTCTGACCGGTAGACGACCTGACCATCAAATATGGTGAGCGAGACTTCGGTGTCGGCGATTTCTGCCCCCGGAATGGCAAAGATGTCGCTGCTCAACACGACAAGGTCGGCCAGTTTGCCAGGGGTGATGCTCCCCTGGTGCTTCGCCAGACCGCTAGCGTGGGCCGCACCCATGGTATAAGCCGACACCGCCTCGGCCACGGTCAGACGTTGTTCGGGAAACCAACCGCCATCTGGCGTGCCATCGCGTCTCTGGCGCGTTACGGCCGCGTGGATGCCCCACAACGGGTTGGGGGAAGCGACCGGGCAATCAGAGCCGAAAGCCAGAACCGTACCGGCATCCAGCAAGTCGCGAAAAGCATAGGCCCAACGAGCACGGTCACCACAAGCCCGGTCGATCATCACCATATCGTCGGTGGCGTGAAGTGGCTGAACCGAGGCAACTAACCCCAGTGAGCTCAGGCGTCCCAGGTCGTGGGGATGGCCATGCTGCACGTGCTCTATACGATGGGGAGCGGATGGCGGTGTAGTCGCACGCTGGCGGTCAAGTACATCCGCGAAGACGTCAAGCAGTTCGCGTATGGCTCTGTCACCGATGGCATGGATGCTGGTTGAAAGCCCGGCGCGATGGGCGCTGGATATGATCTCAGCCATCTCCTCCACCGGTGTGAGGGGGAGACCAGCCCCGGCATCCTCAAACGGCTCCAGCATCCAGGCCGTGCGTGGCCCTGTCGCGCCATCGGCGAAGATCTTAACGCCACCGACTCGCAGGTAGTCGTCACCGAAATTAGTGCGCAGACCCAACTCGATGGCCTCCTGCAATCGCTCCACGGCCAGCATCATCCACACTCGCAGGCCAAGCCTCCCCTCTGCGCGCAAGCGCTGATAGGTGCGAAAGGCCGGGGCGCCGGCGCGCCCACCCATAACACGCATATCGTGAACCCCGGTCAGGCCCAGGCGGTGGGCGATGTCGGTTTCCCGGCGTATAGCCTCGTCCAATTCGTCATCTGTCAAGGGGGGTATGACCCCGCGCACCAGTTCTATGGCTAACTCGCGCAGGATGCCAGTCGGCTGACCCGCCCCATCCCTGTCAATGATACCGGCCTCGGGATTGGGTGTGTCGGCAGTGATAGCGGCGGCTCTTAGCGCCTGGGAGTTGGTCCAGGCCAGGTGTCCATCCGCGCGCCACAAAACGACCGGGTTGTGAGGAGCAAGATCATCCAAGTCGGCACGAGTTGGCGGGGACGGAACGGGCCATTCTGTCTCGGTCCAGCCTCGACCTATGATCCATTGATCGGGGGAAGCCGCCTCGACAGCGCGGCGCACTCGCTCCCGCGCTTCATCCAGTGATGCGGTGCCGGCGAGATCAACGCCAAGCAGGGCCAACGCCCAGTTGTAGAGATGAAAATGGGAGTCAACCAGACCTGGCAGGACCCGGCGCCCCCCCAGGTTTACCAACCGGGCCTGAGGTCCACCCAGGCCCCGGATGTCGTCGTCATCCCCGACGGCCATAAAACGATTGCCACGCACGGCCACGGCTGTCGCGTAGGGATAATCGGCGTCCTGGGTATGCAACTTGCCGTTGTATAGAATCAAGTCAGGCATCATATGTTCTCCCTTACACCTCCAACGCCCGCAAACGGCGTTGGATCTGGCGGACGTCCTCGGCCTGATCGCCGGTCAATTTCAGGTGATCCGCGATACGACCATCCATCAAAAACACCACCCGGTCGGCGAAACTGGCCGCTTTGGCGTCGTGGGTGACAACCACGATCGTCTGACTCATCTCATCACACGAGCGGCGCAGCAATTCCAGTATCTCCTCGCCGGTTCTGCTGTCCAGGTTACCGGTCGGTTCATCAGCTAATACGATAGCCGGATCTGTGACAAAGGCACGGGCGATGGCTACCCTCTGCTGCTGACCACCGGAAAGTTGGTCCGGCTTGTGATGGCGGCGGTCGGACAGACCAACCAACTCCAGCAACAGGTCGATTTTCCCCTGGTGTTTCTTGATGTTTTGTCCATCGATGAGCAGCGGCAGAGCGATGTTTTCTTCGGCGGTGAGGGTGGGTAGCAGGTTGAAGAATTGGAAGACGAAGCCCACATTCCGGCGGCGGATCAACGTGATCTCTTTGTCGTTGAGCAACGAGAGCGGATTGCCTGCCAGGGTTACCTCGCCGTCGGTGGGGCCATCAAGGCCACCCAGCAGGTGCAGCAAGGTGCTCTTTCCGCTGCCCGAGGGTCCCATGATCGCCACAAACTCTCCCTCTGCCACCATAAAGTCCACCCCGGCCAGAGCGTCCACGGTCACTTCGCCCATTTGATATTGTTTGCTTACCTGGTTCGTTTCAAGTATGGCCATTTTTTCCCTAGTTTACAATGGTAGCTTGACGGGTGCTATGATTCGTGTTATCATTTTAGCACAAATGTAATCATGATGGAGTGAGCGATGGTTCGTACTCAAATTCAATTAACCGAAGATCAGTCACGTGCCTTAAAATCGTTGTCCGCTCAACGCGGGGTGCCGGTAGCTGAATTGATTCGGCAAAGCGTGGACAATTTCCTTCGGTCCTCGGTTGGTCTTGATGACCAGGAACGTCGGCAGCGGGCGATAAGTGTGGCTGGCAAATTCCGCTCCGGTCAGAACGATGTCGCGGTCAATCACGATAACTACTTAGCCGAGGCCTACGCCAAATGACTGTCTTCGTCGACACATCTGCTTTCTATGCAACCCTCGACGCTGACGATGGGCAGCATCAACCGGCCAAACAGACGTGGGTAGCCTTGTTAAACGAAACAACTGACTTGGTCTGTAGTAACTACGTGATAGTCGAAACCATGGCGCTGGTGCAAAATCGGTTGGGCATTGAAGCCGTGCGAGTCTTTCAAGAAGACATGCTGCCCGTGGTGCGCATCGAGTGGGTAGATGAGCCGGTTCACCAAGCAGGGGTAACTGCCTTAATGACGGCTGGGCGGCGACATCTCAGCTTGGTAGATTGCGTGAGCTTCGACCTCATGCGACGGTTTGGAATTCGGCGGGCCTTTGCTTTTGACGAGCATTTTGCCGAGCAGGGATTTGAACTTGTTCCATAGACAGTCCTGTACAAAACGGTATCACGACCTACTGAAAAAAGGTTCAACCGGCTATGAGTGGGGCGGTAGCACCACATTTGAGCGTGGAGCGCCGGAGCCAATGATTGAAATCATAGGCTGATATGAGGAAGTGCGTTCAAAACGCACTAAAGCTTCGCCTCTTAACCTGTTTTTAACAGGTTTTGCATATAAGCGGGGTGTTTCAATGCCCCGTTTCTTTCTCTATCAATGTACCATCAAATATTGTCTCGAACTTTGTGAGCATGGTCACCGAGGACTCTTATCCACTTAGCCGAGCCCAAGCAGTACCCATTTTCCCGCAAGACTCCATACAACGCAGGTATATGGGAAGCGCCAGATTCGTTACCCAGGGGCCACCTCCCGGAACTGCCGGGCATACAACTCTGCGTAGGCTCCGCCTTGGGCCAACAATTCTTCGTGGCGCCCCTGTTCGACGACGCGACCGTCCTCCAATACATAAACTCGATCGGCGTCCCGGATCGTGCTCAGCCGGTGAGCGATTACAAGGCTGGTCCGGCCCCGGAGCAATCGATTCAGCGCGTCTTGGATGACCAACTCGGTGCGTGTGTCCACGTTGGCCGTCGCCTCATCCAGGATGAGGATACGGGGATCGGCCAGCACTGCGCGGGCCAGGCTGATGAGCTGTCTCTGACCCTGGCTGAGGGTGCCGCCCCTCTCACCTAACTCTGTGTGGTACCCATCAGATAGACTCATTATGAACTCGTGGGCGCCGACAGCTTGGGCTGCCGCTTCGACCTCGTCATCGCTGGCGTCGAGCCGCCCGTAGCGAATGTTATCGGCCACGGTACCTGCAAAGAGAAAGCTGTCTTGCAGTACCACCCCCATTTGGCGGCGCAGGCTGGCACGGGTCACTGTGCGCACATCGGTTCCGTCAATCAGCACCCGCCCCTCAGTCGCGTCATAGAAGCGCCCTACCAAGTTGACGAGTGTCGTCTTGCCTGCGCCGGTGGGGCCGACAATGGCGATCGTCTGTCCGGACTCAGCGATGAGGTTGACATCTTGCAGCACAAATTCCCCATCACCGGTACGTCCATTTCCATTGCCCCGGCTGCCGTACGCAAAACTGACGCGGTCGAATACCACCTGTCCTTGAATAAGGGGCATCTCACGCGCGTCAACGCTGTCCACCAGATCGAGCGGCTCGTCTAATAAATCAAAAATGCGTTCTCCGGCGGCCAGCGCGGCCTGCAAGATGGCGTAGACTTGGCTGATCTGCTGTACCGGGCGGAAGAACTGCTGTACGTATCGCAGGAAGGATATCACCACGCCCACCGTTATCAGACCGACGATGGCCATGTAGCCGCCGAATCCAACTACGATAGCAGTGGCGATGGTGCTCAGCACATCCATAGCAGGTGCGAAGGCGGAGGTGATGCCGACGGCGCCCACGTTGGCATCTCGATTGGCGGCGTTGAGTTCGGTGAATCGCTGGCGATCTGCCTCTTCCCGACTAAAGGCCTGGGCTACCCTGACCCCGGAGATTTTTTCCTCCAGTTCCACGTTGACGTCTCCGATGGTCTCACGAGTCTCACGAAAGGCAGTCCTTGCGCG
Source organism: Anaerolineae bacterium (assembly GCA_034412795.1). Taxonomy (GTDB): domain Bacteria; phylum Chloroflexota; class Anaerolineae; order 4572-78; family NAK82; genus JAUVPY01. Next base: position 54,784 of record DAOUMD010000277.1, read on the forward strand.
CCGGGCCAACAGATTGATTACCAGCAACATGACCGGGATGACGGAGAAGCTGATCAATGCCAACTGCCAGCTAAGGGCGACCATAGCCACCACGATGGCAACCATCTGGAAGATGCCGCCCAGCATTTGCACCAAGCCGTTACTCAGCAGTTGGTTGAGCACGTCCACGTCATTGGTCAGGCGGCTCATCAAGTCGCCCACGTCGTGGCGGTCGAAGTAGCTCAGGGAGAGGGCCTGGATTTTGGCAAAAATCTCGTCGCGTATGTGAGCCAACACATTTTGGCCCACCCAGCCCATCAAGTAAAATTGCCCCCCCATCGTCACCAACCCCAGCAGGTATACGCCCAACAAAAGCAACATAGTACCTGCCAGACCGGACCGATCACCAACAGAAATGAATTGGTCAATCGCCTTGCCAATCAGGAAGGGTCCGGCAGCAAACGAGATAGCGTTGATCACTACCAAGATCAGTATCAAAGTCAGGTAGGGCCAGAAGGGTTTGAGATAGCCGGTCAGCCGCACGACTACCGCGCCCTTATTGTGGGCATGCCCTTCATCTAATTCAAGCACACGTCGATACCCGTGCATCATACCCATTTAGGTTATCCTCCGATGACGAAAGACGAAGGCTCATGTTCAGAACAAGTGACAGTATGGTGAGATACGATGAATAGACTTTCCCAAATTTGCTTCTGCTTTCGTACGTTCGCACTTGTTCTGAACATGAGCTAAGACGAATTATGGTTGACGGACCACTAGGCGGCCACTGCCGCTGGCGCATCTTCACGCAACTGTGAGTACAGGATCTCGGCGTAGAGCGCGCTCTCAGCTAATAATTGCTGGTGGGTACCCATCGCGGCCAACCTCCCATGATCTAGCACCAAGATCAGATCAGCGCCACGGACGGTGCTGATGCGCTGGGCGATGACGAAGCTGGTGCGGCCTACCATCAGCCGTTCGAGAGCCTGTTGGATTTGATATTCCGTCTCGGCATCTACGCTTGAAGTGCTGTCGTCAAGAATAAGGACCTGTGGGTCAACCAGCAAGGCACGGGCGATGGCAATACGTTGACGTTGACCGCCGCTCAGCCCTACACCACGTTCCCCGACCCGCGTCTGATAGCCATCGGGCATTTCCATAATAAAGTCGTGGGCCTGGGCTGCCTGGGCTGCCTCCATCACCTCCTCATCCCTGGCCTCGGGGCGGCCGTACGCGATGTTGTCGCGGATTGTGCCGGAGAAGAGTGTCGTCTCTTGCAGCACGATGCCAATCTGTGATCGCAAACTGTCAAGAGTTACCTGGCGCACGTCGTGGCCATCCACCGTCACCCGACCGTCGGTCACGTCGTAGAAGCGGGGAATGAGGTTGATGATTGTGCTCTTACCCGACCCGGTCGCACCCAGGATAGCCACCGTCTGTCCGGCATCGACTACGAAACTGACATCGCTGAGAATATCGCGCTCGCCACCCAGGTAGCGGAAACCCACTTTTTCAAAGGCCACACGTCCCTGGATGGGCGGCAGCGGAACCGCATCAGGCCGGTCCGTGACTTCCGACTCGGCGTCGAGAATATCGAAGATGCGGCGTGCGCTGGCCGTAGACCGGGCGATCATGGCGCTCAGCATACCGATCATCATGATAGGGAAAATCATAAAGTTCAGGTAGGTGATGAATGCCGCCAGTTCACCTACGCTCAATCCTTCTGAGATGGCCATGTTGCCGCCAACCCATACAATAGCCAGAGTGCCAAGATTAAAGATAAAGAAGACAAGGGGGAAGTTGCTGGCAAAGGCGCGCACCGTCTGTAGGTTGATCTTCAAATAGGCCTGGTTGGCAGCCTGGAATCGATCGGCCTCGAACGGCTCACGCGCGAAGGCTTTTATCACCCGCACCCCGGCCAGGTTCTCTTGCAGCACGGTATTGAGCGCCCCCAGCCTGGCCTGGACTTGCTCGAACAGGGGGCGAACGGTCACCAGAAAGCGGCCGATGAGCACAAACATCAACGGGATGGTCGCAAGGACAATCAGGGCCAATCGCCGATTCAGGAGGAACATCAGCGTTGCGCTGCCAAGCATCATGATGATGGCATTGATAAATTGGAAGAGCCCCATCCCGGTGAATTGGCGTACCATTTCCACATCGCTGGTGAGACGTGTCATCAGTTGGCCGGTTTGGGCACGGTCGTGGTAGCTGAAGCTGAGGCTCTGGATTTTGTCGAACAGATCGTTACGCACATCGAAGGCCACATTTTGTGAGGCTTTCTCGGACCAGTAGCTTTGGGTGAAGTTAAAGACACCGCGTATCAGCGCCAAACCGACCAGGCCCAGCCCGCTCAAGATGATGACCTGCATGTTGCCTGGCGTAATGCCGTAGTCTATCACCCAGCGGATAATCTGGGGGATAGCAAGATTAGCCGCCGTTACCAGCAGCAAGCTGGCGATGGCGCCCACGGCTATTAACCAATAAGGTCTCAGATAACTAATCGAACGACGCAATGAAGGCATACGCTTCTCCGTATTTGCTGGTCCGAACATATGAAACTAAGGATTTAAGGGATGGTTTACCATTATGTGCGGATCAGTCATCATAGACTTTTCGGATTATACCAGTCTACTATCTTGCCGTCAATGAACGGTGGAGGCAAGATTTATGATAACCAGAACCTGTGAAGAAATTATGAACACCTTGGGGAGATGTGATGGAAGATACGGTGCCCGCGTCGTCTTAAAAATCTACGAAGAAAGCGTCCCATGGGATCTTTGGCGGCGCCTCGTGACACACAATGTCAATCACGGTCCGTAACAAGGGCACAACAGCGCCGTCTAATTCTGCCTGATCTATCAAGGTTTCGATCGTCGGACCGATGGCGAGGGCCAGTTCCGCCCCTTCGATCGTGTCCTCGGGCATGTACTTGGCCTTGGCCTCACGATAACTCATGCCCAGCCCGACCAGACGTCCCATGTGGCTATTGCGCCCGCTCTGACACGTAGCATACAGGTCGCCAGCCCCCGGCAGGGTGTATACGCTACTCCGCTGACCACCCAGATACTCGACCAGGTAGCCAATCTCCCACAGGGTCTGGGCGAAGATGGCTGAGGCTGCATTGTGCATCGCAGCCCCGTCAGCGGTCTCACCTTCTTTTTCCAACCAGCCCTGCACCAACCCCACCGCCAAAGCGTAAAGGTTCTTGAGAGCGACACACACTTCCACGCCGATCACATCGGTGCTGGTCCAGATGTGATAGTAGGGGGTGCGCAACAAAGCGGCGATCTCTTCCAGCATGTCCTGGTCAGAGCCAGCTAGAACAACGCACGTATGCCGCAGGGCGGCCAACTCGCCGGCGATGGAAGGGCCACCAATGGCCGCCAGTTGAACCTCGTTTCGACAATGGGAAGGCAAACCCTTACGCAGCACGTCGGGCAGAATGTACAGGTTCTGGCCGTCTCCGGCCAGGCCCTTGGTCAGCAGCACGACCGGAGTTTTTGGGGGGAGGCATGCTCCCAGCATCTCGGCCGCCCAGTCGATGCCCAGGGAGTTGACACCTAGAATCACCAGGTCAACGCCTTCCATGGCCTCGTTCAGCCGATCGAAGGTGTAAGGTATTACCGTTTCGGCTAGCCGGCTGCGCAGCCTGGGATGGCGGCGACTCTGGTGGACCTCCTCGATAATGTCGCCATCCAGATGAGTACCGACAAGGTGGACCCTGTGACCGTTATCCGTTATGGGCATAGTGATCGCCGTGCCCATAACCCCGGCACCTAAAACCAGGATCTTGGCCATGTTAGCTTCCTTTACCCTACGCTAAGCGTCCACAACTACCTTCCGCAGCTTATCCGCGTTTTCCTTCCACCAATTGAATAGTATCGTAATATCCGTCGAAAGGGAAAAATGACGTACACCCAGGTCGAGGTAGTATTGGGCCTGATCCACGCTGTTTATCTCGGCGCGCGGCGACACGCCCATCTTCAACGCGGTTTCGATCACCCTTCGCTCCACAGCTTTGATTTGCGGGTCGTTACGCTGCCGATAGGCGCCGGGGCGCCCGATGCTCATTGAGTAGTCGGCCGGCCCCCACTGGATCATATCTATGCCGTCTACCGCCAGTATCTCTTCCAGTCGATCTACGGCGTCCTTCTTCTCGATCATGATGGCTATTATCACGTCATTCAAGGCCTTGACGTACTCGGCCGTACCCGCCGCCGACATATAAGCAAAGCGTCGTACACCAACGCCGTGCAGGCCATCATCTTCAGGCGTCTCAGGGCGCACGGTCCGCACACAGGCGCGAACATCCTCGGCCGAGCGGCAGTCAACGAACAGAACGCTCTGGAATCCAGCGCCGATCGCCCGTTGGGCGTAAAACTGTTGGGGGGATTGATCGATCTTGATCATGGCTGTCATGTCGAACAATTCGACGGCCCGGCAGAAGTCGTCCAGGGCATACAGGTCAAAGGGCGCGTATTCGGCCACAAATTCAACGTAGTCAAACATGCCGGTATGTCCGATTATCTCGGCGATGGACGGCCAGGTGCTGTGCACCCGGGTACCAATCGTCGGGCGGCCAGCGTTCAGGGTTTCGCGAAGTTTGTTTGGTCTCATAGTCCTTATTCCCTCTGATGTCAAACAAAGGCGCAGCGGAAGGTCAACCCCCCGCTGCGTCTCGTGTTCAATTTACCAATCTACCAATCTGCCAATCTACCAAACCACCAATCTGCCAATCTACCAAACCACCAATCCACCAACCTTCCAGTCTTCCAGGATTAAGCGACGGTCACCTCGTCTGACCGGTATACGTCCTGGATGGCGTTGAGCAGATTGACGCCCTCGTCCATCGGCCGCTGGAAAGCCTTGCGCCCCGAGATGAGGCCCATGCCACCCGCACGCTTGTTGATGACTGACGTGCGTACCGCCTGGGCCAGATCGTTTTCGCCCGATGCGCCGCCCGAGTTGATCATGCCGATCCGTCCCATGTAGCAGTTGGCCACCTGGTAGCGCACCCAGTCGATGGGATGGTCGCTGGTCAGTTCGTCGTATACCTTGGGGTGCGTCCGGCCGAACTTGATGGCGGTGTACCCGCCGTTGTTCTCCGCCTGCTTCTGCTTAATGATGTCGGCCTCAATGGTGACGCCCAGGTGGTTGGCCTGCCCGCTCAGGTCGGCCGAGAGGTGGTAGTCCACCCCTTCGTGTTTGAAGGCCGGGTTGCGCAGGTAGGCCCACAGCACAGTGACCATACCCAGTTCGTGGGCGTAGGCAAAGGCCTCGCTGACTTCTTGAATTTGGCGACGTGATTCGGGCGCTCCGTAATAAACGGTTGCCCCGACCGCCATAGCGCCCAGGTCGAAGGCCTGCTGCACGCCGGCAAAGAGCGTCTGGTCGTAGATGGCCGGGTAAGTCAGTAGTTCGTTGTGATTGATTTTCATGATAAAGGGGATTTTGTGCGCGTACTTGCGCGAGATTGCACCTAGCACACCCAACGTCGAGGCCACAGCATTGCAGCCGCCTTCGATGGCCAGCCTGACGATGTTTTCGGGGTCGAAATAGATGGGATTGGGTGCAAAGGAGGCCCCAGCCGAGTGCTCAATACCCTGATCCACAGGCAGGATGGACAGATAGCCGGTGCCACCCAGTCGCCCGGTGTTAAAGATAGTTTGCATATTGCGCAGCACAGCGGCAGGGCGGTCGGTGTGCACCATTACCCGGTCCACAAAATCGGGGCCGGGGAGATGGAGCACGTCCTTGGGAATCCCCGTGCAGGTGTGATTTAATAGGCTTTCGGCTTCCTCACCTAACAGATCCAAGATTTGTGAAGTCATCTAAATATCTCCTCTGATCGACTTTTTTTCCGGATCTACGCCAAATAGTGGGATGTAACGCCATTTGTGGAGCATGTCATCCTGAGTGACGTCAGGAGCGAAGGATCTCATTTTCCCTTGTGAGACGAGATTCTTTGCCTATGGCTCAGAATGACATGCCCTCTTTTGGCAGTCTGAATTGCTCATCTACCCCACTAATCTGCGTAGAGTCTTTTTTCCTTGGGTTGATGCGAACCGTTCAAGTATATCATTGATGGTGGAATAAGGCAACGAAATATGTCAGCTCACAATGGCCTGACGTGCGACCTGGCGACCACGATCAGTTAACGATAAGTATTCACCCTGACTGAGGATGATGCCTCGTCGTTCCGCCTGTTTTACGACCCGGTCTGCGAAATCGGGTCCCCAACGCATGTGTTCCTGTAGGTGGGCGAGATGATATTCTTCGTCTGCTTCGGGAAGGCCTTCGTGATTCAAGAGGTGGATGGCCAACATGGTCTGGGCGAACTCCCAGCGCTGGCGGGCGCGGCGGCGAGCGATTGCGACCAGACCCCGATCGGGGGCCAGCAGAAAGACCAGCGCGAACAAAACCCCGGCCATGGTCGCCATTGATCCGGCAATGGACACATCGAGTGCGCGTGCCAGCCAATAGCCGCTGATTGCACTGGCGATGCCGATCAGTGCGCTAAGCCCGATCATACGCGGCAGGCGGTCGGTCAGCAGATACGCAGCGGCGGGCGGCGCGATCATCAGCGCCACAACCAAGATAGAGCCGACAGCGTCGAAGGCGCCGACTGCCGTCACCGAGACGAGCGTCATCAGTGCGTAGTGGATGAGCGCCGGGGAAAAGCCCAGCGCTGCCGCCAGCCCGGCGTCGAAGGTCGCCAGCTTCAACTCTTTATTGAAGAGTAGAATGAACAAGATGTTGAGCAGCAAGATGCCGCCCATCACGTACAGCGCCCGTGGCCCCAGGTCGTGGCCCCAGACGACAAAACGGGTGAATGGTGCAAAAGCCAGTTCACCCAATAGCACGGCGTCGGTGTCCAGGTGGACGTTGCCAGCGAAGCGCGAGATGAGGATGACGCCGATGCTGAACAACACTGGAAACACCAGCCCGATGGCTGCGTCTTCTCGCACCAACCGGGTGCGGTTGAGCAGCTCTACCAGACTGACTGTGACCACGCCAGTTAGCGTGGCTGCGATCACCAGCAAGGGAGAGGAGATATCCTTAGTCACGAAGAAGGCCAGCACAATTCCCAACAGGATGGCATGGCTGATGGCATCGCTCATCAACGCTATGCGACGCAATACCAGGAATACGCCTGGCAGAGCACAGGCTACGGCTACCACCGCAGCGATCAGTTGAATCTCAACTTGTGGCTGGCTCATACGCTTGCCTCCTCACGAATCCTGGACAGGCGTTCCGCTTCGACCAGGCCAGAGGGGGTCAATACCCACTCATCAGGACCTACTTGATGTACCCAGCCTCGTCTTTCCAATTGCTCCAAACTGTGTGCCACGCCTCCACGCCCGCGATTCATTGCCCGGAGTACGGCAATGGAGTGTCCGTGATCCTCGTTGTCGTGCTGAGACGCCAGCGCGTAAAGATCGCCCAGGACTGCCTCACCCCGCAGCCGTCGACGATTGCGTTGGTGACTCACCCAGCGCCACACAAGCCCACGGTTGGGAGCAAGAGTAATCGATATCAGCACGATGGCGCTGATGCATAGCACAATGGTGGGGCCGGTTGGCAGACGAGTCGTTGTGCTGCTAACCAACGCGCCGCTTACTCCAGCCAGCGCACCGAACAGAGCTGAGAGACCTATCATAACCCCCAGCCGGTCAGTCCACTGGCGGGCTGCTGCGGCCGGTGCCACTACCATAGCACTCATCAGTACCACGCCGACTGTCTGCAATCCCAACACGATGGCCACCACCAGCAGGGTGATCAACAACACATCTAAGACGCGCATCGGAAAACCCAGGCTGGCTCCGAATTCAGGATCAAAGGTGAGCAATTTGAACTCCTTCCAGAAGATCAACATCGCCAGCAGCGCCAGTGTTCCCAGCCCGGCCATCGTGACTACGTCGCGTTCCAGGAGAGCGGCGGCTTGTCCAAACAAAAACTTGTCCAGTCCTGCCTGGGCTGCATTGGGCATCTTCTGGATAAAGGTCAGAAGCACCAGTCCAAAGCCAAAGAAGACCGCCAGCACCAGACCCAAGGCACTGTCATCTTTGACTCGGGTAGTGTTAATGATGCTCATTACAAGTAGTGTGCCGATCCAACCGGCTGCCACAGCCCCCAAGATCAACACCAAGGGTGCCTTGCTGCCTGTCAGCAGAAAAGCAAGGGCGATGCCAGGCAATGCAGCGTGAGAGATGGCGTCTCCCAACAGGCTTTGCTTGCGCAGCACGGCATACGTACCTAGCGCACCACTGAGGATGCCCAGCATGGCCGAGCCCAAGGCCACCGTCCGCAACGTATAGTCGGAGAAAAGACTACCGAGCAATTCGAGCAGGTTCATCGTGTGTCTCCTGGGATGAAGCATCTGGCTCAAGGGAGTGTCCGGGCTCGCGGGTGGCTGACCCGCCGTTGCGACTCAGAAATGCCACGCGGCCACCGTAGGCCAGTCTCAGGTTCTCATCGGTGAAAACTTCATCCACCGGCCCGCTGGCGATACGGCGCACATTTAGCAGGGTGACCCAGTCAAAATATTCGGGCACGGTCTGCAGGTCGTGGTGTACAACGACCACGGTCTTGCCTGCAGCCCGCAGCTCCTGCAACAGGGTGACGATGGCTCGTTCGGTAGTGGCATCCACACCCTGGAATGGCTCATCCATAAAGTATACTTGTGCATCTTGCACGAGCGCGCGGGCCAGGAAGACACGCTGTTGCTGGCCGCCCGACAGTTGACTGATCTGTCGATCTGCGAAGGGGCGCATACCGACCTTATCTAATGCCTCCAGTGCCAGGGTTCGCTCATGGCGGCCCGGCCTTCGCACCCAACCTAAGTGCCCGTAGCGGCCCATCATCACTACATCTAACACATTGGTGGGGAAGTCCCAATCCACGCTCTCGCGCTGCGGCACGTAGCCCACCACCCGGCGCTGCTCGGCGTAGGGCTTGTCGTATATCAACACCTGGCCCGCGGCCGGGCGAACCAGGCCCAGGATGGCCTTGATCAACGTCGTTTTTCCGGCGCCATTGGGGCCGACGACAGCCATCAGAACGCCGGCAGGCACCTCCAGGTCTATATCCCATAACACCGGTTGGTCTCGATAAGCAACGGTCAAGTCCATTACTTCAATCGCTTTGGTTTCCTCATTCATCACTCTACTCCAAATCTCTTTACGCAGTACGCGGTACACGTATTGCGTACTGCGTATTGCGTACTGCGTATTGTGCTTTGTCACTCACCTGACAGGGAGTTCACAATCGTATCAATGTTGTGGCGCACCATGCCGATATATGTGCCTTCTGCCGTTCCCGGGTTACCCATAGCGTCTGAGAAGAGCTCGCCTCCAATTTCCACTTCGAAGCCTCTGGATCTCACGGCTGCTTGCACAGCCTCGATGGTTCGGGGGGGCACCGATGATTCGACAAAAATAGCCGGGATTTTGCGCACGGCGATGAATTCGGCCAATTCCTGTACGTCGGCTGTCCCTGCTTCAGATGCCGTGCTGATGCCCTGCAAGCCACGGACCTCGAAACCGTAGGCGCGCCCAAAGTAGTTGAAGGCATCGTGGGCGGTGATGAGTATCCTCCGTTCCTCAGGTACACTTTCGGCTTGAGCTTTCACATAGTCGTGCAGTTCGTTTAGCTCTGCCAGGTAGCTTTCGGCATTGGCCTGGTAGAGATCGTAGTGGTCGGGGTCCATCTCGACCAGCGTGTCACGTACCTGCTCGACTGCCTTCATCCACAGAGACACGTCAAACCAGACGTGGGGATCGAAGGAACCTTCGAACTCGGGCGGGGCCAGCAGACTCGACTGATCGATACCCGCTGTGACGGCCACCGTCCTGACCCGGCCCTCCATTTTCTCAAGCACCTCGCCCATCTTGGCCTCCAGATGCAGGCCGTTGTAAAAGATCACATCCGCTTCGGCCATGCGGCTCACATCTCCCTCGCTGGCCTTGTAAAGGTGCGGGTCCACGCCCGGCCCCATCAGGCCAGTTACTTCGACGCGCTCGCCCCCTACGTTTTGGACGATGTCGTTAATCATGCCCACTGTTGTCACCACACGAATCGGTCGCTGAGAGAGATCAGCCTCTGCTTTTCCGGCTGCCTGTCCACAAGCTGTGAGTATGCCTATCACTCCTAGCAGCACGATACTAAATCCAAGTTGTACGCTACGCATCCGGTATCTCCTTAACAGAATCTCGACTTGATGAAAACTGTACGATCACTCTATACGAGGTTTCTTTGCTTGATTTGACCGGTAAGAAGTGTCAACCAAATAGTGAACCATCCCCCTTTTTGTATTGGTTTTTGTATATCCGAAATTTTGATTTAGCCATGACTAAATCTTGCAGCTAAAAAAAATTAGGGCTCTTCAGTATGAAGTTCACTCACCAGGATTTGATGGGCTACTTCGCGTCCGATGGCATGCTCGGTTTCTCCTACACGCACCGTCACCGGACCGTCGAAGGGAGCTACTCTAACTACCCTCAACGGGACCTTTGGGTACAGACCCAGCTCGCCCAGGTAGCGCAGCAGGGCCGGGTCATTATCGTACACCTCGGCGACCACCGCCGACTGCCCAGACTCGAGATCGGCCAGACGCCGGCAAGGGGGTTGGTCAATCTTTCCCTCTCTGGTTGGGATAGGTGCACCGTGTGGATCGGTGCTCGGGTGACCAAGCACAGCGTCTATTCGATCTACCAAGTCCTCTGATAGCACGTGCTCGATCTTGTGAGCTTCGGCGTGAACCTGATCCCAGGGAACATCTAGTATCTCGGCCAGGAAGATCTCGATCAGCCGGTGGTGGCGTATGACCTCCAGCGCGATTTTTCGACCGGTCTGGGTCAGCACGACCCCCTGGTAGGGCTCATAAGCCACCAAATTCATCTCGGCCAGCTTTTTGATCATACCGGTCGCCGAAGCTGGCGCGACGTTCAGTTGGTCGGCCAACACAGTCGTAGCCACCTTGCCTTGCTCTCGCTCTATTTCGTAGATGGTCTTTAAGTAGTCTTCGACGGCCTGGGTGTGCATTTTGTCTATCCGAAAATCAAATTTAGGTGATCCGAAATTGCACATCTATTATAGCCGATTTCCTGTTGGCTGTCAAGGTCTGGTTGGTCGAAAAGGAGAGAACATCTCTTTCCGCTCGCAAGTGTTTCTTTTTGGGGCCTTTCTTATTTGTGAACCTATCCAGTTGTGGTAATATATATGCGCGTTTCGCACCTCCTACGTGCGGACCAGTTAGCAATCTGAATTGGGTGCATTCAAAATAGGTTCGTAGAGGCGAGTTTCGTGCTCGCCCTGGGCACCCACAAGGGGGTGCTCCTACTCATTTTGAACACACCCATCTGAATTTAGTACAGGGAGCGGGTTATGAGTCCTTTCTTGCGGAAGCTATTCAAACAAAAACCCACACAGCAGATTGTCACGGTTGTCTCCGGCCTGCCCCGTTCTGGTACATCAATGATGATGCGGATGCTAGAGGCGGGGGGGATCTCACCACTGACCGATGAGCTGAGAGAGGCCGATAAGGACAACCCCAAAGGCTATTACGAATTTGAGCGTGTCAAGAAGCTGGACGAGGGAGATACGGATTGGGTCAAAGAAGCCCAGGGAAAATCAGTCAAGGTGATCTCGGCACTTCTGAAGCATCTACCGCCGGGTTATACCTACAAGCTAATCTTTATGCGCCGAAAAATGGAAGAGATTCTGTCCTCTCAAAGACAAATGCTCATTCGACGAGGAGAGCCCACTGATTCCGTCAGCGACGAAGAGTTGATGGAACTGTTTGGCAAGCACCTGGCACAGATTCAAGCCTGGATTGATGGGCAACCAAACGTTGAGGTTATTTACGTCAGCTACAATGACGTCATGGAGAATCCCCTCGAACAGTTGCAGAGAATCAACCTTTTCCTGGGGGACACGCTCGACGTGGAGAGCATGGTGAGTGTTGTGGACCAGGCACTGTATCGGCAGCGGGAATCGTAACGTATATTGTGTTGTTAGGGTAACTCTGGTGGTCCGTCTGCACGCTAGGAATGTACTGGGGCTCGTTGCATTGCTGGGAGCGGTCCTTATTTCCTCATGTGCAACTGCCACAGAAGTCAACGAGAGCAACACCTCGCAAATTGAAGTATCGCCAGTTCTCGAAAGTACAATAGACTTTAATACCTCTAAGGTGGCTACGGTTCCAGGTGGGCGCGCTGACTCCAACAACACGCCGTCCTCGGTTCCTACAAGGTCACCAGTTCCCCTAATCACCGAGACTGTTGCTGTAGCCACTACACAGGATGTTTCACACCAGCCCATATCTCCAATTTCCACAAGTGCAGCCAGCTCATCGGGAAATGGTCCGATTCCTGTCTATACCTATGAAATCGTCAATATCTATCCTCACGACCGGGGTGCTTTCACGCAGGGATTGGTGTTTGAAGAGGGCGTACTGTACGAAGGCACGGGGCTGCGAGGGCGTTCCACGTTACGCACGGTTGAATTGAAGACCGGGGATGTGGTAAAGCTTCATTCGCTCGCACTTCCACTGTTCGGGGAGGGCGTGACGGTCTATGGCGACAAGGTATTCCAGTTGACCTGGCAGGCCCACGTCGGTTTTGTCTACGACAAAGACACCTTTGAGTTACTGCAAGAGTTCACCTATCCAACCGAGGGCTGGGGCATCACCCACGATGGCCAGCGGCTGATAATGAGCGATGGCACATCAACCTTGCATTTCCTGGACCCTGAAACGCTAGAGGAAATCGGTCAGATTGAGGTGTATGACCAGAACGGCCCCGTGACCAGACTCAACGAATTGGAGTACATCCACGGGGAAGTCTATGCCAATGTCTGGAAAACTGACCGCATTGCCAGAATTGACCCTCAGACGGGCCAGGTGACGGGCTGGATAGATTTGACCGGACTGTTGAGTGAGGAGGATCGGGTTGAGCCGGTTGACGTGCTCAACGGCATTGCCTACGACGCGGAAAATGATCGCCTGTTTGTGACCGGAAAGCTATGGCCCAAGATCTTCGAGATTGAGCTAATGCCGGAGATGACAAATGGCAAATGACAAATGGCAAATGACAAATGGCAAATGACAAAGGGGAAATGGGAAATGGGAAATGGGAAATGACAGATGACAAATGGCAAATGGCAAGTGTCAGATGGCAAGTATCACAATGGGTTATCCTGCTGTGGTCATGGCTCGCAAGATCAGTCCCGCTGCCACCAGGGCAACCACAGCATAGATCAACATCTCCCTTCGCTCTTCCCGGCCCTTTGTATAAACGTAGACGGCGGGGATGGCTAGCCCACTGACCAAGCCGTACAAAATATGAATGCCTCGCGCGGGCCGCAGACCGCTGTACCAAAGGAGAGCGCCCAAGGTCCCCTGAACCAAGATGAGGAGTTCGGCGATAACCAGTGCCCCCCAGTAATTCGAGCCTACCCCCCGCCGACGAGCAAAGCGCACCAGCCCCCAGATTACCAGAATAGCAAAGTAAATGAGCGCCGCATTCGCCAGGTTGCCGTGGATTACATTCAGGGACATGTTTGGCTGCCTTTCTCTACGATGTTCTCCTATTCGGCGGTGGGCCTGCCACGTACCTGTCCACCGACTCCATAATACACTTACATCGGTATCACTGTCAAGAACTCAAGCGCATGAGAATAGTACACCATTTACGTGGCGGTGTAATAGGGCAATCGCATTTGGGTTTTTCATGAGACGTGTTCCCAAAAGACGCGAAAGTGGCGTCCAGGTAGGAAACGAGCTTTCTGGCCCTATTGAGGGAACGAATTCCCAAATGCGATTGGCCTAAACCCAATACCCGTGAATGAATCGTGGTCAGTTACTGACTCAGGGTCAACGGCTACGAAGGAAGCTCCATACCCGCAGGCAAGACCCCAAAATTCATACGTTTCGCCGATCATTCGGCGCTTTCTCGGTGTAGCAGTCACTGAGCGGGCACTCATTCACGGGTATTGGGCCTAAACCCGCACCATTTAACTTGGCGTTTCGGCAATGTCGGATCTGGCCAATGTCCGGGTTTGACCTTTGGGTGATGTTACAATTCAGAGGCCGCCGGATGCGGGCCAAAATGCTTGAGCATAACGATCGGGTCCGACTTGCTGGGGTTGTGAATGGTTACACCTTCGAGCGCGGCTGAACAGGAGACGAAGAACTCGTCGTAGGTCAGTTGACCGAAGCGGATCAATGCCGGCGACTCGATAGGCCAGGTACCCATCGTACCGTGACCCTGCAGGACAATCAGACCATAGGGGCCTTCGTCGCAAATCGTTACGCTGCGCCCGGGCAGCACAGTCAGCTCCTTGGCCGCGAAGTAGGGGCTGCCGTAGGTGATCCAGTTCTCGATGTAACCCGCCTCCGCCATTTCATCCACCGGCTTGACCGGCCGCGGCGCCCGGAAATGGGTGGCCTTGAAGTCTGCGTTAGTGTTGGCCTCCCAGTCGAGCATGGAGATGATGTAGTCCAAATCCTGCTTCTTGTCTTCAGGCACGTCCTTGACCAACAGATCCCACTCGATGGGCACATCATTCGTCAGAGACTGGAACATGGCGAAGACATCGCTGGCCCATTGGGGTTCGTAGGTGCATAGGCTGCCAGGCGCATGGAGGATGCCGGGTGGCACATACCAACCCGTGCCTGCCTCCAGGCGATAGGCCTTGGATAGATCTGTGATGTGGTTGTCGCCCTGGTCCCAGATCTCCAGGCAATGACGCACTTGCTCCTTGCTGGTTCCGGGCTCGAGCCCGAAGAAGGTGTGGGGGAAGTCGGCGTCATAGTTGTTGAGCTGGGGTGGGAAGTAGTACGCCTCCGGCTTCTGCTCCTGGCCAACCCGGGCAGCGTGCTCCGGCATCTGGTGCATGTGATGGGGTAGGGGACCCTTATTGTCAAAGAACTTTGAATAGATGGGCCAGCCGGCGTAACGGTCCCACATCTCGTCGCCCAGCAATCTGTCGCCCAGATCGGCCACCGCATCCTTGAACAACACCCTTTGTGGGCTGTCATCATCGCCATAAACTACGTAGCTCAGGCCTTCGTCAGGCGTTGTCAAGGGGCCGTTATCAGCCTTGGTCGTGGACGAGAACCAGCGTTCGTCGATGCCACCGCGGTGCGCGCCGAACGCGTAGTAGTCGTTGGGGTGCAGCTTGATGCGCCGGCCAGGGATACAGAACACGCGAGGCACCCAGGTCGGCGCCAGGCGCAGAATACCTTCGCCCTGCTCAAGAATTTGTTGAGTCATCGTGTACTCCTTTGCTGTCAGTTTTGTGTTTCGCATATACCTGAGTTCGGGATTAGGTCGACCGGCATCCCGAGTAGGCTCACAGAGCCGTCGAGGGGGGCGGGATCGGGGAAATCACCCTTCGATACACCTTGCGGCTACTCAGGATGACTTCCCTTGGGAAACTCCGAACTCAGGTTATACGTAAAGCGGTGCGACAAAGAGAGCCCGGGTGGATCCACCCGGGCCCAAACGTGCAACGGCGCAGATTACTTCTCGAACTTATCGGGCGTCTGTAGGAGCGCCTGTACCTCAGGTGTGTCGTAGTTCTCAGGAGTAATCAGGACAGGTGCCAATTCAACGTTGGGGTTCTCGATCGTCTCACCATTGATGAACGCGTCCAGCGCTGCCACGCCCTGATAGCCCATCTGGTAGGGATCCTGGGCGATGATGGCCTGGATCGTGCCCTCATCGAACAGGGGCAGGACCTCGGGACTAGGGTCGAAGGCCACGATCTTGACCTCGCCGGCCAGGCCCTTGGCTTTCACCGCCTCCGCGTCACCGGCCGACGCGGCGCAGGCATTAAAGACGCCCGCCAAGTCGGGGTGGGCCGTGATCTCGTCGCTGGTGATGTTCATGGACTTCGTCGAGTCGGCGTCGGTCCACTGAGTCTCCAGGGCTTCCATGTTGGGGTACTGGGCGACAGCCTCCTGGAAGCCCTTGCTGCGCCCAGCGCTCACCGAGCCAGCCTGGATGCCGTGGTCGGCCACCAGGCCCTCCTCGCCGAGCAGCCTGGCCATCTCATCGCCCGCCATGAAACCGCCCGCATACTGGTCGGTGATGATGCTGGCCACCGGAGCGTCGCTGTTAATGCCCGAGTCTACCATAACCACCGGCACGCCGGCCGCCATCGCTTCCTCGACGGGCGGGATTAGCGCCTCGGAGTCGAGGGCCGCCAGCAGGATGCCGGCGGGCTTCTTCTTGGTGACGTTACGTACCAGGTCGACCTGTGCCGCAATGTCGGCTTCGGTGGCCGGACCCAGGTAATCAATGGTGTAACCGAGTTCCTCGGCCTTGTCCTGCGCGCCCTTCACCAGGAAGAGATAGAAGGTTGCTGAGGTTGACTTGGGGATGAAGACGATTTCACCCTTGCTCTCGGGCTCGGCGGCTGGCTCCTCGGCTGCCGGTTGTTCTACAGCGGGGGTCGGCACAACGCACCCAGACAACAGTGCAAACACCATCAGGACCGCCAGGACTTGAAAAAGCTTCTTAGACATTTCTTTCCTCCTCATTGAAGTTTAAACGAACTTGGTTGGAAACTCGAAAACTGCCCGGTGTACCGAATCCTGTTCCTGATCGCACCTCCTTCCTAGCGCCGTCTCCGATACTGGTCGACGGCAATGGCGGCAATGATTACCGCACCGTTCACCACATACTGCCAGAAGGCGTTAACGCCAAGGATAGTCAACCCATTTCGGATGGTGGTAACGATAATCGCGCCGATGAGCGTGGCGATGATGCTTCCTTCCCCGCCGAATAGGCTGGCACCGCCGACCACCACCGCCCCGATCGCCAGCAGCTCGTAGCCGTTGCCCCCCGCAGGTTGGACGATCCCGAGCCGTCCAGCCTCGATGATGGAAGCGAGCCCGGCGAGCAAGCCAGAGATCACGTACACGCCGATCGTAACCCGCACCACGTTGATGCCCGACAGACGCGCCGCCTCCGAGTTGCTACCGATTGCGTAGACGAACCGGCCGAAGCGCGCGTGGTTGGCGAGGATGTAGCCGAGGATGTAAACCACCAGCACGATGAGGGTCGGGATGGGGATGACGTCGAACAGCTTGCCCTGGCCGATGAACCTGTAGGGTTCCAGCCCGTAGATGGGAACGCCCTCCGATAGAATGAACGAGAGACCGCGTGCCACCCCCATCATGCCCAGGGTTGCGATAAAGGGAGGAACGTACAGCTTCGTGATGAGAAGCCCGCTGGTCAGGCCGAGCAGGGCGCCGAAGGAGACGGTCGCGACCAGGGCGAGAGGAAGACTCCCCGTGCTCTCGAACACCATACCACCAACCACGGCAGAGCAAGCGAACACAGCTCCGACGGACAGATCGATCCCCCCTGAGAGGATGACAAACGTCTCGCCGGCGGCGATGATCGCGATGACCGCCGTCTGCAGGGTGATCTCCATGATGTTGTCGACCGTGAAGAAGTAAGGCGACAGGAGCCCGAGCACCACCCACATGACGCCCAGAATTAACAACATCGAGATCCCCTGGTTGCCGGACAGGCCACGGATCCCCGATGATATTCCCGTCGCCCCACCGCCTCCCAGTTGTTTTAGGCCGAACAGACCGCCGACTCCTGATGACGTTCCTGACGTCTGATCACTTTCAACTTGCTTCATACGTACTCCTTCACTCCACTGCCCTGCGCACCCGCAGGCTATGTTGCATGATCTCTTGCTTCGTAGCGTGCTTTGGGTCGAGTTCGGCTACGAGGTTGCCACCGGACATGACCAGGATCCGGTCGGTGACGTCGAGGATCTCCGTTATGTCGCTTGAGATGAAGATAACCGCCCGGTCCTCGTCCTCGGCGACGAACTCCCGGATGAGGTTATAGATCTCGCCGCGCGCACCGACATCGATGCCAATGGTCGGCTCGTCGAGGATCAGCAGGTTGCATCCCCCAGAGAGCCACTTGCCAAATACGACCTTCTGTTTGTTACCACCACTCAGGTACTTCACTTGCTGCGACAGCCCAGCGGCTTTAATATCCATGGATTGGACCACGCGAGACACGGAACGTCTCTCCGAGGCCACGCTGAACAGGAGGCCCTTCAGTTTTGACAGGAGCACCAACGAGATATTCTCCTTGACCCCCAGGTTGAGGCATAGGCCGTCGGAGTCCCGGTCCTCGGGCAAGTAGCCGAGTCCCAGCCGAACCGCGGTCTCCGGGGAATCGATGTCCACCTGTCGCTCGCCCAGATAAGCAGTTCCCCCGCTCAGCTTGTCCACGCCGAAGATGGCGCGTGCAAGCTCAGTCTTGCCCGACCCGACCAGACCCGTAATCCCCAGGATCTCCTTCTTCCGGACAGCAAAGCTGATCGGGGCGGACAGGTAAGCGCTCATCACCCCCTCGACCCGGAAGAGATCTCCGTCGAACGAGAGCTCCCGGGACTCCTGGCTCCCGGACAGTTCCTTGCCGATCATTAGCCTGACGATCTCGTCGAGATCCGCGTCCTTCGAGGCAAGTGTGGCAATTTTGGCACCATCGCGCAGGACCGTGATCCGGTCCCCGATCTGTTTCACCTCTTCCAACTTGTGGGAGATGTAGATAATCCCGATGTCGCGTGTCTTGATGTCGGCGATTGCCTGGAAGAGGATTTCCGTCTCGTTCCGGCTGAGCGCAGCCGTCGGCTCGTCCATGATGAGGACCTGGGCATTCTTGGACAGCGCGACTGCGATCTCGAGCATTTGCTTCTGCGAGACCGGGAGGTCGCGCACTTTGGCCCTGGGGTCGATCTCATAGTCGATACTCTCGAGCACTTCCCGCGCGTGGGCATAGACGTCTTTCCAGTGGATGAGGCCCCGCTCGCGCGTGAAAAGGGGCATGGACAGATTCTCCGCCACGCTCAGATGGGGGATAAGATGAAAGTTCTGGTAGACGGTGACGATGCCGAGATCCTCGGCGGTCTTGGGATTATAAGCATAGAGGTCGACCTGCTGGCTGCCGAGGATGATCGAGCCGGTGTCAGTCCGGTAGGCACCGGAGAGGATCTTCATCAACGTCGACTTACCCGCCCCGTTCTCGCCGAGGAGCACGTGTACCTCACCATGCTCGAGGTCGAAATCAACATCCTTCAGGACTTTCACGCCGAAGAAGGATTTTGTGATGCCTTCCATTGTCAGGAGTCTTGTCATGCGAAGGCCTTTCAACGTTCATACTACCGACATTGGTCACATTTGTGCCCGTCTGGACCATCCCTTGTCAATTGGTTGCGTCGGGTGTGGACGGGGCGGCAGTCGATCGGCGAATTTGCAACTCGACGTCGAGTACGAGTTGGCGCGCCGTTCCGCCTGGGTCGTGCAGTCGCTCCAGTAACATACTGGCCGCCATCACGCCCATGTCATAGATCGGCTGGGCGACGGTTGTTAGCGGCGGGTTCGAATAGGAGGCCAGGGGAATGTCGTCGTAGCCAACGACAGACAGATCCTCAGGAACCCGAAGATCCAATTCTGCGGCCGCACAGATGGCACCGATGGCCATAATGTCATTACAGGCGAAGATTGCCGTTGGTCGTTTGTCGTTGGCGAGGAGCTGACAGGCTGCCCGGTAGCCACTCTCGAAGTCAAAGGCGCCCCTAACGATTTGGTTCCCGTCCGCGGCTATACCTGCTTCTTCGAGAGCCTTACAGTAGCCGGTAGAACGATATTCGCTCAACCTCAGGTCCGAGGGGCCGGCGATATGGCCAATACACTGATGGCCCAGGTCAATCAAGTGGCGTGTAGCTGCCCAACCGCCGCCGGCATTATCAGTCACCACCGAGTCGACATTCGCGGCCGGCAATTCGCGATCGACGACAACTACCGGCATTCCCCGCTGCTGCAAATCAAGTATGCGCTCTGTGCTGACGCCAGCAGCCAGAAAGAGAATGCCGTCGACTTGCTTCTCTACCAGTACATTGGTATAAAAAGCTTCCTTGCCCAGGTTGCGGTCCGAGTTGCAAAGGATAAGGCTGTAGCCGTTTTCGAAGGCGGTGTCTTCGATGCCACGGGCGACTTCGGCGAAGAAGGGGTCGGCGCTGTCGGGGACGATCGTGCCGATGATTTGAGTCTTTCCGCTGCGGAGGCTGCGAGCCAGACGGTTGGGCTGGTAGCCAAGCTCCTCCATAGCGGCCAAGACCCGCTCTCGAAGTTCATAGCTGACAGGACGGGTCTCGTTGATAACGTGGGAGACTGAGGTGACGGAGACACCTGCACGTTCCGCCACATCACGCATCGTGGTGATCATCCACCTCTGTGTGGCAATCGTTTGCGCAATCGTTTGCGACCGGGGTATCATATCATAAATTTGGGATTTGTCAAGGGTTTTTAAGAGCAGGGTGCGTTCGGATTTGGGGGCAGATTTAGAGGCCCGCATCCTGAGCCTGTCGAAGGATGCACATTTGCACAGATTCGACACAAAAGCCGCATCCTTCGACAAACTCAGGATGCTACGATGCCCCCAAATCCGAAC
>DAOUMD010000278.1:0-20269 GCA_034412795.1 Anaerolineae bacterium
CAGGACATCCGGGTCCCTATGGATGACGGTGAACCGTGGCGTCTGCTGTTCACTTACCACTTGGATGCTCCATCCTCTTCTGCGCAATTCAAATGACGCACTATGATGCTGGAAAATCATTTATGTACCCCTGAGGTATTATTCAAAGGGTTATTTACAGGCTCGGAAGGGGAATAAAAAACGGGCTGCTATCCGCCAGCCCGTCAGTTTGATTGACTTTGTGTGCCAAAGGCAATTAGTTGGGATGCAAGATTCCCAAAGCCCTTGCCTTGGCAATCGCACCCGCCCGTGGTGGGCACCGAGTTTACGGGCAAACATCTACTTGCGTTATAACAAACCCAAATGCTGCGCTTGTGCCACGGCTTGGGTTCGACCGTTGACTCCCAGTTTGCCATAGATATTGCGGGTGTGAACCTTGACTGTGTTCAGTGAGATGTAAAGTCTGGTAGCGATTTCTTGATTTGTCAGCCCTTCTGCGATAAGTTGGAGTACTTCAATTTCGCGTTCGCTCAGAGGTTCAACCAATTCGGACTTTTGAGCTTGCGTCTGCGAAGAGTCAGCTTTTTCCGGTTCTTCGATGGGGAACGCTGCCAATAGCCGACGAACATAATCTCGAGCTATCCCGCGAGAGAGGGCCTCGGCACGAGATAGTATCTCGCAGAGCAGACGGGCCATCGGCGGACCTTCATCCACAAAGATGCGGATGAAGCCTCCCGCCTCGGCCAGGGTAAGTGCTTGCTCAAACGTGGACATCGCCCGGGCAGTATCACCTCCGGATTGAGCAGCCAACGTCTGCAGCATCAGAATTTCGATCACTCTCGAATTACGTCCCCCCGCTTCTGCTGCCTCGAGCAAGCGCTTCAGCAACCTTGCTGCCTCATCCAACCGCCCTTGAGCAATAAGGATACGGGCAAACACGATATACTCCATTTCGTGCAGATACGTAGGTTCTCCATCAGGATCCAACTCACGCTCTCCAACCCATTGGGATGCTGCCTCTAGTTTGCCTTGTGCCAGCCATATCCGCACTTGCCAGGCTGATAACTGGAGTAAGGCCCAAAGAGGCATATCGTATTCGCGAGCGGTATTCTCCATCGATTGGATGACATCTTCGGCACCAGTTATGTCCCCACTGGAAAATAGAACTCTCACCAGACACAGGTTGCTCGAAACTTCATACAGCACATCCCCGCCACGTGCAGTCAGTTTTACTCCTTTTTTCGCCTGTTCTATTGCCCTATCTAGATTATTTAATTCGGCCAGAACCTCGCCCCATATCCCTAATAACCAACCGACTAATGCCGATTCAGAAATTCCACTTTCGTCTGCTCTTTTCAACTGGCGCTCGCAGATATCTATGACCTGCTGCAACTTACCTTGTTGTCTCAAGATCTCGGCTAGTCTTAAATTGACTATCAAAAGAAGGTAGGTGTCGCCTGATGCTTTGCCTGTCACCAACGCATCTGACCGGGCCTCGTGCGCTGCTACCATTTGGCCCTGGCTAGCATAGGCATCCCCTAAGGCAATCAACACAGCGCTGCGCCACTGTAGTTCTTGTACGGGTAGATACTCAAGCGCCTGACGCGCATACCGAATAGTCCTCGGTATATTTCCACTGTAAGAAGCTAAAAAGGACCGGATGGCAGCTACCCTGCCTACAAACTTCATTCTGTTAGTGTCAGACAGTTGATCCTTATCTAGTGAGGAGACAAGCTCTTGATCTGTGTTAGGGATAAGCATCTTTTCGGCAGCCTGGAGACTCCGATCAGCCGCATCCAGTTGGCCGCTGGTAAACAGATTCCAGGCGTGAAGGATACAGAGATGTGGTTTGGAGAATACAAATTCTTCTGGCATTTCAGCCAGCCAACGCCGCAATGTAGTCTGGTCACCACGCTCGTAGTTATCACCAAATTGATCCTCAATCAAGTACGCCGCCCGTTCGAAATATTCGCCGCGCAGTGCATGATCTATGGCCTCATCGACGAACCCTTTTTGCTCGTACCACTTGCTGGCCCGGTGGTGCAACGTCAGTACCCAATCCGGCTGCGTTTGGCGCAGTCGCTGGCGCAACAAGTCGGCAAAAAGGTGGTGGTAGCGATACCAACGCCGCTCCTCGTCCAGTCGGACGATGAATAGGTTGGAGCGTTCTAACATTTCCAGGATCGCCTGGCCATCATCTTGTTTAGTGACGGCAGTTCCACCGGAAGTGGCCGCTCCTTCGGATCGGTTTGGCGTTTCGGTACAGCCGAAACGCACGGCAGTTCCTTCGGAAGTGGCCGCTCCTTCAGATCGGTTTGGCGTTTCGGCCATACCGAAACGCACGGCATCGCACAAGGAGCCGTTCATTCGATCAAGGACGGAAGTTTGCAGCAAGAAGGCCTGGACGTTTTCGGACTGTTGTTCCAGCACCTCTTCGATCAGGTAGTCCAGCACAAAACGGTGGCTGCCGGTAAAAGATTTGATGAGACTGGTACCGTCTTTTTGTCCCTGCATTGAAATCGTCCCTTGCAGGGCAAGGCCTTGCAGAGCAAGGGCGGCCAGTTGCAGGCCGGCAATCCAGCCTTCGGTACGGGTTTCCAGCGCGGCGATGTCCTCCACCGAAAGGTTCAGGCCCATCACCTGGTTGAGAAACTCGACAGCTTCGGAGGAGGAAAAACGCAAGTCCGCGGCGCGTAGTTCAGTTAATTGGCCCCTGGCGCGTAGACGGGCCAGGGGCAGTTGCGGGTCGTCGCGGGTGGCGATGACCAGATGCAGCCCCCTTTCAGGGGGAGGTAGGTGTTCGAGGGTGAAGGTAAGTGCATCGTCAACCGGTGACGATTCTATGAGGTGGTAGTCGTCGAGGACCAGGATTATTCTATCAGGGATGGCGGCAAGCTCGTTGATCAGAGAGGTCAGGATGGCCTCGGTCGGCGGCGGCTGAGGAGATTGGAGCATGCCCAGTGCTCCTTCCCCGATAGTGGTTTCTGTTCCTTCGGCCCAGTTCAGGGCGGCGATAAAGTAAGTCAGGAAACGTGTCAGGTCGTTGTCGCTTTGGTCCAGCGAGAGCCAGGCAACTTGGGCGGGGGTGCGGGGGTACGGGGGTGCGGGGGAGGTATTTTTCTCCTCTGCTCCCCTGCCCCTGTAAGCAAAGCGTCGCTCCCCTGCTTGCTGGTGAATCCATTCGCTCAGTAGCGTGGTCTTGCCAAAGCCGGCCGGGGCGGAGACGAGGGTCAGCCGATGGCCCAGGCGCAGCCCCTCGTCCAGCCGTTTCACCAGGCGCGGGCGCTCCACCAAGTTGGGCAAGGGTGGTGGGGGGATGTATAGCTTGGTTGTCAGGAGGGGCGTGGCCATTTAACCCTCTCCGAGGCTTTCTGTAGTCTACTCAACAGCAAATGCGTAGAATCGGATACTACCATCTTATCATGCTTTATCTATCATCGCAATGGGCCGACAAAACGACAGGCCATCCCAAGCATCATTGCGATTAAATTGAATCCGTAGATGGCAATGATGTGATTACTACTGGTAGTGGTGGCGCAAGCCGCTTGACGCACAGACCCCGCCTGATATGGCGGGGTCTGTGGATCCGGCTTGACGTTGCGCGGGTGAGTCCTCAATACGCTGTGATCTCGCCGCCTTCAATCTGCTTTCTCTCGCCGGGCAGGTCTTGCGGAAAGTCGACGCCAGCCTGGATATCGCCGTGGGCGGTGTAGGGACCGACCGTGGACCAGTAGCCGGCACCGCCCTCGTCGCTAAAGGTGACGGCCGTGACCGCCTTGGCCGATTTGTAGCCGTACTTGGCGGGGAACATCATCCGTAACGGGGCACCGTATTCGTCCAGCAGCAGCTCGTCGTTCATCCTCAGCACAAACACTACGCGCGGATCGGCCAACTCTTCGATGGAGACAATCTCCCAGTAACCGTCGGCGCAGTCTAAGCGGACGTGGGTCGCCTCGGGCTGGGGCACCACCTGCTCGGCCAGCGCCTCGTACTGGAATCCGCCCCATCTGGCCTTAAACGACCAGCACTCGACGCATTTCATGCGTGACACTTGTTCCATCTGGGGCCAGTCCAACAGGTCTTCCAGGCCGAAGCTACCCGGATTATCCACCAGGCCCGTGACCTCCAGCCGCCACGCTTCGTGATCCACCGGCGGGAAGGGGTTGACGTAGCGCACGTTGTAGTGTGGATCATTACGGTTCTTGAGGATCTCCGGCCCGGCTTGGGGCAGCGGCGGCAGGGTGGCCACGGTTTCGGCAATGGGCGACGGGATGGGGGTGTCGGTGGCTTGGGGCGTGGACGAAGGGCTTGGGGCGGCCGTGGCGCCAGGCTTGGGGGTGGCCGTAGGGAGCATCGTGGTTAGAATCGGGCCGGGAGAAGCCTGGCAGGCGGCCTCTACCAGCGTAGTTGCGGCACCTACCAACCCCAGGAGAACAAACCGGCGCCGAGTTAAAGGTATCAACAGTCTATCCATCAGCGTCTCACCTCATAAATAAATTCTTCGCTCAAAACGGGGCTACATCGATCATCACTTGCGAGCAGTATAACACAGAGTAAGTGGCATTACAATACCGCTCTCGTCGCCATCCTTGGCTTCAGGATGCTGGCTCGTATAACTCGCCCCACATCCCTCTCGCGGTTGACATAGTAGATAAAAAGAGTATATAATGATTTTACCTCGGGTTGCTCTAAGAAGGCGTAGTCACTGGTAGGGTGTCTGTTGTATGAAACCGAGAGGCCTCACCCTCTCTTTGCCCATTGGCATAATCATCGTGAGCTTGCTGGTGGCGGCCGGCGGCAGAACGTACGCAGCTACCCCGACGCCCTCGCCCACCCCTGTCGCCAAACCCTCACCCACTTCGAGCGCTGCCTGGACGGCTCGCGAGCTGGACCGAATCATCATTGAGGGGGGCTGGGGCGGCATCGTGCGCGTCTGGGTGCCGGGACAGTATGGCCTGCCGGTGGCCATCCGTGCAGAAGATGGGGCCTGGAGCGCATCCAACTTCGCCGGCTCCAAGCCAGAATACGGCCCCGGCGCATTGGAGTTCGCGCCGGTCTGGCCGGGTCGCTATGTCATCACTCCCCAGGGGTTGGGTGTGAGCTACACGCTTGATATGCTGCCCGGTCACGTGGCGCAGGTCCGCTTCGAGCCAAATAGGGTGAGCGGGTCGCCCCCAACCCCCACGCCGAGTCCGGAGCCATCTCCATCCCTGACGCCGGCACCGGAGGCGTCAACGCTCGGCGCACCGCCTCCCCTGTCGCCCGCCCCCACGCTCCTTGAGCCCCCAGACGGCACTGCCGTCTCCTTAAAAATCCGCCTGGACCTGGCCTGGACGTGGGAGGGAACTCTCGGCCCTGATGATTACTTCCGGGTCGAGATATGGAACGACTTCAATGATTTCAGCACACCCGTTGATGTGGCCTGGGTGAGGGACTCAATCTACAAAAATGACAGCAACACCAATCCGATTTATGGTCCCAAATACCGGTGGAGAATCACCGTTATCCGGGGCATACCGGTCCGGGAGAAGGATTGGAGCACCGCCGAAAATCGAGTGTGGGAGCCGAGTGATGAATACCGGTCGATCAGCCAGGAAAGTGAGACCTGGACGCTGATCATTGACCCCGCCTGCCCACCCGGCGATCGGAGTTGTTAGGAAAACAGACATGGCAGGCATAACGCCTGCCATGGGCAACCACAAGGGATGCCCCTACAGCCCATTTTGGACACGCCAAAAAAACGGAGGGGCGACCCCCTCCGTTTTTAGCATTTGTTTTTGGATCCAGCTCAGTGTCCGTCCTCATCCTCATCCAGGTTGTATTCTGCATACTGGATGGGTCGGATTTGCTGATAGTAGCTGGCCGGCTTGAGCAGCCTCTGCAGATCGTGGATGTGGCCGTCGAAGCGGTCGTAATCGGCCAGCTTCCAGTCGTGGTCCATGATGATGGCGTCGAAGGGGCAAAACTCGGCGCAATAGCCGCAGTTCATACACACGTCAATATCGATGTGAAACTCGGCTGGCTGGGGGATGGGTCTCCCATCCGCATCCTTGGTGCGCACGATCCAGATGCACTGCGGCGGGCAGACCTTAGCGCAGATACCACACGACGTGCAGCGGATGCCCTCGTAGACCGAATCCTCATCCTCGTCGAAAACCAGGAAGGGGATGTAGCGGAAGGTCTCAGGGTGAGTCAGTTCCTGTTCCGGGTACTGTACAGTGAATATGCCACGCCCATTCACACTTTGCCGGGACTCCATCGCTTCATCGCTGTAACGACGTGGAAAGTACTTAAGATCATCTATATAGGTTTCGACGAAGTGTTTGAGGGTAACGGCCAGTCCTTTGACCACACCAAAACCTAACATTATCGGTCTACCTCCCCCAGTACGATGTCAATAGCCCCGAGGATGGCGATGATGTCGGCCACCTTGTGGCCCTTGCACATCTCGGCCAAGGCGGTCAGGTTGATGAAGGATGGCGAGCGGACCCGGTAACGCCACGGGTTGCCGGTGCCATTGCTGACCAGGTAGTAGCCCAACTCGCCCTTGGGGTGCTCGATGCGGCCATACGCCTCGCCGGCCGGCACCCGGAGCTGCCAGGCGCGCTTGCCCCCAAAGATGGATCCCTCGGGGATTTGCTCCAGCGCCTGGTCGAGGATCTTCAACGCCTCACGCGCTTCCAGAATGCGGATCAGGTAGCGATCGTAGAGATCGCCGTTGTGCAGGAGAGGGATATTGAAGTCGAAGCGCTCGTAAATGCCATATGGCTCGACGCGGCGGATGTCGTAGGGCACGCCCACTGCCCGCAGCAGAGGGCCGGTGATGCCATGAGCAACGGCCACCTCAGGCGGGACGACACCCACCCCTTTGGTCCGGGCGACCAGAATCTCGTTGTCGCTGAGCAGTTGTTCTAGCTCATCCAGCTTGCGCGGCAGCCGCTCTCGGGCCAGATAACGAGCTCGGTCCAGCCAGTCCTGGCTCACGTCGTGGGCCACGCCGCCAAAGCGCATGTAGTTGCACATCATACGCGAGCCGCTGGCTTCCTCAAACAGGTCCAGGATCAGCTCGCGTTCCTTGACTGCGTAAAACAGGGGGGTGAAGGCAGCTCCCAGTTCGTTGAGCAGAAAGCCCACCATCATCATATGGCTGAGCACGCGATTCAGCTCGGCCATAATTACCCGCAGGTATTCGGCGCGTTCGGGTATCTCCACATCCAACAGCTTCTCCACTGCCAGCGCGTAGCCCAAGTTGTTGCCCATCGAGTTGAAGTAATCCAGGCGGTCGGTGTAGGGCATGTTCATCAGCCAGCCGTTGCGCTCGCCGATCTTCTCGTGGTTGCGGTGCAGGTAGCCTACCACTGGCTCCAGATCGACCACCGTCTCGCCGTCCAGGGTGACGACCATACGGAAGACGCCGTGGGTGCTGGGGTGCTGAGGACCCATGTTGACCACGATCTTCTCGGTGCGCATGCCAGCCCGCGGCAGATCTTTGGTATCGACAACAGCCAGTACCTCGCCCACCGGCGTATATTCGTCGGGATCCCAGTCCGTGGGGTAGACCACGTTCTTGGAGTAGGGGGCCTTGGACTCGGCCAGTGTATGCTGCCCACCCGGCCAGCGACTGTTGAAGGGCTTGGTGGGCTCTTCGTAATAGGCTTCCTGGTAGTCTTTGCGCATAGGGTGGCCGTGAAAGCCCTCCCACAGCAGGATGCGCTTGAGGTTGGGATGCCCCGGAAAGCGGACTCCGTACAGGTCCCAGACCTCGCGCTCTTGCAGGTCGGCGCTGGGCCAGACTGAGGTCAGCGAGGGGACTTGTGGGTCCTGTTCGGGTGCGCGGGCCTTGAGCACGAGCGGGCCGCTGCCCCGGCTGGTGGAGTAGAGATGATAGACTACCTCGAAGCGAGGATCGCGCCCCAGGTAGTCGACGCCGGTGACGTTGGAGAGCAGATCGTAGGCCAGGTCTTGGGTGTCGCGCAGATACTCGCCCACCTGGATCAAACGTGATGGGTCGACCACCAGCGTATCCTTCTCCGGGGTGACCGTTCCCTCGCCCAGAGCCTGGTGGATGCGGTCGGCCAGGGCCTGTGCTTCTTCGGTGGGGGTGATGTCCCACTGCGGCATCTTTAGCGCCTTGGTGATGCTCTTCTCGGGTTTGGCCCCATTTGCCCTGGCTTCCTCTGCCTCTTCCACACTCGCTTCCGCCTGGGCCTCTTGCGTTCGCTGTTTTACCAGCTCGTCCTTTATGGCTTCGACCTGGCGCGGGTCTAAGATGTCGGGACCCAAGATAGGGATGGGGATGGCTTTGTCCCGCTGGTCTTTGCGATACCAGGGTACCTGGGTGACCGATTGCCCCTTGATCTTCTCCTGGAGCTTGACCAAGCCTTGCAAGAAAGCCTGCGGTGTGGGTGGGCAGCCGGGGATGTACACGTCCACCGGGAGAAACTTGTCAATGCCCGAGACGACGTTGTAGCCCTCTTTAAAGGGGCCACCGGCCGTAGCGCACGCACCCATGGCGATGACGTACTTTGGTTCGGGTATCTGGTTGTGGAGGCGCACGATCTGGGGCACCATCTTCTTGGTGACCGTGCCGGACACGACCATCAAATCCGCCTGGCGTGGTGAGGCGCGGGCTAACTCGGCGCCAAAGCGAGCCATGTCGTAGCGGGCGGTGCCAGCGATGATAAACTCGATCGCGCAGCATGCCAGGCCAAACACCATGGGCCAGATGGAGTACATCCGGCCCCAGTTGTAGATGGTATCTACGCCGGTGATGAAGACATTTCTTTGGAGTTCTTCTGGTACGGCGGGGACTTCGGATTTAGAGGGGACTTCTATTGTCATTGCAGAGACCTGACCTCCTACAAGCATCAATCGTCGAGCAGGATCAATAACTTGATACTTCTTTCACAGGTGTGATCATAGCACGGATCGCACACCTTGTCAATATTATAATAATTACAATAAAAATTATCCTCTATTTAATAATTGACAGGTGACCTATTCTTGTGATAAAATGGTTACACTCTAAGTATTTTGACAATGCCATGTTCTGCGCGACTCACCTTCCCGGAAGCTTCGGTGATGTCATAATCTGCACAAAGCACGGTTAGTTCCGCAGATTCTGACATTTGACGGCAATCATCGAGCTTCCGGAAAGGTAACATGACATTGTCAAAGTATTACCAGGATCACCGATCAATGCAGCCTACGCGTCAGGCAATAATTGAACTGTTAAAAGAACGCGGGCAGGCCACCATTGAGGAGTTGGCTGAAACGGTTGGGCTAACCCAGATGGCGGTGCGCCATCATCTTAACGTCCTATGTGGTGAGAACTTAGTCGTTACCTCTTCTGTGCGGCGTAAGAAACAGCCAGGCCGACCACAGCAGCTCTACAGCTTGACTGAAACGGCCAGCAAACTCTTTCCAGAAGATTATTATCACCTGGCCGGCTATCTTCTAGATGAAGTGAAGGGCACGCTGGGTACCGATGGCCTGGACAAGGTCTTAAGCCGAATAGCAGATAAGGTAGCTTCTGAGGCTCCTCTGCTTCGTCCCGGTCAGTCGCCAGAAGAGCGCCTGGATCAATTGGTGCAGTTCTTGAGAGACAAGAGCTTCACTGCCCGTTGGGGAAAAGAGGACAACGACTACGTCATTCGTGTACTGACTTGCCCCTATCGCCAAGTTGTCCACCAGCATAATCAGGTGTGCCGTCTGGATATGCAAATTATTAAGGAAATGCTAAATGCTGATCCAGTGCTGGTGACCTGCATAGCCAACGGTGATGAGTATTGTACCTATCGCGTCAGCCAGCCTTTAGAGTTAGTGACGAACCACTAGCGCTCTTGTTTCTGGCGCAAAAGACCGTGCTATTGTATCATTCCTAACCAGGTAAAGCAAGAATCGCCGAGCGTTGCGGTTTATTTTTTGCCCGTCGTTATGTCCTTCTACCACAGCGGTGATACTACCTGGCCAGATTGGTTCACCCAAGGAGATTCAGCCAATGAAGGATAGCTATGGACGTGAAATCAATTATCTCCGCATTTCGATCACGGATCGCTGTAACTTGCGGTGCGTCTATTGTATGCCAATGGACGGGATGACGTTTGTGCCGGGCCCGGAGTTACTGACGCCGGGCGAGATCGAAGCCGTGGCTCGGGCAGCGGCCGATGCCGGCTTCCGGAAGATTCGGCTGACGGGTGGAGAACCCACTTTGCGTCACGACGTGGTCGAAATTGTGGAGCGCCTGACACACACCCCGGGTATTCACGAGGTGGTTATGACTACTAATGGCTTGCGTTTGCCCTGGCTCGCAGAGCCATTGGCGAAGGCTGGCCTGGGGCGGGTCAATATTCACATTGACAGCCTGAATGAGACACGGTTGACCAGGGTGATGCGCTTGAACTCGTTGGACAGGATGTGGGCGGGTATTGAGGCCGCCGAGCAGTCAGAACTGGTTCCCATCAAGTTGAACGTGGTGGTGACGCGCGGTTACAACGAGGAGGATGTGGCAGACTTGGCACAACTTACCCTTGAGCGCGATTGGCACGTGCGTTTTATCGAGCTGATGCCCTTGGGCGGACCGTCGGATATTGCCTTTAACCACTACGTATCCACCCGCGAGGCGATGGATCTCATTGAGGCGAGCCTGGGATCGTTATTCCCGCTTAACGATGGAGATGTCGTGGGCGAGGCACGGCTTTACCGGCTGGCCGGAGCGCGCGGCACGGTGGGGTTTATCAGCCCGGTGAGCGATCCCTACTGCGACAGTTGCAACCGGATGCGTCTCACCGCCGATGGGCGCATCCGGTTGTGTCTTCTCTCGGAAGACGAGTTGAATTTTCGTGACGCATTGCGAGGTGGAGGGACACACGAGGAATTGGTGGCGCTCTTCCGGCGTGCCATCTGGGCTAAGCCGAAAGGACACCAACTACAAGACGGCATTCACCCTGAGAATCGCACTATGAGTCAGATTGGGGGGTAAGCTCTTTCAGAGATCGTAAGGCGGTTCTGCTGAGCCTTGTGCCGTTGAAGCTTAAAGCATTTGCAGTAGCGGTGGAACAACAAATAAGGCCACCAGGGCACAGACGATCACGAAAAGGAGCAACACCACCGCCACTATCAAGATAATGCGTCCCCTTCGAGGCGTCTCTAAGGCTTCGTCGGTTGCCGGTTCCTCTACAAGCTCACCCGGCGCCGGTGTGGCGGGATAGACCGTAGCCGCTTCTGGCGGGGGTTCCGGCGAAACGGGGGCCGGTCTGCTCGGTGCAACCTGGTCTCCCATTCCAATCGCCGACAGCCGGCTCTCGAGCAGCGAGGGTGGGGCTTGCGAGCCTTGCACTAATTCACCCTCCAACACTCGTATCCCGTCAAGGGCTGCCTGATTGTTCGGATTTGCGTTCAAAGCCTGCTGCAGGCAGATACGGCGCTGCTGCGCACCTTCAACACAGGCGCTCATCCACACCCAAGCCCGGTCATTATTGGGATCTTGTTCCAACACGCGCTCCAGCAGAGTGCGCCCCTGCTCCGTTTCCCCTGAGTTAACATGGACGATGGCCTCTTCTATGAGAGCCTCTAGTTCTGGCGTGCTCACCACAGCCTCCTCATGCTTAGTTGACAAAGGCCTGATATTCTGTCAAGTTGTTCATATAGATTATATCGCATCCTCCTTGACATGTCAAGGGAGTTGACAATTCCCCACCAACAAGGCAAAATCTGTATATGTGGTCCGAAGTGTATCGCGTTATAACCGAGAGACAGCGTTTCATCATCACCACACATACTAACCCCGATCTGGATGCGTTGGGCTCCGAGCTTGCTCTGGACGAGTATTTGAGGTCATTGGGTAAGGAAGTCTGGATACTGAATAGCGACTCGGCACCTCGCGCACTTCGTTTCGTCGATCCGGAACGACGTCTGCGCACGTTCAGCCCGACTCGTCACCAGGGGACAATCGAGCAGGCAGAGGTTATTTTTGTACTGGACGCTTCGGGTGGCTGGCAGCGGGTAGGGCGTATTGGCCAGGCCCTGGCGGCCAGGGCACAACGTTCACAGGATGGGGCCACAGTGATCTGCATCGACCATCATCCTGACCCCGTTGAGTTTGCCCATCTGTCTGTGGTCAGTCCCGACGCAGCCGCAACTGCGGAACTTATCTTTGACCTGATCACTCAAAGCGGGGGGACGCTCACCCCCTCCATCTCCATATGGCTCTACCTGGCCATCCTAACCGATACCGGCTCATTCAGGTTCCCAAAGACCAGTCTCCAGACGCATCGCATCGCTGCTTGTTTGATTGAAGCGGGCGCCGACCCGATGCAACTGTACAAGCAGGTGTACGAGCAGTATCCCCTAGAACTGGTGCGCCTCAAGGGGCACGTGTTGAAATCATTACAGGTTGAAGGGGATGGCCAGTTGGCATGGTGCGCGCTTGATCAGGACACTCTCAAGGCTTTTGATGTCAAGTCGTCCGACCTGGACGGCTTTCCAGGCCTGGCTATGCAAATCGGCGGGGTGCGCGTCAGTTTGCTGTGCGTAGAAACACCCAAGGGGCGGGTTAAGGTGAGCCTGCGCAGTGACGGCAGCGTGGATGTCAACCAGGTGGCAGTCCAGTTGGGCGGTGGCGGCCATTCCTCGGCGGCGGGGGCAGTGGTGGATGGGGACCTGGCACAGATCACTGCCAAATTGGTGGCGGATGTAACGGCGCTGCTTGATATGTGCTAGCTGGCGATGAGTTTCTCCAGATAGTCCATATCCAGAGCCGTTTCTACTGCATCAGCCAACCTCTCGAAGCCCTCTTCGTACCCGGCGATTGCTTGATCTTGGCCTTTCTCTGCCTGCCAACCCAAGGACGACAGCCAGGCATGGCGCAGTGCCTGGTTCTCAAACAGACCGTGCAGGTAACAGCCCCATATGCGCCCGTTGCGGTTGACAATCCCATCTGGCAGATTGACCGGAGTTCCACTTCGTTCAGTGATTTCCAGCCAGGCAC
Organism: Anaerolineae bacterium; assembly: GCA_034412795.1. Classification (GTDB taxonomy): domain Bacteria; phylum Chloroflexota; class Anaerolineae; order 4572-78; family NAK82; genus JAUVPY01. Next base: position 12,968 of record DAOUMD010000278.1, read on the forward strand.
CATCCCCCTGAGTGTGTCCCATGTGGATCTCATATCCGCGCACCATCTGGCCGGCCAGGTCAGCTAACCAGCCATGTCCGCCCAACAGCCGGGCCTGGGCTCGATAGGTGGCCTTTTCCTTCTCAAAGACGGTCTCCGCCGCTAATAAGCTGAGGCCGGAGACAACATCATCTGAAGACTCGGCATGATCCGGGTCTCGGATGGAACGGCCTAGCATCTGGTAACCACCGCAGATGCCGACCACAGCCCTGCCTGCAGCGGCTAATTCCTGGATCGCTCCCGCCAGCCCTTGCGCCTGAAGCCATTTCAGGTCGGCTATGGTGCTCTTGGTACCGGGCAGAATGACGGCCTGCGGGCTGCCCAGTGTCTGACGGGAGGATACGTAGCGTACCCGTACCCCGGCTTCCGCAGCCAGTGGATCGAAATCGTCAAAGTTGGCGATCCGGGGCAGTGCGATCACAGCGATGTCTATCATCGCCGAGTCGGCTTCGGGATTGGGAGCTTGGTGTTTTAGGTTCTCGATTGCTACAGCATCTTCTTCGGGGATTCCCAGGTCACGCAAAAAGGGGATCATCCCTGCTACGGGTATGCCCCCACGTTCCTCCAGGATGCGTATGCCGTCGGCGAAGAGGGCCGGGTCTCCACGAAACTTATTGACCACCAGGCCCTTTACCAGCTTCAGTTCTTCCGGGTCCAGCAGCCATAAGGTGCCCAGAAGTTGGGCGAAGATACCCCCCCGATCAATGTCACCAACTAATAACACCGGAGCCTGGGCGTAACGGGCCACAGCCATGTTGACGATGTCCCCCGCTTTCAGGTTGACCTCGGCGGGGCTGCCCGCTCCCTCAATAATCACCAATTCGTAGGCATCTCGTAACCGACCCAGGGCAGCAGTGACCGCCGACCACAGGTCACGCTTGTGCTCGTAATACCTTCCTGCCTTCAGGGTGCGCCACGGGCGGCCCATGACAATCACCTGCGAGCGGGCATCGGCCTCGGGTTTAAGCAGGATGGGGTTCATGTCGGCCGTCGGCTCAATCCTGGCCCCCATGGCCTGGACCGCCTGAGCCCGGCCAATCTCGGCTCCATCGGGGCAAACCGCAGCGTTGTTTGACATGTTCTGTGCTTTGAAGGGCGCCACCCGCACCCCACGTCGTGCGTAAATGCGACACAGAGCTGCCACCAACAAACTCTTGCCGGCCGAGGAACTGGTCCCTTGTATCATTAGAACCTTGGCTCTCATACTTCACCCTTGATTAAGCTATCTGGTCGTGATGCACCTGGTAGCTGCCCGGCCACCTGATTGACAGTTTCTACATCTTGCACAAATGAGATGTTTTCCAGACAAGCGAGTAGTGCCTCGGTGGCCTGTTGTTCCATATCTTGGACTTTCACTATATGAGCCACTTTCAACAAATGTTGAAAGACATTATAATACTGAAAACTATTTTGTCAGATCAAGCAGAGATCCAAGGGCAGAGATCGCCGCCACCAGGCGGACGTTCTCCTCCGGGCGGCGGGTGGCGATGCGCACAAATGCCGGTAGCCCAAAGGAAGCGCAGTCGCGTACCAAGATTCCTTCCCGGAGCAACGTTTGACGGAAGGCACACCCATCGCCGACATCGACCAAAATGAAATGTACGGCCGAGGGGAGAGGTGATAGACCTGGCTCCCTTAAGGCTGCTACCAGTTCCTCCTTGGCCCGGCTCAGTGCATCCAGGGTTGCCCGCAAGTGAGACTCATCCTCCAGGGCAGCTACGCCAGCGGCCTGAGCCAGAGCATTTACGTTCCAGGCGGGACGTACTCGTCCCAGGGCGGCGGTCAAAGAGGCGTGGCCCACGGCGTAGCCCAGCCGCAAACCGGCCAGCGCATAGTCCTTGGTCATTGAGCGTAGCACCAGAATGTTATCCGCGTTTGCGGTCAGAGCGGAGTGAAGGCCGGGGGCAAAGGCCAGATAGGCCTCATCTACCACGAAGAGTGTTCGAGGATGTGTCTCTGCCCAGGCCCGGATGGTCTCAGGCGACAGAGCTGTCCCCGTGGGGTTGTTAGGATTGCACACAAAAACCAACCGGGGGATTGGCTGCTGCAAACACTGCTCCACCGCTTCGGGCTCTACCGCGAACTCTCGTTCCGGCCGTGCGGTCCATGTTTCTACGTGTGCGCCCATAAGCGTCGCCACCCGCTCATATTCTCCAAAGGTCGGCCTCAGGACTAACACTGGGTCCCCTGCACGGAGGAAGGCCAGGGCGACCAACCAGAGCAGCTCTGCCGTTCCATTGCCAACCACAATCTGGTCTGGAGAGACGCGGTTCCGGTCGGCCAGCGCGCGGCGTAATTTCAATGCCTCCCGGTCTGGGTAACGGTCCAAGGGGATCTGGGCTAGCGCTCGCTGCACTGCTGGCGAGGGACCGTACGGATTGCTGTTGACGCTGAAATCCAGTACCTCATCGGGATTAAGGCCTAGCTGCTCCAGTTCGGCATAGTCTAGAGCGCCGTGGTAGGCCAGCGACGTGGACACCACCTCAGGCCGTGGCGATAGGGCCAGACCATCTTTTGCAAACTCCATAACGTCCCTCTTTGATCATTACCTCGAGCAGCCCTTTGGCGATGGCAGAAGGATCAGCAAGCCAACAATTAGCATGGGGACGATGCGCACCAAACGCACGGCCCGCTTGACGTCTCCTGCCGTTGGGGACCGCCCCCCGGCTCCCAGCCGGTAGTGATCCACTTTCTCCAATTCCACATCCAGCGCGCCCGCCATCGCGCTCATGGGATGGCCGGCGTTGGGACTGGCCGTTTTCCCGGCATCTCGCTGCCAGACGCGCCAGGCCCCGCTGGGGTTTTCGCCGACCAGGGCTGCGGCCAGGATAGTCAGTGCGGCGGTGATGCGGGCGGGCAGTAGATTGGCCAGGTCGTCCAGACGCGCCGGGGCTTTGCCCAGCCATTCATGGGCCGGGTCTCGATAGCCTAACATAGCGTCGCTGGTATTGATGAAACGATAGGCTAGCGCCCCCGGCAGTCCGCCCAAAATGTAGTAGAACAGGGGGGCTATCACGCCGTCCGAAGTATTTTCGGCCACCGACTCGATTGTGGCGGCGACTGCCTGGGATTCGTCGAGTGCCGTCGTATCGCGGCTGACCAGGTGCCAGCTCAACAGCCGGCGCGCCTCCGGCAGGTCTTGATCTTCCAACGCCGACTCGATCCCCTCCGCAGCGGTTGATAGACCCCGCAGAGAGAAGGTCATCTTGAGCAGCAAGGCTTCTGCCAACCATCCCAGTGGAGCCGGGAGACGAGCGACCTCCCGGGCGACCAGGTGCCCCAGGCCGGCCGTTATTGCTGTGCCGCCAGTGACCAGCAAAGCACCAAAACTCAATTGAGCCAGCCACCCTTGGCGCGGCGCGCGGTGGCGCGCGGCCCCGATGGCAGTCCCCATCCAGGCCACCGGGTGGTAACGGTTGGCCGGATCTCCCAGAGCCATATCCAAGAGCAAGGCCAGAATGATAGCTCGCTTGCGTCGGGTGTTCATTCGAGTGCCTCCCCCAAGGCTTGGCGCACGACCCGCCCCATAAGCCAACCGACACGCGTCGCTGGACCGGCATAGGGTAGCGTGACACCACGACCGGTACAGGCCACAACTACTGCATCGGTTGACGTGCCGGTTGCCGCATAACCTTTTGGTGTGCGAACACCACGTTCTAGCAGAAGTTGTGTCTTGACCTCAGTGGTGGTGATGACGGCATTGACTATAGCGGCAGGTGATAGTTGAGCATTCACCAGGAGGATAATGTTGATCGTGCCAGGTAGCGGAGACGCAGGTGGACTCAGACCGGGTGTGGTCGGATTGCTCAACCCTGCGGTAACAACCGCAGCAATCGTCAGATCGTTGTCACGCAAGGTGGCCGTTCGTGCCCGGTCCAGGTGTACAGCCGTCATAAGTCCGACAAAGGGCACGGGAATCCCGTGGCCCGCGGCAAAGGCCCGAAGGTCGCTACCCGGATCGGAGTCGAGATAGTCCTTGTGCACGTGACGGTTGATAATGTAACGCGTATGCGTAAATCCGCCGCCGACGACGGCCGAAGCGAGTACGTGCAGGTCTTTATTGCTGCGTAAGACCAGGACTTCTGGGGAAAGGGTGGCTATTGTGCCAGGGAAGTCAAGCTCCATAGTGTCTTCATCCATCGTCAAGTGGCCACTGCGGGCTTCAGGTTGGTCTCGTTCTCGCGAGGCGGGTGACTGTTATCCAGCCAGTAACGTGGTCCACCGTCCAGCAAACGCTGAGGCCTGACAGCAACCGAGTCGGGCAAACGGCGGGCGGCGAAAGCTACCACCGCGGATGGGTCGGCCTGGCCAGGGGCTAAAAGCAATCCTAACAAGGTGCCACTGTGGGCCCGGCAGACGCCAATCGCTCCCACTTCCCGAGCCATTGCCAGGACCGGCTCCAGCAACGGGTTATACAAGATGTCCTGGTGGGCGCGGGCGCTGAGCGTGGCTGCCTCGCCGACCGCTTCGCAGTTCCCCTCCCCAAGTCCCTCGCGCAGCAAGCTAAAAGCCTCTCGGTGCTGGGGGGCCAGCCGGCTCAGGGTCTCTCGATGGTTCATCCGGTTGAAGGTCAGAGTATCTACTTCGCCGCCAGGGTCAATGACCACCACAGTCAAAGGTGGTGCCGGCCCCAGACTTTCGTGAAGGCGACCTCTTCGGTGGTCAAACAGGGCCAGGTCGGGCAAAATCGTGCTATCGCTAGGTTCCACGCTCACAGCCAGCCGTGCCACCTGCTCGGGAACTACGGACCGCCCTAAGGCCTGACCCAGCGCATACAGGGTAGCCCCAATGTCGGCAGTGCTGGAGCCATAGCCGCGTCCCCGAGGCAGGTCGCTGAGCAGCCGTAGCTGTCCTGCCCACGTCGCGCCCCCCAGGTATGCAAGGCCGGCATGCAAGGCCGCGACGGCCTTGGGGGCGTCGCACGGCATGTCCCAGCCCGGCGTTGGTTTCAAGTGGATTTCGGCGGTGCTGTAGCGGTCAATGGGGCAGGAGACCAGGCAGGGAATACCGTCCAGCGTTCCCTGCACTAATTCACCACAGGTTGCCGGCACGGCAACGGAGGCCAGAAGTTCCATTCTCGTTACTGTTCTTTCGCGTGTATGGCGACGAAACGGCTGGCAATCTCTGGCTTGCCCCAGAAGTGCAAGTGCACGTAAGAAGCCCACAGGTTGTCTATGCGAGCGCCCTCCGGGCGCGGCTCTCCCTGGCCATCCGGCGGAAGCAAGTAATAGGCTGGAGGCAGATCGTCAGGGCGATCCTCCCACACCGAGTAATGGAATTCGTGACCACGCACCGTTTCACCTGCTGACAGCAGCCAGGAATCATCGGCCGCCCGCGCCAGACGATAGCCCAGCGTGAGTCGGCTGGCCATTCGTGAACGTCCCGGCAGCAAGCCAACCATCGGGTGCTCTTGTCCTTCCAGGTCTGTGATCGTTTGCGTCAGATACATCAGCCCACCACACTCGGCATAGATAGCAATCCCGCACTGATGAGCCTTGCGCAGAGCCTGTCGCATTTTGTCGTTGGCCGACAATTGAGCCGCATATAGTTCGGGAAACCCCCCGCTGAGCACGATGCATCCCGTGGCTAAGGGCAAGGCCGTATCGTGGAGGGGGCTGAAGAAAGCGATTTCGGCCCCGGCAGCCCGCAGCAAGTCCAGGTTGTCCTCATACGTGAAGCTGAACGCCTCGTCCCGTGCTACAGCGACGGTGGGCGGCTGGTCGATGACCGATCTTTGATCGCCAACTAGCTTCGCCATTGGCTCCGACGTCCCCAGATCGGGGGCACTTCGAGCAATAGCCGCCAGTTGGTCCAAGTCCAAATAGCGCGTCACCGATGTGGCCGCCTCTTCGATGAAGGTCCGCCAGCTTGTGCCGTGGATAGAGTGTGACCCCGGTTCGATGGTAGGCACCAGGCCCAGGTGCCGTTCTGGGATCTCCAGCTTGTCGTCACGGGGCAGCCATCCCAAAACGGGAAGGCCTGTTGCATCTTGAACCGCGGCTGCTACTCCCTGGCCGTGGTTCTCCCCTGCTACCTGGTTGAGGACAAAGCCCGCCAAGGCTAGCTCCGGGTCAAACTGTTGGTACCCTAAGGCGACTGCTCCCGCGCTGCGTGCCATGCGGCTGGCGTCCAAAACCAGTACTACCGGCGCATCCAGCAGCTTGGCCACCTGGCCTGTGCTGCCGCTTTCGCCCTGGTAGTCAAAGCCGTCATACAAGCCCATCACCCCCTCGACGATGGCAACGTCCGCATCGCGACTGGCGTGGGCGAAGAGGTCACGCACCCGATTGGCTGGCACCATCCAGGTGTCCAGGTTGCGGCACACGCGCCCTTCGGCGTTGCCCAGGCCATAACCGGTGGCCAGGGAGTGGTAACTGGGATCGATGTAATCTGGACCGGCCTTGAAAGGCTGAACCGTCAAACCACGCCCGCGTAGCGCGGCAATCAAGCCCGCGGTAAGGGTAGTTTTACCAACCCCGCTGTGGGTTCCGGCGATGACCAGCCGTGCTACCATTCCTATCTCCCTTAGCCTATATTTCGCACCTTAAGAATTGAATAGAGAGCAAAAGAGGCGGAATCGCTCCATTTGTGGCAAAGTATAGAATGCGACCACTATACTTAAAGCGGAGCGATTCCCGATGCACTTTGCCACGAGGTCCCGACGAACGCAAATTCTGGTGTGGCTGATCTGGGTCATTGCCTGCCTGGTTTTCATAGTTGTGCCAGGGCGGGGCGTAGCGAATGAAGATATGGGGTCCGGGCCACCCATGTTAGCGGGCGTGATAACTCATGACCCGCGAAATGGACCACTTTTCCCGTGGCTGTCCAGGCTACGATGGCGCACATGGGCCTGGCGGCGGTATTGTGCCTGGCGGCGAGCCCACCGCCAAGCGCTATGGATGGCGCGCCTGGCGCGGCTGGCATTGACAGGAGCGCTGAGCCTGGCCCAGTTAGTAGACCTGCTGACCCAATCGCAGCTACGACGGCATCTGGGTGCTTTGCCGGTGTTGTACGCGATGCTGGAAGTGCTACACATACGCGAAATCATCAATCGCCACTGCCCCACGGCAGCCGAGGTGGATCACGGCACCGTAGCCGTGGTGCTAATCCTCAACCGGCTGACGGCCCCCCGTCCCCTGTATCAAGTGGCGGATTGGCTGGCCCGGACGGTGCTGGTTTATACTTTGGGCGTACCCGCCGAGAAGTTCAACGATGACCGCCTGGCGCGGACGTTGGACGCCATCAGCGATTGTAGCCGTGAGG
>DAOUMD010000279.1:0-17264 GCA_034412795.1 Anaerolineae bacterium
GGAGAGGGGCAGGTAGTCGATGGTGTCGTTCACTACAGATCTTCCTCCAGATGTGAAGCGTGATGCGTGATGCGTGATGCGTGAAACGTCAAACGTGATGCGTGAAACGTGATGCGTGAGGCGTGAAACGTCAAACGTGTCGCGTGAAACGTGAGGCGTTTCGTTTTACGTAGAACGTAGTCCGTGTGTGACTGGTTACGTTTCACGCTTCCCCAAAGGGGCCTTGTGGTTACGTTTCACGCATCACGTTTCACGCATCACGTTTCACGTTTTACGTTTCACGTTTCACGCATCACCTGCCCCATCCCCATCGTCGTTTTGTAGCCGACGCCGCTGTAGAAGGCGAAGTCGGCGAGTGTGTTGAGGGTGCGCATCATGTCCTGGTTCTTTTTGTCCTTGAGCAGGTAGGTGATGGTCCCGGTGGCTCCGATCTGGGGCTGGCCCCAGTAGCGGAACATCTTGGATCGCAGGTTATATAGCCCGACCACGACTGTCTCTTCGGCATAGGTGCGAATCGCCTTTTTGTCCAGGGGGGCTGGCATGTGCTCGTTCCACACGGCGGCCACGCTCCCGAAGAGCATGGCCGGGGTGGGGATGGGGTCCATGAATTTGCCCATACCCTCTACGCTGCGCCGGCTGAAGACGGTGGGGCTGGCCAACTCGAGCTTGATCTGGCGGGGTACCTGGTCCGGCGGCGTTGACGCCCAACGCCCGCCCAGCTCGCCGGGCGTGGCGTAGCCGGCCCAGGGATGGCTGCCCGGTGTGGTCAGGACTTCGCTGACGGCGAAGGTAATTTGGCCGATGGGGATGGTGACCCCCGCCCCCTCCCTGCTCCCTCCCCCCATCGGGGGGAGGGTTGGGGTGGGGGGGGCCAGGAAGCGGCGGGTGAAAGTGGTGAAGAGCTCGCCGCCCATAAGGGTAAAGCGCAGCCAGGCGCTGCGCCCGCGCTGGATGGGGATGTGTCCTTCCTGGGAGCGGGGCAGGCCGCGCAGGGGCGAGACGGTGAAGGGTTTGCGGCCACGGCTGGCGTGCAGCGTTTCGGCCAGCCCGGGGTCCACGGTGCGGATGATGTCCAGGAAAGCGGCGTGGGCCAGCCGGCCCTGGGTGGCGGGCAGTTTGCCGTCCTGGATGGCGACCAGCTTGACGACGGTGGCGTATAGGGTGGGATCAGGCATAGTTCTCCTCGTAGCGTGAAACGTGAAATGTGAAACGTGATGCGTGATGCGTGATGCGTAAAACGTGAAACGTAAAACGTAAGGGTGTGTAGACCAAGATGTCCAGCCCGACGCGTGGTTGGAGGAGTTGCAGCATCTCCTTACCCCTTCTTCTTCAATCGTATCTCAGCCTCGTAGTACGTGCCCTCAGGCGCGCAGCTTGTTGTCTTGCACGGCCCCAACTTGACGGCGGGCGTATAGGGTGGGGTTGGGCGTCATAAGGGACCTCACGTGCATTTAAATCTAAGGTTGTATCCGAAAGCAGGCTGTGATACAATAACTCTGGCACAGCGATGTTCTAATCGTGGATAATTGTGATGCAGCCGCATTCCGCGACGAATTATGATGAGTTGATTGCAGCCTATGAGGTCGACGTGCGTTTTCCTGATGTAAGCGGTACGGAGCATCTCGACATGCTGTTGACGCGCACGCAAATTGCGCGTGGCGAACATGAGTTGACGGACGAGCAGCATGCACGTCTGGCAGAGGCAGACCGGGTATTGCTGTGCCAGGTACAGCGTTTCTACCAGGCGATTCAGAAGATTGCCGACTTGGAGGCGTGGCGTCGCGAGGAAGACGTGCCACCTTCTCACTGGTGGTGGTACCTGGATGTGCTGGTCCAGGTACCGGGGCTGTCGCCGCGCGGGCAAGAGCCAGAGTTAGTGGCAACCTGACCGGCATGATAGTCCCTCCCCCCAAAAACCGCATCCCAACCGGCAGCCTGACATGGTCCACCTCGTAGTATGTGCCCCCCAGACGCGTGGCTTGTCGTCTTGCACGGCCCCCAGCTTGACGGCAGTGGCGTATAGGGTGGGGTTGGGTCTCATAAAGGACCTCCTAGCTATATAGGACGCAGATGAGCGCAGATGAACGCAGATTAGATGATGATGGCATCTGGTTTCAACCGATCTCTCATCAAGAAATGCCCCCGTAATTCAGCGTGGGCGTGAAAAGCAGCCGTGCCCAACAAAGCTCGATAGTCGCTGTTGATGGGCCCGCCGGGGAACCGGACTGTCAGGTTGCGGGACCACAGGCCGGTGCCTCGCAGCCGGGCGATCATCACGCCTACGCTGTCCGGAGGGATGATGAGCAAAGGCACATGTTTTTCTGCCAGGGTGGTTACGATGTTTTCGTCCAATGCCCCGGCCAACACACTTCCACCGGGCTCTCGCGCCTGGATGCGGATGCCGGATAGTGCCACGGGCGCGCCACAGCACTTGCGCTCAAAATCCTCTGGATCGTCCTGACTGTCGTAGACCAACTCCAGGATCAATCTGGGCTCGCGGGGTTCGTACAAGCGGACATAAAAATCGCCACGCAGTTCCGTTTCGCCAAACTGACCCTCAAACTGGCGACGGGTCAGCGGCAGCGAGAGCTGGTAGTAGCTTACCAGGTGAAACAAGTCATAAGTGTTGACTGTTTGGCTGGAAAGCATGTGTTGCGGATCGTAAAGGACGGCGGTCGGTCCCTGGAAGCTGTCGCGGAATGAGAACATGGCGCGCGTGATGGCGACCTGGCTTTGGACGAAGTCCCGCAGTGCCTGCTGCTGTTTCACGTCGGCCAGGAGATTCCTCAGGTGAGGGCGCAGATCGGAAGGATCGCAACGCCCCACTTTAGGCTCAAGCCATTCCAGCCAGTCGGCTACCTGCTCAGCCGTGTACTTGTCAAAGGGTATGTTCCCCTTCTGGGTGTCCTGAAGCCATCGCTCGCGACCCTCCAGTTTGCCGAAGAAACCACGCAGACCGCCCGGCGTGCGTCGGCTGCCAGGGGCAAAGATCGCCCGCACACGTTCGAACAGTGCATCAAGTTCCGCCTGCTCTTCTTGGAGCAGCACTTTGCCTATCTGGTAAATGGGCCAGAACGACTCGACGATAGCGTGCGTACGAATGTAGCCGGTCAGACTGTGCTTGGGCGGCAGATGCGGGCAGTCTTTGACGACGTCGCCAAAATCGGTGCGGCTGAGGTTTTGCCCATCGTGGACGGCGAGTGCTTGGGCCGCCTCCGGTGCGAGCAGGGCGATGGCCCGGCTGGACTGGCCCGTGTCCGCCTTGCCCAGTAATCGCCCGGCGCGTCCTATGCGCTGGATCAGTTCGTCGCCGTGGCGCGCGTCACAGGCCAGAAAGTCGATGTTCTGGCGCGTTTTGTCTAACTTGGCAAAGTTGTAACCGATGTCTACGGTGGGCGTCGCCAGGATCAGGTCGCGCCCTGTAGCGCTGGCCCGCTCTTCGGCCGGTTCCGGCCCGGTGATGCGTCCCATCCGGCTTTCTGCCAACACTTCGCGTAGCGCGGCGTAAGTTGCATTGACTCGCCACAAACTATTGCTGATCAACGCACCGTCTAAGTCCTCTTGTACCACCCAATGGGCTAATTCGTCACTGTGCTCCGTTGCCCATTGCTCCAGTTCGCCTTCCAGGATGGTTAGTTCCAACGGGGCCAGGGTGGGGGTGGTGGGGAAGTTCGCGCTCTCCTCTGGTTCGTTTTCCGGGCTAACACGTGCCCACCGTTCCCCAAACAACTGGTTCAAATAGATGACGACTTCTTCGGCGGGTGTGGCCGAAAGCAGGCAGACCTTACGCCCGCGCACGTCGAAGTAGCCAAATTGGTCGAACAGAGCGAAGGCAAACAGAAAGTTGCTCAGTTGCTTGCTATCGTAATAGTGGAACTCGTCTACCACGATGTAGTCGAAGGCGGTCAGGAAACGCTCGAAGATATTGCGGCGGTCGTGCGCGCCGTAGCGGAAATAGAGTGCGTAGTAGAAGATGTCGGGGTTGACGACCAGGATGATCGGCTGGCGACGTGTTGCCTCAGGCTCGAACTCCAGGTAGTTGCGGATGAGCCGCTGCAACACTTCGCCGGGACGGGTGGGAGTGGCGGCCGGGTTCTGGGCCAGCCGCAGCGCCCGCACGTCGATTGCACTGACCTGCCACACCTTAAAATCTAGCTTGTTTTCCGTCACAAACTTTTGGATATCCTCAGCGTGCTGCGCCAGCAAGGCGTTAGTAGGCGCGATGAAGAGCACGTTCTTGCCTGCATCGTTCAGGTCGAAGAGATAGAGCAGGCTGGCGACCGTCTTGCCGGTGCCGGTGTTGTAGGTGTTAGCGACCAAGTCGTGGGTCCGAAGTGCTTCAAAAGTGCGCTGTTGGTGGTAGAGTGGCGGATCAGACAAGCTCCACGGGTTATCGCAGGCCAGTTTTTCGGTTTGAGGTAATAGATGTAACGTAGTTGTCATTGTTTCACCATTGAGACGTGGTTCAACATTAGGTTCAGATAACGATCCAGTTCGGCTTCCAACTGTGCTTTGGCATTATAGTCCCTCCACCCCAAACCGCATCCCGGCCGGCAGTAGCGTCTCATCCTTCAACCGGTAGAACTGCCCGCTGAGGCGCGCGTTGCGCACCAGCGGCGTCGGCGGCACGCTGATCAGGTCGAACACGGTCGGCGGCATCTCTGGTGACAGGTCGGCCGGGTTGAGCAAGAGTGGGATGCTGTGGTTTTCCCTCTCTATCATTTCGGACGGCATTTCCGTAACTTCGACGCGGGCTTTGCTCATGAACTTGCCCAGGCGAATATAGCGCGGTATGGTGAGCGGATCCCGGCTGAGCACATAGCCCACCGCCCGATTGCCGATGGCCAGGAAACGGATGCGCCCGTACTGGGGGCGACTCTCGGCGGCAACCTTGCTGCGCGTGCCGTCGGCGCGCAGGATGCGCCAAGTCTTGCCCGCACCCTCGGCCCAGGTATCGTCGGGCCGGGTGACCAGCGCGCCAGCGCCCATAGCGTACCAGTACGCATCCGGTTGCGCGTTGAAATAGCCCAAGGTGAAGCGCGGCTGGCCGACGATGGTACCCGGCGTCACGTATATACCTCGCTCGTTCAAATCGCTCAGGTGCTCTTTGTAGTGAATCGTGCCATCATTGAAATAGGGCGACTGGCAGAAGCCAAAAGCGTAAGCCAGGGCGATGTTGCCGATCAACGGCTCCGTTTGATAGGTGGCGCTAACCTCACGGCTGCTGAAGAAGGTGGCCTCCATCAGGGTCAACTGGCAACGGTAGATGTGCATCCTGTCGCCTCCTACCCCTGCGGGCCGTACATCTTGGTTGCTGTCTCCAACATCTTTTTTACCGAGCCCTCGTCACTGTAGAGAGCGATGATCTCTTCGCCCAATGCTGCAACCTCTCTGGCAGGCAGGATTGTCAATTGCCCGACGACGCCTCTTGCCAGTGTATCGGTGGCATTGTGTACCGCCTCAATTACCGTTTCGACAGACAGCGGAAAATCGGGCTCCACCGCGCCGTCACGCACCAGATCGTACACAGATTGGGTCAATTCCAGGTTGCTGAACACTTCGCAATCGCTCATTATGACGCCGGCCAGGACATTCTTGACTTTTCCAATGCGTGAGGAAACAGCGCCGTAACGGGTGGAGCGCAAGACGTTGCCTAACACGTAGCGAAACTCATCAGCCGTCACGTCGCGCACCGTTTGGATGTCGAGGAAGATTGTCTCTGGCTTGACATATTCGTCTGTGCCGATGCTGGACGATGGCCGGCCGGTCTCTGGGTCGCGCATGGTACTGTTGTCGAACAAGGCGTTGAACTGCTTGGTGTCCGTCGCCAGGCTGGCGGCGTGCAGGCTGAAGGCGTCGTCGGTCACCACGCGCGACTTTTGCGCGCCACCGCCGCCGGCCGCGTAGCCGTAGATCATGCAATCCATACAGCGTTCGCAAGGATTGTTGCGGTTCAGTGCACACTCCCCGCTTTTCTCGTCTTTGGCAAAAAGCAAATCGCGAGCGCGTAGCAATTCACGCCCGGTACGGCGCTCCACGGCTGTCTGCTTGCGTTTACTGATCACCACTCGCTGAATGACCTCATCGCCACTCAGTCCGGCGTGAACGAACTCTTTGCTTAACGGTTCTCCGCTGCCTTCGGTGCGGAAGATAGCTTCCGACTCGACTCGCCGTACCAGCAACAAGCTGATGTAGCGTCCTTGGGGATAGTTGCTGTAAGTGGGCAGAAAATGTTCGGCATATTGGCTGATGATAGACATGGATTTTCTCCTTGTATGTGTGTCGAATAGTTGATAGCGTAGGTGTTCTGATACTCTTATTCCTCTACGGGAATGTCTTCCTCCGCTTCTTCCTGGCCTTCCTTGCGCGGGATCTGCTCGCGGATGTAGAAGTGATAGGCGGAGCGGATCAGCTTTTCGTCATTCAGCAGTTTACGATGGTTGCCGCCGTAGATTGCTTCCAAGACATCGTCGAACCAGCCATCCACAAAGCGTTTGGTCGCCTCGTGCTTCTTGCGCCCTGGCTTGTAGCGGTCGTCGGCAATGCGGCTCAGGTGATCGAAAATGTCTTGAGCGGTGGCCGCCTTCAGGGTTTCCCGGTCGGCAACTCCGCCGGGGTGGTTCAGCTTCTGAAACACCTCGTTGACGGGGAATAGCAATGCGCTCTTCTCTAGCGAGCGGCCCCGCAGACCATTCTGCCAGGCGATTTCCGCCAGTTGTTGTAGATGTTCGCTTAGTTTGGCCATGAAAGGTCCTCCTTTGCTAAGGGCTAATGATTCCACGTGGGAGAATGCCTGCTGAGATAGCCAGGTCAGCAGACCTCCCGTTTCCTGCTGGCCGCGCAGGCGCGTCTCCAGGAGTTTCTCAGTTTCGTAAAAAATAGTGAGCGGGCTGCCAATGAGCGCCCGCACCAAGCGCGGTGTATTATCCTTACTTACAAAGGTTAAGCGCCGCAGCTCGAACAAATGCCCTACGTCATCCCACAATTCCCCCAAGGGACCTGGGGTATCGTGGCCGTTTTCGTACTGAGCATAGTCGTTGCGTCGCAATAGTCCTCGACAGCCCAACGGTATATTGTCGATATACAGGTCGGGGATATCTTCTTTGCCCAGGGCCGGCACGGCGCTGTTGCTCATAAGCGCTTTAACGCCGAAATGTCGTTGTAGTAAAAGCGCATTCCACAATGCGAACAGGAATCGCTCGGTGTCGTTGTCACCGCCAGGATTGATAGGAAATATCAGCAGGTTGCCTGTGGTCTCTGCATAGCGAGGCAGATAGAGGCCAAAGGGCTGTGGACGGTCTTTTTGGGTGCGGCTGCGGAAGGTGGGACTGGCCACACGGTCGGCCAAATAGCCCTCGATCCCTTCCCGGGTGTTCAGATTAAGGGCCTGCACGGCTGTGTCTTCGGTGACAATGCGGCGGATGGTGGTGTTCAGACCTTCGATATATGGTCTCGTCAGGAAGGAGTAGGGATACAGGTGCAGGTAAAGCGTTTTCTCTCCCCGTACCTCCGGGTAGTTCAATTTCTCTATCAGAAATTGGACTTGGCAGATGGCACAGATGTGCTTTTTGGGCTCCCCGGGGCCGCCGCGCAAACGGTTGGAAAAGGTCTGCACCGTGATGTCGGAGCGCACGTCGGCGGCCATCCACTTGCCGGTGGGGAACGGTCCGCTGCAATAAACGCATTGCTGGTGCTGGTTGGCCACGTAATGGGCCAGATGCTGGCCGAAATTCACGTCCGGTTGCCCACCTATGCTGAACTCGGCGTATAGATTCAGGTAATCGGTGAACAGGGAGGACTTAGGATCTTCCTCCGGCTGGTTGGCTTGGGTGAGCTCGGTGCCATCCCGCTCGGTGCGCCGGTAAATCTCCTCTTCGCTCAAAGTCAGGTCACGCGAAATTACGTACGCCCGTGCGTATAGGGCGTCGAAATAGGCGTAGTACGCGTGTTGATCTGGGGGCAGTTCCAGAAGAACGTAGATGCGTTCCCAGGCGTCGGGCACGATTTTGCCAAAGTGTTTGTTCAGGAAGATGTAATAGGAGCGTATCAACTCGGCCTGGCGCAGACGGTCGGGATCGGCGCTAACCAGGGGTTCGGAGCCATCCAAAGCTGCCTGCACCCGCCCTGCCGCGTCTGGATAGGTCTTTCGGGCTTTATCCAAGCCTCTCTGTGCCCAATCGCGGGCTTTGGCATCCAATTCCACCGGGTCAGGATTGCGGCGCTGGACGATATTGTACACCTCGCGCCATACGTTCTGGAACGGTACGCCCAGTTCCAGGCACTTGGCGTCCACTTTAATGCCGGAAGGTGTGGGTCGAATAAAGTCCTCGAATTTGCCGCTGGTCATCCTGGAGATGGCTGTGGCAATACGGGTCCCCATGCGGGCGACGTCGTCCGCGCCGATGTTGACCTCCCGGCCTTTCTCCACCAGATAGGCCACGCCGTCGGGGTAATAGAGCAGGGGGATGAGCCGATATTGCTCCCCCAGGTCGGCGACGATGGCGTTGTGGATGACGTTGGTCAAGACACCGCGCTGCCCGGTAAGCCGGTGGGTGGCAAATTCGTACTGGATAGGTTGGCCGCTCTCGGCCAGGTAGGCGTTCAGGTGGCCCAGAAAGTCGGCTTTGTGTGTTTGCTCTTCAAGCGTGTGAGAGAGGTCTATTACGTCGGCAGCTCGCATCAGGTGCAACAGAGCATTAACGCGCTCCAGGCCCAGGCCATACACCCCTTCGCGTTTCACGATCCAGCGCTCGCCGCCGCTGTGATGATGGCCGGAATGCCCGCGCACCAGGCTGGTGACGTCTTCGAGATAGTCGCGCCAGGCGGGGAAGAAGGCTGGGATACCCATCCTTTCGATCTCGGCGGCTATGGTTTTCTGCGTGGCCAGCTTGCCAAAAGCGTCAGTGCACCCCAAAGCCTTGTTGATGTCGTGAACCGTGAAGGCTGCATATAGCACGTGGGCCTCGGTATCGCTCAAGTTAAGAGGCTCGCGCAGCGTCTCCAGCACAAAGATGCCGTTGACCACGTGCATATATAGGCTTTCGCCGGCTTTGCCGCCCCATTGTAAGACGGCCTTGTAGGGCATCAATCTGCGATTGGCGACCTGATCCACGTAGTCTTTGAAGACCGATGGTTCCTCTTTGCCTATGAGGAAGGCGATGTGTTGTAAGTCCAGTATTGCCAAGAGTCACCTCCTTTTCCCGCGCGCTGCATCACGCACCGCTTGCAGATCGAGAATCTCGGCCACCTCGTAGCGCGGCGGGCGGACGTTGGCCATAGGGCGCAGACGCAGGCAGTCCGGGAAGTAGCCCATGCGACCGTGCAACTCGGCCAACAGGGCGGCAGTTATGAAATTGAGAGCGGGTGGCACGACGAGCAGAGAGGCAGTCTGCCATTCCTGCGGCGTCAGCCGGCAGGCGTTGGCCAGGGCCTCGACCTGGGGAACGAATGGCTGTTGGTGGTCAAGTTGGGCCGTGACATCGCGCACTTCGTCTATGTGTTCCTCCACCAACCCCTCGATTTGCGCCAGGTGATCGGAGGTGAGGGGGTGAGAGAAGTTGAGGATGATCATAGTTTCCCTCCAATCGTCTTAAGTACCACACTGCTTAGTTTCTCTTTGTCCTCGTCCGAGAGTTTCCCAGCGGTCGCGCTGGGAAGTTCAACAATCGTAATCCGGTGGGCCTCAGCCAGAGCCCGGTTATTAGAGCCGAACGGTCTGTCCACGACTAACAGCTTTCGGGTATATGTCCCCAGGTATCGCTGCTCGGCCGCAGTATTCAATTGATCA
Source organism: Anaerolineae bacterium (assembly GCA_034412795.1). Classification (GTDB taxonomy): domain Bacteria; phylum Chloroflexota; class Anaerolineae; order 4572-78; family NAK82; genus JAUVPY01. The sequence continues at coordinate 9,788 of DAOUMD010000279.1, forward strand.
ATCCCTTCTTTCCCAAGGGCTTTGCGGCCGCTTTTCACCTCAGCTATAGCCACTTGATTGCCACAGCGTAGCACCAAGTCAATTTCCAAAGCCCCACCGTGCTTCACCGAAGTTTTGATCTCGTCCACCCTCGCTTGGAGAGCGGCATATACCATTATTTCGAACTCCCATTTCGGCGGTCCTTCTTCGTAGCTCCCCAGGTGTGCCCGCAAGTAGTCATCCAAATTGAGGACTGGGGGGATTGTCTCTCTCTTCACCAGGGCAGCTCCTTGGTCCAGGAATTGATAGTGATAAGCGAGACTCTCACCGCCTTCGCTTTGCAGATACAGGAAGGGGCTGCCCAGTTGTTCCGCCAGCCGATAGGCGGCGAAAGCCATCGGCTTGGTGCCACCGGTAAGGTTAAAAGTCACATCTGCTGCCGCCCACTCTCGTTCCGCGATAAGCTGGCTCAATGCTCGTTGGATGGCCATAATATCATAGGGAGTGACTTCCAGAGTTGCAACCGCATCGCCTAGCAATAGGGTCAGCCGTTTACCAACCCTCCGGGTGCGTTCGGTGTACACCAGGATAACCTGATCAGGCCTGTCGTGCCGTACCGGCAGCAAGTTGGGGATCGGCTGCTCACCAACCAAGGCGATCATCACTTTCATTCCCTGTTTACTCCTCAATTCCCACCTCTGTCAGTGGTCAAGGGGGACCGGATGGGCACAGCAAAGGCCAGGCCGTACTGCACTACTTCAGGATGCCCGGAGCTGATGCCTTTCACCATGCGTCCATACCAGAGCCGGTCTGGCTCAGCCGTGCGAAACCACGAACCGGCTGCTAACATCATCAGTGGGCGCTTGAATGGGTTAGACGAGGCAGCCCACTCACCGCCCAGCTTGCCGTATTTGACGTTGATCTTCCACTGACCCTGGGTTGGATCGTCGCGAGCCGGGACGAAGTGAGACAGGCTGACAAAGGCGTTGGCCCCGGCAATGGATTCGAAACCCTCAAATTCCTGCCACTCCACGCCGATAATCTCACCATAGCCAACCGATTTGCGTTTACCGAAACCAGTGGCGGCCATGTCTTCAAAGAGTTGGCGTACCATTTTGACCTCGTCGTCCGCGACGCGCAGATAAACGGTAACGGTTGGCCAGAGATACTCAACGAATGGATAAAGCTGGCCCTCTGCGCCAGTGGTGCCGGTCAGCCGATTGATTTGATTCTTGAAGTTCACGCGCTGCCCGGCCACTTGCTCCTGGCCTTCCCCACGTAGTTGGAAAGTTTCGCCAGTTCTAACGCGGTCAAATTCGCCCCGGCTGAGCCACTCGATTTTCTTCAGCCTCTTGCGATCTTCGGCATTCCTCACACCTTTCTGTTTTGTCAGGGTACACGCCTCAATGGGCGGTAGGAGCAGGGGGCGTGGGAGCAGTTCGCCGGGAAAGCCATCGGACAGCAGCAGGGGGGGATCACCGGCCTGATAACGCTCCAGCCAGGCTTGCAGCTTTTCCGGGCCATGTCGCCAGACCATCAGCCAGCATAGGTGGCCGAAGATAGTATCCGCATGCCAGGCCGAGCCGGAGGCTGAGCGCAAAGTGAAAGTAAGACGATAAGATCTCACCATCAGTCTCCATTACGCCAATCCCACGCTTGGCCGTCCTTCTTTAGATCGAGGAATTCCACCTGTCCGTAGCCTCGGCTGCCAGAGCCACCCAGGTAGTCAGCTTCCAGCAGCCGCAGTCCTTCGGCGATCAGCGTCAGCATCTGGGCTTCGTCGTCACCTTCGAAGACGCGCAAAGTGAGGCGGAAATCAAACTCGGCCCCGGCCGGGACGCGTTCTTGGGTGCGCAGACCTCTATCAGCAGCTATACCGGTTTTTCTGTTAATGATGTTCTCCGATTTCAACTCGGCGTATTGAAGCCCCTCCTCCAACATTGGCTCCAGTTCTTCAACTGATTTTGGACTGAGTGTTGCATCGCGCAGCAGCAACCGGGTTGGTCCCAGGCTATGATGCGGCCTTAGATGTGGTCCAAACATTGGACAGATAGGGCAATCTTTTAGGGCGCATCCACAAGGTTTTCCGTCGTCCTGTATCTTATCATACTTGTATTCCAACAGTGAGCGGAGCTTACCTTTTAACGATGATCCGGGAATGTAAGGATGTTTCGTAACGGGATGACGTATGACAGGGTTGTCCATTCCTCCGATCTCTATTTCATCCTTATTCCCACCAATTCGTAATCCGGTGCGGCAGTGGATAATGCCAGAAATCTCGATGTGGTTGATTAGCTTTAAAGACATTTTGCTTTCTCCTCTGATCAGGGTTACTTCTTGGGAAAGAAGGCAACGACGTATTCAAAATGTTTTGCAAAACCCTCTTGGAACGCTTTCTTACTCGCAACCGCCAGGGGTACATTTAACTCGATGAATTGCCGAAAAAGAACCGGCACAACCTCCCGAGTGACGGCATTGTTGACATAGGGTTCCAAAGTCAAGATGTTTGGCACAATGGCGTTAAAATCTTTAGTGGTTTCTAGTTTGCGTTCAGCAATCTTGACCTTACCAAAAAATCTGCGTAGTGAAGTTGGCTTCATGCCGGCCTCATCCAGTGCTTCTGCAATTTCTCTGGCTTGCGCCGTGATTAGCTCTGGCCTCAAGTTGCCCTGTTTGTCAAAATATCCACCCGTTAGATAATCTGATGGTAACCTAGGTGAACGAGTTTTTCTCTTTGCCGACTTGGACCTTCTGGCTCTGAAATGTTCGTCACAGAATTGGTGCCATTCCTCGCGAGTTGGCTCGCCGCATACGACACATTTACCCATCGTTTATTCCTTCCCGCTCTGCTGAGCAAAAATGACCAGCGCTGAAATCAGCCCCAGGTGATCCAAAACTGCTTGTGCCTCACTATCTAGAGGGATTCTTGTCAATCGTTTGGCCCAGTGTCTTAAGTCGGGCTGGCGACGAGGATCCACGTTCCGGGTGACGTTGTGAGCCAGCATTGGCTGGAATCGTAGGCCACTGGTATCGTCTTCGAGCCTGAACTTACGCCACATTTCGGCATACTGGAGCAAATGATATAAAAAAGCTGATCGGGGGCTAGCTCGCTGCAAAGCATCTCGCTCCTTTAGAGCCAGTTTGTAAGTGTCCCATGTCAGTACATCGCCTAGCAAGGCAATTTGGTCCCGCCCTTTGGCTTCTTTCCCTTTGGAAGCTTTACGTTCCATGGCTGGGTCGTATTTGGCTTGTTCCAACAAATCCTCAGCCTCCACAGCGGCGCGGGCCAGGGGATATTGGGGTTTAACCAGAGCAAGCCCGGCTGACAGAGTGATATCGGGGTTGTGATTCACAAAACGACTGAAGGCCCCTTGCAAATCGCCAGTTAATTGGGTGATGATGTCCCACGGTCCAATCACAAACAGATCATCGCCCCCGGCAAAAACGGTGTAGCCCTCCTGGTAGTTTTGAGCCAGGTGATTACGGAGCCAGAGTCCCCAGAAACGGTCCAGATGCCGGCTCAACGTGGAAAGGCGGGCTGGGGTATCTAGATGATCGCCGTTTTCTCGCTTCAGGCCCCACTGCAAAATAGCGCCTAAACTATCCACGTCGGCCTTGAGATAGCCCAACAATTCTCGTCCCTCGACTGTTTGAGCCATAGGGATAAAGCGCAGGTCGGCGTTGACATACGGGGCTGAGGGGCGCCATAGAGTGGGGATACTTGCTGAGGGTTTCACCTCGCCACCCAGTTGAAGCAATAGATATGGCTCCCCTACAGGTTCTGCTTGAGTCGTTAGTATAGTGATGTGGCTACCCAGCACGGCGAGATTGTTGGGAGATTCGGGGTTATGATAGAAGGCCAAACACTTTGCGTCCCTAATCCGACTCCCAACCTTCGCGTCCAAATCACAATGGTGACAAAGACCTTCGTGGCTCGCGGCCGGGAACTTAGCGCACGAACGACAGATTCCATAATCGTCAAACTCGGCCTGAAGCAGAAATTCGCCTTCGCGCCAGTCGTTGGCATCCTGCAAAACTGCTCCCAATCTTCGATGCTTCGCTCTGCGTAGTTCCTCTTCGACACGATTCAAAACCTGACCAAAGTCACTGGTAAATTCGTGTTCACTGACCGGAACGTGGGCGAGTGCCAGGCCGATTTCACCATTAAGTTCCTTGAGTAGCCATTGATCGAACTTTCGCTGCAACGTTCGGACTTTAGCAGCGTTATCGGCCAGACCGGGCCACAGCACATAAAACTTGCCGCCAGACGCCATCAGAATATTGGCTGGCGGTAGGTCGTAGATTCTTAACACCTCTTGCACACCAGTCTCGGCCAGCAGTTGCACAAGGAGAGAGCGTGACCGCAATCGCCTGCCCGTACCTTCTGCACCTTTGCCACCTTCGGTGATGCCAAAAACGTAGCCCTGGATGCCGGAGAGATCACCAGCTAGCAAGGTGAGCGGCGTCCCTGTGTCAGGCTCGGTAATCGATTGGGCACATTGGTACAGACAGGCTGTTAGCGCGCTGTTCAACCGCAATACTTCGGACAGAGGGACATCAGGGTTTGCCTCATGGGCTGGAATGGCCCACAAGTATTCATCCACCAAGCTCATAGTTCCGGCGTATAGCGCCTGGGAATTGATAGCAGTTTGAAACAGATCGGTGAAAGCATCTAAAAAGCATTTGAACAAGTCCATTCTATTTAGCTGCACCTGCTCGGGCTTTACTGGGAACACATTACTAGGGTTTGACCAAGGTGTATCATGATAGGCGGACGGCGGCCTGGTTTCTGGCAAATGCAATAGGACCTGGTCAAAGATAGAAGTCAATGCTTTATCTGCCACATTTGTTAAGGTTGAACTTATCCCCGCCAATCGATTGGCCCGTTGCAAAATCTCGATTTCTGGTCTTGATTCCATTGGTCGTATAGCAGTCGGCGAGGTTAGTAGCTCGATCAATAAACTTCTGTCAAGCTCTGAGCATCTAGCCTGCGTATCCAAAATCCGCCGCACTAAATCTCCTTGTAGCAAATTGTTGACACCTTGTAGCAAAGTCCCCAACAGTAGCGTTTGATATTGACTTGCATTCATGGGCATTCCCGCTTACATATCTGGTTGCAAACTTGTGTTCATTGTATCGCACATTCGTTCGTTGTTCAACACAGTAATCTTCCTTGCTCAATAGAAGTTTTCTTCTATGGATTTCTCTCCTTTCTTTCAAAGTAGGCCGACAGTTCAGCTACTATCTGTCGGCGTGGCTGTACTTCTTCAGCGAGGCCCCAAAATGTAATCCACTTTCTATAAATCTGCGTTATCTGCTTTTCGACAGTGTTCTTTTTCACAGACCTTCGTGAGGCAATTTCGGCATTGCTTAGACCTGATGCCAAAAGGCGAACGATGTCCTGCTCATCTTTGGTCAACTCCCCCCTCAAAAACAACTCATGGCGCATATCCTGTCGCAATGTCTCCTGCTCGCGCAGCGCCTGCTGGGGTGTCTCGGCCCGCGCCAGCCCCGCCTCCAGAGGGGGGCGATCGCTCCAGCGGATCACCGGGATGGGAACCAAGCTGTACTCATCGCCCGATTCTGGGAACAAGCGACGGCTTCTGACCAACGCTTCATTGGAAACCAGGTGCCATAGCCGGTCATCTTCGTCGAATAGGATCTGGGCCGTGACCATGCCATAGATGGACATCGGCTTGCGGCCTCCGGCTACGTTGAGATGAATCTGATAGGCGTCCAGTTTGTATCGGCGAACAACCCGGAACAACGAGTTAAAAGTATGTTCTGCTTCGACCTCCGTGGTGATGTCTGCAATAGGCCCGCGCTCACCCTGCAAAAGCTCACGCCGGTAATGGTAGTGGCGAAGCCGGTCATCCTTGGCAAATGCCTCATCCAGCCGGTCCATCGCCTCGCGGATTTCCGGCGTCGTGCCACTGGTGTGGACCACCACAACTTCGCTCATGTTGAAGCCCAGTCGAGCCAACTCAAGTAGGGAGAGGGTGACAACTTGTGACTCTGTCCCCAAGGTTGCAATCAGTACTTCTCTCAATACATTCCTCCCCCCGGCAAGGTTCTATAAGTAACCTTGCCGGTATTCTACCACACCCCTACCCCCGTCACGGCGGGGGAATCTCCTTATCCGCGTAAAATCCGGCCATTTTGTGCGCCGCCCGGGCGATCTGGCGGCGCAACTGGGGCGGGGCCAGCACTTGGCAGTTTTCGCCGTAGGCCAACAGAATACGCCGGGCGACGAACAGGTCGTCGGTCTTGGCGGTGACCGTCACCCAGCCGTCGGGTTCGATGGCCGAGACTTCCATCTCCTCAAAACGGCGGCTGACGCCGCCGCGATGCAGCTCCGGCCCCAGCCGGTATACCAGGTTGACCAGGCGGCGCCGTCGTTCGCGGCGGGGAAACTTGTCAGGCCATAACTCCAGGCCAGTAACTTGCACCCGCGTTAAGCGGTAGGGCAGCCAGCCGACGTGCTCTTGTTGGCGGTCCGGCCCGCTGCAACGCCGGCAATAGGCGTGCAATTGCCAATGGCCGTCTACGAATTTCAGTTCATGGGGTTCTACGACGTGGGTATGAACCAGTGGGGGATCGTGCTTTGGGGAGACATAGTCGAATTGTATCACGCGGCGCTCGGCCGCGGCGCGGCGCACGCTGCTCCATACCTGGGGGTGGATCTCACCGTGGTCCAGGTGATGCAGATTGATTCCCAGCTCGGGGCTGTAGCGCTCCAGTTTGCGCAGTTGGTCGCCGGGGAGCAGGCGCTGGATAGTCTCCAGCAGGGGGTGGGTCTGTTCGCTGGCCGCGCTCTCGGCGTCGAAGGTGCTCAGCAAAAAGGCCAGGCCGCGCAGCGCATCGGGCGACAGGCCCAGGCTGAGCAAAGGGCCCGAGTCGTCCAGGACGTATTGGCCCACCCGGCGCTCGTAGAGCACGCCCACGCCCAGCTCCTTGCGGGCGTTCCTGACATCCCGCTCAAAGCGTTTGCGACGGGCAGCGTCGCTGCCCGCGCCGTAAGCGCCGGGCACCAGCTCGCGCACGGCGCGCATAAGTTCCGCCTTTGAGGCCGGCCCCTCCTGCAAGCGGCGCACGATGGCCAGGCAACGTTTGAACGACAGCCACTTTGACCCTGGCTCGACTTGCCTGTTCGACACTCAACTTCTCCCGTGGACACCGGGCCAGCCGACCCTTGGCCGTTATGGAGCGCGAGCGTTGGATCCGCGGCCGCCGGAGAGAGCTTTTGTTGATGGGCATCTTTATGGGGTCAGTATATCATGGTTGTTTACCAGTTTCAATAGCCTCGCAGTTGATGATTGCCACATGTCTTTTTTGAGAGGCACTTATTCAGGATGGTTCAGAAATAGGGTAACACTTTCTCAACTGGACGAATGACGAATGACGAACGACGAAGAGACCTGAGCCAGTAATTGGTCCTTCGTCTTTCGTCCTTCGTCTGCAATTGTTACCCTTAGATCGAAAAGTCGGTGTGGTATTC
>DAOUMD010000280.1:0-26547 GCA_034412795.1 Anaerolineae bacterium
CCCTGACGGAGATACTTTGTCCCTGGCTTTGCCACCTCCCATAAGAACCCAAGTCGCTGCCTAGGCCCGCACTGTCGGGAAGGGTGAGGTGCGTCCAGGCTCAGGAGGAAAGCCAAGCTCACCCCAGTCCCAACAAAAATGGCCCTATTGCGGCTCAAACTTTCACCCTGCACGACTCGGTAACGGGCGATCACCCCTTACTGCCAGACAACTTCTGCTCTCTATTCAGTTGGAAAGGTGCGAAATATAGGCTAAGAGGAGTGCAGTGAAACGAATCGAGAGGCCGGAGTCTACTTCTGGCTCGGGGCAGTTGCGCGTCCAGTTCAGCGCTGCGGTCAGCACCGAAACGCTGAAGGTACTTCACACTGTCGGTTTGGCCGGTGACCTGCCGGCTGACCTCACGGACCTTATGCAGGCGGTGGGCGGGGAGTGGCTCTCCAGCGTCCACCGCCTGTCGCCGGAAGAGATCGCTGACGACAAATATGGGTTTGCCCGAGAGTTCAAACTCTATTTGCAGGCGGGGCGCGATGTGGATCAGGTGATCGAATTGCTGCGACAGTCCCCCCTGGTCGAGAGCGTACGCCCTATGCTGTTCCGGCGCCCTTCGGGTGACAATACGTGACATAACGCCGGGTGCGCACTGTGGAGCCGGCCTGCAGCTTTGGAACGGAACTGGAGTTGCCTTAGTACGGCGATGCGCAAATTCGCTCCGGGTTGGTTGACGGAAAGTCCCGCTAAAACTTCACCGAATCTTAGTTAAATTGGACTTTGCGGTGGCAAAACCTCATAAGAAACCAGGAACGAATTGACGCATGCCTGTACTTAGTGTACGTTGGCAACGTCATTCCACGTTTGAACCATATGGGAATTTGTCGTTTTTCTTCGTTTATAGAAGTAGATAGCAGGAACGCGGATCTGCTGGGGACTACGCTTTCAGCTGCCGAGCCCTCCAACTTGTGGAGCAGTGCATACTATAGGTGGATTTCTTGAGGAAGAGAACGGCTGAATTGAGCTGGATCAAGTGTTGACATAGGGTACAATCTATTCTATACTGTTATTGACTTACAAAAATTACCCAAATTACCCAAATTAACGACTACTGCCACCTAATCCTCGATTACATCTCCTGGGTAACATTCCGAAATCCACGGATCATTTTCTTTTCACTCGAAGCATGGCTCTATAAATGGGTATAATATCCTGGTCGGGACGCTTGGACGGCATTGGTCTCACTTGGGACCCACGTCAAGGTCCAGGGACCGGATTGAGTCCCTGTCCAAAACCCCGAACTCAGGTATGATGTCGATTAGGCGTCGAATTGCTGCGACAGTCCCCCCTGGTCGAGAGCGCACGGCCCATGCTGTTCCGTCGCCCTTCGTGCTGAGACAAGTGAAACGATATGGGGAGTAAGCGGCTAAGAGACGCACAAGGATGAATGCGGTGTCCGAGTTTGACGTGTTTCTCAGTCACAATAGCGCCGACCAGGAGGCGGGAGATATTATCGCCCGTCGCCTGCGCGACGAGGCTTACCTCACGCCCTGGCTAGAGGCCTGGGACCTTGTCCCCGGCAGGCCTAAACAAGAAACCCAGGAAGCCGCCTTGATGCAATCAGGGTGTTGTGCTGTCTTGATCGGCGCGGCGGGTCTGAGCGGCTGGCAGAACGAGCAGATGCGCATCGCCATCCAGACACGGGTGGAAGACGAGCCGGACTTCCGCGTTATCCCCGTCTTGCTGCCCGGCGTCCAGATACCGGAACGCGGCGGCCTGCCGCCGTTCCTGCGCCGCTACGCCTGGGTGGACTTCCGTCCCGGTCTCGACGATCCCCAAGCCTTGCATCACCTGGTCTCCGGAGTCAAAGGCACCGCCCCGGGCGAAGTCGAACTACCCACCAAGGAGGTCATCTGCCCCTACCTGGGCCTATGTCCTTTCCAGGAAGAGCACGCCCGCTACTTCTTCGGCAGGGAGGCGCTGACCACATGGCTAGTGGAAGATGTGCGGATGGGAAGCTTCCTGGCCATCATCGGGCCGTCCGGCAGCGGCAAGTCGTCGTTGGCGCGGGCAGGGCTGTTCGCTGCCCTGCGTAGGGGGGCGCTCCCGGGTAGCAATCAATGGCCGATGCGGATCGTGACACCTGGCCTGGAGCCGGTGGCTGCCTTGGCTTCGGGGCTGCTTCCCCTATTGAACCCACCAGACCCGGTCGCTACCCGAAACAGTCTGACTGAGAGACTGTACAGTGCCCCCCAAGAGCTTGCTCGCGTGGTGGGCCAGATTCTGGCGGAGAGTGAATCGTCCAGTTCCGGAGATGCCCGGTTGTTGCTGCTGGTAGACCAATTCGAGGAGATCTTCGCCCTGTGCGATGACGAAGCTGAGCGGCTTGCCTTCATTGCCGCCCTGTTGGATGCCACCCACCCCGAGCGACGCGGCTTGGTCGCCGTGCTGACTATGCGCGCCGACTTCTATAGCCGGGCAGCAAATTACCCTGACCTGGCAGCTCGGCTAGAGCGACGGCAGCGGGTGGTTAGCCCCCTCGACGAGTCCGAATTGCGCCAAGCCGTGGAAGGACCGGCGCGGCTGGTGGGGCTGCACTTTGAGAAGGGTCTGGTAAGCACCATCTTGAACGACTCCGGGCACGAGCCTGGAGTATTGCCGTTGGTGCAGCATACCTTGTGGGAGCTGTGGCAACGCCGGCAAGGGGAATGGCTAACCTTCGATGCCTATCAGGCGATTGGGGGCGTGCAGGGCGCTCTGGCCCACCGGGCGGAGGAGATCTACGCAGACTCCACGCCCGAAGAGCAGGAGATGACGCGGCGGGTGCTGCTGCGCCTGACCCAGCCGGGCGAGGGCACTGAAGACACCCGACGACGGGCCAGCAAAGCGGAGCTAATCCCTGAACCGGCTCAGGCGGAGAAGGTGGAACGGGTTGTGCACAAACTGACCGGCGCCCGGCTGCTGACCACCGCCCGTGAGGAGGAGACGGATCAAGAAGTGGTGGACGTCGCCCACGAGGCGTTGATTCGGGGCTGGCCCCGCCTGCGGGGATGGATTGATGAAGATCGAGTTGCTCTGCGCACTCACCGCCAGTTGACTGAGGCGGCGATGGAATGGGACAAACATAGCCAGGACCCCAGCTACCTTTATCGCGGCGCGCGATTAATGCAGGCAGTGGATTGGGCCAAGATGCACGATAGTGACTTGAGCCAATTGGAGCGTAAGTTTCTGAAAGCGAGTATCAGACGGCGGCAGCAGCAGCGGTTGCAGCGGGCAGGTATAATTGGCTTAACACCATTACTGGTGATGGTTGTGGCCTTGTTTGTTGCCATTCAAGCTGAGTGGGATATTCTTCCCTATGCAGACAGCGGCTGGTTGTCGACCGACGGGTGGTCAACCGTCACAGGCGGGATTGGCCTTTACGCCACTTCCGTGGCGTTGCATCCGATGGAGCCCCAACTGATATATGCTGCAGACCGATCAAAGGGAGGGTTATATCGAAGTGACGATGGTGGACAGACCTGGCAAAATATAGCGGGAAATACCCTCTCAGACAGGGTCATCCGGGCCATTGCCATCAGACGTGACGGCCTAGTCTACATCACAACATCGGAGGGCATATTTCGCAGCCATGACAAGGGTAATCACTGGTCGCTGATTCCTAATCCACCGACTGAATTCCCATCACCGATTCTATGGGGCATAACGGTGGATCCCAGTAATCCGCAACACATCTACGTAAGTATCTGGCACGATGGAATCTGGATGACACAAGATGATGGGGCCAGTTGGATCCAGCTAGCAAGTTCAAGCCTTTTGAAAGAAAGCCACATTATTCGATCCCTGGCAGTTGCCCCCGACGTGCTCTACGCGGCGACAGACACCGGCCTATTTCAAAGCGAGAACGTTGGAGAATCCTGGAGTGTGGTACCCACGCCAGAGATCGAGGGTGCCCCAGTCCTATCGCTTGCGGTTGATCCCAGCTCAGGCCGCTTGCTGGCTGGAACGAGAGGTCAGGGCGTGTGGGAAAGAACGGAGCAAGGGTGGAAACTGCTAAGTGACCTGAGGCTCCGCTTCGCTTTTTCTGTAAGCCGAGTTGGCAATTCAACTTTTGTTGGAAGCAGCGATGGTGGCCTCTGGCATCGTCGCGAATGGCACTGGTGGCAGCCTGGCTGGTGGCGGGAGTTTTCCCTCACTGGTCCTCAACAGGACCAAGCTCCTTCTACCCAAGGAGCCAGTGTAAATGCGCCGCCAGGCATGCTTTGGGTGCCACCTGGGGAGTTTGAAATGGGCACAGAAGAAGATGCTCGCCTCCTCTATCTGGATGGGTTCTTCATCGATCAGTTCGAGGTGAGTTGGTCGGACTACTGTGCCCAGTACCCAGAGAAATGTAATCGATCATCGCTGGAAAAAGGATGGCCCGTGTACAACGTGAACGGGGATGAAGCCAAGGCTTACTGCCAGGCGGTCGGCAAGCGCTTACCAACCGAGGCAGAGTGGGAAAAGGCGGCTCGTGGCGCGGATGGACGTCGGTTTCCCTGGGGAGAAATAGAGCCGACGCCTACAAACAACATGGTTAACCTCACTATACAATCCCCTTCTAAGCCTGGCCAGTACCCTCTCGGGCGAAGCCCTTACGGAGTTGAAGACCTGATTGGCAACGTATTTGAGATTACCGTAGACACCCAGAGCACAGGCTATGTTCCACGTGGAGGCGCGTGGAGTACGATTCTTTGGGACTCGGTGTCCCGAGGCATGAATGTGGCTATTCCGGGGCTGAGTGTAGGATTTCGATGCGCACAGAACGCTTGATAAATGGCGATCATAGCATTCGCCAACAAAGGAGGCAAATCATGGCGGAAAAGGTATCCCTTCATCAAAACGCGATAGGTGAAGACATACAGAAGTGGACAACAATGTACGAAAAGCGGGCTAAGAAAGATCGCGACAAATATGGCAGCCTGTACCAGTTACTTCAGAGTTTTGACCAGTTTAAACGCGAGTACTTTGCGTACTTCGAGAACGCCCCGAGGCATCTCAGGTACAGAGCCCTGCAGGCCATATCTGATGAATGGGCTGGGCTCAGTCGGATAGCGGAACAGCGCGAATTGACCCGATACGAAAACGCGCTTGTCGAAGCTGACGAGCGTGCAAACAGATTCTTGCCCCGTAACCTGCGTGATCAGTCTGAATTTGGGTCAGTGAGCTTTTATGGGAAGACCAGCACGATTCGTCGTAGTCTGTACTCAACCGTTTCTGTGGTAAGTATTCCGCGTCACCTTCATGCTGGCCACGATGATCACATGGCTGCGGCCCACGAAATTGGGCATAAAGTATTTTGGCATCTGGAAAGCCCTGAGGGGCTTCGAATGGGAGAGTCTCAACTTCACGCCCAGATTAGGGATGATATTGGAAAGTTGATAAAGGATCCGCGGCAGTCCAGAGCTCATCTTAACTTGGCGCTTGTATGGCTGGAAGAAGGAGGTGCCGATGTCTTTGGCACAGTGGCTGCGGGAAGACGGTTTGGTGAGTCGATTATCGAGCAGATTCTTAAGCCTCAGATTGATGGCGTTGCCGATTTGCTCCATAACGATGGAGATCACCCGCTGCCGTATCTTCGCCCACTGCTCAGGGCCAATGTGCTGGAACGCATGGGAAAAGGGGATGATGCCGAAAGCCTGCGCCAGGCTTGGAAAAGCTATGTGAGAGACGAACTCGGAATTGATGAGCAGGAGCTGTATTCCGAGCCGTTGTCGTGGTTTATTGCGCAAGGTCAGCGCGGCGACGGCAGACCGAACGTGGAGACCATACAACTTTCGCTAAGGGACACCGAAACAGTTCTCCTGAATGTCGTCGTGGAGCGCCTCTTCCCTCTCGCACGCAAGGCATTCGAAGAAGGCATAGAAATCAGGGCCCTTACCTTTGAAGGACTAAGACAGCATGTTGAACAACTTGGGACTTCAAAACCAGGCGAGGCCTTTCACGAGCTCTTGACAAGCCTGTCGGACGAGGAGCACGTTGTTGCACAAGCATCCCCACATTCCCATGTCTATTGTGATTCGCACTGGCTTGGTGATCCATTGCACTTCCATCAATCCAACGGAACGATGATCCTGTGTACTTCATAGGTCTTCGCGATGGTATTCAACCCGAATGGGCGCCGTTCAGTGCCGGATGGTGCTGATGGCAGCCTGCAGTTGTAGAACTCAGAACGAGCAGATGTGGGGCGCCATCCAGACCCGCGTGGAGAATGACGCCAGCGATTGGGTCATCCCGATTCTCTTGCAGGGTGCTGCTCGCCCTCAAAAGCGGGACCTGCCCGCCTTTTTGCGCCGCTAGAAGGTGGTCGTGTTTCGCAGTATGGACCATAAGGGCGACTTTAAGCGTCTGCTGGCCGGGATCCTGGGCACCCCGCCCATCCAGGTCGAGGGTTACCTCCAGGCCGAAATGGACAGGGCCAGACTACCGCCGCTGTCTGGGGCCTTCGAGGGTGGGCACGCGCTGATCATCGGGGTCGCCAAGTATCCCCGGCTCAATCCTCTGCCCGAAGCCATCCTCAACGACGCCCGCGACCTGTGCACTCTGCTGACCGAGCCGACAGCTTGCGGCTATCCCCTGACCCAAGTCACGCGACTTCTCGACGACGAGGCCATTGATGATGGCATCCGGGCCACCCCGGCTGATCTTGCGGAACTGGCCGGCCCCGACGATACGGCGGTCATCTTCTTCTCCGGCCACGGCGACTATGACCTCGACGATTGCGAGGCGCAGCAATACATCCTCCCTACGAGTGCGACCTGGCCGACCTGCCCGGCACCGCCATCCCCGGCGATGAGATGACCGCCTTGCTAAGAGACATCCAGGCAAGTCGTGTAGGGATGGGGCAAGTCGTCATCGCCTCGAGTCGGCCCGATGAGGTTTCCTGGGTATCGCCGGGGATGAACAACGGCCTGTTCACGCATTATCTGCTGGAAGCCCTGCGCGGTGGGGCCAGGATGCTGGGGGATGGCTACGTGCGCGTCTTCGACGTCTTCCGTCACCTGGCGGATCACGTCCCCACCCGGGCCAGCCAGCACCCCATCTTCAAGGCGGCGGCGATGGAAGAGGATTTCCCGATTGCGATTACCGCACGATAGCAAAAGGGTATTTGTGAGCCAGAGTCGCCCGATCAAGCGAATAGGTACTGGTCAACGTCTAGGCTGGTTTTCGCCACAGCCAGGATAGGCTTTGATCTTTCACGCTGGTTTCCCTCGCGTGGCCGTATGCCGCAGAGACTCGACGAGCGGCTTGTCACGCCGGGGTTCCAGTGAAGAAAGAAAAGCTCCAACTGGCTCCGCCGTGTGTTAGCAACTGGGTTAATCGGTGAACCGCTTTGACTTAACAGGGGGAAACCCTTTCCGGTCGAATGCATCGAGAGAAGCTACGATCGTGAGCTTGAAGGGGCGAGTGTAGCCCTGCCTGCACCAGGGAGCAAACAAAACAGGACAGTAGCCCACCGATCGGGGGCTTTGGCTCTGGCGACACACACTGGTAAGGCAGCGAGGCAGTGATAGGATTGCGAAATAGGTTATCTACAAATCAAAAGATAAACCATCAAAGAGGCGACGGCGGGATTCGAACCCGCGATGGGGGTTTTGCAGACCCCTGCCTTGCCACTTGGCTACGTCGCCTTGACAATACAAACAGCAGAAGTAACGGTAGTAGTGTTGTAGTAGTGGTGATGGTCGGTTTTTCTACACCCGTATTTTACACTACAATCTCGGATGTCGTCAAATTCTGCTCGATCTACGGGTGCGTTCGGATTTGGGGGGCAAGACCTAACCCCCTGACCCTCTTCCCTCGCAGGAAAGGGGGAACTGGCTCCCCTCTCCGCTTCGGGGAGGGGCCGGGGAAGGGGTCCGCCCCCAAATCCGAACGCACCCATCGCCCTGGTACCCAAGTCCTATTGTGCAACAGGTAGTAACTGGTTATATAATAGTTACAGCGCAGTACAGGTACGGAGCGAAGTCCCCGGGTGAGGCCGCACCTTATTGGCGGAT
Source organism: Anaerolineae bacterium (assembly GCA_034412795.1). Taxonomy (GTDB): domain Bacteria; phylum Chloroflexota; class Anaerolineae; order 4572-78; family NAK82; genus JAUVPY01. Next base: position 8,028 of record DAOUMD010000280.1, read on the forward strand.
AGGAGATAACGATGAAGCACGCATCTTGCTCACGGCGCTCCACCATTATTGCCTCTCCTTGGTCCAAGTTGACCGGCATCGCGCTGATCGGGCTGGTGTGTATCAGCTTTCCGCTGTGGGGCGGCCGGGCCGAGGCCGCGCCGCCGGGTGATCGAATCTCGCCGGCCGGTCCCGCCCTCTCTCCGGCCCGCCTGGCCCCGACGAAGCAGATCACGCCCGGCGACTGCCCCCTGGACGTGGTGGTGGTCATGGACCGTTCCGACTCTATGAACTACGACACCATCTGCTTCAACTGCTTCGAGCGCAACCAACCTGACCAGGTGAGCAACCCGGATTACGTGAATTATCCCGACAATGGGGTACGCCATACCGTCTTTTCGGCCACGCTGACCTCCAACTTGTGCGGGGATACGCTGGACCCCACCGAGTACGACGGCGATCACTACCAGATCCTGGAGGCCGAGTTGTACTCGCAAAACTCCTCGACCTGGGAGCGCGCCTTTCGGGGTCCCGGGCAAGGCTACTGGGCCATCAACCGGCTGTGGACCGACACCTGGAAGCCGCCGCCCAACATCGACACCAGTTGGGATGCGCCGGGGGCGGTCAGCCACCATCCCTTCGTCACCTTCACCGACAACATGCCCAGTTCGCCTTTGTTAGGCCGCTTTTACACCCTGGCCGACGCCCAGAACGGGATAGCGCCGCGCCTGGAATACGACTTCGCCCTGCCTGCTTCGTGGAATGGCAACATGGCCCACATCTGGCTGCGCGGGCGACAGAGCGACCTCTACGGCTGGTCGAAGGAACTGGACGGGACGACCAACCCGGACGTGATCTACTGGGAGGTCAACGACGAGGCCATCCACAAGGCCGACGACACCCAGGGCAACGGCGTGGGCACCGGTTGGACCTGGATCAAGCTGGGCTCGGTGTCGAGCCTGGCCAAAGGCGACGCACCCTACACCTGGCACACGTTGAAGCTTTACGCCGGCAGACCGGGCTACACCATCGACCGCCTCATCGTCACCGACGATAGCGGGTCGCTGCCCACTAATGTCACGAGTAACCCCAGCAATGCCTGCGAACAGGGTACCCCGTGCAATGGCGGGCATTACAACTGGACCACCGCCGGCTCGGCGCAGCGCCAGGCGTGCGATCCCTGCAATCCCATCTACGGGCTGAACATCACCGATCCGCGCACCGTGGCCGAGGGGGGACAATGCCTGGGCTACTACGCACTGCCGGGACCGACGGATAATCTGTCCAACGAACTCTTCGGTGACCGCGAGCCGATTCGCGAGTCCAAGGAGGCAATCAAGGACTTCATCAGCCGTCTGGACCCCGAGTTCGATCAGGTTGGTTTTGTGTATTACAACCACACGGCCAGCAAGGGTTCAGAGTTGACGTGCCGGCGGTGCTACGGCGCTGACTGCTACGTCGGCGCTGCTGCCTGGGGCTGGCCGGGCGGGCCGACGCCCTACACCTACACCGTGGTTCTCAACTCGGTGGAGGACCAGTGGGAGGGCGGCGGTACGTGTACCGCCTGCGGCATGCGGGCCGGGTTGGAGATGCTGGGCTACAACGTGGACAATCGGGGCGGGGTGGATAACCTGTGCGACGGCAGCGCCGACTCGGCCTGCGCGCGCGGCGCGGCTGCCCTGCCGGTGATGATCTTGTTAACCGACGGTGCGCCTAACGTAAGCCCGGGGGGGGGTGTGTGACGACGACCCCAACCTGTGGCCCGACGGCGGTACAGCTTACGATTGTGGCATCTATTACGCTCAGAAAGCGGCCGAGCTGGGCGTGGCGATCTATCCCCTTGGACTGGGAGTCGGTGCCGATATGCAGTTTCTGGGGGCCATCGCCCAGGAGACCGGCGGGCAGGTCTATTCTGTCCTAAATCCGGCAGATTTGCCGGCAGTCTTTGACGCCATCCTTTCGTCGGTCCTGGCCGACTGCCCCCAACTCCCGGCTCGCCCGGCGCTCATCGCGCCGCCCGACCAACACCTGAACAATACGGGCGCGATCACTTTCCAGTGGACGCCCAGGTTCATGGCCACGAATTACACGCTCAAGATCAGCGACACGCTGGCCACCACGCCGGCTACCTGGCACAGCCTGAGCCTGGCCGACGGAGTGTACACCTGGACGGCGCAGGCCCTTTACGAAAGCGAACAGATCCCCTCGGGTTATACCGATACCTGGCGACTGACGGTAGACACCACGCCGCCCGCCGCGCCGAGCCTGATCTCGCCGCCCGACGGGGCGCTGACCACCACCCACCGCATCACCTTCGACTGGAGCGACGTAGCCGACGCCCTCTCCGGCCCGGTGACCTATACCCTGGCTCTGAGCGGCCACACGCCCCTGCCGCTCGCCGATAGCCGCCAGGTATACACGCTGCCCGACGGCGTCTACACCTGGACCGTGTCGGCCGCCGACAGGGCGGGCAACGTCAGCCCCCCGGCCGACGTCTTCGCTTTCAGCATAGAGACCAAGTACGACATTTATCTGCCGGTGATTCTCGAGTAGGGGCGAATAGTTACTACTCAGGCCGGAGACCAAGATAGTCATCCTTCGACAGGCTCAGGGTGCTAGACTGGTGACGATTCCGCTACCGGCCTGAGTAGTAACGGCGAATATGACTTTGCCAAAGCAGTAATCACCAGTAGTCCCGCTGGTGGGTGTCGGTGATGAAGCACGACGCAGACTCGTTCGACGTAGGCGCAGCGCTTGCCGCTGCCAGGTCCACGTTGACATCCCTGACCCGGCGCCGGGCCAGCCGGTCCTGGTGATGCTGTGCGGGCTGCCGGGCACAGGCAAAAGCACCCTGGCCCGCGAGCTGGGCCGGCGGCTGCCGGCGGTGGTCGTCGAGTCGGACCGCATCCGCCAGAAGTTGTTTGCGCCCCCCAGCTACAGCCCCGAGGAGAGCCGGCGCGTGCACCGGGTGTGCCACATCCTCATGGGATGGTATGCGCGCCATTACTACCACGTCATTTACGACGCCACCAATCTGTACGAGCATCACCGGGCCGCGGTCTATCGCCTGGCGGAGCGCAGCGGGGCGCGCCTGGCCGTGGTCCAGGTGGCGGCCGGCGACCAGGTGGTTCGGTCTTGCCCCCCAAATCCGAACGCACCCATGCTGACGTTCAACTCATCCATTCGTTGGCCTGGAGAGGAGCCGGTAACCTCGCCCGCGCACGGTGGCCAGATAGCGGGGATTTGTGGGGTCTGGCTCGATTTTCTGCCGTAAGCGGCTCACCAGTTTTTCGATGCGAGCATCGTCTACCTCTTCGATGTAATCCTCGCCCCACACTGCCTCAACGATGCGGTACTTGTCGCAGATTTTGTCGATCTGTCCGTAGAGCAGGAGCATGAGGCGATACTCCAGATCAGTCAGAACGGGGACGGCGCGTCCATCTACGTACACTTCTCCGGCCTCAATGTCAAGGTGCACGCCTGGTTGGATCGGCTCCTTGAGAAGCCGCTGGCGCCGGGCCATACCTTCAAATGCCTTGCCGAGGAGGTGGTAGGTCCCCTTCTTGTCTTTGACGAGAACTCCCTTCTCCTCTAAACGTCGCAGCGATACCCGATCAATTTGCTTGTCGGCCAAGAAATCCATCAGCGCACTTTGGAGTTCGCTCGGAAGATGGTTCCACAGTTTGACACATTCCCCCCGCACCGTGACATCATCTTCCATCCGCTTGCGTAGCAGGCGGTAATCGGCAGCGCGCACATGGCCGGGTTCATCTCGCTCAAAGGCTCTGACGATGACGTGACAGATGGCTCTGAGCAGTCCCGGATGTCCGCCGGCCTGGGCCAGAACGAAAGCGCGGTCCTCAGGCGTAAGCACCGGACCTTCCCCCCGCACAAATTCGTCAATCATACGCAAAGTGTCACTCTCGCTGAGCATGCCCAAATAGCGGGTGTCGTGTGCGAACAATTCGGAAAACTCACCGATCTCTGGCCCTCGACGGCTTTCGCTCAGCCGCTGAAGTGTGGCGACAACGTAGCTCAATTGATCGGGATAACGATCGCGTAGGGCTCGCAGGTTCAAGAACACACGCTCGTCGATCCCTTGGAAAACTTCATCAAATTCGTCGAAGAGGAATACCAGCCGTCGGGGCCAGTCTTCGCAGAGGGTGATGATACCTTCGTTAAAGCTGAGTGGCACCTGAAAGGGGTTCGTCGGCTCCACCACGCGCCGGTATGCCTCGTGCACCTGATCGTAGATCGTTGGCTCGGTGGGCAACTCACGCAAGACGGTCAGCACGGTGCGCAGGATCAGCTCGTAAAACCCTTGCTCGCTCATTTCGAGCATCAGGTTGAAATCAATGTACACAAACCCCAGTCCGTCGGCTGCCTCGCCCAGGTAGGCACGCACGACCTCGGGGTGTCGCCAGGCTCGCAGAAAGTGGCTCTTGCCGACGTTGCTGACTCCTACCAGCGCACAGCAATCGCCGCCAATCACCCGCTCGGTGACATATCGCATATCTGCATCGCGAGAGAAGGATGGCGAGTCAGTCATTGGACACCTCGATTATCTACTATAACGAAAGCGGATGCGTCCCGATTATACTACAGCATCCGCTCTAAAGCACGTATCCTAAGTCTCTTTTGTCAACGCCCAAGGCAGTGCCAAGAAAATATTCGGGCATTGGGCAATGCCAAGAGTATCTTCTTGGAATTGCTGGGGCTTTTCCAGGCATCACTTGTCCGGCTTTGTTTCAACGAGTCTTGGCAGGACGTTTGCGCAATTTAATTCTTGGAAAAGCCCGACAATGGAGACGTCTCCTGAAAAGAGTCCGCTTCATTCAGTGCTTTTTCTCTACCCAGGGCTGACCCCGAGGGCTTTGCGTCCTACGTGCTAAGGCCGTGTCCAAGAATAACTTTGTGCATTTGTGCATTCCCAGAGATGCATTTGGTTATCTGTTGCGGGGTTCTCAGGCGCAAAGACTCAAATGTCAACACGGCCTGATGGGTAAGTTATTAAATCCTTAGTCCTAAGCCTGCCGTGATGGCCAGGGTGTTCATTCCCACCACCTTACCAATGCGAGAAAACAGGCCCGGCCCATTCCCGACGCGCAGTGGACCATCCCGACCTGCGGACCTGGAAATCGGATCGGCTTGGATGGGTATTGTCTTGGTAGGGAGCCAGCCCTAAGCGCAAATGGGACGGGGCTTTTCCTTTTTTCAGATCGCGCACGCACGAGCGGGCCAGGCCTGATCGCCGCATCCTAGCTTATCATACCTGCTCCGCGTAGAGCCTGTGAGATGAGCTCCTAGCTCGCAGCTCGCAGGCGGCGGGTGAAGAACAATACACCAGCTAGCCCGATAGCCGCCAGAGCCGCGCCCAGCCCGCCGATACCAGTGTCAGGGGTGGTTTCTTCCCCGGCCGGCGTAGCGCCGGGCACCGGCGTGGACGTGGCCACTGGTGTCCACGTAGGCGTGGGCGTCTCATCGCCAGTAGGCGTCGGCGTATCCTGAACCACTTTGGTTGGTGTGGCGGTCGGCAGTGACGTGTTGGTCGGCACTGGCGTGAAAGTGGGTGGGAACGTCGGCGTAGCCTGTGCGATGAGTGGCAACGTGGGTGTAAAGGTCGGGCGAGCTGCCTGCTGGGCCCGGTTAATTTGACCGAAGGCTACCACGCCGCCAATGGCCACCAGACCCAGTACCAGTAAGCCGACCAGGAATAGGGCGATCAGTACAAATAGTCGGTTGTTGCCTGCCATAAGTTCGCTCCTCTCTGAATTGCGAATTAGGAACAGCTAGCAAACGCTTGAATTCGAGATTTTCATATGCGCTCCAGGTTGAGCCAGGGCACAAACTGTATATTCGTCTGGCGTGGGCGATCCACGCCCTGCGCCGAGATCGCATTGTGCTGCGACGGAAACTTCTCTGAACTCGCAAAGCTCGCAAAAACAATTTGGGCACCAGGCAGGGTCAAGCCTGATGGCAGGGGCTGAGGCGCTGCCGGTACCGACGCAATTTCCCCTACCTGGCCCAACAACGGGCAACGCAGCGCCCGCACCCGACGACCAATCAGTGGCCGCTCAAGAGGGATCTCCCCACTCAGCAATTCGCGTTCATCAACTTGCTGATGCTTGGGTAATGGTATAAAAATCTCTGGCTGTGAGGTATCCCATATGTCGCCCATCTGTCCACTTATGGAAGCTTCGTGCCCTTCAAATCGCTTCAGACTGTTGAACGCAAATGGTGACATGGGCAAGCTTCCGTAGCCTTCAGTTGCTACGATAGGAAAGGGAGAGGCAGGCGCAAGTTCGTGGAGGGATGAACTGATACCCCCCACGACCATGCCCTTCACCTTCATCTCCCTGGCAAGTTCTAATGCCTCGGGTGATACGCCAGATCCCCCTACCAGAATGGCATTGTTAGCACCCATCCCAATGTGGTCGGCGGTGAGGGTGTCGGTGGGATTTTCTACCGCCATCTGTAAAACACCATTCGCTTCGCCGCCCAGGCCACAAGCTCCAATGATGTGTGTGCCGACGGCCTCGATGGTCACGCTGCGCTGGTCTGTGATATCCACGACCTGGCCGGGGACAAAGGCTAGCAAGTCTACCGTTTCGCCCCGGTCCGCGGCCTCTGTTTCAGGGCCGGTCTCCGTTTTGATCACCACCCATCCGTGGGCAATGGCCACCAGGCGGCCAGCGTTCGGTGATCGGCAGGGCTTGTGCAAGAAGGGGAGAACCCTCTGCCTCGCAGCTAGAATCTCGCCCGCTTCTACCCGGTCACCACGCTTCTTGATCATCACCTGCGATAGATCTCGATCATCCAGCCCCAGAATGCGGGCCACGTTCAGCACCTGGATATCGCCGCGCATCGGAATCCGGGCGATCTTTTGCAATGTCTCAACTTGCTCGCCCTTTTCCACCAAGATTTCTCCCGGCGCTGGCAAGATGCGCTCAATGCGGATCAGCCCCGTTGTGCTGATCCGGGTGTATGGCAGAATTGGACCGATATCTCCGCTCATAGCTCAACACACACATAAGTCAATGTAACGATGCCAGACCGGCACTTGGGCCCGGCTGCACTCCCAGTGTCGGCTGACTCGCCGCCTCGCGCAGCCAGCTACTAAACTCGGTTTCCCCACCGCTCTTGCCGTCTCTTATCCCCAAGCTCTTCATCCACTCCCCAACCAATTCACGGCGACCTTCATCGTCGGCAGGCAGCTCCAGTGGCCGGCCACGCGCGTCGATGATGAGGCCCAGGATACCGCCTTCGGCCTCGGCAGTGACGCCTCGGCCTGGCTCCCCCAACCCTATATCAAAGCGACGAGTGGGGCGCAGTTCCAACGTGGCTCGCTCGCCAGACTCCAGAGGTATCACTGTGATGGATCCGTAGATCACCTCTTGCTGAATTTCCTGGCCATCCGCGTAACAGGCTTTCACACGGAGGGCTACTTCTCCGGGTCGAGCAGTACCCAGCGGAGAAACAACCGTACCCAGGTTGAGAAAGGCATCGTGTTCCACTACTTCGGCGGCGGCCAGCGGCTGTGCACCAGCAACAGCTCCCAGGGTAGCCGCTATGCCCGCGCCGTCGAGGGCAAGTTGACTGACACCCACTGGCTCCAGCGCATCGAGAAGCAACAGCGCTGCGTAGCCAGGGTGCGATGTCTGAGTCAGTGTACGCCCAGCGCCAATCATCAAATCCCACTGAGGGGTATCTGCCAATAAGCGATGTCCACCCTGCAGCCATCCAGGCCGAGCCTGAGCCACCACCTCTCGTAGAACCTCGCGAGCTAAAGCGTATTCCAGGAGCAAGTCTTCCCACGTCTGCGGCACACTGGCCGGATGTAACGATTTGTTGAAAAGCGCATCCCGCGCGTCGTCAGGTTCCATCTCGAAGGGCAGCCAACGGGTGATGCGCTCTGCTGAAATTGAGTCGGTGGCTGTCCTTGCGCATACTCCAATCCCTAAATCAGCACGGGTTGTAAGGCTAAACAAGTCGCCGGCCTGCGCAGCCAATGAAGTCGAAGCGCTGCCCAGGTCTATTCCTACTACTTTGAGTTGGTAACGGTCAGCGACGTAACGAATCAATTGCCCAAAAGAGCTTGTCGTCGGCAAAATGGGCCTGCCAGCCCATTGGCCTAGCTTGTCAAGACCTGGTACCCGAGCCAGACTGAGTTTCCTATAGATGGCTTCCAGTTCTGCCCGGGCCGGCCTCAAGTTCTCTTGATCTGGGCTGGGACGAACGTTGGCTACCACCCGCAGTTCGCCAGTCGCGGCAAATAGGGCGGCTAGGTCATCCGCCAGTTGGGCGTTACCAGCATAGAAAGTAAGTGGCCGTTCTTCGGGATCCAGTATCTGGTTGTAAAGGGCCACCATGTGCGCCACCTTCAACACCGGACCTATCGCACCCCCATCTGTCCCGCCTGTAATGATAATCACGTCAGGCTTGGCCTGGCGCAAAGCCTGCATGCGAGTATTTGGATCTCGACTTGCCGGGCCCTCGTCAATTGCCAACAAGCCATTTGTGAGCGTGTACGTTCCCGCCACGGCGCGTTGGGCACTGGCCAGGCTCAAGTTATGCGTGAGGCCAGCCAATACGACTCGCAATGGTGGTCCAGCACTTGAGACGATCACAAAAGCATCTACACCGTCGTTGGTTTGGCTTTGTGGCAGAATGAGAATTCCGTCCTCGGCCAGAAGCCTGCGCCCTACAAGGCCCTCGATTTGACGAATCGCCGCCTGTACGCCGATGGTCACGTCTAACCAAGGGGTGCGATGGGTACTAATAGTCTCTCCCCGGGCCACCAGCCGGTGATGTCCATTCACCCGTTCAATAAGGGCGACGGTCGTCTGGGTGCTGCCGCAATCGGCGACTAAGATGCTGTCCGATTCAGTCACGTCGCATCACTCTTTCCCAGGATAACTGGGAGGCTTGAATTAATTGGCTGGCCAGAATGCATCCAACAGCCATTGTACCCGTCCGATTAGCAAGGCGATGCGCGACATCAGGGTGTTGGCAAAAAGCGCTCCCAGTGTGATCATAATCACCCAGCGGCCTATCCCGCTCCAAAATCGAGTGAAAGTCTCACGAAAGCCGCCCAGCGGCCCTTGCGGCTGAATGTTAAACGCAAAGTAAAAGAAAGTGCCGATGGTCCCTACCAAAATAGCCAGGTTCTGCCAAAAGAAAGTGCTGGTGAGCACGGGTTGTGGGTCTCCATAGTCGGCCGGGTCCAGCGAGAGACTCGCCGTAGCTGATACCTGTGGCCATAACGTTCCGAAGAGCGCGCCACCAACAGCCAGGGCTGCTCCCACACCAAGTAGAAAGGCTACCGGTATGTTGCCGATGGCTGACCAGGCTGGGTGTATTCTGGCTATCAGTAAAAGGCACAAGACGAGTGGCACCGCTGCCAACACTGGCGATCGAGGCACGGCCCCGCCAAAGAATGCAGGTTGCACGACGTTGAACCAAGCAACCAACACCGCATAACCAATCGCCGTACCTACGAATAGATGCTCGGCAACGCGAAAGGCTGGATTATCACCCAGCAAGTATGACCAGACCATAAATGTAAGAATGGCAGCAACTAGCGTGCCAGCACTCATAATCTTCTGCTCTCTACTATACCAGGAATAAAGCTCAGACGCTGCCCGGACCTTGGAAGCCTGGGTCTGTTTTCATGTTCAAGTTACCCCTCAGTGGTGTAGTCACCCCTCCTTGGCTGCCTGCATTCTGAATCCCATAACGGTACCACCCAGGCCGATCACTACCAGGCCCAGGTGAGCGACCGACTGGGCTGCCAGACTCCTCACCGCCCGTTCTGGCTGTCCGAGGCGGTTCTCGTAGGCTGCTGCATCCGTTACGCCGCTGACCAGACCAATCAATTGTCCTGCTTTGGGATCAATATGGTTATAATATGGGCGTACGCTGGGATCAGCAGCAGCGCTCACGGCTGCGATCATTGGACGATCAGCCAGGGTACCAGGCCCCATCTGTTCGACCCACCAGCGGACGGCCAACGTAGAGTCAGACACCGGGACAATCAAAGCCACATCATCCAGACTGTCCACGTCCTGCCAGGCCTCATAGTCGCCCAGTGTCTCCCTCCAGTCATGGAACAAGGGCTTAGATGACAGGAAAGCCAAGCCCTGCACCCCGGCGGTTTGACCTGACAGGTAGCCCAAGTTGATGACACGCTCACCATAAGGGTATTTGCTCTCGAAGCGCTCGAAAAGGCGCTGGGCCATCATTGGTCCTTCAGGCCGTAAGCTCACGGCGATGACCCGTGCCTGATTGTCCAGCAAGTCACCCACAATGACCTCAGCCAGCGGCCCCATTTCAGCCTCGGTCGCCGGGCTGTAGTCAAAAGAGACGACGACCACAGCATCAGGTGGTAGCTTGGTCACCTGAGCGCGGAATGTGTTAACCGGCGCTGGGTCAATTACCATCGGTGAGCCGAAGAATTCACGGAAAACTGTGCCTCCCATCAAATCTCCTATCCTGTCCACTACGGCCAACAAGACCAGCGCGATAATAGTGATCAGGATGATGAATATCAATGCCCAAGCCAAGGTTTCCACGATGCGTCCCCGTCGGGTTGCCGGCTCAGCTTCGGCTTCCAATGGCATTTCCTCTGCTTCGGGCTGTTCAGTTACGACCTCTTTGAAAACCTGCGCTCCTTCTACATCAGGCACTTCTGGGACTCCCATACGGGAACGCAAGGCTGCTATAGGTTCTTCCTCTTCCTCCGGCTCCTCTTCTGCGATGGGCAACAACCCTGGGATGTCCGCCAGCACGTCCTCAGTCTCGGCCGCTTCCTCCTCGCGAAGGTCGGCGGGTTCTGCCTCCCCAGGTTTCAGCGTCAAGAGCCAGTCAGGGATCTCAGCCTGGGTAACTTCCTCAGCGTCAGGCGCTGCTTCTTCCATCTCTGGTGCTTCCTCAGGTGATGGAACCTCGCCTTCCTCATCCCCGAGGTCGGTTACAGGCTCCGCAACCAGCCATTCGGGGGGACGGCGCGTTTCGACCGTCTCCTTTTCGCCCTCGCGTGCCTCTTCTTCAGCGGTTATCTCAGCCGGTGGCATCTGGAGCAACCACTCGGGGATTTCTTCCTCCACCGGTGGTGCTTCGGCCTCGACAGGAAGTGCTTCACCTTCGCCATACGCCGGGGGGGGAGCGGCAGCCTCAATCTCGGCTAACCAGTCCAATGCTCCGGCTTCTTCTTCAAACGGTTGTTCCGCTTCGGCAAGTGCGGGTGGGACCTGCTCAGCCTCGGGAGTCGCTGGCTCGACCTCAATTGGCGGGTGATATTCCTCCAGTGCTTCAGGTTCTTCTACTTCTATGGGTTCCGGGGCGAGTTCGGGAACAGGTGGCGGCGTCTCACCCACTGCCGGGGAGATCCTCAACGCAGTCAGCCAGTCAGGTATCTCCTCCTCTTCTTCGGCTTCGACTACCTCTTCATCCAGTTCAAGTACGTCTGGTTTCCCTGTTGTCCGTAACTCGGCCAACCATTGGGGTTCATCGGCCGCTTCACCCTCTGGGGGCTCTGTAGGTAACGTTTCTTCTTCCGCCATTATCTCCAAGGGCGAGGGAGTTTCCCGCCGCAAATCAGACAGCCAATCGGGAGTCTCTGCTTCTGCCTCGGCGGGTGCTTCTGCCTCGGCAGGTGCTCCTGCCGCAAGTTCCGGTGATGGCGGCTGTGCGGCCGGGGCTTCTTCGGCTGCCTCTAGCTTGCGCAGCCAATCGGGTATTTCTTCCTCGGATTCAGCGGCCGCTTCGACTGCTATATCAGGCGGTGGCGGGGGCGGTATTTCAGGTGGTGAAGGCTCGACGGCGGGGGCTTCTTCAGCCATTCCCAGATCGCGCAGCCAATCAGGAACTTCGCCCTCCGGCTCGGCAGGCACTTCGGCTGCAATTTCGGGCGGCGGGGGCGGTATTTCAGGTGGTGAAGGCTCGACGGCGGGGGCTTCTTCAGCCATTTCCAGAGCGCGCAGCCAATCAGGAACTTCACCCTCCGGCTCGGCAGGCACTTCGGTTGCCATTTCGGGCGGCGGTATCCCAGGTGGTGAAGGCTCGACGGCGGGGGTTTCTTCGACCATTTCCAGATCGCGCAGCCAATCAGGAACTTCACCCTCCGGCTCGGCAGGCACTTCCGCTGCCATTTCGGGCGGCGGGGGCGGTATCTCAGGTGGTGAAGGCTCGACGGCGGGGGCCTCTTCAACCATTTCCAGATCGCGCAGCCAATCAGGAACTTCACCCTCCGGCTCGGCAGGCACTTCCGCTGCCACTTCGGGCGACGGGGGCGGCGATGGTTCGACGGCGGGAGCCTCTTCGGCTGTTGCCAGATCGCGCAGCCAATCGGGAATTTCGCCCTCCGGCTCGGCAGGCACTTCCGCTGCCACTTCGGGCGACGACGGGGGCGGCACCTCTGGCGGCGATGGTTCGACGGCGGGAGCCTCTTCAGCTTCTGAGGTGGATACGTCTGCCAGGCGAGCCAGCCAATCGGGTACTTCACCTTCCGCCTCTTCCGTCTCGGAGACTTCAGGGGGAGTCTCGATTTCTTGCCAAGCAGGCAGCGCTTCCTCGGCCTGCGGAGCAGCAATATCAGCCACATCCATATCTTTCAGCCAATCGGGGGCTTCATCGAACAGCGGTGTTTCTTCGTCGACCGATGGCGTTATCTCTGGGGTAGTGACACCCAGTTCCTTCATCCATTCTGGCACTTCCTCATCCGGTTCGGGTATCGCTGCTTCGGCCTGCCAATCCGGTGCAGCGTCAGTGAGGGCTTCCAGCCAATCGGGCGCTTCGCCCTCGGATGGAGCCGTCTCTGGCGGCGATGGTTCCGCCGGCTGTGGCGTGACAGGGGATTGGGGAAGAGATATTTCTTGGAGCCAGTCGGGTACCTCTTCTGTATCCGCCAAATACTCAGCACCCTCCGTGGGCTCTGTCGGTGCCTCCGCTTCGGGCTTTGATTCGTCTACGTCCAATTCACTTAACCAGTCAGGAGCCTCCTCCAGCGGTGGCATTGGAGGTGTTGGAGTCGATTCCGCGAGCCGGTCCTGCCAGGGGGGCTGATCTTCGATTTCTTCATCTTCGGGGCGTGCTGGTTCACCCCAGTCCACCGATGTGGCTAACCGGTCGGTTGACGGCTCCGCTTCCGTCTCGGCGGCCATCTTTTCAAGCAGACTGGCGACCTCGGAGGCTTCTTCACTTTCTGGAGAATCGGCTAATTCTATGCGTTGCGCGCCAATCGAAGGACCGGGCAGAATCCCGACTAGCTCGGATGCCTGTTCACCATACTTCGCCAATAGAAGTTCAAGCCAGTCAGGGAGCGTATCGCCTGCGCCAGGGGTTTGTGAAGGTTCCTTTTGCTGTAAACTGCCGGCCCCAGCATCGTCGAGGGCAGCCAATCGCTTCAATGCTGACAGACCGTCCTCTATCGGTTCATCGTTTGTTTTGCCATGGTCTTGATCAGTTACCATTGCACTACTCCATCCTTTGGCAGGTGGCATATGATATTATTTGCCAGCCTTTTACCGTCCGGCCACCGGCCAATCAATCCACATAGGGCCGATCGATGCCCAAGAGCACACGCAGCCCGGTGGCTGTGGCACCCAGGGCGACGCCCAACAAGATACCACGTGCGCCAGCCAATGCTGGCACCTCAAGCACCCAGTCTTTGATGACTGGCAATTGGTCCCAGAGTCTTGCGCCAACAGGGACCTGCCCCAGCAACACAATGACGCCAAAAGTCACAAACAATCCGGTCTCCAGGCTCTTCACGCGGAAGGCGCGATAGGCGGCTATGATGCTGAAAAAGGCGAGCAAGGAAAAAAGTGTTGCCTCAAGCGGGAAAAGCACCATCTCAAAGAGTTGTTGCATCCAGCTTGATCCGGGCCCGCCAGCCACAAAACCTATCCCCAACGTGAAGAACATGGCTCCCAACAGTACCCAGCTATAGCCCCAGCCTTTATGCCGGGCGGATATTTTTCCCAGGTGGACAGTAAGCACGTTGACCATCCCCAGCACCAGCGCAAATGCCGCCACGATTGATGCGGTGCGAATTAGATACAATCCCAAGGCGTTGATGGAGTCGGAATTGACAAAGAAATCGGCGAGAACCAACAGGCCTACGCTCATGGCTACGACGGTGGATACGGTGCGACTTATCAAACGCCTTTACCTCATTCTAAAACAGGGTGTTAATGATTACCAGTGCAACGATGGCAATGACAATGACCCATCGCATGAAGTCCTGAGCCAGCAGGCTACCGATATGCCAGGGCTTATGTTTCAGATAGGCACCGGCAGCATACATTTCTTCTCCCATCAGCGTCTGGTCAGCAGTGGCGAAGACAAAGGGGATTACGTTGGGATCGCTGGCCCCACCGATTTGTGTGATCTGTCGGCGACGGGCGGCCTCCGCCATCAAGAGATACTCATCACCAAACTCACCGATCATTACGTTGGCGTCCACAGCCTCAATTCCCAGCACTCCCATCACGCCAGCTGCGTAAGCTGCCGGTTCGGGCGCGATCCAGCGCACGTGGCGAGCAGGTCCGCCTGCCTCCTCCCAATCTGACCCGTAGGGTCGCCGTATCGCGTCTTGTGCTAATGGTAAGAGTGTGGGATCGGCCAAGGTGACGGTAGGTGGTGCACCAGCGGCAGCCGACTGGTCGGCCAGGTATTCTAACGCCGACAGGCCAGCCAGGCTATCTGCGGTCGCGTCACCAGTGATGCCACCCAGTCCCAACGAGAAGTGCACCGCCCGGCCTGTCTCGATGGCGCGGGCCGTCACACCCTGCAGCGCGTCAAAGGCTGGAATAGAGCGTAGGTCCGGGAAGTCTCCCTTTTGAACTCGTCGCCCCGAAAGATACAGGACAGGTAGAAACGCGATGAGAAGCAGCAGCAGTGCCAGTTGTGTTTGGTTCATCCAACAATCATTTCCTTCTAATCTTTATGCTCCGCTTCGACAGTTTCCAGCCTGGCAAGGAGCATATCCAGCCGGTCACGGTCCGCCAATAACGTGGCCAGATCCATCGATAGTTCGCGTGCCACGAAGAAATCTGTTATTGGCTGGAACATCAACAAGACCTGACTACCCACAAAACTGAGGGGCTTGTTGGCCCCCAGAAACGTGAGAGCGGGCGTCACCAACCCCCACCGGGCAATGAGATGGGCCATCCGTTCCACGAGTGGGTCCTTTGATGTAGTCACCTGCTTCGCCAAATCCACTAATCCGTTCTGAAAGAGTGTCTTAGCCAACCGGCCGGGACCTATCCCGACATACACGCCACCCCGCGCTCTCTATGGATTGCCGGCTGCCCGGCGGCGGGTCAACCATTTTTGTAACGCGCCGGGTAGCCGCTGCAATGCCGGTTGCTGGATAGCATAGACTGCTGCCTCAGCTTCCTTCGCTACGTCAGCGTCAAGCGCTGTCTCGGCCAGGAGAGCACGCAATCTGGGCAGCGCCGCCGGGTCTCCAATGCGACCCAGTGCCCATGCAGCATTACGGCGTACCTGAGGGTCTGGGTCGTCAAGGGCCGCCATCAGACCTGGCCCCGCCTGCTGTGCTCGCATCGCTCCCAGGGCATAAGTCGCGCTACGGCGCACCCAGGGCGACTCGTCATTTAAGCATTTGGTTAGCGCATCGACTGTGCCGCTATCGCCGATGTGTCCCAGCGCTCGGATTGCTGCCCTTCGCACCCAGATCGAATTGTCTTCTAACAGGGCGATCAAGCGCGGCCAAGCCGCTTGATGGCGCAGACGGCCCAGGGCTTCGGCAGCACTCTGGCGAACCAGCGCTTCCCGGCTGTCCAGAGCCTGGAGCAATGGCTCTGCATTGACCATAGGCGCATACGCCACTGCGTCGGCCGATGCAGCCTGCCGCCGGGGTGATCCTTTCTCCAAGGCATCGACCAGGATGGCCGTCGCCTGGGGCCGATCAGCCTGTGCCAGCGTCAAACCAGCGCGCCAGCGTACAAAAGGATGGCCGTCCTCCAGCGCCTGGGCCAGAGCTGCCAGAGCTTCTGGCTGCTGAGAGCGCGCAGCACCGAGCAGACGTGTCGCCGCTTGCCAGCGATGAACTGGCTTCTCTGATCTTAACAGCCGAATTAGATCTTCCGACATAAGTTGACTAACCTGAATCTACAGAAACAGCAAACGCAGGCCACCCTGCATCGTCGCCTGTAACGTTATGTCATGTATCAGTATACCACACCTGGATATACTTTGCAAGGGTAACTGCTCAGGTAGAACTGGCAGTCCTGGATGCATCAAACCTGAGTAGATACCTTTGCAAGGAATATAATACCACAATATGTAGTATATATCAAGAGGCAATTACGCAAGATATGGGGGGTAGTTGGTCATAGTGTGCGGCCTACTGCTTCGGCGATTGGTCTGAGTTGATCCATCAACTCGACAAAGCGAGATGGTCTCAGCGATTGAGCGCCATCGGACATGGCTAGCTCTGGGTTGGGGTGAACCTCGATAATGAGACCATCGGCGCCGGCAGCCACCGCTGCCTTTGACGCGGCACCGACCAGGTGCCACCTGCCCGTGGCGTGGCTGGGATCTACGACGACGGGGAGATGAGTCAGTTCTTTTAGTACGGGCACCGCATTGATATCCAGTGTGTTTCGCGTATATGTCTCAAAGGTGCGAATCCCGCGCTCACACAGCATCACGCGCCGGTTGCCATGGGACAGGATGTATTCGGCGCTCATCAGCAATTCTTCAATGGTAGACATCATGCCGCGTTTCAACAGGACTGGCTTTCCCGCTTCACCGACGGCGTGGAGCAGCGCGTAGTTCTGCATATTGCGCGTACCAAGCTGGAGCACATCCGCGTATTGCGCCACCAGGGACACCTGCTCGGGGGCCATCACCTCGGTGACGATGGCCAATCCGGTCGCCTCGCGTGCCTCGGCCAGGTAATCCAGCCCCTCTTCTCCCAACCCCTGGAAGCTGTAAGGCGAAGTGCGGGGTTTGTAGGCACCACCGCGCAACAGATGGGCGCCAGCCTCCTTTACGGCATGGGCTGTCTCAAGAATTTGCTCCCGGCTCTCCACGGCGCAAGGGCCAGCCATAACAATAACTCTCTGTCCCCCCATGCTGTGTCCATTAAGCTGAAAGACGGTATCGCTTGGTTGAAAATCGCGGCTGGCCAACTTGAACGGACGCAAAATGGGCACGATTCGCTCCACGCCGCGCATTCGCGCCAGGCTACCCTTATCGAGCGGGCGTTCGTCACCAATCACGCCGATGATGGTTCGTTCCTCGCCCTGTGACAAGTGAGTGTGAAAGCCCAGACTCTCCACTTGCTGGACTACGCTATTAATCTCTTGCGGGCCGACGCCCATCTTCATAATGATAATCATGGCTGAAATCTCCTTGCCATTGGGCAATACAAAAGGTGGGGATTGGTGCAGATTCCCGTTGCCATTATCGCCGGCTGATCCAGTGTGAGGGCGTTTTCCTCCCAAAGTGTGAGGGCACCGTCCTCGATTCGCGTGTAGTTCCCCGGTGTGACGAGACCAATTGCGTGGTCATTTTCTCTCTCTCCTGTTTTTTCTTTCTATGTGGCGCGGTCGGGTCGTAGTATCACCGCGCCATTTGTGTATACGTGCTGGATCTCAGAAGCGGGCTTCCCGGTGTTCCAGTGCACAAGAATGCGGATACATCGTTTGAGGCCGTGAGGCACGTTAATCTCGTGCGTACACAGCAGTGCCACGTCCTGCCAACCGAGTTGACGAGCAGCCAATGCCGGGAATTCAGAGGTAAGATCCGAGGTGGTGGTGAAGACAGCACTGGCAACATCGTCGGCCTGGATTCCGTTGGCTTCGATCATCTGGGTAAGCAACTCGCGAGTCGCGCTGAGGATGGCCTCCCGGGTATCTTCTTCTACCGTGGTTGCCCCCCGAACGCCCCGGCAAACGATCATGATGGGTTCTTTTACACTCCTTTCGTATTCAGACAAAGTATCTACTCAGAAAGGTTGTTACCAGACAAAAGAGAAGGGCGTGGAACTTGTTGCCCCACGCCCTTTGTTACCGTTAATCTTTGTCGGGCTAACCCGACCCAGCACCAAACAGCGCAGGCCACACCTCCGCAAAGAAATAGTAAGCAAACCAGCACACACCGACGGTCAACGCCGCCAGCCGAAACCGATGGAGGTTTCCCTCGGCCATATTCAAAGTAGCTGCTCGATAGGTTTGTTTGCGCTCACCTGGCATTTTATGCCTCTACTGGGAATTTGAGGCTATCATATCACATCTGATCTTTCCTGTCAAGGTTTTTGCAAAATACGGGTGCGTCCCAATTTTTAGGCAATTGGGCAAACCCGGGGGGAAATCGGGGGGACTCCCCTCGCACCCCCCTGTGCTCTCCCAAATTTTGGGACGCACCCGCAAAATACTCAAGACGAGTGAGCGTTACAGGTTTGGGACACAGGAATAAGGGTGCAGTTTGAGACTGGAGCGCGGGAGATGTGGTTTTGACTGCGTATATGAAGGGGTTGACGGCTGTTCAACCCGTGAAAGTAGGCCTGCAA
>DAOUMD010000281.1:0-7487 GCA_034412795.1 Anaerolineae bacterium
CGCAGTTCAAGCGACGGCAGATCTCTTCTGTGGCTTCGTACTCCCAGCCGACGGCCTCGCCCGTCAGCGGGTCCACGAAGTTGAGCGGCGTGTACGCGTTCTCGGTGACCGCCACCACCGTCCGCCCACCCAGATCCGGCAAACGCATGGTTTTGGGGGCTGCTGCGAAGGTCGCCTCCTGCTCCGCGGTGTACTCGGCCATCAGGGTGCTGGCTTCCTCCGAGGTCGGAATCCAAAGCGTTTGCCCACTGGTGAGAAGATCAGGATCAGGGATAGCGTCAAAAGTGTCGTCTTCTGCCGCCTTGGCGTTGGTGGCCAGCCATATGGCTGGCCAAGCCCCTGGGTCGCCGAAGTACTTTTCGGCCAGCTTGCTCAGCGAATCGGCGGCTTGAACGGTGTACACCGTTCCCTCATCCTGTGGCAAAGGCGACGCGGCGCCGGCCAGCCCTACCGTCCATGTCATCAGTATCAACGACAAAAGAACGGCCAGTGAGATCATCTTTTGTGGGGCCAGAAGACGTCTTGGGTACCGTGATCTGAACCTAACGCTCGTGAGTTGCGTTTTCATGGGATTTCTCCTTTTTACTTAAGATCTTAAGGTTGAAAAAACTGGCACTAAGGGGCAGCGGGTAAGATGAACACAGGCTATACGAATATACCCCGAACTGGCTGTCCTAGTCAAGTTAGAGTTCGGGGCTGGTGTCAAAGTCGCTTGACAATCCCTGGCGAGCAACTTTACTATACAAGGATGCGGTCTTGCTGGACATTGCACTAGCCGTGAGTTAGCGTCTGGTTTGGTTGAGTTTTTATCGATTCAGGTATACTATAAAATCCTGCCCTTCAGAGACAGTGAGCAAACTCACCAGTCGCGACTCTGCATTCCATTCTCGGCGTAAGAAGCCATATTCTCACAACGTCTTAAGGAAGGGTTTAAGATTAAGCAAGATTCGGGAGGAAGGATACATACAATGCTGCTTGCCGGAGACATCGGAGGGACCAAAACCAATCTCGCCATTTTCTCCCCTGAATCTGGCCCTCGTGCGCCGCTGGTCGAGGCGACCTTGCCCAGCGGCCGCTATTCCAGCCTGGAGGTGCTGATAGGCGACTTCCTGGCCCAGGTGGATTTAAAACCGGAGCAGGCCAGCTTGGGGGTGGCCGGTCCGGTGGTTGCTGGCAGGGCCACTATCACCAATCTGCCCTGGGTGATGAGTGAGACGCAGCTCCAGACGGCGCTTGGCTTTTCGCCGGGAGGCGTCCGCCTGCTGAACGATCTGGCTGCAATTGCCTACTCTGTGCCCTGGTTGGAGTCGGATGACCTGCACACGTTGAACGAAGGGCAGGTGGCCCCCGGTGGAGCCATCGCCGTCATCGCGCCCGGCACCGGTCTGGGCGAAGGTTTCCTTACCTGGGATGGCTCACGTTATCGGGCTCACGCTTCGGAAGGCGGTCACACCGATTTCGCGCCGACCAACTTGCTTGAGGTCAATCTTCTGCGTTATCTTCTGGATTGCTTTGGGCACGTCAGCTATGAGCGAGTCTGCTCCGGCCGGGGGTTGCCCAACATCTATGACTTTCTCAAGGACAGCGGCTATGCTCAGGAGCCAGCCTGGCTGGCCGAGCAACTGGCCAGGGCAGACGATCCTAACCCGGTCATCGTCGAGGCTGCCTTAGCTGGTGAAAGGCAGTGCGAACTATGCGTTGCCACGCTTGAAACCTTCGTTTCTATCTTGGGGACCGAGGCCGGCAACATGGCTCTCAACGTGCTGGCCACCGGCGGCGTTTACCTGGGTGGCGGCATCCCGCCGCGCATACTGCCCGCGCTGGAAGACGCTCGGTTCCTGGAGGAATTCCAGGCCAAAGGACGCATGTCTGACTTGATGGCCAAGATACCCGTCCACGTTATCTTGAATCCTAAGGTTGCGCTTATGGGCGCAGCTTGTCACGGCCTTGAAGTATAGCTCGTTGCAGACAAGAGCAGGATGGGAATGCTTCTATGATTGATTTTGGGCGTGAGGTGTGTGGCAACCTGGCCTCCTCAGTCAGGCGGGAGTGGCTGGTCACGAACGGGATTGGCGGCTATGCTTCAGGCACCGTCGCCGGTCTGCTCAGCCGCCGCTATCATGGCTTACTGGTGGCCGCTCTCCGCCCGCCGCTGGGACGCATCCTGTTGTTGACCAAGCTGGATGAGGCTGCGACCTATGATGGCCGTCGTTACCCGTTGTTTGCTAACCACTGGTCTGGCGACTTAATACAACCTCGTGGTTTCCATCATATGGAGCGCTTTCGCCTGGAGGGGACAACGCCAGTGTGGACCTTTGCTCTGGCCGATGCGTCCCTGGAGAAGCGAATCTGGATGCAGCCCGGGGCTAATACCACCTACGTCCGCTACGACTTGCGCCGTGCTACCGCCCCGTTAACGCTGGACATAAAGGCGTTGGTCAACTATCGCGACCACCACGCCAGTACCTTCGCCGGTGATTGGCGTATGAGGATTGGGCCGGTCGAGCACGGTCTGCGGGTCATCGCCTTCAAGGGCGCGACCCCTTTTTACGTACTGAGTGACCGGGCTGAGGTCAGTCCACAACACGAGTGGTACCGGAACTACTTCCTGAGTATAGAAGACTATCGCGGTCTGGATGCGTTGGATGATAACCTCTGTGCGGGTGACTTCCACGCCACCTTTCGTCCTGGCGAGTCACTCACCATCGTGGCCAGCACCCAGGCATCGCCGAACCTGAATGGTGCAACAGCGTATACAGAGCGGCGGGCATACGAAGAGCAACTGCTCGTAGAGGCAGGCCTTGCGCCTGCCCAATCCATGTCTGTTCGACCAGGGGCAGGTCTCTTCTGGGGAAGGCCTGACCCTACGACGGCTATCGAACGCCTGGTTCTGGCCGCCGATCAGTTTGTCGTGAGCCGTCCCCTCACTGGTTCCTCTCTACAAGTGGGGGAGAGCCAGGGGGGGCATGGCAACACAATCATTGCTGGCTACCCCTGGTTTGGCGATTGGGGTCGCGACACGATGATCAGCCTGCCCGGGCTTACATTGGTCACAGGGCGTCATGAAGTCGCCGCTCGCGTTCTGCGTACCTTTGCCCACTTTGTGGACCAGGGCATGTTGCCCAATCGCTTTCCCGATAAGGCGGAGACGCCTGAGTACAACACAGTTGATGCTACGCTGTGGTATCTCGAAGCCATGCGCGCCTATCACGCTGCCACTGGCGACGATGCGCTAGTGCGTGACCTTTTCCCGGTCTTGCAAGACATCATCGAGCAGCATCGGCGTGGCACCCGCTACCATATCCACCTGGACCCCGCCGACGGCCTGCTCTATGCAGGCGAATCGGGTGTGCAGCTTACCTGGATGGACGCCAAGGTCGGCGATTGGGTGGTGACGCCGCGGATTGGCAAGCCGGTGGAGATCAACGCTCTATGGTACAATGCCCTGCGGATTATGGCCGGCTTCGCCCGCCACCTGGGCCAGGAGCCTGCTCTCTACGATAAGCAGGCTGACCAGGCTCAAAGCGGATTTGCTCGCTTTTGGTGCGAAACCGCTGGCTACTGTTACGACGTGCTCGACGGCCCGGAGGGAGACGACCTGGCACTACGCCCCAATCAGCTTTTTGCCGTCTCCTTGCCTCACAGCCCGTTGACGGGCCAACAACGGCGTGCTGTGGTAGACGCGTGCGCTCGCCACCTGCTCACCTCCTATGGATTGCATAGCCTGGCACCTGACGACCCGGCGTACATTGGCCGCTACGGCGGTGACCAGCGCCAGCGGGACGGTGCGTATCACCAGGGCACGGTCTGGAGTTGGCTCATCGGTCCGTTTGTCAGTGCCCATCTGCGCGCCTACGGCGACCGTGAACTGGCGCGCTCTTTTTTGGAGCCACTCATCCACCATCTGGCCGACCATGGCCTGGGCAGCATCAGCGAGATCTTCGACGGCGATCCCCCTTTCACACCACGTGGCTGCATCGCTCAGGCCTGGGGTGTGGCTGAACTCTTACGTGCCTGGCAGGAGATAGAGGAGACTCAGCAGGGGAAGGAGAATTGAGTGGCGTTTCGAACCGAAGATGGAATCCTGGTGCCGGCCGTGACAGCCGAGCAGATGCGCGAGGTAGACCGCATCGCGATGGAGAATTTTGGGCTGGGCATCCTGCAGATGATGGAAAACGCTGGGCGGAACTTGGCTCAGAACGTGATAGACATGCTTGACGGAAGCAAGGGACAGGTCACGGTTATGGCCGGATCAGGCGGCAATGGTGGTGGGGGGCTCTGCTGTGCGCGTCACTTGCACAACCGTGGCTTCAAAGTCTGGGTGGTGCTTGATCGGGAAGCTGAGACGTTGACCGGGGCCGCGCGCAACCAACTCGATATCCTTGCGGTGGCAGGTCTGGAGCTGGTCGACTCCTCCTCCCAGGCCGAGGAGGTCATTTGGCGCTCGCAAATTGTGGTTGATGCGCTCATTGGATACGGATTGCGCGGCGCGCCGAAGGGAAAGACTGCCGGACTCATCGAGTTGTGCCTCCAGCACGCGGCGCGAGTCCTCTCCCTTGACGTGCCTTCCGGTCTCAACGCCACCACCGGCGAAGCGCCAGGGCCGTCAATAAGCCCGGACCGGATGATGACCCTGGCACTGCCCAAGACCGGGCTCCACAGCGTGCCGGGTGATCTCTACCTGGCTGATATCGGCATCCCGCCCGAGGTCTATCACCCACTTGGAATATCTTTCGAGCCGTTCTTTGAGAGACGATATTGGATTCCTCTCGTGGTGGAGGAGTCGTCATAATCAATTATGGAGGGATACTCAAAATGACAAAGTTGCATGATTTGATTGACCTGGGTCAATCGATATGGTTTGACTACATCCGCCGTTCTTTCATCACTTCGGGCGAGTTGCAGGCTTTGATAAATCAGGGCGTGCGCGGCGTTACTTCGAATCCAACGATCTTTGAAAAGGCGATAGCCGGCAGCACCGACTATGATACAGACCTACGGCGTCTGGTTGACGATGGCAAATCGGTGCAAGAAATCTATGAGACCCTGGCCTTGGATGACATCGCCCAGGCTGCTGACCTGATGCGCCCAATCTACGAGGAGACTGGCGGGGCCGACGGATACGTCAGCCTGGAGGTCAGCCCAACGCTGGCCCACGATACGGGAGGAACTATTGCCGATGCGCGTCGTCTCTTTGCCACCCTCGGTCGCCCCAACGTGATGATCAAGGTGCCAGCCACACCGGCTGGCATCCCGGCCATTGAGACGCTAATCGGCGAGGGCATCAATGTCAACGTAACACTCATCTTCTCGTTGGACCACTATAAAGCCGTGGCTGAAGCCTATATCACCGGACTGGAGAAACTGGTGGCAGCCGGTGGCAACCCAGCACGAGTTGCCTCGGTAGCCTCCTTCTTTGTCAGCCGGGTGGATACCGCCGTTGACCGGGCGCTGGATGAGATCGGCGATAGCAAACTTCAAGGCAAGGTTGCCATCGCCAACGCCAAGGTGGCCTACGCCCACTTCTGTGAAGCCTTCGGCGGTCCGCGCTGGGAGAAGCTGGCCGCTCAGGGTGCGCGGGTACAACGTCCCTTGTGGGCCAGCACCGGCACCAAGAATCCTCACTATTCGGATACTCTGTATGTGGACAGCCTGATCGGGCCGCACACGGTCAACACCGTGCCACCGGCTACCCTACAGGCTTTCCTTGACCACGGAGTTGTTGCTTCCGCGCTGGAGACTGGCATAGATGAAGCCCGCGCCGATTTGGCCCGCTTGGCCGAATTCGAGGTGGATCTGGACGCCATCACCCAAAAACTGCAAGATGATGGCGTGGCCTCTTTCGCCAAGTCCTTCGAATCGCTGATGGCCAGCATCGCCGAGAAGCGCAGTCGGCTGCTGGCCGAGTGGGAGCTTCAATCGGTCAGCCTGGGTTCTTATCAAGAGGTGGTGGATGCTGCTCTGGACGAGATGGTCGAGGACTGCGCCGTGGCTCGCATTTGGGCCCACGATCACACCGTCTGGAAGCCGGAGCCGGCCGAGATCACCAGCCGGTTGGGCTGGCTGCACACCGCCGAAGTGATGAGCGAGGATTATGCCCGTCTGGAAGGGTTTGTAGAGGACGTGCGCGCCGCTGGCTACACCCACGCCTTGTTGCTGGGCATGGGGGGCTCCAGCCTGGCACCGGAAGTATTTCGCAAGACCTTTGGGGTGGCTCCCGGATACCTGGATCTGGCTGTGCTGGATAGCACCGACCCTGGCACTGTGCTGGCCTACGCCGAAGCGCTTGATCTGACCCGCACTCTCTTCATCGTGTCCACCAAGTCGGGAGGTACCGTGGAGACTCTTTCCTTCTTTAAGTACTTCTATAATCGGGTGGCCGACGTCGTGGGCGCGGACGGTGCTGGGGAGCACTTCATCGCCATCACCGACCCGGGCAGCAAGCTGGCCGACCTGGCCGGGCGTTACAAATTCCGGGCCACCTTCCTCAACGACACCAACATTGGCGGCCGTTATTCGGCCCTGTCCTACTTCGGTTTGGTGCCAGCGGCGCTGGTCGGCGTAGATGTACCTCGCCTGCTGGACGACGCGATCGGCATGGCTTGCTCCACCGAGTCGTGTGTGGCAGCCAGGGAGAATCCCGGTGCCCTGCTGGGGGCCATCATGGGCGACCTGGCCGAAGCCGGACGGGACAAAGTGACCTTTGTGACTTCGTCGCAGATCGCCAGCTTTGGCGATTGGGTCGAGCAGCTCATCGCCGAAAGCACCGGCAAGGAGGGGAAAGGCATCCTGCCCGTGGTGGGTGAGCCGGTCGGGTCGCCTGAGATATACGAGGATGACCGCCTGTTTGTCTACCTGCGTTTAGAGGAGGATGGCACCTATGATAGTGCCGTCCAGGCCCTTGAAGATGCCGGGCAGCCGGTGGTTCGCCTGAGGCTGAAGAATCTGTATGATCTGGGGGGGCAATTCTTCTTGTGGGAGATGGCCACCGTCGTAGCCAGCCACCGCCTTGGCATTAATCCCTTTGACCAACCTAATGTCGAGTCGGCCAAAGTGTTGGCCCGTAAGATGGTATCTGAGTACGCCGAAAAGGGTTCTCTACCCGCTGGCGAATCGGCGCCGCTCACCAAAGCGGCGTTGGATGATTTCCTGAGCCAGGCCCAACTGGGCGACCCTTCGACACTCCCTTCGGGCTCAGGGCGTGGCTACATCGCCATCCAGGCTTACGTCCAGCCCATCGCGGAGACCGATGCCGCGCTTCAGGCGCTGCGCACCCAACTGCGCGATCGCCTCAAGCTGGCCACTACCGTGGGCTATGGACCGCGCTTCCTGCACTCCACCGGCCAGTTGCACAAGGGCGACGCCGGGAACGGGCTCTTCATCCAGTTTACGGCCGAGGCCCCTCAAGATGTGCCCATCCCTGACGAGGCAGGATCGTCGGAATCCTTTATCAGTTTCGGCGTGTTGAAGACGGCCCAGGCTTTGGG
>DAOUMD010000282.1:0-11701 GCA_034412795.1 Anaerolineae bacterium
CAGGACATCCGGGTCCCTATGGATGACGGTGAACCGTGGCGTCTGCTGTTCACTTACCACTTGGATGCTCCATCCTCTTCTGCGCAATTCAAATGACGCACTATGATGCTGGAAAATCATTTATGAACACTCCAACTTTGCTCCGGTGCTTTGTGTTGCTCCAGAAATAATGGTATAATGCGTTGGTTCGGACAAGCTCGATGTTTTTATGTCACCTCAACTTGGGAATGTTTGAGATGTACTTCCCCTCGCACTTGAGATTACCCTCAATGAGGATACGTCGGGAACAGGCATCGGTCCGACCACGCAATTCGTTCGAACGGTAAGGAGAGCCGAACTCGCGTGTATAACCCATTCAACGCTCTGCTGGGCCTTTTCTCGGTTGACGTCGGTATCGACCTTGGCACGGCTAATACCCTGGTACACGTCCGCGGAAAGGGCATCGTCATCAATGAGCCTTCGGTGGTGGCGATCGAAAAACGATCCAGGCGGCCTTTGGCCATCGGGATCGAAGCCAAGGAGATGGTAGGACGCACGCCGGCCAACATCGTAGCCGTTCGCCCGCTGCGGGACGGCGTGATCTCGGAATTTGAGATCACGGAGGCTATGATACGCCATTTTATCAAAAAGGTCCATGAGCAATCCTTTTTCCCCATCCCCAAACCGAGGGTTGTGATCGGTATCCCCAGCGGTGTGACAGAAGTAGAAAAGAGAGCCGTGCATGATGCGGCGATTGCCGCCGGCGCTCGTGAGGCGTATCTCATCGAAGAGCCGATGGCGGCGGCCATTGGGTCGGGGCTGCCCGTCACCGAGCCGCTGGGTAGCATGGTGATCGACATCGGAGGCGGTACGACGGAGATGGCGGTGTTTTCCCTGGAGGGCATCGTGGTCAGCCGCTCCATCCGGGTGGCCGGCGACGAGATGGACGAAGCCATCATCCAGTATGCGCGTCAGAAATACAACTTGCTGATCGGCCAGCGCATGGCGGAGCGGGCCAAGATCACTATCGGGTCCGCCTACCCGTTGCCCGAGGAGCAGACGATTACGCTGCGGGGCCGAAACCTGGTTACTGGCTTACCAGAAGCGGTTGAGGTGTCCAGCGTCGAGATTCGCGAGGCGCTTAGAGACGCAGTCAGCATCATCGTGGATACGGTGCGGGGCGCCCTGGACGAGACCCCGCCCGAATTGATCGCCGACCTGATGGAAAACGGCATTGCGCTGGCGGGCGGTGGCGGCCTGTTGCAAGGCCTGTCCGAGCGGCTGTCTGAAGAGACTCGCATGCGTGTCTACGTGGCCGACGATCCGCTGACGTGCGTGGCCCGCGGCGCGGGACTGGTCGTCGAGAGCCTGGATCGATATGGCCGGGTACTGGCCAGCTTGCAGCGAGGTAGTACGAACCATCGGGTTTGATCTCCGTCCGTAGGGTATTCCACCGGCTTGCCAACCTAACCATTCAGCCAAGCGAACAAACCAGGGAGCCATCTGGCTCCCTGGTTTGCTTTGTGTCATAGTCCCAGAATTATGTGCTTGTACGCTTGTTCTATTGCGATTCGCCGTCATCCTGGAACACAGATTGGCAGGATGTAACGGATTTTTTGCGAGTGATTGGTGAACCCGTTACATCTTTATCTACTGAGTTCTCTGAAACAAAAGGCCATCCTTTAGAGCATTTGCTCCGTTACCCTTCCCATCCGCATCTCCCAGATCCCGGTGGCCACCCGACGAATGAAGGCCCGGTCATGGACGATGGCCAACAGGCTGCCGGGGAACTGGATGAGCGCTTCCTCGAAGCTCTCGCGGCTGGGAATGTCCAGGTGGTTGATGGGCTCGTCCAGCAGTAGTAGGTTGCAGCCTTGAGCCCCCAGGTGCGCCAACATCAGCCGGCTGCGCTGGCCAAAGCTGAGGTGGCGGATTTTGACGAATACCTCGTCACCGGCAAAAAGAAAGCGGTGCAGGAAGGTGCGTGCCTGGGTCTGGTCCATGCCGGGGGCCACGGTGCGGATGGTGTCGTACGGGGTGGTCTCGGGATCCAGGATTTCCTGTTCTTGGGCCATGTAGCCTGTTTTCACGCCCGCCCCCAGATGGACGTGCCCGGCACTGGGCGCCAATTCCCCGGCGATGATGCGCAGCAGCGTCGTCTTGCCGGCGCCATTGGGACCCAGCAGGGCGATGCGCTGGCCGTGAGTAAGGGTCAGGTTCACCCCGCTGAACAAGGGTTGGTGGTTGAAAGCCTTGGCTACGTTTTCCAGGCGTACTACCTGGCGCGCGCCGCCGTCATCGGCGGCAAAGGCGGTTCTTAGCTGCCACTGGCGGGCCGGCTTCTCCACCCGTTCTTCGGTCAGCAGCCGCTCCAGTCGCCGCTCAATGTGCTTGGCGCGGGCCACAGAGCCGGCGCTCTGGTCGGAATAGAAGCCTTTGGCAAACTTATCGCCGCTGTCGCCTTTGCCGCCCCGCCGCATTTTGGCCTGTCCGCGTAGCCGCCGGGCCGCCTGGCGCAGCCGGGCGATTTCGTCCTGCTGGTCGCGGTAGGCCTGCCACTGTCGCTCCCGCTCACGGGCTTGGACTTCAACGAAGGCGCTATAGGTGCCGGGGAAGTCGCGCAAGCCCTGGCTGGATGGGTCCATTACCAGGCAGCGGGTGACGGCGGTGCCCAGGAAGGTCCGGTCGTGGGACGTCAAAAGCACCGCCCCGTCGTAGTTCCGCAGCCAGGCCTCCAGCCAGGCCAGGCCGTCGATGTCCAGGTGGTTGGTTGGCTCGTCGAGTAGCAACAGGCAGGGTGCTTGGATCAGCAGCCCGGCCAGCCCCAGCCGGGTCTTCTGACCGCCGCTCAAATGCTCTACCGGCAGGTTGCGATTGACCTCGGCCAGCCCCAGTCCGTCCAGCACCGCTTCCAGGCGCGCTTCCAGGACGTAGCCTCCAGCCGTCTCAAAACGCGTCTCGGCGTCGGCGTAGGCCTCGGCCAGGGCCGGGAGGGTCTGGTCGGGTGGTGGATCGGCCATCCACGCAGCGTAGCGCTGCATATCGGCCCAGGCCTGGCTGTGCTCGGCGGTGGCGCGGGCCAGCGCGTCGGCGACCGTTTCGCCCGCTTCGAACTCCAGTGCCTGGGGCAAATAGCCCAGCGACAGCCCTGGCGGGTCAAACCGGATCTGCCCCGCGTCGGGGTCTTCCTGACCGGCAATAATGCGCATCAGGGTAGTCTTGCCGCAGCCGTTGGGCCCGATCAGGGCCACCCGCTCGCCTGGGTTAACCACGAAAGAGACACCGGATAGAATTGTTTCAGGACCGTAGCTTTTGGAAATTTCAGATACGTGTAACATAAGATCATGCTCCCGGGACCTACTCGACCTGGGGGCCCTGACGGCCATCGGATCAAAAAAAGCCGCGAGTCTCTTTCGCGGCTTGAAAACAACCTGGCTAAACGGTTCAGGGAAACCCCAGAAATTAAAACGCCGCGAGCGCAATGCGTCCGCGGCCTGGTTTATCCGAATAACAAACAGTCAACTGAGGCCAGACTACAAGACAGCAGACGCACTACACGTGAGGTAGGCCAGGTTCGTTCGCATGGGTGCGTCTCCTTTCTAAAATGGTGAAACAATTATACCGGCAGGCAAGAGATTTGTCAAAGCTCATAAGCCCAGACCTGTTCCTGGCTTTTCTAGCAGCCGGCCGGTACGCTAAACAAGATATCCCGTTCTGCCCAAGCAAGGATTTCCGTTGTTACACCGAGTAATGAGGATCAAGCAAAGTCTTTGTACGGTGGTGTTTCTATCGTGGCTGGAAACATTGGTATTCTTGACGTACCACTACCGCTGGTAGTAGAATGGGGGGAGGAAATTATCGATCCGTGGTGTAAAATAGGCAAGAAGACCTTATGAGTGACACGAGAAGTGGCTGGTTGGTCATCGGCTTGATCGGGGCGCTGCTGTTGCTGTTGCTGGCGCTGGGCCAGTTGGGCTACCTGGGACCGGTGCGCAATGTCACGCGCGCGCTGCTGGTCCCCTTTCAAGCGGGATTGGCGCGTGTTGGTACCGACGCCAGCGACCTGGTGCGCAGCGCGCGCGATCTGCGCGACTTGCGCCAGGGTAATGCCCAGTTGCAGGCAGAGGTCAATCGCCTTTCGGTGGAGAACGCGCGCCTCACCGAGGTGGAACGCGAAAACGAGAGGTTACGCCAACTTCTCAATTTCACGCGCAGCAATCCCTGGTACGATTATAAAGCAGCAGCCGTCATCGGCCACAAAATCGGCGAAGACACCAGCAACTTGCTCTTCTCGATTTTTATCGACGTGGGCGCCCGCGATGGCGTGGCCGTGGATATGCCGGTCATCACGGACCGAGGCCTGGTAGGGCGGGTCGTGGCGGTTGGTCCCAACGTGGCCGAGGTGCTGTTGCTCATCGACCCAGCCAGCGCGGTCAACGCACGGGTGCAAAACTCGCGCGTCACAGGCGTCGTGCGTGGCAAAATCGACAGCGGCCTGGTGATGGAGCGCATCCCCCAAGGTGAGACGGTCAGCCCGGGTGACATTGTGCTGACCTCTGGCCTGGGAGGCAACTTCCCCGACAAGTTGGTCATCGGCCAGATCACCGAAGTCATGCAGCGAGACTCTGATATGTTCCAGAGCGCGCGCATTCGCTCTACGGTGGACTTCGGTAAACTGGAGGAGGTGATGGTCATCGTCACCTTTACCCCCATCGATTTCGAGACCGAGTTGCAGTCACCTCTTGGGGAGGAAGATACCGATTAGCGGCTACCTGGGACTCGCTGTGCTGCTGGGCCTGGCGCTGATACAATCCAGCCTGGGTCCATTCCTGACGATCGTTGGCGTTCACCCCAACCTGGTGTTGGTGGCCGTTATCAGTTGGATGCTTTTACGCGGGCCAGGGGAAGGGTTAGTATGGGCCGTTATTGGCGGTCTTGCCCTGGACCTGCTCTCAGGGGGGCCTTTTGGAGCGGCGACCCTTGCGCTGGTCATCACCAGCGCCCTGACCAGCCTGGGCTACGGGCGGGTCTTTGGCGGCTATCTGGTTCTACCCCTGGCACTTACCTTTCCTCTCAGCCTGGCTTACTATTTGATCTACCTCTTGCTGCTAAGCGCGTTCAACAGACCGGTTGCCTGGATGTCGAGTGTGGCGGACATCATTTTGCCCGCTTCGCTGGTAAACATGGCGGCCATGCTTATCCTCTTTCCCCTCCTGCGTGCGTTGCACCGACGAACCGGTCGCGAAGAGATAGGTTGGTAAGACCGAATGTGGCAACGGAGAGGTATTGGTGTTATAATAGGACCCCTGTGTAGGGATTTCCCGAGATAGCTGATCACAACTCAGGAAACCCCAAGTACGTTGGGTTTAGTCACATGGTTGCAGTGATTGCGCGCCGCAAAAATGTCGCAGCCTCCTCTGGCTTGCGCCCTATGGAGCCTAGTCGCGACCTGGGGGGGGTGGCCAAGCTGATCCAGACTGCTTTTGCCGACGAGTTAGATCGCGCCGGGCGGGCTGCGCTGCGCGAGATGCGGAATATGAGCCGCCTGGGACCGTTATTGTGGTGGCTCGATCGGATGAGCGTTGATTTCAACGAGTTTCTCTCGGGCTTCGTCTGGGTAGAAGGTGGCCAGATTGTGGGCAACGCCACCGTCAGCCGGGCGAGGCCCGGCTCTCAACGGTGGATCATCAGTAACGTGGCTGTGGCGGAACCCTACCGGGGCCGGGGTATCGCTCGCGCCCTGATGGAGGCTGCCATTGAGTTGATCCGCGAATGGCGAGGCCAGATTGTTACCCTCCAGGTGCGTGACGACAACGCGCCTGCATTGCATCTCTACCACAGCATGGGGTTCCAGGGTATCTTCGGCACGGCCTACTTGCGTCTCGACCGGGTGCCGGCGGTGGAGCCCGTGCGGCTGGACCCGGCACGACTGCGCTCCCGCCGTTTGACAATCACTGATGCGCGCAGAGAATACGAGCTGGCCAGCGCAGCCGTACCCGAGAAAGTGCAAATCGAGCAGCCGATCCGCCTGTCGCGCTATCGGCTGGGTTTTGAGCAAGGTCTGGCTGACTGGACCAGGCGGCTAGTAGGGGGAGACCACACTTTACGCCTGGTGTTGGAAAGCGAGAACCACTTTGAGGCGACGGTTACGGCTGAAACAGGTACCTGGTGGCGCGAGAGCCAGGTCTATTTGATGGTTCATCCGGCGTCCAGGGGCCAGGTGGAGAAGGAACTGGTCAGCCACGCACTGCATCATCTGAGACACTGGCAGCAGCGCGTCACGCTGGCTCGCCACCCCACCTATCACCCGGAGGGGATTGAAACCTTCAAGTCTTTCGGCTTTCGAGAGGAACGTACGCTATTGTGGATGAGGCGTGAATTATGAGAAGATTGGTAAACTGGTAGACGGTTGGATTGGGAAATTGGGGGACGCTACCAATCTACCATTTGACCGATCTACTATTCTTCCAACCTTCCAGCTCCATTTTGCTCGCGGCTTTTGCTTGTGATAGAATAGATGAGAGCACCAGACCCGATAGCCGATGGCGGATATTGGGTACTCAACTACCAGTCAAATGCTCGATCTGGCCATTATTATCGTCAATTTCAACACGTGCGATTATCTACGCAATTGCCTGACCTCGATTTACAACAGTCGAGGTGATTTTGCGTTTGAGGTATGCGTGGTCGATAACGCTTCGTCTGATGGCAGTGTCGACATGGTGCGAGGTGAATTCTCGCAGGTGCGCCTCATTGAGAGTCCGGTTAACGGCGGCTTCTCTTATGCTAACAACCTGGGGTTGAAAGCTTATGGCTTCTGCGATACGGGCTCATCTCACCCTTCCTCAAAAAGTAGTTCGCCCCGCGCCCCGCGCTACGCGCTTCTCCTTAACCCTGACACCGTGCTTCCACCTGAGGGGCTGGCGATGGTGCTGGAATTCATGGAAGAACACCCCGACGCAGGTGTGGCCGGCCCCAAGCTGGTGCTCGAAGATGGGAGCCTGGATTTGGCCTGCCGGCGCAGCTTCCCCACACCCCAGGTAGCTGTGTACCGGATGGCGGGGCTGTCGAAGCTATTTCCCCACCATCCTCGCTTCGGTCGATACAACCTTACCTACCTGGACCCTGACCAAGTGGCAGAGGTGGACTCGGTGGTGGGCGCCTTTATGCTGGTAAGACGGGAGGCCATCCAGAAGGCCGGGTTATTGGACGAGGATTTTTTCATGTATGGGGAAGATCTGGACTGGGCGTATCGAATCACTCAGGCCGGCTGGAAGGTATATTACAACCCGGCTGTCACCGTGCTGCACGTGAAACGCGCGGCCAGCCGCCACAGCCGCAGGGCAGCGAGAGAGTTCTATCGGGCAATGCGTATCTTTTACGATAAACATTATGCCAATTCTACACCCCTCTGGCTCCACTATTTGGTTTTGACCGGTATTAATCTGCGAGCGGGGTTGCTGAGAGTCCAGCAAAAACTATCGATGAACCATGACGAGCAGGCCGCACTTGCAGCGAGGAACGCCGAATGAAACAACGAGTATCTTGGTTGTTCACCCTTTCCTTAGTGGCGACGGACGCGCTTATGACTGGTCTGGCATTTGCTGCCGCCTACGTGCTTCGTCTCCAATCAGAATACGAAAACATCGCCCCTTTCAGCGACTACTGGGGTATGTTGCTCATTCACGTAGCTATCATCATCTTAGTCTTCTTCTTCTATCGACTCTACCACCGGCAGCGCGCCACATCTCATATTGATGAGTTCTACGCCATCTTCGGGGCTGCTTCCGTCGGCACCATCGTGGCTATCGCCGTTATCTCCCTTGTCTTTAAGAATGAGTTGGACTATCCGCGCCTGATGATGGTCTATGCCTGGGTGCTGACGATCCTGTTAGTGTGGTTGGGACGGGTCGTCCAAGCTCGGTTCCAGTGGGGCTTACAGGCCAGAGGCTTCAACGAGGCAAGATTAATCATCGTGGGCGCCGGCGAAGTGGGCCGCATGATTCTACAAAAGATTCGACAGTCGCCCGGCCTGGGCTACACCGTGGTCGGCTTCGTAGACGATCGCAATCCGCCATCCAACGTGTTGGGGGTAGAAGTGTTAGGCGGCACCGAGGATCTCTCCTGCCTCATCGAGGCACATCATGTAGGTGAGGTTATCGTCGCTATGCCCGAAGCCTCGCATCAGGAGATTTTGTCTATCATCACACGCTGTGAGCGCGAAAAGGTCAGCATCAAGGTCTTCCCCGATGTGTTCCAGATTATGGCTTCTGAGGTCAGCATCGGCGACCTGAATGGCCTACCATTGCTCACGGTGAATGACATCGCCCTGCACGGCTGGCGGCTGGCCCTGAAGCGAGCTGTCGACATCCTGGGCAGCGCCGTGGTGCTGGTGATCCTTTCGCCGATTATGATGTTGGTCGCAGTCCTCATCAAGCTCGATTCGCCTGGTTCCGTTTTCTATGCCCAGGAGCGGATGGGTCTGGATGCCAAATCGTTTATGATGCTCAAATTCCGCTCGATGCGACTTGACGCCGAAGCACAATCGGGTCCAGTATGGGCAACTGAAAATGACCCACGCCGGACCCGGATCGGTACATACATACGTCGCTTTTCGATTGACGAACTTCCTCAGCTAATCAACGTCTTGATCGGCAATATGAGCTTGGTGGGGCCACGCCCGGAGCGTCCGGTCTTTGTCGAGCAATTTAAGAAGAGTATCCCTCGCTATATGGATCGCCACAAGGAAAAGGCGGGTATGACGGGTTGGGCACAAGTCAACGGATTGCGCGGTGACACCTCAATCATCGAGCGAACCAAGTACGACCTATGGTACATCGAGAATTGGTCGCTGTTGCTCGACTTCAAGATTCTGCTACGCACCGTGGTGAGCGTTTTTTCGGACAATCACGCTCATTAGGACTAAGGATTTAATAACTTACCCATGGGGTCTTTTCAGATCACCGCCAGTTCTTGGCCCACTTTTTCAAAGACAGCCAACGCCCGATCCAGGTCATCGGTGCTGTGAGCAGCAGAGATCATCACCCGGATGCGCGCTTTGCCGCGTGGCACGGTAGGGAAGCCAATGGCCGTGGCGAAGACGCCTTCTTCATAGAGACGTTTGCTGAAATGTTGGGCCACGGGCGCTTCACCCAACATCACCGGAGTGATAGGTGTCTCGCTGACACCAATGTCGAAGCCGAGTCGCTTCATGCCCGTCTTAAAATAGCGACCGTTCTCCCACAGACGATCCACCAGGTCGGTGCTCTCCTCCAGCAAGTCCACGGCGGCGATACAGGCCGCGGCGTCGGCAGGAGTAACAGCGCTGGAGAACAAGAAGGGGCGCCCACGCTGGCGCAGCCAATCCACCACCGGCTGACGGCCTGCCACGTATCCCCCCACAACTCCAAATGCCTTGCTCATGGTGCCTACTTCGATATCCACCCGTCCATGCAGCCCAAAGTGATCCACGATGCCGCGTCCGCCTCGACCCAGCACACCCTCCCCGTGAGCATCATCCACTATCAGCATCAGGTCGTACTCCTCCGCCACGGGGGTCAGGCGATCAAGGGGGGCGATGTCTCCATCCATTGAAAAGACGCCGTCGGTGACAAGCAAGGCGCGCCGGTAACCCTCTTCCCGGGTCTCCTTGACGACGCGGCGCAAGTCGTCGGCGTCATTGTGCCGGTAGCGCACGATACGTGCCCTGGACAATCGGCAGCCATCAATGATGCTGGCGTGGTTAAGTTCGTCCGAGAAGATCACGTCCTCTTTGCCGACCAGGGCAGGGATAACGGCCAGATTGGCATTAAAACCTGACTGGAAAGAGATGGCGGCTTCCACATCTTTAAAATCCGCCAAGCGTCGCTCTAACTCCAAGTGCAGGTCCATCGTCCCCGCGATGGTGCGCACGGCTCCTGGCCCCACGCCGTGGGTTTCGATGGCCTGTTGGGCAGCGCGCTTCAGGTGTGGATGATTGGCCAGTCCCAGGTAATTGTTCGAGCAGAAGTTCAACACTCGGCGGCCATCTACGTTCAGCCACGCCCCTTGTGGCGACGACAGGGTGCGGATAGCGGTGAATAAGCCCTGGGTTTTGAGTGCGTCCAGTTCGTCTCGTATCCATGTTAATCTATCAGACATCTTTGTCTCCTCATCTTTGCGCGCTATGGCAATGCCAAGAGAATATTCGGGCATTGCTTGGGCTTTTCCAAGCATTAGGCCGCTTGTCTGGCTTTGTTTAAACGAGTCTTAACGCGACATTTGCGCAGTTTAATTCTTGGAAAAGCCCATCAGCGCGACAGATGCATCGGCATAATCACATGGATATAGTCGTCGTCGCCAACCGGCCGCAGCACACCGGGACTCGAAGCAGTGGTCGTCTCCAGAACCACCTGGGCTGAATCGACAACTGACAGGACGTCAATGAGATATTTTGCGTTGAAGGCAATCTCGACGGGGTCGCCCTCAATGATGGCATCCATCTGACCGACGTTGTCACCCAGTTCAGCGCTGGTAGCTGCCAGCGTAATATGACCGGGCATCAGTTCGTCACCGGGTGCAACTTCCAGGCGCACAATGTTGGCCGCATCGCGCGCGAAGAGGTGTGAAACGCGGGCGGCCTTGAGAAAGCCGGTCGAGTCGAGGACCGTGCGAGTTGCCCGATCGGAGGGGATAATCTGATTATAGTCGGGGAACTTTCCTTCGATGAGTTGCGAGACCAAATCCACATCGTGCAAATGAAACAGGATTTGGTTGCGTGCCGGGGTGACGATCACTTGCACCCAGTCTTCTTGATCGGCCGAGATGCGTGCCAGCTCCCCCAGCGCCCGCGCTGGAATGATCACCTCAAAGGGTTCGTCAACTGCCTGGCCCAGAGGTGCACTTCGCACTGACAGACGAAAACCATCTGCGGCTGCCAGTGTCAATCGATCTCCCTCGAAACGAGCCAGAACGCCGGTGAGGATGGGCCGACTCTCGTCAGTAGCGGCTGCGAACGCCACTTGATCGATCATCTGGCGCAAGTCTCCTGGTTCAAGGCGGATGGCACGTTCGGCATCATCAGCCGTAGGAATGATCGGGAATTCCTGGGCATCTATGCCCTTGATGTTGGCCTCAAAGCGAGCGCAGCGAGCATTGAGCGTTTGCGTACGCACTACTAGCTCCAGGTCAATCCGTTCCGGCGGTAGTGAGTTGACAAAGTCGGTCAGTAACCGGGCTGGCACAGTGGTAGCACCCTCCGTTTCCACTTTGGCTCCTACCCAACAATTGATGCCGAGTTCCAAGTTGGTGGCCGATAGTTTCAGTCGGCCATTATCTGTTGACAACATCACGTTGGACAATACCGGCAACGTGCTGCGGCTGGCTACCGCACGTCCAACGATGCTCAATCCTTTGGCCAGGTTTTCTTGCAGGCAGGAGACTTTCACGGCGAATCCTCCTTAGTTGAGATTATGTATTGATCTGAGTCACATCTTCTGAGATTACAGCACAAGCGTTCCTTTTTCCAGGTGGCCTGGTTCTAGGGGGGTTATTTCAAACAGTATACTATATTTTGTGGGTTTGTTCAAGTCAATCCTCTCAACAGAGTGCATTTTTATTTTGGGGCAAGATACTAAGCTAATGGTTTCAAACAGTAGCGCACCTCAACACGGGTGCGTTCATTTTTGGGAAAACGAGGAGCCGGCATCCCCAGATGCGGCTCCGTTCGGCATCTGGTGTATTC
>DAOUMD010000283.1:0-76817 GCA_034412795.1 Anaerolineae bacterium
GGGGCCAGGCGACGACGCTTCGCAAGATCGTGGTTGTAGCCTCCCAATCTTGTCGGGAGAGCAGCATTGGAAGAACGCCTATGGCCCACCACAGCAGCAGAAAGCGAGGCGTCGCCTTTTTTATCTGATAAAGGCATACCGGCAGCCCTATCAGGAAACCCAAAGCCAGTAGCACATTCAGGGCTGGCCACCCCCCCAGCCAGGTGCCGCCCAGGAGGTGGATGCGTAATAGCCCTATCAAGTTGCCAGTAAGCGTTTGTAGCGGGGCGTCTCCGGCAAGAATAGAAATCGTCCCGGTCCGGCCGATAAGGGCTTGTGGATTTTGATAAAAATAAAAAGCTAATGGAATAATGGTAAACGCGCCTGTCAGACCGAAGATCAGGAAATCCGTGATTTTCCGTTTGAGACCTGATCTGGTCCCTACCAGTTCGACGGCGACGAACGCGACGAACAGCAGTGGGAGCAGACGGGCCGCCAGGTAAGTATACAAGGTGAGGCCCAATAGAAACCCGGCGCCGACCAGCCACCATCGTCGGTAGGATGTCGTCTCGGTGCCGCCGACGTTTGAAGGTGTGCGGGCCGGGCTGACGTACCAGCCTTGCCAGAAGCACCAAACCAGTCCCAGCAGCAACGCTGGCAGCAGGATCGCCCGCAACGCTACCCGGCTGAAAAAAATATGCCAGTAGGATATAGCCAGACCGATGGCAGCCAGCAGACTAACCACGTTCAACGTAGGTGCGAACCCTTGTGCTCGCCTTGGTGGCAGAACCAGGTCATTCAACCCCAG
Organism: Anaerolineae bacterium; assembly: GCA_034412795.1. Lineage (GTDB taxonomy): Bacteria > Chloroflexota > Anaerolineae > 4572-78 > NAK82 > JAUVPY01. The sequence continues at coordinate 788 of DAOUMD010000283.1, forward strand.
GCGTTTTCCAACTGCGTACATAAGGGGGATAGTCAGGCTGCCAACCAGGGCTGAGGCGAATCTTAAGGAAAAAACTGAGATGCCGTAGAGCTGCAAGGCTAGCGATTGAAGGTAGAAGAAAAGAGTCTCCCGCCCGAAGTTGTTTTGTAGAAAGGGGGTGAGCCAACCCGCCCGGAAGAGCCGCAGCGCGTCTATGCCATTGACAGCCTCGTCGAGACTCAGTGAGAGGGGGAGGTTGTTCAGGTTTGTTACGCGCAGCCCAAAGCCAATCATCATAACTAGACATAAATATATTATCTCTGCTGGGGACTGAGATGTGTTAACGGATGGCTTAGTTCTGGCCATATTCACGTCCGTTTTCAAGGAACGATGATTTCTTCGTCCAATCGTATCACCTAACGAACTGTGATTTCTTGTTCTAGCGGGATGTGGTCACCGGTTGGCCTCCCTTGGTCGTCAAGCACGGGCAATCGCTGGCCGGTTGCAGGGTCATACAGTCCAATCACAACTTCATAGTCGCCCGGCGGCGTTGGGGGCGGGATAGGTATCTGGACAGCATCTTGGATGACTTCCCCGGCATCCCAAAGCGACGTGGGATAAGCCCCATCGGCCGGTGGGCGGTCCATCTGGGCCACGATGGTTCCGGGTTTCCCCGTTATCCCCCCTGTCGAGTCACGTATGTGGACAAAGGTAGTGTAATCCGCCGGCAACGGCGCGTCAACCCGCCAATAGAGTGTCAATTCCAATACCTCGCCATCCAGGCTCATGTTATAGCCCAGGAATGTGACCAGGTCCGCCAGGTTAATGGAGCCAGGGTGCGCCGGGGACGGATTCTTGACCGTGATCCCTGGTGGCGGTCCGCCGACTTTGATGGGGGCGATGGTCACGTTGTTGGCATCCAAGGCCGTTCCATTCTGCACCAACGGTAGATGCCAGCTCTGGCCGGCGGCTTCAACGTACAGCCCCAGATCCAGGCGATAGACGCCCGGCGGGGCGGATGGGTCCACGGGTACCAGGTATTCGTCGCGGACGACTTCGCCTGGCGTCCACAACGCTGTGCTGTAGTAGTCTTGCGGCACGCGGTCACGCCCGCCCCATTGGTGCATATCGGCGTCGTAAAGCAGGTGGTTGGAGACGATATAGTGTTGATCTATCGGGCGCAGCGCCTGCCAGTAGACGGTGATGGGAAGTGCTCCCCCGGGTTGTGTTTTTCGGTCCGGGAAGTCGTAGCCCAGCAGAGTTATCTCGTCCCCAAAGTTGGCGTGCACTTCAGCCGACATAGACGGCACGTCGAAGTTGCGCGGCCGGACCTGGGTGCGCAATACAGGCTCGCTTTCAATCCTGTGACCAGTTTCCTTCACGCGTAGCCTGTATTCGCCGCTGGGCCAGTAAGCGTCAACAAGAAAAATGTATGTATCACCTGCCTGAGTCTGGGGGAAGCGTTGTGTACCATCCGGACCGACCAACGAAATCTCGGTTTGACCTTTAAGATCCGAGGTGGGAGATTGGGCGAAGGTAATGGGTATCGCGGCCCGGTAGCGATATTCCGGTACGCCAGTGACCGGTTGGCCGGCTTGCCATATGTCAAAGTTAACAGATTGCTCGCCTGTGGTTTCAAGAGAATAAAGCGGCGCGCGTGCGGGGGAGGACGGGAGTGTTACGTCAGCCAGGCTGAGTTTGTCTTGGTTGCCAGATGATGGGACCGTCTCAGTGGGTGATTGAAGGCGCAGCACCAGGCGATAATCCCCGCCTGCGATGCCCGCCAGCGGCAGCCAAATCGTGTCGCGGATCACTTCGCCGGGTTCCCAGGCCCGAGTGGGGTAGCGTCCATCTGCCGGGTGCCCCAACCACAAACTGCGTATCATCCCCTCCTGATCTACCAGGGATAGCTCTACCAGGTAGTCTTGGTTGGTGTGAGCCAGGCTGTGCCAGATAAGGGTAACCGGCAGCGCACCGTATGGGTTGACCTCACCGATCTCGTAGCCGACCAACTCGATCCCCTCCTCGAAGGCTACGTGGAGTGGGTTGGGTATGCCCTCAAGCGCATTGGATGCCGTGCGGACCGGAAGCCGGGGTGGGAAACCCGGCAGAATGAAACCGAACATGCTCACCAGGCTGAAGACCAGCAATATGCCTGCCAGAACTGGATCGGCGAAACGGCGATGTGGTGCTGGAAACCACGCGGCCACACCACAGGTAACAAGCACGCCCACGGCTGCTGCGGCCGGGAAGAGGATATGCCGTCCTTGCCCGGCCTCGGCTGGGTTGAGCGTCAGGTAGAAGCGCAGCAGGGGGATGGGCAACAGCAATCCAATCTGCAGCGCCAGCAGGCCCAATACGGGCCAAGGTAACTCGTCGCCACGACGCCATCCTCGCCACAACCCGATGACAGCCAGAATGCATAATCCCAGAAGGGCCACTGATAGAACGGCTGTGAGCGTGGCGTTGGCTTCCCTCGGCACAAACCAGAAAGATCGGAAGAGCCTTGTTGCCCAATCCCACAGCCCGGCATCGCCGGGAGAGAAGGTGGAAGGCCTGCCGGTAAAGAGTGAAGTTACTTGTTCTGTGCTGGTGTCAAAGCTCAGCGGCTTAGCCAGCCCGGCTATTAGTCCTTGTTCGGGTATTTCATTGAAGTACCATTCAACGTAGATGAACCACCAGGCCGCAACCGCAGCCGCCATAGCACCGAAGATGAAAAATCGGCTGGCCGTCATCTCCCAGCTCAGTTCTCTTCGATGGATAGCACGAGCCAACACAACTAAAACTAGTGGAAAGAAGGCCACCACCGTGTACTTGGTGGTCAGGGCCAGCCCGAACCACAGACCGAGCAAGACGTACGTTCGGCGGCGCTCGGGGTGTCTCCAGGCCTGGAGCAGGGTCAATAGAAAAAGCGCCGACAACAGGCCCAGCAGGTTGTCATCGTTGACGGACGAGGCGATGAAGTGAAACTGGGGGATAGCAGCCACTAGCGCGGTCACGCCCAGAGCTAGCCAGGGGGCATCGGGTCGAATCCTCAGGACAATCAAGTAGATGACCACCAGGGTTCCCAGGCTGATCAAGATTGAGATTAGACGAGCCAGGTGCCAACTAAGCACGATGCCCTGATAGGGAAATGTCTCGTCATCTGTGTGGATCACCGCGAAAGACAGGAGACCGTCGTTGATGAGTATGTGGCGCGGCGAGAGGTCATTTACCTTCAGGCGAGGTAATACGTCGTAATCTATCCAGCCAGTGGCAACTCCGGCCAGGATATGGTACAGCATCGGCGAGTCTGACTTGTAGCCAGCGGCTTGCCGTTCGGTCTCGTTACGCGGCAGGTGGCCTTCCTCGCCGATGAAACGAATGAGGTCCATGTGGGCCAGTTCATCGGAAGCCTCGCCCAGGGGGTTGAACTGGCCATACATCAAGGTCACGACCATGTAAATTGTTAGCAAGGCAAGCAATGCCAGGCGGCTGCGCCCGGCGTTCGGTGGCAAGCTTGGACCCCTGGAGCTTTGCGCCACGTTTACCGCACCTCAAATGGCGTGATCAACAATAGGCGACCGTTTGGATCTTGTGTGCCGTCGGGCATGTACACCGGCAGGCGCTCCCCTGTCTCCAATACATACATGCCTATTTCGATCTGGTACTCACCCGGCGGAAGATCGCTCGTGTCGAACCTGTACTCGTCAGGTATTACCTCGCCTGGTTCCCAGATGCCGGTCGGGTAGCTTCCATTTACAGGCTGGTTGTCCTGTCCTATGACCAATTGACTCGCTTGGTCCAGCAGGTGGATGAAGATGGTGTAATCGATCTGGTCCGGTGTCTGGGCCTGCCAGTAGAGCGTGAGGGTGAGTTCTGTCGGATCGGCGGCCAATTGGTAGCCCAGCAATTGGGCCACGTCGCCGAAGCCAGCAGGCTGAGTATGTACACCATCTGGCGGCTCGGTCACGGGGGGAAGCGGTATCTTGAGCGGGCCGAGATAGATCGTGTCGGGTGTGGGACTGCCTGACACGGGCAGACGCGAGTCGGTCAGGTAGTCGTAGAAGGCCACTGTCAGCCAATAACGACCGGGTGGAGCTTTGGGGTCTAGCCACAGCAGGCGTACATCGGCCAACTTTTCGCCGGGCTGCCACATACTGGTAGGATAGGTGTCTTCAAGCGGTGGACCGTCGGTCTGCGCCCATTGGCGCCCCGAGTCATCTATCAGACGGACCATCAGGTCAAAGTCTTCGCGCGCCCCGCCGTGCGCCTGCCAGAAGGTTGTGATCCAAAACGGGCTGCCTGGCACCAGATGAAGAGGGGAGCTGCTCTTGCTTGGGCTGTCCAGGCTGTATCCGAGCACATCGGCCAGCTCAAGGACAGTCGCATTGGCCGGGAAGTCAGCTTGCATCAGGTAGCGCGCCGGGTCAGACGAGGCCGGGAGCAACGCCTCATACCCGACGACGGTTCCATATCGATCAGTAATTGGCTCATCGCTTGGGGTGGCTTTGCGAAGGATTTTTTTTCCATCAGAGTTTAGAGATGGGAGCAGCGTGATCCAGCCATCGGGCGAGAGCCGAACCACGGCCGGTGAGTCGGGACTCTCAATCGGTTGAATGAGTCTGATTGGGTCAGGCGACGGGGGGACCGACCAGGTTGCCTGCCTCTCGAACTCGCCCGCCAGCAAGAAGCGCAGACTTGGATCTGCGTAGGCCGAGAGAGGTAAGTAAACGATCTCAGTCTGGGCGCTGGCTGTCACGCTGTCTGCCAGCGCCTGGGTCCCAGCTTGCGGGTCGCGCGTGGTGGGATGGAAGTAATTCCAGAGTGCGGGCAAGCTGCTGAGAGTGATGACTAGCAGCCCGGCGATCAGGACGACATTCGTAGAGATTGGCCAGCGGTGGGTGAGCCACGTCGCGATCGCAGCCAGACCCAGTCCCATCAACAGATAGGCTGCCGGGGCTGCCCCCAGGGACCGCAGAGGATGGGGCGTCTCGGTGGTAAGCACAGCCGGTAAAAGCATGATCAGCCACCAAATAGGCAGCAAACGGTACTCAAGTTGGCGGAAGTGAGCCAATGCATAACCAAGTCCGATCGCCAATCCGAGCGAGAGTAGCACGGGAAAACGGATAAACCAAAAGAGCGTGCGCCATAGACTCAACGCCAGCTCCCTGACCAGTGTTGAGCCACTGTCGGGCTCCAAGACGTTCCAGATCATCACGCTGGCAGCCCGCTCATCAAACATGGCAGGATGGCGCACATAGTACCATCCTAAAGGGACAAAGACTATGACGGATGCCAGTGCCAGGACACCAATTCCCAGCCAACGTCGTGAGCGCCAGGGCTCTTTAGCGTCTGGTTTGGTCAGGAGATCAGGCAGGACGACCAAGATCAGTACGAACGGGAGAAATCGCGCTGCCGTATAGGTGTAAGCGTTTAGCCCCAACAACGCCCCGGCCCCTGCCAGCCAGGGCAGGCTGGCCTTTCGCCAGCCAACCACGAAGAGCCACATCACGCCTACCGAAATTAAGGGCAGGATCGCTGCCCGCAGGCCTATGCGGGTTTGGCCCACATCCCATACTGACAGGGCCAGCCCTAACGATGCCCAGGCTGGCGCCCACCTTGACAACGGGCTGTCTTTATTAGCCAGGAGAGTCCGGGCAAAGCCGTACAGCAGAGGCACGGTCAATGCTCCTGCCAGCGCGCCAGGTAGCCTCAGGGCGAAGCTATTCACCCCCAAGCCACGGATTGCGAGGGCCTGTAAGTAAAGAAAAAGCGGCTCTCGTCCTCCGTTTGTGGGGAAGAAGATCGGGGTCACGCCTCGCCGGATCACACGCAACGCGTCTAGCCCATTGTAAGCCGGGTCAAAGTAGGGGATCGGCCACAAGTTGCCCAGACGATACAGGTGCGTGAAGAAAGCAATTAGCGTTATTAACAAGGCCAACACCCAGACGAGCCAATCTCGTTTGGGGCCGGAGATTTGCCTGGTCGCTTTTGGGGAAATTTGATATTGGGTTTGATCGTTCATCGAATAATGACTTCTTGCTCTAGCTGGATGTGGTCACCCGTTGGCTCTCCGCCCTCATTGACCACTGGCAGCCGCGCGCCCGACGCAAGATCGTAAAACCCGACCAGCAGATGATACTCACCAGGCGGTGCATCCTCTTTCACCGGAATTAGATATTGGTCGAATACAGTTTCACCGGTCGTCCATTCGGTAGTAGGATAGCTGCCCCGGACCGGCGGGTTGTCCCATTGCCCCCAGAGCGTTCCATCTGAGCCGATTAGGTGAGTGAAGACGGTGTAATCCTTCGTCGGCGGGTGCTCTGCGTACCATACCAGCGTCAGAGGAATCGATCCTCCTGCTTCCACGCTCACCGGCGTTTCTCCATCCCCGAGATGAAACCCATTCAGATGGAGGCCGTCCACGAAACTGGCCGTTTGTGGCCTCATCGTCTCCAAGAAGCTTGTGGGGGATTGGTATAGACCGATATGCACGATGCGGAAGAAGGTTTGATCCAGGCGCACGCTGTGCTGATCCAACCAAGGTTCCACCTGGTGTGAGACGGGCCAATCGGCTGGTGCGGCTGGAACCAGCCAGACCCGCGGGTGATTCTCGAATACGCCCTGTAGCTCCTCTACCGCTTCGGGTAGCATTGTCACCGGCCCGCGCGAGATTACCAGGTATGTTGGTAGCCGGTCCTCATTATAATATTGAATGGTCGGTAATGGCGCCGTATAGATTAATGCGTCTCCGGGACGTGCCTCGTGAGCAATGTAATCCAGTATCTCGCGCCACGGGGGGCTCTTGGCGAATTGGGGGTTGTAGTAGTAATTGGATAGAGCCACCCCTCCTGATATCAGCAATGCGCTAAAAAGTATCAGCGACGTTACTGCTAGCCAGTCGCGGCGAAGGTCCAGCAGCCATACCCATCCCGCACCGATCAGTAAATAGAAGGCGGGGCTGGCTATGATCAGATAACGTTCGTCGAAGACAGGTTTGAGTTGAGATGCGATGTATACGCCAACCAGCGGTACTAAGAGGTAAAGTAGAAGCAACAACGCAGCCGACCGACGTTTTCCCCACAGGCCTATGGCTCCCAGGCAAAGGAAGGGTAAGAATAGAAATGCGTTTGCCCAGGCGATTTCGGACCCTAAGAGTTGCCCGCCGGCGAAGGCCGTCAGCGGACGCCATAGGGAGTCTGCAATGCCCACTGTTTCGCCATATCCGCGATAACCTATCAGTAGTTGCTGGATGGACAACAGCCAGGGTAAGAAAAGCAACCCGGCAACGATGCCGACAGTTGCATATCGCCAGGGAAATCTATGTTGCCGCCAACTATCCCATGCGACGAACGAGCCTTGGAACATGACAACCAGTGCCGCGGAGTAGTGAGTGTACATAGCTCCTAGTACGATTAGCCCGTATACGATCCAATCACGCCAGCGCGCTTGTTTAAGCGCGCGCCATAAACTGATTGTAGACAACATACCCAGCAACGTCACCAGCGGGTAGGAACGGGCGTCCTGGGCGTAGAAGATTTGGTATGGGTTGACGGCGATCAAGAAGGCGGCTATGACACCTAACCTGGCATTGAACAAGGTTCGCCCCAGGGTTGCTACCGGAGCTACTAGCAGCACGCCGGTAACGACTGAAGCAAATCTTAATGCAAATTCGGTGTCGCCCGTCCAGGAGATCCAGCCATGCATGAGTGTGTAATAGAGGGGCGGGTGAAACTCCGTTACTCTCAGAAACTCGATGAGCTCAGCTAACGCTTCGGTGCCGAAGACATATGTGGAGCCTTCATCACCGCGCAGGCTGTGATATCCCAGTCGGTATACACGCAGCGCGAACGATAGGAGCAAAATGACGACGAGAATGAGGCGATAGTGGTACTTGAGGCGTGGGTAATGCCTTTCCATAATCTGGTTTATTGGTGAGTCTTTCTCGGTTCGTGGGGTCTTCTGCGTTTTCGGCGTATCCAGATCCAGAAACCTACGACGGCCACGACACCCAGCGTTGTCCCACTGATGGCGGCTCCCCATATAAACGTCCCAGGCTGGTAGATAAATTCCACGTCGTTCGTTCATCGAATCGTGATTTCTTGTTCCAGCCGGATGTGATCGCCAATTGGCTCCCCAAGGTCGTCAATGGCTGGCAGTCGCGCACCGGTCGAAGGGTCGTATACCCCGACCAGCAGGCGATAGTTGCCGGGCGGTGCGTCAGGGTTGACCGGAATCTCATAACGATCGACCACGTTCTCGCCGGGCAACCAGTCAGTGGTCGGATAAGTTCCCGATACCGGTGGATTGTCCCATTGTCCGTATAGTTGACCATCTGGGCCGACCAGGTGGGTGAAGACGGTGTAGGGGACATCAGTGGGAGCGTCCGCCTGCCAATAGAGACTGAGGTGCAGTGCGTCCCCGGCCGACAACATCAGATTGGATGCCACGCCATCTCCCCCTGACAGGCGGAAACCGCGCAGCCGGACGCCCTTGTCGAAAGTGACTGGCTGCGGCGTCATCTCGGACTGCCAAGCTGGCGGTGTGAGATATAGATTCACGTGCACCCCTTGGAAAAACTGCTGATCCACTCGGTCGGCGTGTCGGTCGAGCCATGTGAGCACGTCACCGTGGGCGTCCCACCACGGCCTGACCAGGGGCACCAACCAGACGCGAGTGTAGCCTTCGATAGCTTGTTCCAGGTGAGCGTCGATCTCCTCAGCGCTCAGCTCAGCGCTGTTGGGGATCAATTCAGTGGGCAACTTTCCGTCATTGTAATAAAGTATCGAGGGCTCTGGTAAGTTATAGACGAGTAAGTCGCCAGGCTGTGTCTTACTGTTGACATAATCAGCCATCTCCCGCCAGGCAGGACTCTTGGCAAAGGTTTCGTTCGCGTAGTATTGGTAGTTGGCAAATAACATGACAAGGATCGTTGTCAGCCCCACTGCCCAACCAACCCACCGCCATCGTCTTGCCAACTCCGCTATTCCTACCGATAGGAGTACCAGGTAGATCGGTAAGAGGAAGATGGTCAGTTTTTCGTCGAACATGGGTCGGTAGAAAGAGGCGAGGTAAATGACTAAGAGTGGTACAAAAATCAGCATCAATGTAAGGATCAGTCCTCGGCGATAGGCGTGCCTCATCCACCCTAGTACAATCCCGGCGACAAAGAGTGCTGCAAAGAAACCCGCTGCGGCCTCTGAAACAGAATACCCGTGACCCTCCCCTGGTGGAAGATGCGGGACATACCCCAGACTGAAGGCAACCAGGTCTCGCCAGAGCATCTCCCATAGCGTCACCAGTTCTATCCAAGGCTGGACGAAGGTACTGGTCACAGGGATGCTCAATATCACCCAGGGCAGGTAGAGCATAATCAATAGGATTTGAGCACTCCACCAACGCCGAATCAGTTGCTGGGACCAACGTCGCCGTAGGGTTTGCACAATTGCCACCAGGTTGAGTGCGCCCCACGTAAAATAGGCGAAGTAGTGAGTGAGGAAGCTGAGCAGTGCTACCAACACATATAGTCCACCAAGGAGGATCACTTGTCTCCTATCCTGACCCTTGAGGCTGCTTTGTGGATGCTCCTCTGCTCGCCAGAAGCGGAGGGCAATCACATTTAGCAAGGCGGTTAGTGCGATCAGTTGGGCGTAGAAGTGAGCGTCCTGCCCCCACCAGTGGATAAAAGGGTTCACCGCCGCCAGCAATGCGCTGACCAGACCCACTTGTCTGTTGAATAACAGCGAGCCCAACATGTAAATAATTGGCACAACTAATGTGGTGCACAAGACGGCCCAAAAGCGGACGGCAACCTCGCTTTGGCCTGCTACCGTCAGCCAGAAGTGGAGTCCCGTATGAAACAAGGGCGGGTAGGGCTGCACAAACCGAAGCTGATAGATTACCTCACCCAACGACTGGCTGGCAAAGAGTACGTCGAAGGCTTCGTCTCCGCGCAGGCTGGGGTAAGCCAATCGATAGAGGTGCAGCGCGAATGCTCCAAGGGTTAGTATTATCATTGCGACCCATGTGCTGGTCACTCTGTCCTTGCCTGCGCTAGACAGCGACTGACGCGATAGGTACTTCTTTTTCATTTCTCCAGGGTCTTTCTGCGCAGCCATATCCAAAAACCAGCCACCGCCAGTGCAACCAATGTCACCCCACTGATCACAGCTCCCCATATAAACGTCACAGGCCGGAAGAAAACTTCTATGTGATGTCGCCCGGCCGGGACTGACATACCCCGCAAGATGTGATTTGCTCTCAGCATGGGGGCACTCTGCCCGTCGATGGTGGCCTGCCAGCCTGGATAGTAGACCTCACTCAATACCAGGAAGCCGTCGCTGGGTGTCGTGACTTTCAGGGCCAGAGAACTGGGTGTTCGATGGAGGATCTCTACCTGGCCTATCTCATCGCCCGGTGGGGGTTCCACCGCCAGCGAAGATCCGGGAGGTACCAGCGCCACACGTGCCGGGTCAAAGTCAAAAGCGTCAAGCTGGGCTAATGTTGCCTCCTCGTCAACTTCTTGTATTTCATGTACGAGCCACGCGCGCGGAGCTACGTGGTTCAGCCTGTGGACGTACGTCACATCGTCGCCGGCCGGTTCTTGGTAAATGATCTCCGATGGTGCATATAGCTCCTCGCGCCAGGTGATGACGTATTTCGTGTTGAACAATTCCCACACGCGCTCCATCCGCAGCGACCGGTACATCTCGTCGTAGCCGGCCAGGCGCAGTGGGCTGGCTCCCCAGCCATCTTCGAGTTCATAAGGCACGCCGTAGTTCTCGTAGACGCGGTATTCGTTGTAAACCCGAAAGACCTCATTGGATGAGGCGTCATCCAATGAGGCGTCATCCAATGAGGCGTCCTGCCTGATCGCCTGGACGGCGGTTGGTACGGCTGTCTGTTCCTGGGGCAAGGATGGGTAAATGTTGGTCTGCCAATTGACGGTGAACAGATCAAGCGTGACAATCAGCAAACAACTGATGGTCAGAAAAGTCTCGGGAGCGAACCATCTTGCTTTCTTTTGGACGGGGTGGTTCCCGGTCTTCTGCGGCCAGTGGCGGGCAATTTGCATGGCGGCCCATGTCAGGGCCAGTATGATGGTCAGCCATAGGCTCTGGCTCAACAAGGCGTTGAACGGGCTATCATCCTGCCAGCCGGCGTTGTTCAACCCGTAGAAGAACAAGACGTCTAACCCAATCGCGCCAATCAGCAGCCATCCCGCCGCTGATCTGAATTTTGGAATTTGGGATTTGCCATTTGTGATTTGATATTTGCCATTTGTGATTTGATATTTGAATCCATAGCCGGCTAACATCGCCAGGGCAAAGCTGACGATAAAGGCGACTCGCTCCTGTCCACGGAAGATACTGAAGCCGGGTACCAGCAGGTAGAAGGGCGAATAAAGAAACGTCTCGCCTCCAAAAGAGAGCAAGAAAGCACCCGCTCCCAGCACGCCCCAGAAGGTCGTCTCCCGGCGCCGCAGCGCCAGGGCTGCCCACACCGCCAACAACAGCGGCAATACCCCCACATACAGCGGCGAATAGAAGCTCACCGAACCGGGAAGCAGCATTTGGATCGGGTCGTATAGGGGAAAGCCGCCCAACATTTCCTCATACAGCCCTGCTGCCCGCACCGATAGTCGCATGTACTCTAACCCGGGTAACCAGGCAATCGCCGCCAGCCCCAGGCCGATGAGGGTTACGAGTAACGGAGTAAGCAGTAGGGAGTAGGAAGTAGGAAACCGCTTCGTTGATTGATTTGTTGTTGGGTGGGCGTATTTCAGTCCTGGGGCGAACCCTTGCGAAGGTTCTGAACCTTCGCAAGGGTAGTTCCCCAAAGTTGAAGTGCACCCTGCTGGGTCCGTCTCTTGACTGGCTGGCTTGTCGTGTCGCCTTCTGTAAGCAAGAATCACGAACATGACGTAAAGTGCAAACGTGTAGAATTGGAACATCGCACTCTGGGGGTGACCGGCCAGCAAGGCTAAGCCCCAGACCAGGCCGGCCGCCAGCGTGTTAGGCAGATTCGGCCGAAGGTGGGGTGTTTCACCTGACCGGTCGAGTAGCGCTCGATCTGTGAAGTAGAGCAACAAGGGCAACCATACCACCGTTTCCAGCACCGCCAGTTGCTGGCTGGGGTAGCCGGTCAGGTAGCCACCAAAGGTGAAGACAATTGCCGAAAAAAGCGCAGCGCTGCGATGCCGCGTGGTGCGCCGGACGAACAAGTAAGTGAACGTGTCCGCCAGCCAGAAGTGGACGACGGCCTCTACTTCCAGCGCGAAGAGCGAGAAGCCCCACAGGCCCGAAACAAGCAGCGTCAGCAGGCTGATCGGATAGAGAACTGCGCTCTGGATGTCGGCCCAGAAAGGTGCGCCTGAGTAGGTATACGGGTTCCACAATGGCAGTCGACCGGCAGACAGCTCCCGTGCCTCGAATGTGGAAAAAGCCCAGAACTGGTACGAGAAGTCGCCAGGCGGGAAACTGGCGCGGTCGGCCAGATTAGGGGTGAGGATGCGCCAGAAGAAAAGGATCGTCAGCAGCGCCAACAAGCCCAGGGCAGCCCAATCGTAGCCGCACCAGCGAAACACAGTTGCTCTTTCTACACCGGGACGGGATTGATGCGCTGCGTCGGATGATGTCTCAAATGATGTCATCGAATCGCCACCGTTTCCAAATCGACGAAATCGCCACCCGTCGAGACGGGCATCCGTCTACCAGTAATCGGGTCGTACATACCCGTGATGAGTCGGTAATCTCCCGGGGGCAAATCAATAGGCAAGGAAAGCTTGTGCGGATCAGTCAATATCTCGCCCGGTAGCCAGGTAGTGGTTGGCGCGCCGCCTGCCTGCGGCTGGGTATCCTCCTGGGCTACGACCTGCCAGTCCCCGTTGAGTAACTGCACAAAAACCGTGTAATTGATTCCCATTTCACCCTCGGCTTGCCAGTAGAGGGTTACCGGCAATTCATCGCCAGGCGTAATCTCGCTCGAAGCCAGATCGAAGCCAATCAGTCTTACCAGGGGGGGATCTTCAAAGGAAACACTTGTTTGATGTGTGATAGAGGGCGTCTCAAACTGGCGAGGACGTGATTTAAGCTCTATTGAGGCCAGGGTCGTCTCGGCCTGGATATGCCCTGCCTCTGAAACAAGCGCGGCACTGACCTGGGCTTGATCACCTGATAGTCGCGGGCTGGTGGGCACGTGATAAACGCCTCGTCGCACCTGGCCTGGTTGCCACGAGTCCATGGGGCCAACCGAGTCGAGCAGGCGAAAGTCGGCAGAGACAGACTCGTCATCGCTTGTCAGGCTTAAACGCAGGATGCTTTCCGGCGTGGGCAACTGTCCATCGGCCGCCCGCCAATAGAGCCACAGCCACATCTCTTCCCCCGGGTTGACGCTTTCAGGAAGCGCATAGCCGACCAGCTCTAAACCATCCAGAGCCCGCTGAATAGGGTTGGGAATGGCCAGCATTTCGAGGGGGACCACGGTCTGGGCGGATCCTACCTTGAGATTGGGGATGGTGGCTGGCTGGCCGAGGGGGCGGCCGGACGTGGGGTCGTATACGAGCAATTGCAAGACGTAGTCACCGGGCGGGATGTCGGGGGGTAACCACAGGCCCCGGCGGTCGGTGATTGGTTGGTCGGGCTTCCAGGAAGATGTGCCGCCGTTGGCCGCCAGCGGCGGCCAATCGCTCTGAGTAAATATATCACCTTGCTCGTTTACCAATCGTAGCGACAACTTGTAGTCTTTCTGAAGATCAGTAGTGGCTAACCAGGTCAGATTCAATGGAACTACATCGCCGGCGGCTATGACTTTTGCAGGCATGGCCACGCTCTCCAACGTCAGCCCTTCTCCTTGTGAATTGCTGAGGACTGCATTAAGTCTCTCAAGCCGCTCGGTGTTAGTAGTCGCACCCGCGTATAGCGCTAAGCGCTTGCGACCGAGCCAGCTTTGCCAGGTGGGATAGGCGTTGCTGGCGAGCCAGCCTTCCAATATGGGATCAAGGTCAACCCCATAGGGACTATACCAGATTCGGTCGTAGTTGGTTGCAATGTTGGCCATTATCTGGCGTGCCTGGTCTTCTGAGGGAACCGGTGAATTGAAATCGATGTATACAGGGAGATCGCCTCGATAGTAAAAATCGAACGGCTTCTCAGCTCCATCGCCGGTGATAATGACCGCATCCCCTGCTAGTTCAAAGCTCTGGACGGTGTGAGCCACCCGTCGCCAATCGGGTCTGGCGTAGACCGGGTCGGAATAATGGTGGCTGAGCACCCAGCCGCTGATCCCCAATAATAGCATCGTTAAGAGGCCGGCTATGACGGGCCCGCCCCGGCCAAGACGCTTGCGGAGGCCATCGGCCACCGCCAACACGCCGGCGGAAACTGCCAGTAAGAAACCGATCTGCACCGGGATCAGGTATCTTTCAAAGTATACGGGGGTGCGAATTTCGCCGTAAATCCAGGCAGCCAGGTTGGGGGCAATGGTAAAGGCCAGCAACAAGGCCAATACCTCCGAGCCACGCCACGCCCCCCACGAGCGACCGGTAACGTAGATCAGTCCCAGAACGTAAAATGCCACAAACACAAGAGTCAGAGGTATAGCTTGTGCGCGCGGGACAAGCTCTCCAAGACTGTAGGCAATGGCGCTGCGGATATAGGTATCCCATAAGGGTGTTTGCTTTATCCAGTTGTCATACCTGAGCAACAGGTTGCCGCCAACCAGGAGCCAGGCCCCGAAGGTCAGAAGAATGGCCGCAAGCGCTCCTGCCCAGCCCATGAATTGACCGCTTCGCCAGCGACGACGCCACGTAAGCAGCACAAAAAGACCCTGTATACCGACGAGCACCAGACCGTGATAGTGGTTCATGATGGCCCATACGGTACCGGCCACGTAAACTAGCCACCAGCGCCAGCCGCCCCGTTGCCATAGGTTGACGAAGCCCCACATGCTTATGGCCGCGGCTGCGGTGAGAACGCTGTACATGCGTGCCTCTTGCGAATGCCAGATTTGATAAGGGGCCACCGTCATAAACAGCGCTGCTAACAGTCCCAGTCGAACGTCGCCCAGGTCTTTACCGAGCCGATAGGTTAAGGGCACAGCCATCACGCCAAACACCAGGGAATAGAAACGCAACGCATACTCCCCGTCGCCAACCAGCTTCACCCAGTATATGGTGGAGGGATGATAAAAGGGAGGCAAAGGCTCTATGGTCCGCAGCAGATGCCATATTTCAGCGAAGGAAAAGTGGGCGAAGTAAGCCGTCCAGGCTTCGTCAATCCAGTAGCTCTGGACGTCAAGCTGGTAGGCCCGCAACAAAAAGGCCAGCAGCGTCAGGCTATAGATAATCAGTTTTTGTGCCCGGTTTGATACATTCATCATTGGCTGGGAGATTCTACTGCAACGGAGCCCAATTCCACAAAATCACGACCTTGATCCACGGGTAACCGCTCGCCGGTGTTCGGATCATACATACCCGCGATTAGTTGGTAATTCGCGGCTGGCAGTTCGGCAGGCAGGGCCATTCCGTGACGATCAGAAATTTCCTCACCCGGCGGCCAGGCAGAGGTGGGGGTATAGCCACCATTGGGTGGCCCGTCGTGTTGGGCGACCAGCGTACCATCAGCCGCAAATAGCTGAAGGAATACATTGTAATCGGCGCTGGGTCTCTGGAGCGGCACCCACACAAATTCTACCGGTAACACTTGACCTGGCTGGGATGTCTCGGCGGTGTTAACACTCACCACATGAAGTTCTTCGCCCAGGATGGCGTCTATTGAACGCGTAACAGTTGGCTCTTGAGCACCATACCACACCAGGCGCACGTCGTCAAACCATTTGTCGCTGGCCTTGAAGGCGTTGAATGTGAGCCATTGCTCGGTCGCGTTGTTCGGAGCGGCCGGTAGGAAGCCGACGGTTGTAAGCCAGGTGTGTTGGCCCGTGAGAGAATCCTTGAGCAGTGGCAGTGCCGTCTCCGGTATTGGTGGCTGTTGTTGGGCAAAACCGATGATGGGTATCCGCGCCTTAAAGCGATTCATCGGCACGTGGTAATGGTTCTGAGCTACAGTAACCAGCCAGTCGTTGGGACTGGCGCGTTCCGTCGCCGCGTTGAGAGCACGGGTGTATGCACCGTCGGGCGGGCCAAATTGCCGTTGATCGGTGATGAAGTACCGGGCAAGCAGAAAATAAGTGGCGAGGAGTATGATCGTGAATGTGCCGAATGAATTCAGTATTCGAGGTTTAGAGCCTGAGATCTGCGATCCAAGATTCGTAGCCGTTATCACTACCAGAATCAAAGATAGACCAAAGGCAATGGCGTCGAAATCCCCTGGTTGCCACCAGACCAGGTCGGAATTAGTTGGTGACCAGGAACGAAGCTGGCCGTTTATCTGGGTGTAACGAAAATCGGTCAGGGCCGGCGTGTTCTCCAGGAAAAACTCACCCCCAAAGTCGGTCTGTAACTTTGCCAGGTATACCCAGGGATTAATGACTACACCCAGGAGCTGAATGATGAGTGACAGGCCCCCCAACACCAGGAGCAGTCCGATGAGGGTTTTAGAGCCGGCTAAACCTCGAGCCAGGACAGGAGCCAATGCCAGGCACAACAAGGGGATGACAGGCACCAGGAAGCGAGAGCCCCAGCTTAGTCCTTCACCAGAACTCCACACCGAGAAGAGGGCAATCGTGGCGCCAGTTACCCCCAGGATGAGCGCTGTCTCGGCCCGATGACGTTGCCACAACCATATCAAGCCCGGGATGCTCAGCAACAATATTGGTGAATAGATAAAGAGCCCCCGTAGTGGGCTGAACAGAAGCTTGTAGAGGCCGAGTAACACGTGCGGGGAGAAGATGGTTAAATCGTACCCTGTCTGTAGGGGGTTTCCGGTGCGTGCCCAGTTATAGCCCATCAGCATAAGAGCGGGCAGGATGAGGCCTAGTAGGAAGTAGGCGGTAGGGAGTAGGGAGTAGGGAGTAGGGAGTAGGGAGTAGGAACGCGATCCTGGAGAGCTTGGAGTTTGAGGGCTGCTACTTGTTACTCTGCTGCCTGCTACTTTGCTAGCTGCTACTTTGCTAGCTGCTACCAGATACAGCCCGAATATGGGTACCAGGAACAAGTTGTTGGCCCGGGTTACCACGGCCAGCCCGGCCAGCAGGCCGGCCAGGGCTACGTACCAATTCTTTCCCTCCTGCCGGTGGGCGACCAATAGATAAGCAGTCGACACCAGAAGCAAGCCCGCTAGCGGCTCGCTGAAGAGATACTTGCTGTATACCCAGGCGATGCTCGTCAGCCCATAGAGGAGTGTCACCCCCATCGCTATCCGCTGATCGTATACCAGCCGCCGTACCAGCAGAAACAACAGCCCTCCCGTAAGTGCCGTCACGACGGCGTTGAGCAGTGACGCCGTCTGTAGCATACCCAGACCGGGAATCACCAGTCCCAACCAATACAACGGGGCCATCGCCAACGATATGGCAAGTCCCTTCTTGGAATATACGTGCCCGTCTATCCCAAAGAACCCTTGCGCTTCTCGTTGGCTGGTCGTCCACTGAGTCCAGGCGATTTGATCGGTGTTGAACTCGCCGAATTTCACCAGGCTTTCGGTCACCGCAAACATCGAGACTTCGTCTACCGAGTGGAATCCCCCGCGATAGCTGAGCAGATAAACTGCAAACAGAAAGAAACCCACGCCCAAGGCGAGGGCCCTATCGCGTTGCCGGATGCATTGCACAACGGGGTGCGTAACCATGATGGCGTCAATGATAATGTTGATGGTATGTTTTGTCAAAGATTATCCAAATCTCCCGTTGCCAACGCAGGGGGTGCCTGGTATAATCGGGGCAGTTCTCACTGGAGGTTTTCTTGATGACGCAGCTTGGGCTTTCCACTATGTGGATGCAAAAGCGACACGGTTCCCTGGAAGAATTCTTCGATGCGGGTCGGGATTTAGGCTTTAACACGTTTGAACTTAGCCATCAGGTCACTGAGGAGTTGGTGCAGGCTGCCAGGTTTCCTGCCGGCGAAATCCAGGCGGTGCACGCACCTTGCCCCACCAATCCACGTACGCGCGGCGCTCAAGTATCATCGCTGGACAAAGAAGAGCGAGCCCTTGCCGTGGAAGCCGTCACCGCCAGTATCCAGTTGGCCGAGCAAATCGGGGCACCCGTTGTCGTTGTCCACGCCGGACGCGTTGTGGTGAACCCTATGTTGGAGACGGACCTACGTGCGCTGTATGACCAGGGGCTGAAGGGTACGGGGGAGTACGATGCCCTTAAGGCCGAGTTGGTTGAGGAGAGAAAACGCCAGGTGGAAAGGCACTTGGATGCTGCGCTTGGGTCTCTGGATCGACTGGCCTATGTAGCTGACTCTGCCGGGGTGAAGTTAGGGCTTGAGAATCGCGTTCATTATTATGAGATCCCGCTTCCAGACGAGCTTGATCTCCTGGTGCGGGAGTTGGCTGGCCCGGTAGCCTTTTGTTTTGACACCGGCCACGCCTATGTGCTGGAGGAATTAGGCTTTGTGAGCCATGACGAATGGCTAAGTGGTTTTGGTGAGTGCCTTGTCGGCGTTCACCTGCACGATGTGCGTGTCGTGCGTGAGCGGCCGGACCCAAGCGAGCACATGGTGCTGGGTACTGGCCTACAAGACCACGTTATACCCAGTACCGGTGTCGTGGACTTTGGGGAGGTGCTGGGTTACGCCTCCGATCGCGTGTTTTTTACCTGTGAGTTTGATTGGTACCACTCGCCGGAAGAGGTCAAAGAGGGACTGGCCTACCTTCGAGAACAAGGATTCTGATTATTCGAAAGTAGCCACGATTTCCAATCGCGCCCTACGTCACCTTTCCCGTCCCCCCGTTTCCTTGATCGGAGCGCATCAGCCAGTGACGTACTCGTGAGCGGAGCAATGCCGGTTTGGCTGGTTTGCCGATGTAGTCGTTCACTCCCGATTCAAAACTGCGTACAATATCCTCTTCGTCAGCTCTGGCAGTAAACATAATAATTGGCGTGTCTTGAAACTCTGGGCTTTCTCTCAGCCGTCTTGCCACTTCGTAGCCGCTAAGCTTGGGCATCATCACGTCTAACAAGATCAGATCAGGTTGCTCGTCAAAAGCGAGTTCAAGTGCCTCTTTACCGTTCAGTGCTGAGAATATCTCATATTTATCCTTGCGCAACACGGCCTCGACGTAGCGGACTAAACTCGGGTCGTCGTCGGCAATCAGGATACGCGCCGGCCTGTCACGGCTGGCGGTAATCTGAGCTGCCAGGTCTTCAGGCACTTGATTCGCGGCTTCTGGCAGGTGAATCTCCATCCCTTCGGCGGCAAGCATGACCTTCAGGTCGGAGCCTGAGTTGCAAACATATTCTTTGCAGTGTGCATCGAGTTTGTCCAGGAAATCATCCTCGTGCTCGGGATCGTGGTGGCTTAGAATTACTTGCTTGACGTTGGCGGCCATAGCTACCTCAAGGACATACTCTATCGTGCTGTGGCCCCAATTGCGTTTGGTGGCGTATTCGGCACTGGTGTATTGTCCATCGTGGATGACCAGATCGGCGTCAGTAAGAAACTCTACGTGCCTCCTATCGCCGGCGTGAATAATGTCGTCCAAAGATGGGTTCTCTACGCCCGCCCGGTACAGATTGGTCGAAAATGGCTCGTGGTCGGCCACGTAAACGACAGTTTTTCCACCGGACTTGATGCGAAATCCCAAAGTGAGAATTGTATGATTGAGGAACTGGGTCCGTATCTGAACATCCCCCACGTTAAATGTCTCTTCCCCTACCTCTTTGAACATGATGGTGGATTCCAGTTCATCCAGGGTCAGGGGGAAGTAGAGGTAGTCCATCTGGCCGGCCAGAACCTCAGATAGACTCCGATCTACTCCCGAGACAGCGCAGATCGTAAATTCATTGCCTTTTTTGAAGACCGGGTCGAAGAAGGCGAAACCTTGCGTATGGTCCCAGTGCGTGTGGCTCAGGAGGATATTGCCCACGATAGGCGAGGATTCTTGCAGTAGTTTCTGACCTAGCCAGCGCAGTCCGGTACCACAGTCCAGGATGAAAAGAGTTCCATCGTCAGTGCGCAGTTCAATGCACGACGTATTGCCGCCATACCGCACGGTGCTTGGACCCGGTGTAGGGATAGAGCCCCGTGTTCCCCAAAATTTAATCCGCATCGTTTTTACCTTTTAGCCATTTCGCAGTTCAGTTTGCCTCACGTTATCTGCCTTTCAAGTGATGCAGGGTCAGTGACGGGGGCTTGACAGATGAATCGCTGGCAAACATAGGCAGTCGTATGCCTGTTTTGCTGCGGTCGGTCGGCTAAAATCGGGACGATGTTAGTTGCGACCTCATCATCAGGTGCGGCCAAGGCGACAACCTGGTGCGGTCTATATGTGCCGAACGTCACATCGAGCATTGCACGTGTTTCTTCGGCTGTGGGGTCGCCGATCAGTGCAATCTCGCGTGGGGGCGCCAGGTGAAATGCCAATACACTGAGCCAGTGGCTGAATCCACCTGGATATTGCTGCATCATCGGGGTCATACCGGCCAGCATTTCTTCAGCCGGCTGGCGATAGGTCTCATCACCGGTGTAGGCTGCCATACGCAGCAGCACATCGGCAGCCATAGCGTTTCCAGAGGGGATGGCGTTATCCTGCAGGCTCTTGGGCCGGGTGATGAGTTGTTCGTGATCGTGGCTGGTATCGTAGAATCCACCGTTGGGATCGGC
This sequence comes from Anaerolineae bacterium, assembly GCA_034412795.1. Lineage (GTDB taxonomy): Bacteria > Chloroflexota > Anaerolineae > 4572-78 > NAK82 > JAUVPY01. The sequence continues at coordinate 21,474 of DAOUMD010000283.1, forward strand.
AAAGTGGGTAAGTATATGGTCGGCCAGCGTGCGCGCCTCGGCGAACCAGCGCGGGGCGAAGGTAGCCTGATAGAGAGCTAGCAGCCCGTCTGCATAGAAGGCGTAGTCTTCCAGGTAGGCGTTAAGTCTGGCCTGTCCTCCATTATTATGGCCGGATTCTGATTTCCAGGAGCGAAGCAGACGCCCATCACGGCGTAGTTCTTCCAGGACGAATTCTGCATTACACTCAGCCGCCTGCCGGTAGTCTTCGCGGTTCAGGGCTTGGGATGCCTCGGCGAAGGCGGCCAACATCAATCCGTTCCACGCGGTCAGCATTTTTTCATCACGCCCCGGCTTCACGCGTGTCTCGCGCGCCTGGTAGAGTTTTTGCTTGCCTTGCTCGATGATGGCCCGGAAGCGATCGCCGTCTATCCCGACCGCCGCTGCTGCTGTGTCCATATCCAATTTGACGTTAAGTATGCTCCTGCCTTCGAAGTTACCCCCTGGCGTCACGTCGAAGTAACGGCAGAATACCTCCCCCTCTTTGTCACTCAAGATTGACTTCACTTCCTCCGGGGTCCAGAGAAAGAATTTGCCTTCTTCACCTTCGCTGTCGGCATCTTGTGCAGAGAAAAACCCGCCGGTTTCCTCACATTTCCCATTATGGGCGCCCACCGGGTACCTAGCCGTCATCTCGCGGATCACGTAATCCAATGTTTCTTCGACGATGCGTCGATAGATCGGTCGTCCGGTCACCTGCCACGCATGGGTGTACAAACGGGCTAACAGCGCGTTGTCGTAGAGCATCTTTTCAAAGTGAGGGACGAGCCAGAGAGCGTCGGTGGAGTAACGGTGGAAGCCACCACCCAGTTGGTCGTAGATGCCGCCCGATGCCATTTGGGTCAGCGTCAGGTCCACCATATCCAGAGCTTTGCTTTCACCGGTTCGATGGTGATAGCGCAGCAGAAATTCCAGGTTCATTGGCTGAGGGAATTTAGGCGCATCACCAAACCCGCCATAAGTTGCATCAAAGCGACCGGCCAGGCCGTGATAAGCCCGGTCCAGCGTGTCCGGAGTGATAGCATCTGAATCAGCCCGCAACGCCAGGGATTGGTTGACGCGGCTTCTAAGTTGCTTGCCTCCCTCTTCGATTTTTTCGCGTTGGTTTTGATAAACTTCGGCGATGCTGAGAAGCACCTGTTGGAACGAGGGCATGCCATAACGACTCGTGGGTGGGAAGTAGGTGCCGCCGTAAAAGGGGTTGCCGTCAGGTGTGAGGAAAACCGACATGGGCCAGCCACCCTGACCCGTCATGGTTACCACAGCCTCCATATAGATTGTGTCAAGATCCGGACGCTCTTCGCGATCTACTTTGATGTTGACGAAGTGTTCGTTCATGATCGCTGCGATATCCGGATCTTCGAAGGACTCGTGGGCCATGACGTGGCACCAATGACACGCGGAATAGCCAATACTCAGAAAAATAGGTTTGTCCTCTGTCCTGGCCCTGGTCAGCGCTTCTTCACCCCAGGGATACCAGTTTACCGGGTTGTTAGCGTGCTGCAGAAGATAGGGGCTAGTCTCATTGCTCAATCGGTTTTTCATGTACTATTCAACTCTTCACAATCGGCCCAACTAAGGATTTAGAATTAAATAACTTCCCCCCACTCCCACCCCCCACGCTGTTTCGAGCCAGGGGTGGAGGGCTATTTTCAGCAATCAGTCCACCCACACTGAATAGTAGTCAGTACCAGGTGTGTTCGATAGATTTACCTGGTTGCTGCCATCTGCATCCATTACGTATATTTCCACATCATTATCCAGGTAGGTGTGGAAAAGAATCTGGGTTCCATCTGGCGACCAGTAGAAATCGCCCTGCACCGATTCCTCGTCAGGGTTGTTGGTCAGGTTCGTTGGGTTGCTGCCGTCTGCATCCATCACGTAGATTTCCGAATTGCCATCTCGATCTGTTACAAAGGCGATCTTTGATCCATCCGGCGACCAACGCGGGAAACTGTCGTTGGATAGGGATTGGGTAAGATTGACCGGTTCATCGCCCGACACGTCGGCTACAAAAATGTCTATAGAAGAACTCTCAGGCCCGATTGCCATATATGCAACCCTCTGGCCATCGGGTGACCAGTTTCCCCCACCAGCAGGGTAGCTGCCGTCTGTCAATGCTTGTTGTGTGTCGCCATCCAAATCGGTAATGAAGATTGCAGGGCCCAAAACTGAAGTAGTAGTAAGGATGAACTGATCCGTCTCTGCCGACCAATCGTCAAAAGACTGGGCCGCATCGCGCTCAGTGAGATTGAGTAGTCGTGCACCGTTGGGCTCTACGAGGAAGATCTGTGACATGCCATCTTGGTCGCTGGCATAGACCACGTATTCACCATTGGGCGACCATGCGATCGGGAGTTCGTTGCTGTCGGTGGTCTGGGTGATGTTAGTGACGTTGCTGCCGTCCAAATCTATCGAGAACACATCCAACATCGAGCCGTCCTGATCACTGGCGAAGATCAACTTGTCCTGGCCCGGTGAGTGAATCGGAATCCCTTCCCGCGCAGGGCTGTTGGTGAGATTCTGAACGTTGCTCCCATCGCGGTCCATGATATAGATGTCCCAGTTGCCATCCCGGTCGCTCATAAACGCAATCCGGGCAGAAGAACGTGCAGACAGCAGAGAAGTACCACCTGAGCCCAGGTATAGAGAATAACCGCCGACTATCACTACAGCCAGAATTGCTAATGCCAGGGCCGGCAAGACATAGGCCCACAAGCGTGAACCCGACGACTCCATCGGCTCTTCGCTAACTTGGTTCTCTTGCGGCGTACTGAATTCCTCTGTCATTCGTTTCTCCGTTTCTGTAACGCATGTACCATGTGAGGCCAAGTATACGCAACAATGCCAGGTACGTCAACCCCACCCTATGGACTTGTGCAAAATTCAACATTGATGACAAGCCCTCACCCGCCGGACCCGAAGCAGCGTGGAGGGCGGGGGTGAGGGCTATCTACTCTCATCATACCGTCTCGCCGCTTGAGATCTCTTCGTTGGCAAAGTCCTCCGCCGTCACGCCCGGGTTGATAATCACGTTATGACCGATGCGAACCCCGGCGCGCAGTTGGGCCCGTTTGCCGATTACGGTCAGCCCGGTGTTGAGACTCTCCGGCATCTGCTGGTTGGGCGTGTTGTCGTCGCCAAATCCGATGTGTACGTCCTCGGGGATATTTACTTCTTTGTCAATAATGGCGCGATCGACAATCACGCCTGGTCCGATCCTGGTGTCGTTCATCACCACCGAGTCACGTATCACCGCACCCGCTGGCACGAAGACACCGGGGGAGATGATAGAGCGCTCGACAGTGCCTTCCACGACACAGCCGTTGGAGAGCAAATTGCCCGCCACCCGTGCCTCGGGCCCGATCTTCGCCGGCGGTTGCTCCTCGCTGCGTGTGTGAATTACCCACTCGGGGTTATACAGGTCAAGCGCCGGGCTTTCACCCAGCAGGGCCATGTTGGCCTCCCAATAGGCCTGGAGCGTCCCCACGTCGGCCCAATAACCTTCAAACGGGTACGCCAGTATCCGCTTCTGGCGGATGATAGCCGGTAACATGTCACGACCGAAATCCATGCGAGGCGATTCGGTCTCCTCCGTCAAGCACTCTTCGAGCGTGTCATAGTTGAAGACATAAATGCCCATAGAGGCCAATGTGGAACGCGAACGGCGAGGTTTCTCTTCAAAACCGGCTACCATACTATCTGCATTGGTGGTCACGATGCCGAAGCGGTGGGTCTCAAAGGGGCTTACGCGCCGTACGGCAATGGTTACATCAGCCTGTTGCGCCTGGTGAAAGTGTAGCATAGGCCGGTAGTCCATTTTGTAGATGTGATCCCCGGCCAGAATGAGAGCGGCGTCCACCCGTTGTTCCTCGACGAAGTCCAGGTTGCGGCGGACCGCGTCGGCGGTGCCCTGTTGCCAGCCGCTGATGCCACGTCCCAGATAGGGTTGCAGCAGCCGTACACCCCCCGTTGAGCGATCCAGGTCCCACGGCTTACCCACGCCTACGTGGTCGTTGAGCGAGCGCGGCATGTGCTGGGTCAACAGAGCTACATTAAAAATGCTCGAGTTCACACAATTGGACAGAGGGAAATCGATGATGCGATATTTGCCGCCAAACGGGATCGAAGGCTCCGAGCGAATGGCCGTCAATACACTTAGAGCCTCGCTGGCCCCTCCGGCCATGATCATCGCCAGCACTCTCATGGGTGCCTCACTTTTCAGGGATGGTTCTGACACTTTTTACCGGTCAAATCAAGCAAAGTACTCTCGTCAAACGTGATGCGTGATCCGTGACGCGTGATGCGTGAAACGTGAGTGCATCCATCACGTGTCACGGATCACGCATCACGTTTGACGTTTCACGCATCACGCGTCACGCCTTACGTTTTACGCATGTGTTTGGCAAAGCAGGCCAAACTGTCACCCAGTCCCTATGGATGCTTACACTGTCTCGCCGCTGGCGATCACCGGTTCGGGAAAATCGCCCTCAGTACGGTCAGGGTGCACCAGAACATTGCGTCCCAGCCGAAATCCGCCCGGGATGCGAGCTCGCTCACCGATGACCGTGACCCCCGTGTTTAACCGGTCGGGCGCCCCCTGGTTGGGTGTGTTATCCTCGCCGTGCCCCACCGCGGCGCCCGGCCCGACGACTACGTCGGCATCCAGAATAGCGGTATCGACTACAGCTCCGGGACCAATCCACGTATCGTTGAGCACGACCGCCTCGCGCACCACGGCGCCCGGCGATACATACACACCCGGGGAAAGCACCGAATGTTCGACAATCCCCCGGATGACGCATCCGTTGGAAACCAGGCTGTTGGTCACCTGGCCCTGGGGACCGATTTTCACCGGCGGTCTCTCCTGGTCACGCGTGTGAATGACCCAATCCGGGTTATACAGGTCCAGGGGAGGGACGGGCTGCGCCATTTCCAGGTTGGTCTCCCAGTAGGCGTGGACCGTTCCAACGTCTACCCAGTAGCCTTCAAATCCGTAAGCGTAGACGCGCGTCTGGCCGATCATACCCGGGATGACGTGTTTGCCAAAGTCGAGGTCAGACACTTCTGTGTGCATCGCCTCCAGCCGCTCGACCAGCACGTCGGCATTGAACACGTAGATACCCATCGAGGCCAACGTGCCTTTGTCGCGGTTGGGCGGCTTTTCGGTGAACTCGATGACCTGCATCTCATCGTTTACCGTCATGATCCCCAGGCGATCTGTTTCTTCCAACGGCACGTCGCGCACCGCCACCGTCAGATCAGCGTTCATCGTCTCGTGAAACGCCAGCATAGGGCGGTAGTCCATTTTATAAACGTGATCGCCCGAGAGGACCAGTACCGTGTCGGCACGTTTCTCCAGGATGAAGTCCAGGTTCTGGTAAACAGCATCGGCGGTGCCCTGGTACCAGTCACCGGCAGCCCGACCCAGATAGGGTTGGCGCAAGTGAACGCCGCCGCGCTGACGGTCCAGGTCCCAGGGTTTGCCAATGCCAATGTGTGCGTTGAGGGAATGGGGGCGGTATTGGGTGAGAACGGCTACGTCATAGATGCCGGAATTGACACAGTTTGAAAGCGTAAAATCGATGATGCGAAACTTTCCGGCGAAGGGGACAGCCGGTTTGGCCCGGTAATCGGATAGGACGGTCAGACGTGTGCCTGCGCCGCCTGCCATCAGCATCGCGACGACTCGCATAGTAGGGCGGTCCCTTTCTGGCCGTAATTGTTGCGGCTTGTAGTGGCGACTTCAGTCGCTGTTCCCACGGAAATCGATGACTGAAGTCGTTACTACGGACACATCAGCAGATGACAAAGGGCCGTCGTCGTGCCCGGCCCTCGCCACTGAGATTGGTCCAGCGCCCCAGGCAGGACTCGAACCTGCAACCAACGGTTTAGAAGACCGTTGCTCTGTCCCTTGAGCTACTGGGGCATTTTTCGCTAACAGTCTTGTATATTTCGACTAGACTTTCGAGGTATCTTCGACATGCAATTTGGGAAAGATTTTAGAGGTATTCTACCCCCAATCATGGGTCTGGTCAAACTATAATGGCCGGTCACTGGTAGGGTTTTTATCCCCCGCAGGTGTTCCAGCCAGATTAGAGAGGGGGCGCTGAGGCCCCCTGACTAACGGCACTCTGAATCAGGATTCCGCCTCGCGAATAGCATGACGTTCCTCTTCGGTCACCGTGGACTCGCCGTTCTTGCGAGCTTCCACCTCGGCCACCCACAGATCGCGCATCTGGCGGGCGCCGGTGGGCTGCTTGGCGTCCTTGACCAGATCATACGCATTTTGCGCGTGAGCCTCATCCCGGAACACCCCATCCTGATCCATGCCCCAGCGGATCGCCTCAGCCGGGCTGGGGAACATGTCCGGGGCCTGGCTCTCGATGGTGTCCATCTGCGCCTCGCTCAAGCCGTCGTAGACCGCCGCCTCGATCTTCTCCGGCATGCCGGTCCAGCAACCCGTGTCGTCCGCCAACTCAACCCCGGATCGACCGCGACGAGCCCAGACCACACGTACCTTGTACACGCCGCCCTCATTGGAGAACCGCAAGCGCATGTTACAACTGCGCAGGACGCGGGCGATCTCCAGCTCCGGCAGTGAGGTCTTGACCTCTTCTTGCGCCCTGGCGTCTCGCCCCTCAAAGGTGTGGTAAATCCAGGCCACGTCGCTGCCCCAGCCGGTGATGCTGTCCTGGAGCAAGCGAACTGCCGTGGCCTTGTCCTTAAAGGCGGCCACTTTGTTGCGGTTCTTGCCGGCGTCGTTGTCGCGCAGGGCCATCATGATGAGCGGTACGATGATGGGCGACAGCGAATCGACCACGATGGTTCCCACCGTAGAACCGGGCATGTTCTGGCGCAGCAGCTCGGCGATGCGATCCGGGTTGACGTGATCGGCGGGGTTGCTGCTCAGTTGCAGGACATCCCCCTCTGGCACCAGGTCGGCCACCTCGGCGAAGCGGTGATCGGCGTCGATGGGTAGTAACGGTGTGCGCAGTTGGGTGATGAAGGTGCTCTTGCCGGACTTGGCCGGTCCCTCCAGTAACCACTGGCGGACTGGGTACTTCGGTTTCTGATACTTTTGAAATGCCATATTTCCTCCGTTTTCTATGGATAGTATTCGATCCCCAGGGCGGTTTTCAGTGCATGCCGAACTGCTTCCTGGGGTGTATCGCCATCTCGAAAAGCGTAGATCAGTGCGTGATGAAACCAGTCTATCGCTTGAGCGGTAGTAGGTCGGAACCACAACCTGGCCATTGCAGTTTTGATCTCTGTATGCACTTGCGTTATGGCTGTCTGACTATTCTCTGTATATGTCATTCATCCATCACCTTTACTCTGGCACCCAACCTCAGCGCCTCTCCCAGCATGGGGTCTTCCTGGCCCCACTCGTCGAGGGTGAGGTGTTCCATCTCAACTTCCTTGAGTGCGCCGAGATAGGGCCGGATGTCTGCCTCTCGCTTACCGCCTGCGGTACTATGAAACTGTGAATACCAGATGAAGCGCAGCCGGCCTACGCTAGAGGTGTCCACATGAACAAGGCCCCGCAATAACGCTGCGAGGCCCTTATCCATTTGTGCCACTTTGTCGATCCAGTCGGTGAGCCTGGTCATAGGCGCTTACACGCTTCGACCACGGGGCAAAAACCACACTCCCAGCGCTTGTTGGTCTTGGGTGGAATGCGTTCACCGTCCAATGCTCGTTGAATAGCCAGGGCGCGGGTGGTGATGAACTTCTCGGCGCGTTCCGGCTCCCACTTCTCGACCGGGAATTGCACGATGCCGTTGTGCTCGCCGGTCTTGGTGTCCGGCCCGGTCTTGCTGAGATAGACCATCTTCAGCAGGTCCACCTGGCGCTGCGGCTCCAGCTCGTTGCGTTCCAGCATAAACGCGTACAGATTGACCTGTATCTCGTGGTGGCCGTATGGCAGCTTGCGCAGGTAGATGGCCTTGGCCGTCTTCCAATCTTGCAAGATACCGTGGCCGTTCACTCTCACGTAGAGATCGGCGGTGCCGTGGACCGGGAGTCCGTCCTCGGTCGTCCATTTGACCTTGATCTCCGGCTCGGCGCCGGCCTCCTCGGAGGCCAGCTCCAGCGCTTCGTGCATCTTGGTGCCCACCAGCAACGCCAGCCGGCCACTGGGGTACTCGTAGTAGTCCGTGGTGTGCATCAGCCACGACTTACGAATACAGCCGGTCAGCGAGGAGACGCTGGGGAAGCTGTGCGGCCTCTGCGCATCCTCGTAAACCGCCTTCAGGACCGGGTAGGGGATGTTGCACGGGTTTTGCCAGGAGGCAGCACACTCCAGGCACTCCTCCCATTCCACCGGCTCCGGGGAGACCAGAGCCCGGTCCTCGCAGATAACTCCTTTAAGCATGGTTCGCTCCTATGTGGAATACTCGTTCGTTGGGACACAACTCCAGCCAGAACCCGCGCTTGCTCCGCCCCAAGGCGATCACACCCTGGAATTGTTGGAACTTGAAATCCTCGGTGGTGGCCGAGCAGTGGGCGAACAGGTGGAATTCCCAATGCCCCTGCCCGTCGCCGGTCTTGACATACCAGCGGAAGGCGGGGAGCATCTGGGGTTCGCCCTTTTCGTTGGTGGCGAGCTGCTTGCCGTTCTTGAGGAAGACCAAAGCTATCTTCATGCAGTCGCCTCCAGCGTGCCGTAGCGTGCCGGGCGCTTACGATTCCTGGCCATCTTTTTCTCCACCTCTGCCAGGGGGTCAGCGCCGTGGCGTTTGAGGATCATGGCTGTCGTGGTGATCAGCTTGATCAGCAAGTCTTGATCCAGGATGCGTTCTTTGCGATACCTGTCACCCAGTTGGCCGATGATGACCGGGATGCTGGTGTACATGGCGTCCAGGATGCCGACCGGCATACCTTCGATGCGTACCTCACCCAGATCGAGGCCGTGCAGACCGGCCAGGTCGAGGGCGACGATTATGATGTCGGCGCCTTCTTCGTAGAGCCGGGCCAGCAATTCACCTGGTGACCGGCCATCTGTTTTGTACGTCAGCCAATGCTTGATGTGCATCATCTCGCCCCATTCGGTGACCAGGTGCAAGATCTGCCTGAAGGTGAGCGTCTCGATCTGGGGGTGCTCGATGTCGTGGAACCCCTTCTCTTCGATCACGGCCAGGATGTCTTGCGTGAGTGGGTTTAGGTTCATGTCTCCTCCGATATTTTTCTCCTGGCCGCCTGGTACACGGCGTCGAAGTTGCTCGTGCCGGCGCTCAGGAGTTGTTGGACGTAGTGGCTGGGGACCACCTCCCAGCGTCCTTCCTCTCGATAGTAGTAGGATTGCGTGCGGGGTAGCCTCCAGAGTTGTGAAAAAAGCTGGGTGGTATCACCACTCAGCTTGAAGGACCACAGGCTCTCTTGCCCTTTTTGGGGGCCGGCCAGGTAAATGGCCAGCCGGAATTCGACGACGCCGGTCATGGAATCCACCCGAACAGGCGTGGCCAAAGCTGGATCAGCTTCCAGCGGAGTTGTTTAATCCTCTTTTTCATGGCCTTGTCCTCATAGATATGATGTCCCCGGTCGGCTTGTACCAGGCATTGTGAGCCGTGCCGGTGGCACCCGCCCGCCACTTGGCGACGATGTGATCGTAAGGTTCGTAGCCGGCCAGGTGGCCGGTGAAGTCAGCCTGGGTGCGCCGGCGCTCGTTGTCGCTCATATAAGCCATCGGGCAGTAGGTGAAGATGACGATGTCGGCGTCCTGCTCGATGTTGCCGGATTCTCGAAGATCAGCCAATATCGGTCGGTGATCGGCCCGTCGTTCCACCTCTCGGTTGAGCTGGGCCAGAAGCATAACCACGATCTTCATCTCTTTAGCCATGAGCTTGAGGTAGCGTGAGATTTCGCCTACCTCTCGATCCCGGTTCTGAGCCTTCGAGTTGGGCATGGCGGGCATAAGTTGCAGGTAGTCCAGGATAACCATAGACAGCGGTTTGCCGTGATCCTCCTGGGCTTTGACACTGACACGCTTGGCCACCGACTTGACGTGAACCGGATCGCCGAACTCTACGAAGTACAGCGGGGCGGCTGTGATATTGGCAATCGCCTCGTGCACCTGCGTGACCTCATCCGGGCTGAGCAGGTTGCCGTGCTTGAGCTTCAAGCTGTCGATGCCGGTCTCCATGGCCACCAGGGTTCTCATGTGCTCTTCTGAGTCTTGCTCGTAGACGGCGATCATGACCGGCTCGTCTCTGCGAACAGCCATGTCGCGCGCAATCCACAGCGAGGAGGTCGTCTTGCCAAACCCAGGCCGGCCAGCCATGACCACCAGGCGTCCCGGATCGACGTAGCCCAGGACACGATCCAGGTTGGGTATACCCATCTGCCAACCTCTGTTATAGGTGGGATCGGCAATCTGCTGTTCCAGGGTGTGCCAGAACCTTGAGGCCGCCTGCTCGGCGCTGATGGCCCCGTGCCGGCTCTCGCCGGACCGGATGTTGTAGACCGTGTTCTCGGCCTGGCCCAGCAAGGAGTGGATGTCTTGCTGATCGCCCAGGTAGCCCAGGCGGGCCAGTTCAGCGCCGGCCCGGATCATCTTACGTTGGATGTGAGATCGCCAGACCAGGTTGGCGTAATGCTCGATGTTCTGCGGTGAGTATGCCTGGCCGAGGATGGCGTCTACTGCCTGTGTGCCGCCCACCACGTCCAGCATGGTCATGCCGGCCACCAGGCTGGGCTGCGAGTCGAGGTGGTGCAGCAGCATGGGGCGGTCGGGGACGACGTTGCGGTCGTTCAAGCCCACGATGGTCTCGTACAGCACCGAGCAGGTGGGGTTGTAGAACATCTCCCCCTTGCTGCCCAGGATTTCTACTGCTTCGTAGGTAACTTGTGGGTTGAGCACGCAGGCGCCTATGATGGCCTGCTCTGCTTCGGGTTCGTTGGGTAACTCGTTGAGGTCAAAGTCCATATCACCTCCGTGGATTCAACATGCCGGCGTTCAGACCGGATCGGATTGTCCTGCGTATCTCGCCATCGGCCAGGCCGATTGCTATGGCAACCATCGTCAGTTTGCTTTCCACTTCCTCCTCCGGGAGATGTCCACCGCCGACGATCTGGCCCATGCGGTAAGCGGCTTTGACCAGCGTGTTGTTGCGGTTGCCCACCGTCGCCTCGGCCAGGCGAGTCAGCTCGCTGGCCAGGGCTCGCGTCCAGTAGTTGGGGGAGCTGACTGCCAGGTAAGACCGCATGTCTCCGCTGAGGGTCTGCTCCAACCATTGATCGGCGGGATCGGGGGTGAGCATATCCACAAACCAGTCCGGGGGCATGGCTAACGGCGTGCTCGGCTCCACCTGCCACTCGTAAGTGTGGCCGGATGGGTGGATCGAGGGCGGGGCGACGATGTAGCCTCCATCTCCACGCAGGTCCACACCGGGCGCCCTGCGGGCGAAGTTACGCACTTCGTACCCAGGATGCCGGTACACGACGTGCATGCCATGTCCGGTGCGGCTCATAGGTGTGTGGGGCACGCCGTTGAGCTGCGCCGTCGAAAGACCCTCCGGCCCGTCGAGGTCCTGGACGATGATGCCGGACACCCCGCCGGTCACGATGCCCAGGTTGGCGCGAGGCTGAAGCTGGAACCACTCATGGACTTCCTCTTCGGTGGGCTGCCGGCGTTGGTAAGGCTCCCAGGTGTGCCTGGGCCGGCCATTGCGGGTTAGTTCAGGCTGGCCGTTTTCCCCCATCTTAACCGGCAATACACAAGCCAGGGGGATCTTCTCCCTGGGGCTCAGGGGGATGACGGACCATCCCCTGTCTATGTAGTCAAGCGCAGTATTTAGCATAGTAGCTCACCTCTGAGGAGTTTCACCGCTTGGGGTACTATCAATGGGCGCACCATCTATCTGCATCAGGTTCAGCCGGTCGGGGAACCGGCGCCTGAGTAAAGTGAGTTGATCTTCCGTGAGGGTCAAAAGGACCTGGTAACGAACATCGTGAGTGACTTCGCCATCGCCGTCGATCACTCGAACCGGGTGACGGATCACCAGCCCCTCGATGCCGGGTGTGTGCTCTGGCGAAACGTGGTCGGCCAGGTCGCGGACGGTCAACGTGCTGGCCGTTTCCACCAGGCGCCTGACAACCTCCAGGGTCTCGTCGTAGGCGGGGAGGTACTCCGCTGTGTACGTATCGTAGAGCAGTACCTCTTCCTGTTCAGTGAGCCCCTCGCCGGCCAGGAGTCTCTTGCCGATGTCCTCCCAGTCAGGAGTCACGGCCACACTGGCCCCAATTGCTTCTGAGTAATCGTGAGCCCACCGGGCTTTCGCTTCGTCTAACACCCGCTGAAACTCGATCTCGTACAGCCGCTCCACTCCCCGGCGCACCTTGTGGCTGTAGGTCTCGTGCTCCGTGTCCAGGATGTGGCGCAGATAGGGTGTCAGTCTGCGGCGTTTGCTCTTGTCGAGCATCTGCCACACCTGGAAGGGCTTCCATCCGCAGTGACCTTCGAGATAGGGATAGATGTGCGTCTCCCAGGTGATGAGGTCGGACGCTTCCGACTTGCTGACGCCCCTTTCAGACACCAGCTCGGCGAAGGTGTTGGGCGAGCTGGGATGGAAAGACCACAGATCGCCCGTGTCTAACCGGTGCAGCAGGTTTGCTTTGAGGCGGGTGTGGGCATAGTCAAGCTCGCCGCTCAGGATGTCGAGTTGCGCGGTGAGGATGGCCGCCTCACATTGGGGACCCGTCATAGTGTCCAAGGTGTCCCCCAGAGAAGCAACGGCCTGGGAGTGGATCTCCACCTCCAGGCCGGCAAGCGCTGTCAGGAGTTCCTGGCTGGGTATCCTATTCATCTTGCCTCCTGATGAGTTCGACAAGTCTGTCCAAATCGCCGACCCGGAAGCAGAGCAGCGCGTCCGCGTACTTCATGCCAGGCCGGTGCAGCACGATGGCCGGCACCTTCTCGGTCTCGCCGGCCACCTCCGCCCCGCTGAGTATCTGGTCCAGGAAGTCCGTCCACAGGTATTCCCCGATTGCCTTGCGGCTCTTGACCTCCACAAAGAAATAGGGTACGTCGAGGTCACACCCCTCGCGTCCCAGAAGCGGAATGCGCACGCCACGCATGAGCCTGGCGATTTCGCGCTCTACTCTTTTCCATCGGTCGCGTGCCATGTGGCTATCCTTCCAGGTGTTGTAGGAACCTGGCGGCCAGGTCCCCGGTGCCGGTTACTTGCTCATCGCGTGGGGCGTTCTTGCGTCGTTCAAGCGCCTCCTCGATGATCTGGGCTGTGGTGTCGGCGACGATGTTGTGCCAGGCTCCCACAGTGGGTGGCGTGGGCATGTGATCCGCCATGTTCTCGATGCGGCCAAAGCAGCGCCAGCACTCAAGCGGGCACAGGTTGTGGTAGGTCATGGGGGGGCAGTAGAACTGCTGGAGCTTTTTCAGATACGGCGCGGCCTGCTTAAACCCTGTGATGTTAAGACGGTCCAGGACCGTCTGTGGCAAGCGAGTGATATGCAAGGGTGCCTCCTTCGGCTGTCAGGCTCGGACATTCGCGCACGGTGCCGCCCTTCTCACGGACGCAGATGTCGCTCTCGATGTCCGTGATCTCCCAGTCTTCTGAACACTGCTGGTGGAAGGGGCACGCCTGTCGTCCGGTCAGGAATTGTAGGCGCGATACTTTTGTTCGAGCCATTTGATCTGGTCCTTGATGAGTTTCTTGAACGTTTCGGGGTGCTCCATCCAGCGAGTGGCCATGGTGCGCAGCTTAACTTTGTGGTTGCAGCTCAGGGCTGCTCTCAGCTCGACGATGGCGTTTTCTGTATGGCCGTGCCGGATGAAGATGATGGCTGTTTCAACGTGCGCTCCGGTGGTTGCGATGTCCACCAGAAGGGTTTCGACGGTGTCGAGTTGGTCCCGGTTCATTGTTTTCCTCCATCCACTCGGTCAGTGGGAGCACTGACCGAGTGGTTAGCGCGATTACCATTATACATCAAGTTGATGTCCTTGTCAAGTTGACAGACTTACCAACCGGATGTAAGATAATTGTCACAAACCAGAAGAAACGTGGTATAATGTGGTTAGAGTTATAGAAAGGAGCAGTACTCATGGATCAACCTCGCGAAGAATTCGTCAAGTGGTTAGACGAGCGTGTTCAGGCAACAGGGGGCTTGCGTGAGGCGGCAAGAAGGGCAAACGTATCCCACGCCACGCTATTGCGGGGTTTGCAGGGGGAGCCGCTCTCATTGCGCACCCTGGAGGGAATTTCGGCCTGGACCGGCGTGAGCCTGGTGCGACTGCTGCATTTGTATGGCTCCGAAGTGCCGGAGGACGAGCGTGTTGAGGCGGTTATTGCCCGCGTGTTGGATCAGTACCCTCAATTGAGAGGCATCCTGGAACAATCTCTGGATGTACTCGACGACGAAGCGGTGGCCGAGATCATCGAGTATGTTGAGTTCCAGGCGGAGCGCAGGCGGCGACAGAGGTAGCTTTGTGATAGCTTTATGACACATGTCACCAAATCGCCGCTGGCGTCTGGTTTGTAACCGTTTTGTAACGGATTCAAACCAGATTCAAACTTTCTCGTGGTAAATTACCCCCCGTGCACAGGGAGAAATCTTAAAAACCAATTAGAAGAGGAGCAGTTTGCTGCATCATGGAAAAATGTTTCGAGAAGTGTTTCTCGGGGCAAGTGTTCTCCAAGGACCCGGAATGCGAGTGTGATGGTTGCCTGATGAAAGAAATAAGCAAGCGCGTTATGCGGGCGATACCCCAGGAGATGCTCGTTCCATTAGTGAAGCACGGGGTTGAAGTCACTCTCGACCATCCTGAACGCCCCTTTGGAGTATGTGGATTGGTATGGGAGAGCCAGTACATCGTAACCGGGAGTGTATAGGCAGGAAAGAGAGGGGGAGACAGCACCCCCTCTCTTTTTTACTTCCACGTCCAACCGTGGGTGTTCGCATAGTTGCCATCCTCGTCGAACACGTCCTCTTCAGGTTCCAGATTGAGCTGTCGCCAACTGGAAGCCACCTTGAGCCAGTCCCAGTGCTCAGCCTTCTGAGCCTCCTCTGTGATCGCCTGGCACGTGGCACCTACGTCGAAAGGTTCAAAAGGACCCCGCACGTGCTCTTCATCGAAAAACACCTTCTGGGTGTACTTATTGACTTTGATCACCACACCTGCATCGTGAGTGTAGGTGATCTCCAAGAGATCACGCGTCATGCGTACACCGGCAATGTCTTCCAGCTTCGCACGTTGTAGTAAAACTGGAAGGGATACCGCCAGCCGTTTAGATACGCCACCAGCAACCCCGCGATGTGGCCGGCGATGATCATCGAATTGAACATGGTGGCTCTGGCCGTGCAGGGCAGATCCTCTGCTTCGCCGGCCAGGCTCTCTTCGTACCTGGCCACCGGCTCCTCGCTCATCATATCGACGCAGTAAATGTCCATACTGGTGATGGCCATACGACCGTCGATCAAGAACAAGGTGTCCATGCTCTCCTGGACCTGCTCCCAGATGGCACGTCGTGCATCCAGGGAGTCCACCGCCGAGATGACGATCTCGCCCAGGGGTTGATCGACGAACTTCTCGTGCTTGTTGGTGATGGTGATGCCGGCCAGGTCGTGGACTAGGTGGAAGAGGGCCGTGGTTTTTTTCCAGGCCAGTGTGTCTTGATTCCCGACCCATAGCGGGAGCAACTGGTTGGGCAGGTTGTGTTCCTCCACCGTGTCGAAGTCGTAGACGGTGATGTTCTCAAACCCCGTCTTGGCCAGGGCGATCACCGTCGCCGCGCCGATCCCACCCGCGCCGATCACGGTGATCGGCTTATCCTTGAACTGGGATGGGTCGGCGATGTCTAGTTGGCGTAAGAAGAATGATTGGTTCATATTTCACCTCTATTGTGATTTTGATTGTTGCCCACCTCGCAGAGGTTTTAACCGTGGGGCTCTAGCGAGCGAACACACTGTTGAAAGCGAGGGTGGAATGTGGTATACTTGAATATATGCGACAGCCTGTGGAGGTGCGAGCATGGCCAACGAGGAACATCTCAAGATACTTATGGAGGGAGTCAAGTCTTGGAATCGGTGGCGGGAAGAGAATCCTGATGTAGTGCCAGAGCTCAGCGGGATGGACGTCGGCGCGAAGGACCTCGTCGGCGCGAACTTGAGTGGAGCAAAACTCGGCGGGGCGTACTTGGATGGTGCGAACTTCGCCAGGGTGAACTTCAACGGCGCAGACCTCAGGGCGGCGCGCCTCAGCGAGGCGAACTTCAGCATGGCGGATCTAATCGGGGCGGACCTTCGCGACGCGCACCTCTGCAGCTCGTACTTCCGCAAGGCGGACCTTAGCAGGGCGACTCTGTGTGGGGCGAGACTAGAAAGGGCACTGCTGATCGAGACTAACCTCAAAGAGGCGACCCTTACCGGATGTTCAATCTATGGGATTTCGGCCTGGGAATTGAATTTAGAGGGAGCGTTTCAATCCAATCTGGTCATCTCGCGCCCTGGCGAGCCTATCATCACGGTAGACAACCTAGAAGTTGCCCAGTTCATCTACTTACTCCTTCACAACGAGAAAATCCGCCACGTCATTGATACTATCACCTCCAAAGTGGTGTTGATTCTGGGCCGCTTCACACCGGAACGAAAGAAGATTCTGGATGCGATGCGGGAAGAGCTTCGGACGCGTGATTATTTGCCCGTCTTGTTCGACTTCGAGAAACCCAGTAGCCGCGATCTTACAGAGACCATCTCAACCCTGGCTCACATGGCTCGGTTCGTTATCGCCGACATCACAGATGCCAAGAGTATCCCACAGGAGTTACAGTGCATTGTCCCCGACCTGCCATCGGTCCCGGTTCAGCCGTTGATAGCCAGCTCGGACTACGAGTATGGCATGTTCGAGCATTTCAGACGCTTTCCGTGGGTGTTGGACACATACCAATACGATAGCCTGGATGAGTTGCTGGACGCCCTCAAGGAAAAAGTAATCGACCCTGCGGAAACGAAGGCAAAAGAGCTAATCAGTATTCCTCCGGCAGCAAAAACGTCGTAGCCGATCTGTCGGCCTCGGTGATGATCCACACCTTCACGCCAGTACTCAGCGTGTATGCCGACAGGATGCGAAACCCCTTCTCGACCGAGAAGTCGTTCTCTTTGGCGTCGTGTTCATCCACCTCTCCCCAGTCGCCTTTCACATGGCGGGCGAGCAGCTCCAGCCCATTCACGCCGGCCAGCTTCATGGCCTCCAGGGCACCGGGCGTACTCATGATCTGGCCTGGTTTGAATAGTGGCTTACTCATACGTCCTCCTCTTTGGGACCGGTAATAACGCCTCGGTCTACCAGGTCATTGTACAAGCCGGTCACCCGCGCCTCTTCCTCTTCATCCTGAACGTCCCAGTCCAGGATCACCACGTCTATCTCGTCCGGCGCGTGGATCTCGACGACCTGCCCGCCGCGCACTTCGATGACTACGATCATCACACGTCCTCCTCGAACATCAAGTAGCAGTGGAACTTGCGGTCGCTGTCGTGAAAGTCCACCACGATGTAAGCGTGGTCGCGGTTGATGTTGTTGACCAGGCCCGTTTCCTTGGCCAGGCGCAGAGCATCATCCACCATAGCCTCCTGGGCAGTCTGGTCATTCAGCCGCCAGGTAGAAACGGTGACTGGATCGTACACTGCGATCTCGACCCCACTGATCTCTGCGCTCAGTTCATGGACACTGACTATCGCGTCGATCCTGGTCGGGATACCTTGCACCATCCCGCGAGAGTAATCTCTCGTGAACACATTGATGGGGGCATCGCTGATTGCTTCCTTGATCTTGCCGTCGTCCACAATGATGAGTATGTTGTTCATTTCTGATCCTCCTGATCGCTTCAAGAGTTTTCTTGCGCTTAACTTGGAGCGATTCCACCTGTCGGCGGTAGGCCATTCGGCCAGCTCCATTCAAGCATCATCGATGAGTTTCCTTTCGGCGTCGAGGATGTCGGCTTCCATGATGGCGAAACAGTTCGTGTTCAAAGGACAACTGGCGCAGAACGCGCTGTCTACCAGGCTGTCCGGCTCCTGCCGGCACACGAACTCGTCGGGGTCTTCGTAGGGACCCAGTTTGCTCTCGATGGCCATCATCCAGGTGAGACTCTCGATGTAGTCGTCGTCCGGGGGGATTCCGAGTTGGGCTCTTTCGTGCTCTTGCAGCCAGTCGCCTTCGAGCCTCCTCCAGGCGCTTTGTTCCCACTCGTCCATCCACTCGAAAGGGTCAGGCTGAACCTGCACCCTCCTCTTCCACGACGGGGTCGGGACTCCATTATTCCGCGTAGAGGGTTGTGCAATCCTCGCAGATACCGTCCTCCTCCACGTCGGCTTCGGGGCATTCATCGTCGCAAAACCCACCGAGGTCGCGGCGCTGCTCAAGCAGCTCCAGGACCTCGGCCTTGGCCTCCTCTGCTACCTCTCGCAAGTCTGGCGCCATAACCTGGACCGGGATGCGGTCCACGTAAGCATTGTCTCCCTCGTCAGGGCCACTGCGATCCCAGCGAGCACGAATGCCAGACGGGGTGAGGACGAAAGCAAAGGTCTGGAGTACTTCCGGCAAGCCCAGCTCATGGACCCGTTGACGCAATGTGTTCACGTCGATGCTTGACCAGTTGGTGATAGGATGCTTCGATCTGTTACTTTTGTGACCATCCAACAGGATGGCGGGTGGTCATTTCTGCCACCTCTGCATCTTTGTGAGTCTTGGAAAGTACGATGCAGTCCAGACTATGCCATCATCTCAAAGAGATGCCCCTTGGTAGTCGTTACGGGCTTCCCTTGCGGGCTGTCCCTCGGCGTTACCCTCTCCAGGGCTTTCACCGATATTCAGGGTTTTTCCTGGTGTGTCACCACACCAGGGCACTGTATGCTTTATCGTGTTTGTGTTGCATGTAGAGGGTGGCGTTTTGATACAACCACTCTCGCAACGCCAGGGACTCATCCTGGCGACTGGTGTATAGGGCAGGCATTGGTTCTCGTGCTTGGATGCGCGTCTCTACGGGGATCATCCCCTGAACATCTTCCAGGAACTCCAGTGTGCCTCGCAGCGACCAGCGAAGTCGCAGCCTGCCATTTGCTAATGAGTTTTCTAACACAGGTCCACCATCAGCGTCCATAATCCCGCGAATCAGATGTGGCCATAGCTCCTCTGGAACATGAGGGCTGATCGGTCCCATATCGTATGACTTGTAGCGGGTGATGCCTTTGGCGATGAAGTCACGAGCCATCTCGGCTGAGTTAAGAAGCAAGCGAACCTTCTGGCCGTCGCTCCACGACGATTTGTTATCGTAGGTTCTCAAGGGCGGCGGATTGCCTCCCAGTTCCGTGCGAAGTTGCTCCAGAATCTCTGAACCATGCACGAGGTCTATCGCAACCCCGCGTAGTCCATTGTCGTACTTCAGCCAGCCATCGCACGCTATCAGGCCAAAGAAGTACGCTTTTGCCTCGCTGTCTATCTCGTGAAAAAAGGACCTGTCGTATTGATACTTCCTTGGTGGTGCCATCACTACTCCTTTCATGGCCCCACACACCAGTCTCAAGCACAACAAGCTCTTTAATGCCACCACGCCAACTGGTTGGCCTTATAGCCCATCGACCGGGCCTTCATCATGAGTTGCACTCGAATTTCTTCCGGCATCTCGGTGTAGCCGCCGGTGGATTCCTCGATAGCGCAACCGAGCAGGATGTCTTCGATCACGAAGGTGCAAGGTTCGTCGGGATCGGCCTCGACCGGCTCGGCCAGCAGGGCATAGCCGGATAGTTCCAGGCCGCCCGAATTCTTGTGCCAGGTCTCCAGCTTGACCATCGCCTTCGGATCAATCAGGACTTCCCAATGGTTCGGAGTCTCAAGCTGCTCGCCACGCGGCCAGCCGGCCATGGTGCGAGACTCTCTTACTTCTGGTTCCAACGTGAGAACTTGTTCGGGCTCTGCCAAAAGGCTGGTCCCGTTGGTTCTATGAAACCATCTACGCCAAAGGTTTTTCATTTCGATAACCTCCTTCGTTAAAACGACCCAACTGCATCAGGGGCGAGCCTGGGTCGTAGATCGCTAAGTATTTCAAGAAGGCACCAACCAGCGACCCGTAGTCGTGGCGCTCCAGCATCTTCTTGAAGATGGGGCCGAACGTGCCGAGACATCCGTAGCCCATCCAATGCGGGTGGGGGCCTTGCTCCTGGATATAATCCCGTCGTCTCAAGAAGAACGCGCTGGACGGGGCGCTTCGCGTCGGGTCGAACCACACGTCGTATGTTCCCAGCACAACCTTGCGGATAATGACGGGCGCGGTGATGAATACTGCGCACGGCCTGCCCAGGCGCTCCTTGATCTCCACGGCACGCAGGCCACGGATCAAACTCAGCATAAGCACTTCGTTCCTGGCCTTGCTTACCAGGCGCTCTTGTTGGACCCCGGCCTGTCGTTCGAGTTCCTCAAGGTCCGCCTGGAACTTCTTCAGTCGGCGTTTCTGGACCGGGGAGATGAAGTTGAGGCTCTCGATCTGCTTGATCTCGCGCTCCAGGGCTTGCATCTGGCGACCGACTTCTCCCATGTCGCCGCGTATGCCAACCATGAACAACTTGGTTAGCTCGTGCTGCAAATCGTTGTTGATCCAGGGCACCACCGGCGGGAAATGCAATTCATCCTGGTCATTGATGTACTTGCCGATGATCCACGTCTGTCTTGTTTTCTTGGTGATCCTCATAGCCAACCTCCTTCACGAAAAGAGGAGGGACTAACGTCCCCCCTCTTTCGCGTATTCGGTTCTAGCGACCGCCGGCCAGCTTGCCGACGATGTAGACGCTCTCGCCAGCCTGGACCACGTGATCGGGGCCGACCAGGTTGCCGTCGAGGTAGAACTTCGTCTCCCCCCTGGCTTCCAGGTCCATAGCGCCCAACATGCGCAGGATGGTGACGGCGCCACCACGCTCGGCCAGCAAAGCGACGTTCACGTAGCGCTCGCCGAAGGAGTCGTGGATGATGGCCGCGTAGTTGTCCTGGTCCACCGGCTCCTCGTACTCGACCAGTGATGGGCCGGTGACGGGCAAGGTGAACTCGCCGTCGTCTTGTGTGTCGAAGAGTTCCTCTTCTTCGTTGTACAGTTCGTCGTCCATGGGTATTCCCTCCTGGAAATATGGATTTGATATTAACCTTCACCCACCGCCTCAGCGGTACTATCCGCCTCTGGCAATGGGATCGAGCGCAGTAAAGATCGGTAGGGAAGGGCGTTACCTACCTCAGGTAAAGGTGTGCCCCCTTCATACACCTGCATGGCTCCTTCGGGTGTGGGGGCCAGCCAATCGTGGCCGTGCTCTTCCACGTAACCGGCGCGATTCCGCATCTGGTTTTCGACGATGGCGTGGGCCACGATGAGGCCGTCTCGCTCAGTGTCCACAACAAACGGGCAGTAGCCGGTCACTTCGTCTGTGCCCGAACGTTTCATGGGCAGGGGTACTACCTGGTATCTATCGCTCATGGCGCCTCCTTGATTTTTCAAAAAACTGTGGTATAATAGTATTACATATGGTTAGGAGAATTACCACAATGACCCAAGAACTGGCAATTGCTGATTTTGAAATCACGTCACTCGCTCTTCAGTACTGTGGCTTGGAGCCCACCACGCAGCTCACCATTGCCGAAAAGAATCAGGTGGCTGACGCCGAGAAGTACATTCGGCTGTACTTGATGCGCACCGATCTCGACACGCGTTGGACCAACGCCCAACAGGCGGCGGCTCTGGGCTGCTCGGTGGCGACGGTCAAGCGCTGGGCATCGGGTGATGAGTTCCAGAAGATCGTTACCTTTATGGCGCCTCCCAGCCGATCACCGGTGGTGGACACGGCCAAGGAGTACTTGCAGAATGAACTCCTGCCTCTCTCCCTTCGAGAAGCGCACGCGCTACTATCCGACCCGGAGACGCGTGCTTCCACGAAAGCCAACCTGATCAAAGAGATTTGGAAGGCCGGCATGGCCAATACGGAAGAGGGTAACTTCGACACGCAGCGTCGGGATGCCATGACGTGGCTCAGGGAGCAGGGTGTCTCGGTGGGGCAGATCAACGTGATGATCCAGAACAACCAGCTCGCGCCGGCTGAGTACATGGAGAAACTTCAGGAGGCGTTGCCGGTAGAGGGGGAAGTCGTCGATTAGACGTGGAAGACTATTTCCTCCACGCTCTCAAAATCCAGGCCGGCCAGGTACGATTCTAGTGCTTGGGCGCGTTGCAGCGGGGTCATGTCTGACCAGTTGCGATGCCGTGGTATCACCTCGCGCAAGATGTCTACTTGCGCGAGGTTGCGTTCCTGGGGATCGTGCATGATGTGATAGAGTTCTTGCTCCCCGTGGTAGATGGTGTAGATATTCATATCTCACCCAGCCCTTGCCTGTGCAACACTCCCAGGAACTCATTGCCATCTTCCACCAGGTCCCAATTCTCGATGCCGGTCCAGGTGCGAAGCACATCCCCTTTTGGGCCTACCAGCAGGAGAGTGTGAGTCCCCTCCTCGTGCTGAGCTTGCTTCAGGGCCTCGACGATTTGCTGGATCGCCCAGCCTTCGTCAGGTAATCCCTGTCGAAACCACATGCGTTCGTAGAGTTTCTGTAGAAGTTGCTCCGCTATTTGCTTGTGGTTCTGCCCGTCGGCCCGAATCGCGGCTGCGATTACCCGGTCGCGTAAGGCGAGGAGAGCTTCGTCACCACCTTCGTAGTGTCCCCGCGTGCCGGTCACGTGGTCCTGGATCACGGCAGCTATAGTTTTGAGGTCGTTAGAGCTGAGCATCATCTTCTCCTTTCAGGGCGCACCAGTCACCGCAGGCGACGGTGTATTTCCCCTCAGTGATCGGTGCATTCTCGTAGTCGTAGTCCCAGGTGTTCCAGTTACCCCGGGCCTGATACCAGGCGCAAACTACGGCTTGCCTGGGTGGCAGGGTGTAGACCTGCTGCTCGCCGGTGGCCAGGTTGGTGACTTGTGTCACGCTACTCCTCCAGTTCCGGGATCGGGCAGCTCTTGCATACGTCGTGCTCTTCGATATGCCGAACCTCTTGCTTCTCGAAGTAGAACGTGCGGCAGGCCGGACACTCAACAGCTTCCTCGACGAAGGGGCCGGTGTCGAGTACCTGGGTGTGATCCACGCTCTCGATGTCGGCCTGGATGTCGGGGTGGTCGTTGACGTGATCGGCCAGGTGCTCTTGAGCAATGGCCTCCAGTGAGTACTCGCCGGAGTGGTCGATGACGTTTTGGTCGATCCACAGCTTGAATCGCACGGTCGCGATGATCTCTACCGTGGCGTTAGTTTTGATCATCGGTGCGTGGCTCATCGTTTTCCTCCTTATCCCCATTCCACATCCAGGTGATGACGGCTGGGCTAACCAGGGCTTTCACTTCAGCAAGTTCTCCATTGCGAACAACGTGATAGGCAATGGGGCCAACCCCACCGATGGTGAGTCCGTGTATGTTGGGTGGGGATGCTTCCATGTCGCCCAGTATCTCTTCTGGCTCTCGACCCAGCAGGTCGATGCTCAACTCGACGACTGCGTGGATACGGTTTATCTGGCGGCAATCGTCGCACAGGGCGCCTCCGCCTTCGGTGAAGTTGCGGTCGTTAAGCCCGGTCGGGCTGCCGCAGTTGTCACAGTACATAGTTACCTCCTATTCTTCTCAGGATGGGGTGTGGCTGTCGGTGGTGTGGGAACCTGATGCTTTGAACTGAACGGCCACACGCTTAACCTTGTGGGACCGCAGGGTGGTTTTATCATAGTCTGGGCAGCGAGTTTTCCACTGTCCTACGTTGGCGGGCGTGTTGAAGCGTTAGTTATAGCCGCCTAAGGCATGGGTGCATGGGAATTCTGAATGGAAATTGCAGGAAAGGGATGGGATGGGACGCCATTGAAAGCAAGAGGAAAAATGTGGTATACTATAAGCAATGATCTCTTAGCGCAGTTGCAGGCTCTTCATGCTAGTTCTTATCGGGTGATTGTTGGTTGCAAAACAGCTATGCTGCCCCTGGCTTTGCAGGAAGGAGGTCATCAAGAATGGGCGAAAGCAGTGATAAATCCAGAAGCAGTTTCAAGAATTGGATTGCTGCCATAGGCGGTGTTTTGGGGCTTTTCCTTACCTTAGTTACAGTGATAAGAATACTCTTTACCTCGACTCAAGATCCACAGACCTTCCGGCGTGTTTCCATCGCTGGCTTCATTCTTTATGTTCTGGGCACCCTGGGGGTATTCTTTAAAGCGGAGAATGTGAAGTCGAGTTGGCGCTCAGCAAGTCTTTTTTTGCTTTGCATTGCCACTGCTGCCTATTTCATGTGGATAGGCACCTGGATCAAGGTATCGCCCGCTGATGATTGGCCACCAGACTTGATCAGCTACTATGACTTTGAAACTGATACTGACTTGGAAGGTTGGTCAAAAGGGGTAACGAGATCAAACGAGCACGCCTTTAGTGGTCAGTATGCGCTGAAGGCTACATTGCCCGTTCAAGCGGATCAGGAAACAAGAATATCTGTTAGTTGGCAGCATGAGTTCACAGCGGATGTGGTCATCGGGCAAATCTACTGGCCCGCGAATGAAGATGTGAACATCGTCTGGGCACAAGTCTGTGTTCCACTGGCGAATTGGGACTGCGCTGGTCTCCTTGAAAAGAAAGGTGGGTGGGATACATTTGTCTTGGATTTGTCCGAAATGGAAGTAGGTGACCCTCCAAGGAAACTGAATGGACTTGTCTTGCCTGGACTCCACTTTCAAGGGCAGTTGCGCGGTACTACGGGCACTGACATTAGCACGATACCGATATATTTCGATACCATTCAGATCTACCGCGACGGAAGAGAATGAGAAAACGCTAGATTATGTACGAAGACAATTAAGATGTGCTCGACCAAGAAGGTCACACCCCATTTGAAAGGTGTGACCTTGTATCTCTTGTGACCTACAACCCCGCAGTCGCCTTCCCCACCGCAGTAATGTAAGGCCGCTCCCCATTCGCCCGCACGTAGATGCAGCGCATTTGAGCCAGCAAACCCTACTTACTTCACCCTATCGTCGTCCCCCACGTAGGGATAGAGCTGCATCTCCGTCCAGTCGGTGTGCCTGGTGATGAAGTCGATGGCGATCTCGCGTATGTCGGCGATGGGCTTGATGTCCCAGGGCAGCGTGCCCGGCTCTTCGCCGATCAGGGCGTGGAGCAGGTCGTAGATCAGGTTGTCTACGGTGTCTTGTTGTTCGATTTGCTTTTGGGTGAGTGTCATTTCTCGACCTCTCTTGTATCCAGGATTTGGGCCAGGGCATCGGCTACTCGATTGAGCCATAAACCCCAAACTGTCGGATGGCCGTGCTCTTCGTCGAACCGTTTGGCCCAGGCCCGCAAGTGAGTGGGGTAGGTACGTGTACCCCAGGTGCCCCATACAGCTCGGTACAGATCACGCAGCAGGTTTAACTCCTGTTCCTGCTTGCGCAAATCTGTCTCAGCTCGACTGAGGGCCTTGCCTGCGTCACGTAGGGTTCCTGGATCGTCCTCAGCCAGGTCGATGGCCTCACTGAGAACTTCTTGGGCAATACTGAGTGCATCCGGTAAATCCATCAGTCCGGTTCCTCCACGATGAATACCGCCAGTTCAGAGTTCTTCCTGATCTGGATGCGCACCATCCGTCCAATCATGCTGATCCCCTTTTGCACGGCGATCCCTTCAGCTTTGTGAGTCAGGTGCTCGCGCAGTGTCTCGCCGCGCAAGTCGTAATCCAACGTGTCGGCGATCTGGACCACCAGGATGGGCGCGTTCCAGGGCATTGGGGCCGGCCTGACGCCGGCTATGTCCAGGTAAGCGACGGCTCTTTGCAGGTCGTAGATGAACGGCAGACGATCTGTCTCGTTGTGGTCTGCAAGCCGGTCCTTTTGGATCTCCAGCTCGTCTATAAACCAGGCCATCAGCTCTTCTGGCGTATGGGGTATGGGCCACCCTGCATCGGTAGCTCGCTGCTTCACGTACTCAATTAGCTCGTCGCCGATGATGCCCAGGGCTATGGTTGCTGCGAAGCTCATAGTGTTACCTCCGTGTTTATTGAGAAGGGGGGCTGACTGTGTTCGCGTACACGTCGAATGTGAGTATTCAATTCAGCAGCCAGGTTTCCTTATGAGTTCCTGGTTCTCACGTTGGAACGTGAGCTTGTCCTCGATGTGCAGCTTCAGACCAGGCGGAAGGAGATCAAACTCCACCGGGGTGCCAAGGTGTGGCCCTTCGGCAATACCCTCCAGCCACCAGCTTATGCCGTCAGATTGACCAGGACGCTCTGAAAGGGCCAGGGCTAACCAGCCGTCCCAGTGGTGCTCGACCAGGACGGTGTACTTGGCTTTGATCGGCTTGTCGGATTCGTAGATGGTTAGGTTGTTCACGTGACCCTCTTCGTCAGGGTGATCTTTTCGCAAGCTACCGTTCCGAGTGGGGCCGGGATTATCGGGCCTCTGAAACGATCACCGGCGTGCCAGAAAGCTAAGTAGCCCAGAGAGTTACCGCCAGATAGCACGCTGACGGGTCTGGCAGCCACGGCCTCAGCCTCCCACACCTGACCGCAATGGTCTTTGGCCCACTGCTTGGCCAGGTGCAGCCAGTCGAAGGCCAGCAGCGGTGTCCCGTGTGGTCCGATGGTTTCCACACCAGGCTCGTAGGTCACACAATGCTCGCCAGCGGCGAACATACTTCTCAGTTGTACGCCGTTGTAACGAACTACTTTGTAGACTTTCATGCGATCCTCCTGGTCAGTTTGATCCGGTCGGCAACTAGGATGTCGCCGGTCACAACGGGGTGGGCGTGTATGAATCCTGATTGCCAGTAGAAGGCCATGATGCGTGGGTTGTGGGTGGGCATGGGTATGCCCGCAACGGAATACACATTCTCGGCCTCACATTCCCACGCTTCGCGGGGATAGTGGGCAAGCGTGTTAAGATACGCCCGTGCCTCTTCCAGGTCGTCGAGGATAAACACCTTCCCGATTTTGGGCTTGACCCATTGGCCTGACTCGTAAGTCAAGACGAATGATGGGGCCAGGTTGTAGGTCATAAGACTCACCTTCTTGCCGTAACGGATACTCACGACCTTGTAGTACATCAGGCTCTCCTGTATACTCTCTCGATGAGCCTGATGCGATCACAACCCAGCATGATGGTCATTGGAGTGTGGTAGGTTGGGGGCTTGTTCAAATCTTGGTAAGCCCAGCCTCTTGCCCACAGATCGCGGATGAGACGTTCGGCCTCATTGCCCTTATGCCACCCCAGGTGGATGGCCGTCTTAACCTCACGTACACCTTCCGCTTCCGCCTTCCAGATTTCGACTGACCGGCAAAGAACAACTTCGGTGATCAGGGCCTTGGCATCGTCGAAAGTTTGGTAGGCAAAGAGCTGACCAACGGGAGCCTCGACCCAGCGGTCGGTGCGGTACACGACTACCAACGAGTGCGGGAGCGGGGCATAGCTGATTAGCTCACTGCCAACACACTGCACGAGTTTGTAGACAATCATGCTGCCATCTCCAACTCTTCTACTTCTTCGTAGACAAGCCGTGGTGTGGCGTGTGGTTCGCTGATCCAACGCAGCCGGTGACCATCCACTCGATACCAGACGTTGATCGGCAGTGTGGCACGGATTCGCTCGTCCAATTTTGCTTGTTCGTTGCCCAGCCGGCATGACCGGCTTCTGAGGTCGTGTTCGCGGGCAGCGAGTTCTCCCTTGCGTCGATCAATCGGCATCAGTTCTGACAGGCTCTCAATCTCGTCGGGGTATTGGAGTTCACCGAATTGCTCCTTGATACGTCCCAACTGGTGGCCAATCTCATCTAACTGTTGAGTCACTTCAATCCAACGCAGGATTGCGGGGCGAAGCTCTTCGTCTGAAAGTTTCTCAGTCATTTGATCCTCCTTAATCTATGATCTAACGGAGACGCGATCACACCCTTGTACATCACTTACCTCGTTCCTTGGGCCACACTTTACGAACAGGCCGGACCCATTGACACATGACTGTACCAGCAGGTATGGGATGGCAGGTCCAGTATCGGGGTTCAATCTCACCCTTGTGGAAGCTCACCACACTGGTGATGGAAGTGGGGTAAGCCAGACACCAATCTGACGGTTCGGTCCTCTCGTCCGGCTTGGCTGCACACCCCCATATCTCAAGGTTGTGCATGCTGTTGTAGCGGATTATGCCGCTCGCGAAGTCGTGGGCGTGGCTGAACCCCACAAATGGCAGTTCTGCTCTGAACGCATAGAGTGGGGTGCGCTGCACACCGTAGGTGCGTTGACCAGGTTCGTAAGCAACCTGGGCCGAGTGCCTGGCCCAGACACTTAACATTTGGCCGTCTTTGCGCATGACGACTTTGTAGACTTTCATGACTTCACCTCCGAAAGGAGGGAGACTGAGCCCCCTCCCTCTATAGTGTTTTGATCACCTTCCCTACCCTCGCAATGTAAGGCCGATCACCGTTGGCCGATGCGTACACCCGGCGCATCATGGCCAACAGACCGTCTTTGCGACCGTGCGGGACGGCGATGCGCCCCACCTGCCCGGCGGCCTGGTTCCAACGTAGGAACGTGTCGTCGGCCAGGATCACGCCCCGCACATCGGCGGAGACGACCATCAACTCGTTGGCCACCCAGCGCACCGGCTTGTGGGCGTCGGTCTTGGCTTTCTTCGCAGCCTGAAGTACGTCGGGCAGAGGCAACTCGGCAGCCACGGCGCGGAAGTAGGTCAGGTTGTAAGCCACGTCACCCATCCCGGTCCACACGCCGGCCCATATCTTGGTGTTGTCCTCGATCTCGACCCGCTTGCGCATTTTGGCCTGGGCGATCCAGTGGCGTTCGAGTTGAGCCTCAAAGTTACCGGCCCAGGTGTCGGCCACCCGTTGTTCCTCTTCGGGGAAACGTGGCGTCCAGTCGGGCTCACCACCGTCCTCCAGGATGTCGTCCATCTCCTCCCGGTAGTCCTGCATCCAGCGATATAGGGAAATACCCAGCGGCGTGCCGTCCACGTGAGATTTGCCGGGAAGCTGTTTGGTCAGCTCGGCCATCTCCTCGCGGGAGAACCTGGTGGACGACACGAGCTTGTGGACGACGAGGCCCATAGCCACAGTGTTGATCGCGTCGTCCAGGTACAGCCGGGTCGCGGCCTCCCACAGCTCATCCAGATAGCGGCGGATGGCCTGGCGCACGTGATCCCACTTGTCCTTGAACACCAGCCCGTGCTGATCGGCGTACTGGATGGCGCGGGTCGTGGCATCGCGCAGGTCTTGCCATTCACCCAGGCGGTAGAACTCACTCATGCCGACCGGCTCCAGGTACTCGGCCCAACCTTCGTCGGGGTTGCGCAGATCGAAGTTGTCGTAGGTGTCGGGGTCGGTGCCGTCGTCGTTGCGGCTGTAGCCACCGCGCTGGCCCTCGAAGAAGGCCAGGTTGTCTTCGGCGGTCTGGTAAGGGCCGACGATGGGCAGTTCTTCTTCGTTGGCCAGGACGAAGGCGATCACCTCGCCCGGCTTCAGTTCTTCGGCCTCAAACACCTCGTCGGCCAGATCGCCGAGGGTGACCGGATCGTCGGCGTAGACGGGGGCCATTTGCAGGCGGCGGTTCCAGTTCTTGAGCGCCCAGTACACGCCCAGGTCTTTGTCGTTCTCGTCGAGCAGGTGGAACGCATAACATACGGCGTCCTTGTACTGCCGGGCCGTGCCGGCCAGGATCACCTTCTCGGCGTCGGGGTCGAAGTCATCGACCGTGGTGCCGTTGGCGCTTGCGGCGTGATTTGCGACCTCGTTTACGAGAGCCTTCAGTGCTTCCAGAAATTTGTCCACGTTCGCCTCCTATTGCGTTTATGCGGACATCCTTTAGGGATTTGTTGTCAACTACCATATCCAGTGACCGGCGATTGCAGTGTTTCCGATCACGGCGTTGCCATTTGTGTTCCACAGGTCAACTCCTCTATCGTTTTATGACCAATCGGTTGACGTGTTGACCTCACACTCACAAAGATAGGGTGACTAGGCCGAAGCCCAACCACCCTTGTCTTAAATCGGACCGATCAGGTCTAGAAAGGAATCTCATCTTCCGGGAACTGCGCCGGAGCCGCCTCAGCCTGGGGAGCTGAACCGTTGGAGCCGTTGCCACCACCCAGGAAGCGCACGCTCTCGGCGGTCAGCTCGAAGGACGCACGAGCCTGGCCGTCACTGCCGGCCCACACGCGGGGACCACCGTTCTCGTCGGGGATCAAGCGACCCTCGACGTAGACCTGCCGCCCCTTGGAGAGGTACTGGTTGCACGTCTCGGCCAAGCGGCGCCAGGCAGCCACCCGGAACCAGGTGACCTCTTCCTTCTGGGCACCCGCGCCGTCCGTCCAGCGGCGGTTGACGGCCACGCTGAAGTTGGCCACAGGGGTGCCGTCCGGTGTATATCGCATCTCCGGCTCGCTTCCCAGGTTCCCAATCAACTGAATTCGATGTCCGTTCATTTCAAAATCTCCTTTTTGAGTATGTATTTGATCCTGGCCTAAGCAGCCAGTTGATCGCTTGTTGTTGACCGCGCAAGCGGTACTACCCTCCAATCTTGCCAGCCTGGAGGGGCGCTTCTTTGAGCACCCCTCCGACTGACAAGACGCAAAAGGAGGTGTACTTTTCTTTCGCCGCGAAGCGGCACTATCTATCCCGCCCAATACGTGAGGAGGAGC
The DNA here is from genome assembly GCA_034412795.1 of Anaerolineae bacterium. GTDB lineage: Bacteria > Chloroflexota > Anaerolineae > 4572-78 > NAK82 > JAUVPY01. The sequence goes on from DAOUMD010000283.1 coordinate 52,204, forward strand.
AGGATGACAAGGCACGCATCAATACACAGCAACCAGATGACGAACTGCTTGAACCTCATCCGTCCATCACCTGATCCAACTCACGAATGAGCATATCCAGGTTAGCAATCTGTTGCGCAGCCTTGGCCAGGCTGGCCCAGTGCCCATCCTGAAACATCTGCCACGCTTTACATTCGAGCTTGCGTTTGCGGACAAAAAGTGTCCCTCTGCGGATTTCGATCTGTCTCAGTGTTTGCATCTTAATGCCCCAGGACCTCCACCGAATTTGAGCGTTCTTTCCACGTCCACTTGACCGCTTTGAAACAGCCGGCCAACTGCTGGGCGTAGTCACGTAAAGGGCGCAGGTGCTCCTTCTTGCACTTCCAGGTGCCTTGAACCTGGTAAAGCACCAATTGACTGTCGCCGATCACTTCCAGGGTGTAACCGGCTGCCGAATGACCGTGTTTATGAATACGCTCGGACAGGTCCACCAGGCCACCGATCAGGGCGTGGTATTCGGCTTCGTTGTTTGTGGTGCCGGGCTCGAACTCCAGCCGCTCGATGACGCTTTGACCGGTTCGAGTTTTGATCTGGTAGGAGCCGTAGCCGTGAGCGTCTGGGGCTCCGTTGTTCTTTGAGCCACCGTCGAATGTGATGGTGTAATCCATGTTGCCTCCTTTGCAGGTGGGCCGCCACGCGTCACGTTCCGGGAAACGTGGCGAGAGAAGTAGTTCCCAGCGGTGACCGCAACAGGTCCACGTGCGCACTGTCCAATACTTATGCTTGCGATGAGTGGTTCGCATGCTGGTTCGGTTCCGTTGGAATGTAGTACCTGCGTGGCTTATGTGGGCCACTTCGGGCAATAGCGCCCTGGCCGGTCAGGTTTTTTAGGGCATTCATCACGGTCTGATTGCAGAAGCCCGACATCACGGCCAGCTCGCGGATGGTCGGCGAGTACCGGTTCTCACGTTGGAACCTACGCAGGAAGAAGTACACCTGATTCAGGGTGCTTTGGTGCATCCTGGACCTCCAGTCCGATCTCTGATGGAGCCACGCCCATTTCCTCGCAGATGACGACCAGCATCGAGTTGTGCTGGGTTGTAGCTTGTTGGAACGCGGCTTCTTTGTTGATGACCTGTCCCTGTGCGAGGGCCTGGCGAGCTGCCTCGTCGATGGCCTCACGGGCAGTCGTGTCCAGCCGCTGCCTGACATTCTGGAGAGCCTCGACTAGCTCACTCCTGCGGACGGTCGGGTCCGCGATTCTTTGAGGTCGGCGTCGTCGTTTCTTCATCACACGCACCCCAGGTGAGCCAGTAGCTTCTGGCTGGACGAACCAACCGCGCCGTTCATCTTCTGCGTAGGAGATACCAGTATGATGATCTGAACCTGGCTGTCTGCTTCTCCACAAAACGCGCACGTGTGGGCATGCTTGATCCTTTGCTTATTGTGGCCCATTTTGTTGTCGGCCATTGAGAATCCTCCTTGAATTGTGTTGAGATTTGTTTAACCGAAGGTTACTATCAGGCTGGCTCCTTCTAAGCTGGAGCTTACGCCAAATGAGCCACCCTGGTTTGCTCGTGAGCTAGAGGTCCGCTTCGACAATGCCGGCCACCGAGTCGCTGATGATCCACAGCGCCTCGTCGAAGCTGTCGGCGTAAGCCAGGGTGCCCTCGATTTCCTCGACCATGACGAACCAGCCGTCCTCTTGGCCGTAGCTCAGGTGGATGGTGAGATAGGGGTGGTTCTCACGTAGGAACCACTCGACGTACTGGGCGGGCTGTGTGGCCTGGCGCACATCCATGTGGCCGTTACCATTGGCCCGGATGCGGCTGAGCAAGTTGTCAAGGATCATGGTTGTCTCCTGTTGATTGTGATTTCAAGGCGAAATCCGTTGACGCTGCACCCCTCGTGGTAGACCATGACCACTAATTCACAGCGGGCGGCGTGGTGAATCATACGACCCAGTCCCAAGGTGATTTGATAGGCCGTCATGCCCTTGAATACTTCGAGACGGGGGTGGTTGATGTAGTGCTTGTTGAAAATAAGCGCCGGGGTTTTGTGGCCCCACACGCACTTGACGTACCAGCGGGTATATCTCTTTTGGGCGAGCTTGCCGTGTAGTATCATTTCGCCTCCTCGTATCGGATGACGCGGGTAGGTAATCCTTTGATCTGGGCGGTGCCGAGCATATGCTTCGTGCCCCTGGACTTCCCGTCCCAGAAAACGGCCAGCCCGCAGTGTTCGTGAGTGAGTGCGTAGTCGGCCATATCCACGTTGCGGATGTAGCCGGCCTGTTTGCCGTAGCGGTTCCAATCGGCGGGCATCTGTGTTACTTTATGCCCGCGTGACCTGGCCCAGCGTTCGCCGAGTGAGTCAGCGCCCTTGGCCGTGCCGGACACGACCTCTACTTCGTCGTAGTGCTGGGTGAGGTGGTCCAGCTTGCGGGCCATCAGGGCGTAATCACGGAACGTGCGACCGCCAGCGACGATGAGAACGCGTTTCATATGGTTCCCACGTAGGAACGGTAGGTGCAGGTCATACGAGTCTCCTTCTGCGAACATATAGATGATTATCAATATGATTATGTGATGCTGTCGGTGTCGTATTGGGTTGGGTACACCCAGGCCGACAGGCGGGTGAACCTATGGCGGAAGAGAAACCCGGACAGGCGAGCACGCATTTCGCAGTAGAGCATCGTTTGATCCTTTCATATAGATGATTATCAATATGAAGCGGAGGATGATGTGCCTGGGAGCATATCATCCCCCGCCTCACACGCGTTTCAAGTTGAAATTGCCAACTGGTCAGCAATTCTACCACTAACCGGCCAGAATGTCAAACGGTTGGTCAACTTACGAACCATTCACCAACTCGAACTCCACCTTGTAGCCGGCGCGGATTCCGGCTGCCTGCCACTCTGCCGCCTGGGTGCGGGTCTCGTCGGTGTTGGGGCCGATCACCTTGCTGCCGGCGTCGTTCTCATCTTCGCGACTCACCCAGCGCATCAGGATGGCGCGTGTGGCACGTACCTGTGCCATATGGGCCTGGCGTTGTGATCGTCGTTCTGCGACGTTAGCCTGCCACATGCGCTCCCGGAGCGCCTCTCCGGTGACGACCTGGTTCAGCACGGGTGCCATGTGCGGGATCGCCGGCTGCACGCCACGGTTCACGCGCCGGAAGTTGCTGTAGTCGTGGTAGTGGACGACGTGGGTCTCGCCCCGGTCGTCCCGCTCTTCCTGCGAGGTCAGCCCCACGCCGAACTGGCCCAGGTATTCGCGGTATTCCATCAGGAGCGCCGGCTGAGCTGCCGGGGGCTGCTCGGCGATCAGGTCCAGCATGGCACGGGTGAGCCGGCCACCCACCGAATCACCGCGCCGACCGGCACGTCGCGCCTCGGCGATGGCGGAGATGGACGCGGCGAACGCACCGTCACCGCCTATGTCCTCCAGGAGCGTCTGGAAGCTGGGCGCGTGCAGCTCTTCAGCCACCGTGACCGGCCTGCACGCTTTGCACATTCCGTCGCTAGAGGCGAACAGTCTGCGATTGTGAGTTGGGCACATGTGGAACATGGGTTGACTCCTTTCATGCTGAATGGGTTGATATTCTTCTTCACCGCCTGGGGTACTATCTTCCGGCTCCAGGATGTCGTCGGGATCGAAGAAGTCGTTGTGGACCATCGCCTGGGCCAGGTTGGGGTCGGAGCGCAACAGCGCACTCGCGCCGGCAGTCACCTGTCCAACGGTGTACACCTTCTCCTCGCCGTCGGTGACGATGACGGCGCCGGTGTGGTCGGAGTCCACCAGCCGACCGAGAGCCTGAAATACTGCCAAAGCGTCTTCGTACAACATTTTCTGCACCTCCAAGTGCGTGATTAGGGTTTGATAAGCGCGAGGGTACTTCCCTCTTCAGACCACTCGTGGTTTTATCCCACGAGCAGGCGCCATTCGGGGAATGGCGCTGAAGAAGGACCTCTCCGAAGAGAGGCCACCTCCCTAGCCCCAGTAGATTTTGTCCACCAGGGCCGCTGCTTCGACGTTCAGGCCGGCGACATTAAAGATGGCGCGGATGATGTCCTTATCATCTGTGCCGCCGTCCTCCACGTCGATGAAATTGTCCACGCCAGCGCGTTCGGCCAGGCGATAGTAGCGGCCCAGGGCGCCGTCCATACGCCACAAGGGCGTGTTGTGCAGCAGCTTCCAGAGAGCGTATTGCTTATCCTGGTCAAGCTCCCTATCGTAGCGGTCCTTCAACTCGGTGTAGAGCGCCAGGTCTTCCGGTGTGATGAGATCACCCGTGGCCGTGTTGACGAACTCCAGCCACCACTCGTCGTCGGTGGGGCGCCAGGAATAGCGCTTCTCACCGGTCTTGAACCCTGCATAAACGTCGATACCCACAATGCACCTCCAGTGCGTGATTAGGGGCGCGGCGCGCCGTACTATTGATTGTTGACTTGCCAGCCTTCTGGCCTGATGATGAGCTGACCGGGACCCGGTACTACGTCCAGACCCAAGTCGTCGAGTAGTTGCCGGGCCACGTTCAACTCCCACTGGTGGCCGGCCAGGCCGGCAACGTGGCCGGCATGAACGATGTTGATCGCTTCTCGCACCGCTGTTGCCGGGGCGCCCATCGTGTAAAGAAGGATCATTGCGTCACCTCGTATGCGGTTTTAATGAAGCGGATCGTCACGGGTCGCACGTAACCCGCGAAGGGCAAGCGCTTCCCGTTTCCCCAGCTAACCGGCTTGAAGCCATTCGACTCCAGCCAATCCCATGCCACGTCGGCCTTGGCCTCCCAGTCCATGGTCGGCAGGCCATCGACCTGGGTGGTCGCATCCAGGCCGAACATTGCTTCCTGAGTGGGCTTGTTGTAGCTGTCCCATTCGACAGTGAGTGTTGCGCTTTGCATATGACACCTCCGTTTGCGTGAGTAGTTGGGTAAGAGCGAAGCGGCGTGAGCCGGCATGAGGCCGTTCCAATTGGAACTTCCTGAGCAGCTCCGCTTTCTGTGGGTCTGAAACCTGTCCGCAGGACAGGCGTCAGGCCCATAGAAAGCAGAGGGACCCAGGGCGATCAGGGCACCTGGGTCCTTGCTTGGGGTATTCGGTTGTGGGTGACACTGCTACTGATGGCTGTTGTTGTAGGCGCTCTGGGCTGCGTTGATGGCGCTGCTGCTCAGGTCTTTGTACCACTGGGAAGCGCCCAGATTGGGGGCCTGGAAGGCAGCACGACCCTCACTGGTGGTGAGGTCGTTGGCTCGCACACCGGGGACGCCAGTGCGGACAGCATTGTTGCTACTGAAGAACCGTTGCTGCTGGGTGTTGTTGGGGCTGAAGGCAGCCTTGGCTTTCTGGAACCAGCCTTGACCGCCACCCTGGCCACCACCACAATTGCCACCGGGGCAACCGGCGAATGCGACAGGGGCAAACACTGACGCGAGAACAGCAACCAACACAGCGATGAGAATAAAGCGGTACATAGTACCTCCTTGGCACTCGGCAGTACCCGCCATATGATTTAGAGCTTGCGCTCTGCACTGCCCACCGTGATGGGCAATACAGAGCGCATCTCTCAGGAGAGATGCGCCGCATTTTCTACGAAATGCGCACTACTATCTTGTGTCTGAGCGAGCCAGGTATGTCTGTATCGCTCCAGCGCACTGTTGGGAGTCCAGTGTGGTCGTAGCAGAGGGCGCCTTGTATCTCATTGGCCACCCACTCCGACCCTCCGCGTAGCCCCTTAACCTCGGTGACTACAGGCCCCAGCGAGCTGTCAGAGACAGAGACCCTGACGTTGCCCTTGGGGAGCTTGCCGTACACTTGCGAAAGAAAAGACACAGTACACCTCCGTGAATTAGGGACTTAGCCCTTTTCTCTGTCCCCCGTGAGGGGCAAAGAAAAGGGCTGGAGCGCGCACATAGTCTCCAGCCCTGGGTGTTGCGTATTCTGTTGTTCAGAGAATTTCCTCGGAGAACTCCCCTCCGAGGATGTAGAAGACCAAGGACAGCACCCCAACGCTGACCGATGGGGTGGCTATGCCAGCCACGAAGGCAGCCGTGAGCTGGCGATAGACAATAAGACCGTAGCAGTCTGCTACGGTCAGGACGATAGCCACTGTCAAGCTGGTGAGCATGACAACCAGGCCGAGATCACGCTTATGCACGGTTCCACCTCCGTGGGATACCTGGGGGGAGTACCCCCCAGGTTCACTTTTTGCTTATATTTATATTCATTCTCATCCTCGATCTCGCGGGGAGGTGGAAACCGTTTTGGGGAAGTAGGGGGTTGAAAAAAGGTGACTGGCACCGCTTGTGGTTTTAGGACAAAAAAGGGGGAATCTAACATTTTGGTAGTCTACCCCATTCGTGTTGACGCAACGAGCTCGCCCATTTCTACCGCAAAGAGCACGAAAAACACTAAGAGCCAATTTTCAAACAGGCTCTTAGCGCATTTTGGAACGGTTTGAACCTACATGTGGGCGTATTGGTCAGTGCCCCCCAATATGTAGGGGACAAGGGCCAATAATTTTCAAACAGGTTCTAAGAAAACTTTGTGCTCTTTGTGCGCTTCGTGGTTTATGTTCTCTGGCTCTGGCATATCAACACGAAGCAGGGAGACCACCAACATTTTGGGGATTGAAAATGGGGGACAAACGTGATATATTAACAAGTGGTATCTCTGTGCTTGAAGAACGGGCCACGGTTTTGAAAGAGCTTTGGTTGGAGACATCTTATAAGGAGGTATGTCAATGAGTGATAAGTCCGAAATAAAAAATGGCGGATGTTTTCAGACTATGGTTGACGCAATGCAGATAGTTGCTGCTGTTTCTGGTATTGTTGCGTTACTTGTCGGAACTATCACATTTTGGTACAGTTTGACAAATCCAAATAGAATTGAAGCTATTATCGGAGTCTTACCTGGCTTTACAACTACCCCGTTACCACCCAATAACACACCCTATCCGACATATACACCCTATCCGACCCCTAGAGCCATTGCCCAACCAACCAATGATAATTCCGCAACTCCAACTGAGCTGAGCCAAATGCGCTCCGAGGTAGCTCAACTAAGAAGTGATCTCGATTCGATGAATAGCAGAATTTTAAGCATGGAGGAAGCTATCCTTGAAAACCCTGCCAAAGCTCTGGAACTGACGTTACTGAAGAGGGATATGGAAGATCTCAAGAAAAGCTACCAAGATAGTCTAGAGTCAACGGCGATACAAATTGACCGGATCTATGATTTCAACAAGTGGCTTATTGGACTGATGCTCCCAATGGCGGTCGGAGTGGTTGCCTTAGTGGTGAACAATTTCTTGCCTGGGTCAAGTGAGAAAAGCAAAGAGAAGCCCTCTGATGAGTGATGAATGAGAGATAGTACTAATCCTAAGATTATGAAGCACAATAGATGACCACCCTCCCACCCGAACTCGCCGCCTTTTCATACCTACTCGACGTACCCCGGTGCGGGATGCGTTTCACTACTGTCTCTGCTTGTTGATGGTCGAAGCCGGCAAGATGCGCCTGGTCGAGAAGATTCCCGGCGAGAGTGGGGAGATTTGCGTGTTTGAGACAGTGGCCAGGGTTAAGTTCAGCGTTAGCAAGCCGACCCTCAGCAGGAAGCGGCCCTGATCGACGTGTTGCGGGAGATTTTGGAGGATGAGGGGATGTGAGACTACAGATACACCTGGTTGGCACGATAAGAACGCTGTTATGTATGTTGTGCTTGTCACAATCAAAACGTTAATCTGACAGTTAGGTTAAGAAAGATATGCCAGACGGCTCCGATTTTGAAGCGAAGTTACCACCTTTCGTACAAAATCTGCTAAAACTCAATGAGAACATACTGGCCATCACTTTGCTATGCTACGTCACGGGCTTTGTGATTACCAATCTTTACTTGGGCTCACTTGGAGTAGTCAGCTTTGATGTCCTACGTGTCAAGTACATCTTGACGGGCCTCCTGTTTGCGGTTTTCATTGGGGCAATAGCATTCCCTTTGTATGGTTTGCGATATGTTCTCCGCAGTCACGAGGAGGAGTCGATGGTCAGCCTGATTGGCAGAGTGGCATATTACTCGTTTCAAAGATATATCGTCATCTTCATGGGTATTCTCGTGTTAGGATTGCTTGCTGGTTCAACTAGTCAGCCCCCAGTCGGAATACCTCAAGTATCTCCACCGTTACCTTGGTCGAGTTGGCTTAGCAACGCACCTGTGGGGTTGGTTAGAAACACAATCGTGTGGTGTTCTGCGAGCCTGATTGCACTAGTTTTGGTCTTCCTCATTCTGTTGGTTATCTTCATGGTTTTAAATCCTAAAAACAGAGATGGAACAAAATCGTCTAGAAAAAAAATCTTGCAGGACGGTATTCGCTGGTTTACGAACCCTCAGAATATAGGAAAGGTACTTGCGCGTCTATTAGTTTTGTTTCTCTTTATCCTCGTATGGAACCTTATGATTAGTCTAATTTCATTTATTGGTTCTAACAAGATCATTGCCGGGATGTCTTCCGGTGCTATGCGCCTCGGGCTTGGGTGGGACAGATTTTTTCTTGCCGCGCTTGTACTGTATGTGACTTCAGCCGTGTTTCTGTTGAATACTACGAGAATGTCCGCTAATTCTAATAATTCGGACAAGCCAGAAAAAGATCCGACACGCAAATACTCAGCAGGACTATATGTATTTGTAATTATCATCGGTATTATCATACCGGTCTACTCTCTTGGCATCTATCCAACTCTACCTCAACAGGTCGGGGGTGGAAGGATGGTGCCTGTTGAGGCTATAACATCTAGTGAGAAGTTAGATCAGTTTTTTTCTGAATCAGAAGTTGAGGTATACCTTTTAGATCAATCTTCTCGCAGATCACTTTTTCTTTTAGTAAACACACAACAGCAGACTCAACTTATTATGGAAGTTTCTAACTCTCAAGTCCAAAGCATTACCTACAAATCATTTCCGTGACATAATCAGCGATGGGCAAGGAATCAAATGCGACCCTGATCGCCGTGTTGCGGGAGGGTTTGAGGGATGAGGGGGTACAGTAAGTGCAAAACTACAGTTTTGAACACATATTGCTTGAACCAGAACAGAAACAGCTCCTCTCAGAGCTTGTTGAGGCTACTCGGAAAATACCACGCGATGAACGTAGACCGTTTTTCATCGGTAGTTACCAGCAACAAGGAGACATTCTCCAGAATAGCAGTTTGCCCAATTTTGAACGAGAAGTATACATGGGAGATGTTAAGCAATTAGCCCGTAAGGGTCTTATTGACCTCTGGTATGTTGGTTCTGTGCAGACAGCAAATCTCGATGTGACACCAGAAGGGTTTGCGTACTATGAATGGATGAAACAACGTGCAGGTCAACCGATCCAGAGAATTGAGACTGAAACTAGGGATTACTTGGGCGCCGATCACTTCCAGCAAAGATATGTGGCGGCTTTCCAGAAGTGGGCCGAGGCTGAGTCTATGCTATGGAGCAGCGACTCAGAGCAGCAGTTCACGACGATTGGTCACCTCTGTCGAGAGGCAATACAAGAGTTTGCCACCACGCTTGTCGAAAACTTCAGTCCACCAGAGGTTGACAAGGATAAGACACATACCGTGGCGCGGATTAGAGGGGTTCTTGAGCAGCGAGCCAATCAGTTAGGACAGATAGAAAGGCCGTTCCTAGATGCACTCCTCGCTTACTGGGGAACAGTTAGCGATCTAGTTCAGCGCCAGGAGCACGGTGCTCAAAAAGAGGGGGAACCATTGGTTTGGGAAGATGGACGCCGAGTGGTATTCCAAACCGCCATCGTGATGTTCGAGATTGATAAAGCCCTTTCAAGGTGACTCTTACTCCCACACCCCCCTCGCTCCAGCCCAGCCGAAGCGGAGCCAGATGGAAGAGGGAGGAAGTATGAGTCTGCCCAGTGTAGTGCGCACTATACCGTATAACTGTCTCTCTATCGTAAGGAGAAAGAATGGTAGAACCTTGGAGCCTAGCTATATCTGGAGCAAGTGCTATATTAGGGTTCCTTGTAGCCTTCTTTGCGGAACCTGTCAAGACCTATTTCAACAACAGAAGCAAGAAGGCTACTTTAAGAAATGCCCTTTACAGCGAGATGGCCCTTTTGTATAACAGATTGACGCAACTTTCAAAGGCATTAAGTGAAGGCGAATTGGATGATAGCAATATTCAATGGGCAATCAGTGAATTGGCTCGATTTGACTGTTATAACTACGTCAGGACAGAGGGATTCCTGCTCTTCTATCAATTAGAGGAAGCACCTGCAATTGATGCCTTTTATGGATGCTCACTCTTGCTAACCCGTGAGTACTCTGACCTCGATTCGGTGGATTTCCCTGCGAATGTCAACGGTGCCATCGAACTCTTAGAGGACCTTACAAAGCAAGGCCAGATTAACAAGAAACTGCTGTTACAAAGGTCCGACATTGCGACTAGGGAACTGCTAGAGAAACGTCTGGATTAGACATGTTTTCAACAACCATGAGCCAACCAAAGAGAAATACAGTGATCTCTACCATCTGACACCACCACTACCGCCCCATCCTAATCACCCTAGCCCTGATCACCACCTTGATCTGGGGCTTGGCCCTGACGCAGCCGCACAAGCTCACCGACGACGTGTGGACCGTCGAACTGATCGGCGACTGCCACCTCGACTACCACACGCCCGCCGTCGCCCTGGCTTGCGCTAGCGTGGACTATATCAAATTGTGGCCGGTTGAGCAGCCGTAGGAGGACCCGACCGATGAGCCGTGGTCGGGGTGGCATGCAGAAACTCCGCCTCATCGGGTGGAGTTTTTGTCTGGAAGGTCATCGTTCAAATGCTGAGATGACCATTTCAAACCCATAGCCAACGAACGCAATGAGAGGAGCGATAGCCATAGGAACCATTAGTAGTGCAATGAGAAAGGTCCACCAAGATGAATCTGGTCTTACTAGCCCTGCGTATTCAAGAGCGCGCAAGTATACATATGTAACAGGTAAAGAAGTGAGAGCAGCTAATGCTATACGGCGGAAAAGGTCGTTTTCAGATATGCTTGGCCGTGTCCGCTTGCGCCAACGACTATAAACGAGTGAGTTAATGAGTCCTAGCGAGTAAAGCAGGGCGATAAACATCCAGATGAGGAATTCATCACTGCCTGATGAAGCTCTTGAGGGTTTCGGGGGTGTGACAATGAGACCAACAAAGCCAATAAGTGCGATGAGATCAACTATAAGGCCGATGACTGTTGCAAACAGCGTGAAACGTTCGACGTTAGTAAATCTCTTCGGTTCTGTGGTGATTTGCTTGGAGCGTTTCACTTCTCGTGCTTCCTCCTTCTCCTGATCTGCCCCATTTTCCAGTATAGCATATTTCAGCCATAGCGGGAATATTTGGTTAGAATCGGTTAGAATCGGCACAAAACCATTGTAAGTAGTCAGCAAGTATGATATACTTATCATAACGAGATTCTCAGGAGTGTACTATGTCCACAAAGCCGATCACCGACAACACACTGTTTTACGGCGACAACCTCCCCATCCTGCGTGACTACATCCCCGATGAGAGCGTTGACCTCATTTACCTGGACCCCCCGTTCAACTCCCGACGTACTTACAACGTACTCTTCAAAGACGAGAGCGGCCTGGACTCCGAAGCCCAGATAGCCGCCTTTGAGGATACCTGGCATTGGACTAGACAGACTGAGGAAACGTACCACGAATTAGTCACGCAAGCCCCTGACCGTGTATCGAAAATGATAGGTGCCCTGCGGGACTTCATCGGCGAGAACCAGATGATGGCTTATCTGGTGATGATGGCGGCCAGGTTGCTTGAGCTGCATCGGGTGCTGAAGCCAACGGGGAGTTTGTATCTGCATTGCGATCCGACGGCGAGTCACTATCTTAAGACTATGATGGATACGATATTTGGGCCTGAGAACTTTCGCAACGAGATCATCTGGCAGCGAACGTTAGCTAAGGGACTGATGAGCCGCCGATTGCCTAACAACCACGATATACTTCTGTGCTATCAAAAGAGTGAAGCAGCGACATGGAACAATGACAAGATGTTCATTCCCTATGATCCAAACGACTTGTCAGAACGAACTGCCAATAAATACCGTTACCGAGACGAGGATGGGCGTCTTTATCGTCTGGACAATTTGGTTAACCCCAATCCAGATCGTCCCAATTTGGAGTACGAATTCTTGGGAGTGAGGCGAGTGTGGCGTTGGACAAAGGAACGGATGCAGGCAGCCTATGAATCTGGTCTTGTTGTACAGACAAAACCGGGGGCCGTTCCTCAGTTAAAACGCTATCTTGACGAACAGCGGGGGCTTCCTATTGGCGACGTGTGGGTGGACATCCCGCCCATCAACTCTCAGGCTAAGGAGCGGCTCGGCTACCCTACCCAGAAGCCCCTTGACCTCCTGGAACGCATCATCGAGGCCAGCAGCAACAAAGGTGACTGGGTACTTGACCCCTTTTGTGGCTGTGGGACAACTATTGCAGCCGCACAAAAACTAGACCGCCGCTGGATCGGCATCGACATCTCTCACCTGGCTATGGCCCTGCAAAAATACCGCTTGCAAGATATGTTCCCTGGTATCAAGTTCAGGATCGTCGGTGAGCCAGAGTCAATGGCAGCCGCTCACTACTTGGCCCAACAGAACCGGTTCCAATTTGAATGGTGGGCACTTTCCCTGGTCCGAGCCCGACCCACGGGTGGGCAAGCCGGCAGCAAGCGGGGTAAGAAGGGTGCCGACAAGGGGATCGACGGCGTGATCACCTTCATCGACGAAGCCAAGGGCAAGCCCAAACGGATACTGGTGCAGGTCAAGAGCGGCAAGGTCAATGTCGGTGACATCCGTGATTTACGGGGGACTGTCGAACGTGAGAAGGCGGCTATGGGGGTGTTCATCACTTTGGAACCTTCCACGGCTCCGATGGAGAAGGAAGCCGTGTCAGCGGGTTTCTACGAGTCAAAGCAGTGGGGCCGGACCTACCCCAAGATACAGATTTTGACGATTGAAGAACTGTTGATGCAGGGCAAAAAAGTGGATATGCCGCCAGAGTGGGGGACGTTCAAACAGGCACGGCGGGTTGGGCCGCAGGCGGAGCAGCCGGAGCTGGGGTTATAGGATTCATTAGGCAGTCCTGGAAACAGAATTAGATGTGAGCGGGGGATAAGAAATGCAGTCATTCTGGGATTGGCTTATCGGTGAGGCCGGTGCGGGGTGGATCATCGGATTCTTGGGAATACTTGGAGGGGTTTACGCCTGGTTAAAGCGCGAAAGACCCTCACACGTAGTTGTACAAGAAGTGAAAAGAACAACTCTACTCGACATCCATCCTTCTCAGAAAGAGAAGCTAGAAGTCTACTACACACCAGAGCCGGAAAACAGGGAAACGGTTCAGAACTTAGTGCAGAGTCAAATTGTGATCTACAACACTGGAACTAGGGATATTTCGGAGGACATACGTCTTGAGTTGGAGATTTCTGAAGGAGACTCATCAGAAGCAACGTCTCCGGTACTGATAGAACCGATTTTTGATGATCCCACTAAGTCTGGGAGAGTTTATGATGAGCAAAACGGGACCCCGATTACGGGTGTGGTTATCACGACACCGTATCTTAACTCATTTCCCCAGCTCAAGCATTTCGTAAGAGGCTATTTAGTTTCCAACCGGATACTTGACTTAAAGCTGTCGAGCGGGAGTGGTAAGGGCTGGTCAGGTCGTTTTATTTCGCTTGATAGGATGTTTGAGGTTGAATCTCGTGTAAGGTCCATTCTCAATCGGGCTGTCTACTTTGCGCTCGCTTCCGTACTTGTGTTATTGGCTTTAGGTTCGTTAATTGGCCTTCTTGAAGACAGGACATTTTTTCAAGCTGCCTTGAAACCTAACCGCGACAATATCGCAGCGGGCATCCAACTTTGTGAAGAAACTAGAAAAGCGCATCCTTGTGAAGAGATGTGGGAAGCGTTACAAACAACTCCTTTGCTCGCCAGATTCATTAGTGATCCCAGTGAGGCGTTCGTTGCAGCCGCGGGTATTCTGCTGGTGCTAGCTACTGCTTTGTTGTTCGTAAGAAATTACTTCATGGGGTGGATTATATCACGTTATCTGGGCACACAACCGACTTCCAGGTTTGTGGATGGCGCTGAATAGGCACATAACTCCTTGATCATAGGGTTAAGATAGCGAGTTTCCCTCAACTTTGTGATTCTAGGGGTGTAATTGAAATGAGGGGACGGCCTATCATTGGGGCAGGCCCCTCTCATACAAAGATGTAACCTCTTGTGGAAAAGATAGCCCGTCACCGCTTGTGGTTTTAGACAAAAAAAGGCAGGGTAGCATTTGACTACCCTGCCTTCGTGCTTATTACCATCGTCTATGGCTGCTTGGACGAAAGAGACTTCAACGACTCCATGCGGCTCAATAGCTGAACAGGCACGCACGCATTCGACCCATACCCAAAGTCGTGCATCTCGATCAGCTCTTCAAACATCCAGCGGCTCAACCAACCAAACATACGGACGTGCCCTCGCTCGATCACGGCGCACTGAATGGTGATGTCCGCCTTGAAGTCATCTGCCGTGGGATAGTAGAGGTATGGATGGCGGTGCAGCCGGTCATGGGTCTTGACCTGTAGTGAATAGCCCTTGTACCAGTGGTCAACCACACCCCCATCTCCCTTCAAACCACTCTCCTGAATGACCGGCACCTCCAGATAACGAGAGACACAGAACTCACCCTGTAGCCCTGTGTCGTTGATCTCCAGGTCTCCCCGCTTCTCATCCACCCTTTGACTGCGTACACCGTACTGAATCTTGGGGTCGTTGCGTCTATGGGCGAACAGGTTTACGTCTCTTAGCTCTCTATCGGTGAATAAGCCATCAACGTATCCATTCTGCAAAATCGTAATATCCACCACATCCTCTCATAACAGGCTCTATTTGAACGGGCTGGACAACACATCCCTGGCCACATCATCTCGATACGCTTTGAACAGCAGATCGGCCGCTCGCTTGACAGTGTTCTCTGGGTCCTGGAGCTGCTTGACGCGCACATTGGCAGCGTCCAGTTTAGCCTCCATCTTGTCGAGGGCGTAAGCCAGCTTGTAGACCATCTCTACGATGTGCCGGCCAGGGAAGGGCACATTTACCCATTGGTAATGCGCAGACCGGGCGAAGCTGACAGTCTCGAACTCTTGCTCGGTCAGCTCATCTTGCCACCTGCCGGGCATCGGGGGGTCTTCCTGAGCCAACGCCATGATCATCAAATCCTCCCGCTTACTCTCTACAATCTCCTGAAGTTCGTTGACCCGATCTGTTAGTGCCTCTATCTCGCGATCTCTGCCGTTGACGGCGGCCTCGAAGCTGCTGAGAGTGTGCATGAGCGCCCTGGCCTGACCGGCAGAGATGGCACCCCCATCCGGGTGGCCATGTGCGATGTCGGTGAGCCGATCAGTCAGAGATGTCCCAAGTTGCTCTTGCCAGGAAACCTTAGACATCCTCTCCTCCGATCAGCGCCTTCAACCCCTTCACCACGCTGCTGCGGTTCTTGCCGGCCACCTCCGCAGTCAGGATGGCCTCGTAATCCTTGATCCCCAGCTCCTCTTCGTGATCGGCCAGCCATGCGCTGAGGTCGTTCACCGACAGCTTGATCAGCTCTTCCGGGATCACCTCGGTCGTAGCACCCAGAGTGGGCACCGAGTAGTGTTGCCGTCCGCCGATCACCAGGCCGTAGCGTGTGGCCTTGGGCAGGACACGCCCTTGCTGGTTGGCCGAGATGGGGACGGTGATCTCGAACCCATCTTCAAAAGCCAGCACTTGCTGCACGGGCCGGCCTGTGGCGACGATGAAGTCCAGCACGTCGCGGGTTGGTACGCTAAGCGGGATGAAAAGTTTAGTGAGCACAAGCTCCTCCTGTGATATGCCGATCATTCCGGCGGTTAGTTTATCCATTAGAATTTGATGCCGCCTCGGTGAGTGCCTTGAGTGCGGCGTAGCCCTCTTCGTCCAGACTGACGAAATCGCCGCGCTCAGGGTGTTTGAATATCAGCCGGTCACTCAAGGGGGGGGCAGTGCTGGTTCTGGCGTGAATCCCCCCCTAACCAGTTCGTCGGGTAAAATCTTAAACAGGTCTTGCATATGGTCTCCTAATGGTTCCCACGTAAGAACATTTGATAAGGTTCTAACACCCCGCTTCGCGGGGGCGCCTTCGGCGCTGTTTGGGATTTATGTTTTCCCGGTCCTGTCTGAAGACGCACTTATCCCAGGGACCGGGACGAAAACACACTCGGAAGGTCTCTGGCTTAGGAAGTTCCAAGATTTAAACGAACCCAAGAATCACGAATGCCTTGATGCAAACGATCACTGGGCGTTGGAGCCATTATCTTCTTGGAACGGCTTTATCACAGTATCGACCCTATTCCCCCGGTGACTGCCGTATGTAGGGAGCCGCGCCCAGGTCTGCCTTTACCGCGTTAGGTCGTGTCTGTCAGGACGGTCGAGCTTCTCGCTCACTTGCCAGTACAGTCATTACTGGCCCCCGAATTTATTCGGGCATTGTCTGGGTGTCACGTTATGTGTCCGAGTGCTTGTATGTAGGGCCGCCGCGTGACCCGTTGGCCCATTTACAAACCAATTATACCACAGAATTACCATTTGTCAAATATGCTAACCGGTCAACAGATTTGACAACCAGCATTTTTGTGGTATAATAGTGTTCAAGATGCTGACCAATCGGTGAGCATTATTTTATTATACTCTGGAGGGTTATACCCATGGAATTTCTAGCAGTCTTGTCTTCACCAACCGTCGTGGCCGGCATCATCTCCCTGGCCATCATCGCCGTCACCGCCCTGGTCAAGGATCGCCTGGGCGAGACCGAGGCCGAGCGCCTGATGAAGATCGGCCAGTCCAGCATGAGAGTGGCGGAGATGATCGTTAAGGCCGCCGAGATCGCCGTGGTCGAGGTGGAGAAGAGCCTCAAGGAAAGTGGCACCATGTCCAACGAAGAGCTGAAGCAGGCGGCTGTGCAGATTACGGCTGACCTGCTGACCGAGTGGGGCCTGGTCGTCAACCGCTCGCTGATCGAGAGCCTGTTCGCGGTCGTCGAAGCCGCCTACCAGCGCATGAAAGTGGCCGGCGTCTAGTGAAACGCGCAACCCGTCTCCGCAAGTCGCGTGAGAACTTCAAGTACGCTCTGTTAGCGCGAGACGGGCGCTGCATGGTTTGTGGTGCCTACCTCGACGCAGACACCATAAACCCCCATCACATAACAACAAAGGGAGCGGGGGGAGATGACAACCTGGAGAACGGCATCTCCCTGTGTCACCAACATCACGTAGACACACACAATGGTCATTACTCCCCCGCCACCCTGCGTTGGATTCTCAAACTGGTTTATGGCTACGAGTACGAGGAGCTAGGCGATGAGGGATATGCCCAGGCCAAGCAGATTTTCCAGGCACTACACCAGCCGGCCACCGTCAACCTCTGGTGAGACCGAACAAGAGAAGATGCATCGTTTGCTGAAGCTGATCGGCTTTGACCACGGCTGGCAGATGGCCTCCGGCTTTGACCCCCACGATGATTCTTTACGCACCCAGCGGGTGGCTTTCGAGATGGAAGTGGACGGGGAGCGGGTGGTCTGTACCAAGCAGTACAACATCCTGGATGCTGCCCGTGATCCGGGCAAGTACCTGGCCGACCTGGGCGCCCAGATGCGGCGCGAGGTAGCGTGGGAAGTGCTGCTGGCCGCCCGGCCCGAGCGAGACTACATCCGGCAGGCCATCGCGATGTACGAGCCGGGCGTGCCCTTCTGGCACGCCAGCAGGCGCGCCTGCTGGCGCACCTACTTGAAGTGGTTGGTCCGTTCCTACGTGAGAACATGATCCTGACTTCCGATGACCGGCTGATGTTCGCCCTGGCTCTCCAGGGCGGATACCTGCAATTCACCCGCTACTACTTCGACTGGGAGCCGCTGCCCAACCAGTTCGTCGATCACTACGCGCCCCAGCCCAACGTGATCCATCTGGGCGGGGTGGGGTCGGGTAAGACCCAGGGCCGGGCCATGTCATTCTTGACCAACGCCCTGACCATCCCCCACTACCTGGGATTGAACACCTCCGTGTCGAGTTTCCAGGCCAAGCTGCTCTTCGACAAGCTCATGCCCTACGTGCAGCATCCCAGGGTGGAGCGTTTCATCAAGGACGTTCGCACCCGCCCCTACCCGGTCATCGAGACCCATTTCGAGTCGAAGATCGCGTGTATGACGGCTGGGTTTCAGGCCACCCTGATCCGTGGATCGGAGTGGGATGAGATCAACGGTGACGAGTTCGGCTACGAACGCTACGAGGAGACCATGTTCGCGCTGCGTGGCCGGCTGAGAGGCAAACGACCGGACGGCACCTACCGCAAGGCGCAGCTCAGGGTCACCACCACGCCCACCGAGGTGGAGTGGTTGAGACGCTGGTGGGATCGGGGAGATAAGAAGTCGGGCGTCGAGGACCTGGACCCGAAGCGTTATCTTTCTCTCAGGTCCACGCTCTTTGACAACATCCACATCCCGCCCTGGCAGCGGGACGAGATCATGGCCGGCTACACCGAGGAGATGGTGCAGCAGGAGATTTTGGCTCTTTTCCCGGAGTGGGGCAACACCGAAATCCCGCTCAAGTTCATCGACGCCTGCGAGGACCTGTGGCTCAACCATCGCATGGAGGAGATGGTCAACCCCATCATCCAGAACGAGCATGGGGAGGACGTAGCCGGGACACCTGTGCCCGGCGCGGCTGCGCTGGAACTGCCCAGAGTGGGTACAACCCGCTGGGAGATGCCCTACGATGGCACCCGCGTGTACCTCCTGGCCAGCGACCCCGGTACTGCGTCTCCGCCGAAGCGCAATTCGGGCGTGGTGCTGGTCTTCGACGTGACCGAGAAGCCCTACGAGTTGGCCTATTTCCATTGGGTGAGCGGCAACGGCTCCTACACGCCCTGGTTTAACTCGTTTCGGTACGCCATCGACAAGTACAAACCCCTGCTGAGGGGGATCGACGCCACGGGGCCTCAGAAGGCGATTGACGAGCTGGTGTTCGAGAGAGAAGGAATTCCCGTCGATTCGGTCAACTTCGCGAGCGACAAGACGGGTATGCTCAACGCCCTGAAGCTCCTGTTCCAGAACCACGAATTACGTTTCCCTTACATCAAAGGGTTACGCCACCAGTTGAGGACCTACACGATCCCGGACAAAGACCTGGTGCAGGATATAGTCTCGGCTATGATGGTGTTTGCTTACCTGACTCGTTATCTGCCGAACACGCTACCTTCCCAGGCGAGGAGTCACCCGGTCAAAACGCACGCCATGAACCATCGGGCGTTGCGCAGCCGGCGCTTTAATAACCGCACACATAGGAGGCACTAATGTCGTTAATACTTTGGCTTTTGGAACCGGTGACCAGGCACCGCATGGCGGACGTTCGTAATGTGCTGGGCGATCTGCGTTCAGGCAGCGAAGTGGCCTGGGCGGTGGCGGAATCGTTGGAGCGGTTGCTGGCCACGCTGGAGTTGGTGCTGGCAGTGCGAGACAAGTTCAAGCGATGAGCGGTTGCAGTGATTGATGGAACGGAGTATTATAGTGAGGGCGAGACTGCCGTGACGGCTCTCCGGCGTGCTCTCGCGAAGGTGGGTGTCGATGTTGAAGCGGATCTGGCGTCGGGTTAAATCGGCTCTGCACACCATTCGCCACGGCGGACCGAAGCGGGTGTCAATCCCGATACGGCAGGAAAGACGAGCCCGGCGCTGGATCAGGGGCCGGCGTTAGGATTACATCGCGGCGCACGAGAGCCTGTTTGACGAAGGGTAAAGAAGAGCGTCTGATCAACCGCCATTTTGGGATTCATATGGACAGGTATCCATATAGTAATTGGCTAGCTGTTTCGCTGAAAATGTTACAAAAGCCCAAAATGGAAACAGGAGGGGAAAATTGGACACTCAAAAAAACTCTGGTACTAGCGAAGAAGGATTAGATTTTATGCTAGCAGAGTATACAACACTGCGTGAACTTAGAATAAGTCTGAACTCATTAGGAGAGAGTCGGGTCAATTTCTTTCTAGCCACTATTTCAGGCGCAATAGTTGGCCTAGCCTTGATAAATCAATTATCAGGTTTTGTGGAATTGGTTTATTTTATCAACGGGGCGGTCTTTGTCGGACTTATTTTGTTCGGTTGGATTACATTCGCCCGTATGGTAGAACGGACTGTAAAAATTGCATTCTACAGGGATAGGATGGATCAAATTAGAAGTTACTTCGCTGAAGAATATCCAAAAATCAAACCTTATCTTTGGCTACGCCGTACGGCTGAGAAACCTGTATCAACAATTCCAGTGTTTAACATAAAAGCGAAAAGATTTGGTTTGACAGGTTTAGCTCCAATGGTAGCTGTTGTCAATAGCATCATTATAACCGTAGGAGTCGTTATTTTAACGAGTGTGCTACTCTTCTTGCCTATTGGATGGTCTTTGTTAATTGGTACGACAGTGTTTTTCTTGGTAGTACTTGGTCATTATAGTTATCTTGTGAATCGTTACAGACAAGGACGCGAAGATATGGGGACGATTTAAATTTCAAAACACTGCTAATACGGCATGGTTCCGACCCCAAGTGCCGCGCTTTAGCTTGCGTGTAGCCTTGCGTGGGTGAGTTGGTGTTAGTAGTTTGGTTCGGGGCGGGCGGCACATGCCGAGGCGTTATGCGGCATATAGAAATTGAGAGTTATCTTGAGATCAAATATGGCTAAATTCACAATCTTGAGGGTATTTGTTACAGATGAATGTACCTAATCTGCCGATAAGCGTTCTGAATCTGCATGCAGAGCGACCACCAAGACGCCAGTTGGAGGTATCTTGTCGTATCACCAACCCTGCCTCTTTTGATATTTGTATTCTTGATGCATGGGCTAAAGTAGAGACACTTAATGGTTTGAAGCTAGCTGAGGGAAAGATATTCCAGTCAATGCACAAGAGAATCGATCCAGCAATTATTCCGTCTGGGAAGGATGGCTTAGGAGCTATCCATATCGATTTGCCAACGCAAGTTTTACACCATATTGAAGAACGAAGAGCAGGTGGCGATGTCAAACTGCTACTTTCCTCTAGGGTCCTCGTTTCCGAGGTATTGGTAGTGAATGACATAAAAGCGTTGGGAGTACCGTTTGAGACACAATTTGGAAACGATGGATCTGGTCGCTTTGAGTACTTAATTCCCCAATCTGAGTGGATAAAATTGCTTAAGGGTCTAGCTTGGTCAGAACTCGAAATATTGGAGATTCCATCAAGTAGATTCCGTTCTATTCCTCCACTGGATCGGGCTCTGAAGCGATTTGAGGATGCTCAAGAGTGCTACAGAAATGGGAATTGGGAAGAAGTAATGTTGAATTGTCGGAAAGCTTTTGAAGCGATAGTTCAAGACGCTAGTGGCGAAAGCGGTATGGGTAAAGCTCATCAAGTGTTCGTATCAATAATCGGTGAGGGTGATAAGGCTGATCGCTTCGACAAATTGGCAAAATCGCTTGGTGATTTCTTACATCTTGGGCGACATGAGAATCTGCCTCCCCTTTCGATCAAACGTGCGGATTCCGAATTGGCACTTCATTTGACTGGTGCGATGCTCGGCTACCTGGGGCAACAAGAGGGAAACAATTAAGATAACCATATTGTAAAAGGGTGTCTTAAATACTCCGGGCTGCATAACAACGGCATTAGCCTGATGCCAAGAGCAAGGCTGGTTATTGGGTGTTTGTTTGCGTGGGTCAGTTGGTTTTAGTTCGGAGGAGTCGCCTTGCGCGCAGGTTATGCCGAGGCGTTAGCCCACCCCAATTCCACCATCTACAATCGCCCCTCTCACTATCATTCAAGAGTTATGACCCAGCAGTAAAACAAACCGGCTGGCTTCCCCTTTTTTGCCAGCCGGTGATTCTATAATTGGTTGGTCTGTTTACTTCCCAACCGGTTGGCAAACATTTACTACGAGGAGAAAACCATGTCTGACGAATTGATCCCTGAAGTTGTTGAAGAAGCCGTTGAGGCCGCCGAGAGAAAACCCAAACCTCGGCGCAAGAAAGAAGAACTGATCGTCGTCGAGCACGACGGCCTGGGCGAAGAATCTCCGTTGTACAAGTGCCTGGATGAGGCCGCCAAGAACCTGGCCAGGGATGGAACGCTGATCGTGAGCGTGCCAAAAGAACTGGCCGGCGATGTGTTATCTTCCTGGTTGCTGGCGCACGGGTTCGAGCTGACATCTCTGAATGTCCTGACCAACCCGCACATCAAAGAGCGGCGTGGCCGGTCGGGCTGGATATGTCGCCCGAGGAGCTAAAAGCCCTCAACGAGAAATATCCCACCTGCTCTACCTGCAAGTTCCGTGGGGTTCGCACCCACCAGGTCACCAAAAAGAAGATGGCCGAGACGACGTGGTGCGAACTCCACAACCGCCCGGTTGAGTACGAATATTTCACCGGGCCGAAGGGCAAGAAGTGGGTGGCCACCGACGTCCCCTGTGGTGAGTACGAGTACGAATACCGTCCCACCACTTTATTTTTGCCTGATCGGTCAATACACTAACCATGCGGTCAGAGTACTTGACAAACGATAAAAAGTGTGGTATACTGGTCTAGAACAAGCGTTCTGGAGGCGGGAGTCTCCAGAACGTTTTTGCATGGAAAGGCAGCCGTATGGCCGATCATCAGGTTAATTCAATATGTGAGGACCGATTCGAGAGACTGGATGACCGGCAAGGTGAAGTGGGCCGTACTCTCCAGGAGCACGGCCAGACGTTGTCCGAACACAGCCAAACCCTGGAGCACCATGGTCGCCAGTTGGCCAGGCTCGAAGAGGAGTTGGGCCGGCAGGGTGATCTGCTATCACAAAACCAGTCTACGTTGGCCGTTTTAGCGACCAAGATCACGTCGGTGGAGGCTGAACTCTTACGCCTGAATGGATGGCAGATGAAGCTGATCTTCTTGTTGGTCATCGCCCTGGCCGCTATTGCCGGCGTCACCAAGCTGTCTGACATCGGGGTGTTTTGATGGCTCACCTTTTCTCTCAACCCACGCAGGCCGAGTTCATGGCGGCCACGTCTTTCCTGGGCGTGGGTGATTTCGATCCGGGTGGCAGTGTGCGGGCCAACGCCGAGTGGGCTTCCCAGATGGCGCTGTACACCGATGCCCAGAGTTACTTCTACGGCGACATCTTCAACAAGCGCGCGGGTGAAGGCACAGACTCGCCTTTGATGTACCCTCTGAAGATCAACCTGGTCAGGATGATGTGCCTGACCCAGGCGTCGGCGCTGTGGGGGCAATGGGAAGAGGACCTGGTGACCTTCACCACCAACCCGAAGGCCGAGACCAAGGCGGCCAAGGATCGAGCTGAGCAGGCTCGCACGGTGATCCAGGAGACCTACGAGGCCAGTGGCGGGCAGACGCTTCTCTTTGAGGGCGGCCTGTCACAGCAGGTCTACGGTGGTTTCTTCCTGAGAGCCGCGATTGACCCCACCAAGCCGCACGGCGTGCGCATCGACAAGTTGATGCCCTACAACGTCTTTGTCGTCTGGGACCCGATCACCATCAATCGTATCCTGAAAGCGTACATCGCCATTCCCATCGACAAGGAAGAGGCTGCGCTGGCCTACGGCGTTCGGGTGGACTCCCTCCCGGATGAGGTGGTCTATCTGGAAGAGTGGACCGAGCAGGAATACAAGGTCTCCATCGGCGGCAAGGTCCTGCCCCAATATTCCGGGGCGAACCCCTGGGGGCGGGTGCCGATTGTGTACATCCCCAGGGTGCGAGTTGAGGGCTTTTACGGTCTGGCGTTGTACGAAGACATCAAAGGCGCCCAGGATGAGTTGAACGCTCGCCTGGCCGACGTGGGCGATAACGTCAACAACGCAGCCCATCCGATCCGCTGGATCAGGAATTATCGAGGCGATCCCAACCGCGACTTCGTGGTGGGCGCCGATCAGTTGTGGGACCTGGGCAGCGCGGTTCCCGGCCAGGAGCCGCCCGAAGTGGGTGTGATCCCCGCCCAGCCGGAGCCGTCCAGCACCTTCAATTTCGTCAACTTCCTGTTGGACATGACGCGCCAGTCGTCCTTCACCTCACCTGTCGCTTTTGGCGAGGACGAAGGCTCCCAGAGATCTGGTGTGACGTTGACCTTACGCTTGTGGCCGCTATTGCAGCAGGTCAAGACCACCCGAATTTATTGGCGCACTATGTTGGTCATGCTGAACAATATGGTCTTGCACATGGCCTCACAACGCGACATCGAAGGGGCTTATGATAAAACGCTTGCCCAGCACGCCGTTCTGCCCAACTTCTCGGACCTGGTGCCGCAAGACCGGCAATTGCTGATCGACGAGATCATTCGCCGTGCCGAGCAGGACCTCATCTCACCCGAAGAGGCCATCGCTCGCTTCGGCGTCAAGGCCGGCACCGAGCAGGAAGAGCTGGAGCGCATCAAGAAGTGGATGGAGTTCAAGGCCGAGCAACAGGCTGCGGCCCAGCCATTTGGAGGCGACGATGGAAGACCTGGCCAGGGACCTCAGAGACAGGCTGCACCAGACGAAGCTGGACCTGATGGGGAG
>DAOUMD010000284.1:0-54785 GCA_034412795.1 Anaerolineae bacterium
CTAGCAGCTTGTCGGAGAAAGACTTCGGAAGTTTACAACAGCGCCTTTGCCAGCATAGTTGCCTGGATTATTCAGTCGATTTAGCGGCAAAATCATCTTCCAAAACTTCCGAAGTCTGGCGAAATCGCTCTCTCCGACAGACTGCTAGTCATCAAAAGTATCGCTCCAGGGATTTCTCCCGTTGGTCGAAATGACATGCCTGAGCAGTTACGAATTCTGGGGAATTGACGTTTCGGGTGAGGCCAGTTACAATATGAATGAAAGTATCCTGCGGAAGGAGAGATCGATGAAGATCACGGGCTTCGTCTGGTTTGATGACGTTATCGAGAAACTCGAAACGAAGCATAGCGTTCAGCAGGATGAAGTGAGGGAGCTGTTTGCGAATCGGCCTCACTTCCGGCGAGTTGAGAAGGGACACCGACCCGGCGAGAATGTGTATAGCGCCGGCGGCCAAACAGATGCTGGTCGTTACTTGATTGTCTTCTTTGTATACAAAAAGAATAAACGTGCGCTGATTTTGTCGGCGCGGGATATGACCCGTTCGGAACGGAGCAGATATGAGCGAAGGTAGAAGTTCGATTTCACAAGCCAAGTCCTACAAAGAGATAGGAGAATTCTGGGACACTCACGACCTGGCCGATTATTGGGATCAAACCGAACCTGTTGACTTTGAAGTTGATATCCAATCCGAGACGACGTACTACGCGCTGGATAGGCAACTGTCTCAGAAACTGGTCAGGGTTGCCGAAGAACGGGGTGTGTCCGCCGAAACTCTCCTTAATATGTGGGTGCAGGAAAAGCTCTTGGAACAGGCTACACCGACGTCCTAATGGGATTTGAAGTAAGTATCATTAGCTCACCGTAGCGACGGCGTCGAGCAGCGCCTTGCCAAAGGGCGTGACTTCGAAAGCGTTAAGCTTTCGAAGTGTACCCTTACCCAGTGGCTCTGCTCGATACTCGCGTTCCACGGCGCCAAAAGTCCCCAGGATGTGAATGATCATACGTTCAACCGAACCCCGCAGCGACATGGTGGCATAGGTACTATCCGGTGCAGTCCACGTCAGGCCAGTTTCCTCGATCAATCCGTCTGCAAATTCTTCAAAGGGGACGCGGGTCGCTACGGGCAGCGCGCGCAAACGAGCCAGCGTGGCCTCCTCAAGGTCAGGGGGCAAAGCCTCTCCCATTCCCTGAAAGGGATAAGCGACCAGCCAGTTAACCTGGTACCACCACACCACCAACAAGAACTTCACTTGAAGCAACGGGTCCTCATCCAGGAATCTCTCGCCCACCGGTGTGAGCCGCCAGCGCCGAGCCCGGGCTATGGCCAGCAAATCGCCTACCTCGGCCAGGATGTGCAGGAAATACAAGGGCCACACATCCTCTTCGCTGCGCAGCCGGTAGGTGTGATCGCCGATGGTGGTGTCCAGTTGGGGCGGGTTGACAAAGCGGGCCGTCACCTCACGCACTGCTTTGAGAGGCATATTCCCGGTGCTCTGGGTGCCGACCACTTTGTTATCGCGGACAAAAGTGAGCAGTGTGACCATATCCTGGCGCAAGGGCAATTCTTGGGCCTGGCGGACCACTTCGGGGGCGTGATCCCGTGGGCCCAGATGAAGCCTGACAAACTCAATCGCCCCCGGTGTATTTTCCCAATACTGTCCCTGCTCAATCCAGTAATAGTAAGCCTGGTCGGCGCCACCATAGGTCACATAATCCGGGTGTAGCTTGTGTGGCTTCCTGTGCAGGTTCTTGACCAATTCTTGAGCAACCAACGGCAGAAGCTGGACCGCGTCGCTCAGCGCAGCCTCGGCCTCAGCTTTCCGCCCTAGCTGATACAGTGCCAGCACGCGACCGTACACCAGTTGCTCCATCCCATCGCCGTGGTAGCGACTACAGATTTCCAGCACATCAGCCGGGCGATTCAGGCGCAAATTGCAGTCTACGACGAGAGCGCGTATCCCCTGGTTGTCGCCCGGGTTCATGGCCAGGATATTGTTGAATATGTCAAGCGATTTCTCAGCCTCTCCCCGCTCCAAGTATCCAAGCCCAAGGGCGTGATACGCCCGCAGGAAAGGGCGGTTTTCAAGAATCAGCCAAGGGAGAAGGTCTCGCCCCATCTCAAAATCCTGCGGCAGGCGCTCCAACCCCAGAGCCACAACCTCCTGCCAGAGTTGGAACGCCTTTTGCTCTCTACCGGTCTCGCTGAGCAGCAGAGCCAGATGATGGTGAGCATCAATGAACTCTGGATAGTCAGCCACTAGCTGGCGGTATGTTTCTTCTGCTAAGACGACTTCACCTGCGTGCCAATCGTCAATGGCAGCGTGAAACAACTCAAGTATCTCCCACTCCAACCTGGGGTATTCAAAGGTCCATTTACGGTCATCAACGTAGGTTACGATAAGCGAATCTTCGGGACATAAAATACCTGTATGCTCGGACATGACCATCAACTCCTTTGTCAGCAGAGCTTTCTCGGAAAGTCGGGCCACACTACAACGAATTGAGAAATCAACGAATTATTCTTCTTTGCCAGGCAATTCGTTGTATTCCAAATTCGTTGTAGTGTCCCACAGCAAACACTTTCCGAGAAAGCTCAGCGCTGGCTGCCTGGCGCGAGCCACCAGTTTTATGTACTCAGTATATCACGGTTGGGCCGGGACCTCAAGCATCTTGTAGGGAGCGTCACTTTTCACCCGGCCAGTCCTTTTGTGATATACTACAAACCAACCCTTGAACGCCGTACTATAGCCACCTCGATCAAACCCAATCCCGTCGCCGTGGGGGGAGACCTGGTTGTCTATCGTGAAAGGTGTCTTTCATCCAGGTCTTGAGAGGGTTCGTGGTCACGAGGCCCGCATGTGACAACGCAGGAGGAAAAGAATGGAAACATTTTCTGGCTGGCAACCTAACCTAACGCTGATGAATCAGGCCCGGATGGAACACTTGCACGCTGCGGCCCTGAGTATTCTGGAAACAACCGGGCTAAACGTACATCATCCAGGGGTGCGGCGTAAATTGGCCGACGCGGGCGCCAAGGCGGGCGACGGTCCACGCGTTTATCTCTACCGGGAGATGGTGGACGAGGCCCTCAGCACGGCCAAATCGAATATTGTGGTTTATAACCGGCTGAGCGAGCCGGTTATGCCATTGGGGCCGCACCAGATTTACTTCGGCACAGGCTCGGACCTGCTACATACCATCGACCCGGAAACGCGCGAGCATCGAAACTCGTTACTGGAGGACGTGGGACGGGCGGCACGGCTATGCGACGCCCTGGGGGAGATTGACTTCGTTATGTCCTTCTCTGTTCCCCACGACGTGCCCACCGAAAATGCCGAGCCGCTGCAATATTATGAGATGGTGCGCAACACTATCAAGCCGGTGATTATGACCAGCTTCAGCGGGCTAGAGTCCATGGAACGTGTGCACGAGATGGCCTGCACCCTGGCCGGCGGCGACGAGGCCTTTCGAGAGCGCCCTAACTACATCCTATACGGCCAATTTGTCTCTCCCCTGCAGCACGATTCTCAGGCCGTGGAACGTCTCGTCTTTTGCGCCGACCACGAAGTTCCGCTGATCTACATCCCAACCATTATGCTCGGCGCCAGCGGGCCATTCACTATGGCGGGTGCGTTGGCCCTGGCAACGGCAGAGTGCCTGGCCGGGTTGGTGATGCACCAGGTCCAACGACCGGGTGCGCCCTTCATTTTTGGCGCTTGCGTCGGCCCGCTGGACATGCGTACTATGCTGTTCCCCTACGGCTCACCCGAGTGGCGCCTGAACGATTTGATTATGGCCGAAATGGCCCGGTATTACGGCTTGCCCGTCTTCGGCACGGCCGGCGCCGCCGATAGCAAGCTGGTCGATGCCCAGGCAGGTGCCGAGTACGCCAGCAGCCTGTTGGTATCGGCTTTGGCGGGCACCAATTTGATCCACGATGTGGGATACCTGGAATCAGGTCTGTGTGGCAGCCTGGAGAGCCTGATGCTGGGTGCGGAACAGATTCGCTGGGTCAAGCATTTCATCCAGGGGGTGCAGGTGTCCGACGAGATGTGGGCACTGGATGCCATCGCCGACGTAGGCCCGGCCGGGGACTTCCTGGGTCACGACCACACATTGGAGCACTTGCGCCCAACGATGTGGGCCCCCTACGTCACAGACCGAGATGGGTACGCCGTTTGGGAAGCGGATGGGGCTAAAGACTACGCAACCCGTGCTCACGAGTATGCTCAGCAGTTGGTTGAATCACATCAACCGCAGGGCATTGATGATGCGATTGACGCTACGCTCCGAGAGTTGTGCGGTAGCACGCTATTCTGATGACCAGGCAAGGCCGGGATTTGCCAATCCCTGGCGAGCAAATAACTATGTACTTGTTTACGCCGAGATGTACTAGTCAGCAAAAGTACCGCTCCAGGGATTTCTCCCGCCGGTCGAAATGACATGCCTGAGCCGTTACGTTCCAGGCCCCTACCTACGCCGCGGGGTCTTCAGGCCCGTGTTCAGTTTGTTCCTGACCTCGCGCTTGACGCGGGCCGCCAGGACGTCATCGTTCGCGTCCAGAAACTCACGCACCGCGTCGGGATCGTGCGGGACCAACGCCCGCAATGCCCAGGACATGGCTTTGACCAGCATATCATCGCGATCGTCCACCAGGAGGCGACACACCGCCAGGGTGCGCGGGACATCACCATATCCGCCGTGCGATCTGATGTTAAGGGCCACGGTGCTGACCAGGGCGGCGCGCCGCCACCAGCGGTCGCCGGACCGAGCCCAGCGATGGATCACCTCGTCGGAGATACCCCCGTTGAGCCAGACGGGTCCTGACAAGATACGGGCAAAGGCATCGACCGACCACCAACTGTCCATCCCCTGGCCCAATTCCTCCAGGTCAGATTCGTCCAGGCAACGAAACGCTTCTTTGTGGTAGTGGATCAGCTCGTAAGCAACCTCGCGATAGCCATCGGGGGTGCGTAGTAATTCCCTGGCCAGTTCGAGCACAAACTCTGGACTGGCGGTCTTGAGTTGGTGGGAGTAAGCGCGGCGGATCGCCCTGACATTGGGGGTGTTTTGCACGGGCAAGGCCTGGATTTGGGCCTCGATTTGGGCTGCCATGGCTTTTGGGTCTTGAGGTTCGGATTGTGGTTCCACGGTTCACCACCGGAAGTGTGTTATTCAGTCATCGCCAGGTTAGAACACGGATTGGCGGGATGTAACGGATTGGGCAATTACCTTGACAACGTCATGTCTTGCTGACGGGCTTCTCGGTGCATTCAAGCTCGGGATTGTCATCCCTCGTGAGCCGAGGGGGATTAGCGGGATATGTAACGGATTGGCAATTACCTTGAAAAATGAGACACCACCATCCCGTCAACGTCGTGCCAGAACTGGGTGTCTTCCATCCCATAAGCAGATGCCACCTTGCTTTCCAATTCTTTGTGTCTGTAGCGTCGTTCGAGTATGCCTTTCAACCATCCCGGTCGCGTGTCTTCGATATAGCGCGTCAGCCAGTAACCACGCACAACATGATATACCATACCATCCTGATCCCTGACGCGTAACTTTCGATACCTCCCAGGGCCAGTTCCTTGGGGCGCACGCGCCAGCGTTTCAAGTGTCTCAGGTCGCACCGTCGGCTTCCCAGAATATCGATCCACGGTTACCATAGCCAGGCCTTCGTTTAGCCACATGGGCAACTTGAGGTGAGCTGTGAAGGCATGGACCAACTCGTGACACGTGACGAACTGGACCTTTTCGCCCATGTCCTCGTTTTTGATGAATATTCGCTCACCGATGCTCCTGTCAGCAGCTTGTATGAGACGGGGAGGCTTCACCCCAACCGCCTGTCTCTTCCCGTAGCGCTGCGCCCAACCGCCAGCATACTCCCACAGATTCCTGGCCCGCCAATACCACAGCGGAATCGTTGCCCCCAGCAGAATCTGCCACGACCAAGGGGCTGAGTGGAACACAAAGTGAAGCCACGAGGTCATGATATACACCCTGCAATCTGGTGGTGTATCGAGACCCCAGCAATCGTGGATGAGGCGAGTGCTCTTCTCACAGGCGTGACGAAGGAGCTCGACAGAGTCGCGTTCACCTTCATCGAAGAACAGGGTAAGACCATCGATTGGCATGGATTGCATAGAATAGGCCCTCCCCTCATAGGCTGATCATGGCTGGCTAATCCAGTAATCTTGTCCTGATTACCTTGACGACTATCCCAGAATCTGTTGGATCGATGCATCGAATGAACTCGGTGGTCACGCCATCTGGATCGATGACCTTTTCATAAGGTGTGTCTTTGTATCTCCAAGGTAAGGTTCCACCAGACCTGAGGGCGTGAATGACTCCGTGCAGGCTATCCAATAACCAGGGACACAACTTGCCAACATCTTCCGGGTAAGAAAACCTCTGCCCGACCTGATAGCTCTGCACCCCATCACCCCGATACATCCAGCCGCATATTCCCTCTTTCACCACATCGGGGTAGATGATCTCCTCCCCGTGCGTGCGAAGTTGACCGCCCTTACCTTCGTATATCTCAATCTCAATCTTGTACCTAGCCATTTTCCTCATCTCCTGTCTCTTCGAGAAGTGGTGATGTGGTCAATACATTACATGGACCACTCCTATCACCGTGATTGACCAGGAACGGGGTGACGCGTAGATGACCTAGTGTCGTTGGTTTGCGCGCCGGTAGCTCGACCAGAGATAGTTCAAAGGTATCTTCTCAAAAAGTAGGGACAAACCCTTGCGGTTGCCCGCTTGGGCAGGCGCAAGACCTGCCCTTACCCCGAATTATTGAGAAGATACGTTCAAAGCGTTGCTTCGTCTTGGACACCTCCGGGAAGCTGGTCTCCATCACGCGTTCATACCATTCGGCCAGGCCCTGGAGACCGGATTCTGTACTTTGACATTGTCAAACTACTTAGGGGCTGATCTCGTACCAGATGTTCGACAGAAAGCCTTGTGCATCCGGCTCGACCAACTCTTTGACGATCTCGGGTTCACCGTCCGCGCAGCGCCATTCATAAACCGTCTCGCGACCCGTGACAGCGGCCGGTATAAAATCAGAGGCTGGGTTCTCCTGGCAGAAATCGACCATGCCGGATGTTGGGGTACGGCTGGTGTCTGCCTTGGCGGTACAGGGCAGATTGGCGCCGACGAAACAAGCCCAGACCTGGCCATCCATGCAGCGCCAGACCGTACCCGCCACGAACCAATCCATGGGGGTATCATCCGGCGTGTCCAGTGCCTCTCTCAGACCCTGAACAATCGCTTCAGGCACCTCGGGCCCGGTATAACGGGCGTCGGGCTCATCAAGCGTGCCGACCGCGGCGCAATAGGCGAAGGGGTCGCTGAACTGGTCCTGGCTTGCCTCTGGACCAGCCGCATCCGTGGGGACGGTGGAGGCTTGCGGAACGACGCAGCCTGATAAAATGAGCGCAACACACGCACAGCCGATTATCCATCGTAACCATCTTTTGGAGTTCATTGTCATTCCTTTCTGTCAGCTCCGTGCTTGCCCAGGGCAGAAGCAATTAACTGGGTGAGAAACTCTCCGCGTTCTGGCCTGTAGCCCAGCAATCGCGACAGCTTCTCCACACTCACCGATACCATTTCCTGAGCCCGATCCTTTACCAACTCAATCCGACACCCGGTGCCTACTTGCTCGACTATGAAATGCGCCAGTTCGGAGTCCCGGTAGGTGTACAATCCTGCCAGGTTGAAGACCTCTCCGTAGGCTTTGGGGTTGGCCATCGCCAGGAGAAAGACGTGCAGCACATCGGCCAGATGCGTATACTCGCCGCCCGCCTCTTGAATAGCCTTCACGGGTTGGCCTGCTTGCGCGCATTCAATCATGTGCCCAAACTGCCCCAGGCGCTCCCGGCTGAACACACCGTGCAGACGAAAGACAGTCACGGCCAGGCCTCCCCGGTGGTACACCAGACAGTACTTCTCACAGGCCAGCTTGGTGATGCCGTAGACCGGCCCGCCAATCGTACTCCGCTCCGGATGACAGGCGTGCTCCTCATCCACACGCCCAGGCCCCGTAGGGCCGTAAACTACGGCACTGCTCACGAACACAAAGTGCTGCACCCCGGCTGCCCGACTGGCTGCTAACAAGTTGAGCGTGCCGGCCAAGTTCTCCTGGATCTCGCGCCGTTCGTCCCCAGGATAGAAACCCCAGGCCAGGTGATAAACGACATCAACATCCTGCACAGCCCGGACAACCGAAACGAAATCGACCAGATTGCCCGGCACGAACTCACACTCTGGCACAGCCAAGCATTGATTGGCAAGGGGTTGAAGGTCCAAAACACGGACCTTATGACCTGCCTGCCCGAGCATTTGCGCCTGGCGGGAGCCGATATAACCGGCCCCGCCTGTCACCAGTACTTTCATACATCAGAAGTATCCAAATATCCCCATATTCTTCCGTCAAGCGGATGATTTCTTCCTTGTCGATGATTATCATGAAATATTCTCCTGCATCGAATTCCTTCTCACCAGGTATATGCCCACACCGATCAAAGTGAAGAGGACGATGATCAGCCCACCCTCAAGAACCGGAGCAAACAGGAACTCCGCTCCACTTGCTACCTGGGCGAAGTCATTCAGAACCAGAGCGCCGATGAAGGCGCCGCCAGCGGTTTGCATCAGCACCGCAGGCCACACGGAATCGGTCAGAATCCTGATCTCACCGTAGACGATAGAGACAGCCATGGTCCCGAGCAGGAAACGCGGAACCAGCGTGACCAGGCTCTCCGCGGTATAAGGCGTAATCGCCCGGAGATAGGGGAAATGCCAGACGCCCCAAATCAGCCCCACCAGCAGGTGGGCCAGGAACACGTTCAAGGCCAGCGTATACATCTTGGGCGCCAGATAGCCCCTAAATCCAAACTCTTCAAAGATGTTCTGGATAAGCTGGGGGACGAGGGCAAGCGCAAACGCTCTAACGAATAAACCCAGTGAGTCCGGCGAGAGGCCAGACAACGAAACTACGCCCAAGGCCAAACCGATCACCAAGACGAGTGTGACACAGGCCGGGTAGACCAGAATACTGACGGCATACCACAAGATGTTGCCTTTGATACCCGGTCTTATGCCCAGATCCGCCCAACCGTCCCCGGCAAAAGCGCGCAGCAGAAAAGAGACGCCCAGGGGAGAAATGATCCAGATGAGCATGCCGACTCCCTCGCCGGGCGCGCTTCCCATTACAGAATCCAACCAGCGGCCGAGCCAGCCGAGTGCTATCACCAGAAAGATAAAGATCGCCAGGTTACGCACGGTGTGTTTATGGCTTCGACTTGGGACATCCACCTGAAAAGCTCCTTGTTTGTAATGAACTACATCAGCGAAAGCAAGCTACAGCGGATACTGTAGCGCAAAGGCCGAGAGTGTGCAAATCCTGGCGGCGAGCGGCCCCAGGCCAGTTCTAAAACTAGGACACAGATGAACACGGATGAACGCAGATTAGATCAAAAAATCGAAGATGAATCTGTGAAAATCTGTGAAATCTATATCCAATGAGAAACCCTAAAGGTGAAAAGTGTCAGGTAGCTAGATATTACATTGTAATCAATTTGTAACCACCAATACCAATGAAATGTGCTATAATGGTGAATGAAAGTGTGATCGTTATGGAAACTGTAAAGTGACAATCCCGTTATCGAAATCGTCACGCTGCTCAAATATTTTTCATGTAATTCTCACATAAGTTTCTATGAATCTTGCACTATGCTCAGGTTGAATTAAACGTCCCCACGAGAACCAAGGTGGCAACGGATGATAGCCCGTCCGGGTTCGATACCCGGCGTGGGGACATGGCGCTCCACGAAATGTTATAGACTGGAAGCGCACCAGAACCCTTTCTTCCTCCTTTTGCGTAGGGCCGGCCCACTTGTCCGGGGCCGGCCCTCGTGATGTTCCGTGCACCAAGGCCGGTGAGTTCGTAACCCGCCATTTAGGAACTCACTCAGGAACTCCCGGCGCGAACCCCGATCACCTCCCCGTTGAGGAAGTGCCTGGTGTTCAGCTTCACCCGGCCGGAGAGGGCGTCCTCGGTGAAGCACATGCGATGGGCCAGGCGCAGGAGTTCGGCAATCTGCCCGGCGGGTGCATCGGACTCGATCGAAAGCTGGATGTCAAAGCCCTCGCAGATTCCCTGGGCGGTGCCCGCCAGCACCGAGCCACTCTCGCGGAAATGGGCGATGACTTTGACGCGTTCGTCGCGCAAGACCAACTTCTTCTTGGCCGCAACCTGCGACACGTGCGAAAGCAGTCACAGGGCCATGCCAGCCACGAAGTAACTGAGCGGCGTGGGCGCCGTGCCCTCCCCGCCGGGTATGTACTCCCCTTCGTCGCTGACAAAGGCAAAGCGCCCGGCGTCCGGCTGCCCGGCGATGACCTGCTTGCGCCAATTCTCGATGGAGCTGGCTTCGGCGAAGACCTGGATGTGGCGCACGCCTTTGTCCACTTCGGAAACGCGTTCTGTCGTCATCGGTTACCTTTCCTATACCGAGCGGGTCAGACCACCATCGACCCGAATGTTCTGCCCGGTTATGTAACCCGCTTCAGAGGAGACCAGGAATGCCACCGCCTTGGCTATTTCGCCGGCCCGGCCACCTCGCCCCATAGGTATCGACGCCTGGGTGGCTTCATCGATTTCATAGGTATCTATGTAGCCGGGCAGTACGTTGTTCATGCGGATGTTGTGCCCGGCATATCGATCTGCGTACAGCTTGGCGAAACTGCCCAGCGCTGCCCGTAGTGTGCATGAGACGGGAAAAGAAGCGGATGGTTCGAATGCGGCAAAGGTTGAGATGTTTACAATGGCGCCGCCCCCTTGTTTGATCATGACGGGCGTAACCAAGCGACTCATGCGCACCACATTCAGCAGAACCAGGTCCATTCCGGCATACCAATCATCATCGCCAATGGCGAGCAATTCGCCACTGGGGGGATGCCCCGTGTTATTGACAACCACATCGATGCGGCCATACCCATCCAGAGTCGCCTCGACCAATCGGCGTAGATCATCCGGATCTGTTACCGAACCCCGTATCCCCGTGGCATCCAGCTCCGAGGCCAGGTTCAGCACCTCTTGGCCCCGGCTCATAAGCGCGAGACCGTAATCCTGGTTTGCCAATTCACGGGCAATGGCAGCCCCCATGCCCCGGCTGGCTGCTGTGACAATGGCTATTCGCTGCTCGCTCAAGACTTTATCCTCCTCTTCAGATTTATTTGAGTTTAGATAAAAGCCAAGAAACCGGGTTTTTTGTCGTCTGACCACAGGCTTTGGCACGTTGCAAGGTGCTTTTTCATAGTTGCGGTTGCACACTGAAGTTCAAAAACCCGGTTTCTTACAAGTTGTCCAAACTCAAAGATTTACCGAATCTAGATATCTGCTGGTGATGCCGCATACTCGCCGCGCCGTCGGCTCAGCATGACACCCACCACCAGCATCACTCCCACAAATGCCGTAATGACCCAGGCCGTTACCGCCACCAAGGACGTCCCTGAGTGCTTCACCGCGATCCCGGCCAAGGCCCACATAAGAACCAACGAGTAAGCCACGTCGCCCCTGGTGAGACTCACCGCCGCCGCGAGTCCCCCCACAACGAGCAGCATGATCACCGCCCACACCTCATCGCTGATGCCCCATCTGCTCCATCCCAGGTAATCCAACACGGCCGTCACGTTGGCGATGGTTGCCACGCTGATCCAACCCAGGTAGATGCTGAAAGGCACGTGCACCAACCACTTCTCGGCGGGGGAGACCACCACACGGCCAATCTCCAGACGCAGGTAAATGGTTATGAGCAACAGCAGCAGGGCAAACATGGCTACCAGCGTCAATACAAACTGCTCGTAATGCCACAGGAAGAGCCAGGCAATGTTGGCCACGCAACTCGCAGCAAACAGATAGCCCACACGCCGCAAGTGCGGGTTGTCTCGCCAGGCAGGCAACGCCTGGTAGACGGCAAATGCCAGCAACGCCAGGTAGATCACGCCCCAGATAGAGAAAACGTATCCGGCCGGTACAAAGTAAACCTGAAACCGATCTGAGATTTCGCCGGTGGTCTGTCCATTGAGTGGCAGAGCATTTGCCAGCCCGTTGACCAGGATGACGGCCACCACTGCCACGACATTCACGGTTTGTCTCAGGATATCCCTTTTCATAACGCTCCCCCCTTCCACGGCCTCTTTTGAACCGAAAATCATACCGCTCGCCCCCCTCGGCCAGCGTGGTGGTGCGTACCAGCCCCCAGCCGAAGCCGTATCGCTCGCGCAGCCCAGTCGAATCCCCACATCAGCCGCCGTTTGCGGGAGATGTAATAATCAGTCACTTGGAGATCGGCGCATGAAGTAGTTCCTGACCTCAAAGATTTCGACCTCGTCCACCACCTGGAAGCCAAAACTCTGGTAGAAGCGCACATTCCTGGACCGGTCAGTCTCCAAAAAGGCGGCCGCTTTGCGCGCGTCTACTTCATGGCAAAAACGCTGCATCAGCGCCGTGCCGATGCCAGAGCCCTGGCGCGACGGCACGACCCCCACCGGGCCGAGGTGCCAGTGTGGCTCCCTCGGATCGTGCTGATCCCACACGGCCTGCCAATGTGACAACCGCGAAGCTATGTCCTGAAGCGTTTCCTCGTCGGCCTCTGGGGGTGATGCCTGACGCCCGCGGCATGATTTCATGCGCAACACGCCTACGATCCGGCCGTCAAGCTTCCCCACGAACACAAGACCAGGGTAATGGCGCAAGAGCCTGGCAAACATCTGCTCCTGTACGCGGCGCACCTCTGCGTCCTGGCCTTGAAACACAGCAACGTGAATGGGGCAACTGAGCATGGCCAGGCTAAGTACTCGGGCCGCTTCCGAAATATCCCTGTGCTGCAACGGTAAGATCGTCAAGTCCTTCATTCTCGGGTGATGGTCGATATTGCCTCTTGACAACGGAGGAAGAATCTGGTACTATATATCCGTCACAGATGTATTATTTGCGGATATATTCCAAATAACGCAGACCAGGTGTGTTCTCGGTACCGTGGAGATGATCTGATGTCGTCTATCTCACCCACAGGTGTTCTCTCCATCGCAGCAAAGCTCTACCGCTTGCTCCTGCTCGTCTATCCAGCAGATTACCGGCGCGAATATGGCCCACTGATGACTCAAGTGTTCTGCGATCTCTGTCGAGACTCGTACCGACAGAAAGGACTGGCGGGCGTCGTGTGGGTGTGGCTTCGTGTTCTACCAGATACGGCCATCACCGCGGCGCTTGAACACTATGCTGCACCAAGGGAAGGAGATCTACCAATGACGAAAAAACAGCGTTGTACAGCAATTGCCTTCACAGGTTTTCCTCTGGCCCTCTGGCTGATCCTGGTCGTTATCAACCCAGGTTTCGCGGGTCGTATGGTCACACCCGCTCGCTCGCCTGCCCAACCGGCAGGTTGGATACTGACAGGCACCATACTCGTGTTAGTGACTATGACCTACGTTGCCCAGCGAGGGGCCTTTGCACTGGCAAACCAACCTGCATCAAACCACGTCACGGGTAAAGCGTTTCTACGAAGTATTATCTTTATATGCAGCATCGTGTTTATTGCGCTGCCTGCTACCCTTCTGGTGCTGTTTGGTCCAGCTATCGTGACTGTTCTGGAAGCCGGGCTCTAGGATTTCCTGTCGCTGATCGCTTAGCCGTGTAGCGCCGCATAACGTCGGGTTGCACCGAAGAAGACAAGTCGATTCAGGCTTTCTATTGCCTGACGCCCAACCTCATCAGTCCTCTCGTCAATCCTTCAAGTCGATGCTTCTCCCTTTCGCCTGGATGCGTACATACCTTCTCAATCCCAGGCGTATGCTCATTAAGCCTTTCCAAGAACTCCCTCACCGTCATTCGTGTCCCCGGCTGTACCTTAAAATCTGAGAACAGCTTAGCATCTAACTCATCATTGTAGGCTTGTTTCGATATCGGCTCTTCCAGTTGATGCAGAACATCCCCACACTGTCCATCTGCTTGCAAGTGCCGACAAGGATAACAGATCTCATCTGCAGCCAGAACAAACTCCACTTCCAATTCTGGATTGTTGAGCACTTGCTGTGCAACGATATGCAGGGCATGACCATAGGCATGTGGTCTGAATGTGACACCGTGCCCATATTGGCTCAGGATGTCGATCAGATGATGTGGCCGTAGTCTCATTTCCAATCCTTCCGTAGCTACTGATACAACTGTTTCAGAACCGGACGCCAGAACGGGTCCGACACCAAATCGGTGCTGTCACTGAACTGGTCAATACTGCCGATTGGTGATCGCTGAGCGATTCGCTTGACGGCTGGATCACGAATCAGCTTCAGCAGGGCATCAGCAAATCCGTGCAGACCAATGATCTGAAATGGCCGCCCGTGAAACGAAACGGCCTGTTCTGGTATGGGATCGGTCAGTTGCAGCGCATTATGCATCACAGCCACGTACTCATAGGCTTCGACCAGATATCGCTCACGTGTCTTCCACGTCTCCGCCCTCAAGGCTCGCTGGAGGATAGGCCATAGATCCTCCGCGCACGGCAACTGTTTGAACGCAGTGCCGAACCATTTGGCATAGGGAGCGTAAGTCTGCTCCATGAGGAAACACAAGCGCATGATATCTCGCACCAGGCGTGAGCCAATGAGTGCTGATCCTACTTCGTCGCCGGCCATTCCCGCGCGTCCCATGAGATGGTCTTCTTGCCCTATCCGAGCCCAGCCAGCGGCTAAGAGATAGAGCCAAGTGTCGCGCGGGTAGTACGCAAAGCGAGAACGCACACTTTGCAGACCAACCTCATCGTGATAGATGGCGCCGGCGGCGATGGTGCGTAGTTTCTGTTCAGAGAAGGTTAGCCAGTCGGCAGGTTCCAGGGTGTGTTGGATATCAAAGCCAAGGTACTCTAAGAAGAATCCACGCATGGTGTAACTGGAGACGCGGTGATTGACCGGCCCGGCGTCGATAGCTTGCAACAGTTGGGTGCCATTGTCGTCAGGATCTGGCTGTGTGAAGTTGGTAGGATACCCTCGGAATTGGTAGGGCAAGTGCTGAGCCAGCATGTTCTGGATCGCCTGTGCCTGACGCTGGTGATCCTCCTCGCCCAAAAACAGCAAAACGCGCGGCCCCCAATGGTGGTCGGCTGACATTTTGTCGTCAAAGCCAAGCACTTCGGAACCGCTGCCAATGAGCGCGGAGGCATGAGGCAAGGAAGGAAAGTGGTCATCGAGGATAGGGCGAACGGCCTCCCAGTAGAATCCTTCGCAGAGTCTCAACCCAGGGACAAAGGCCGCATTCGCACGCGGTTTCGCCATGTCTGATTACCTTTCCGGCTCATGTTCAGAACTAGTGCAAACGTGTCTTTGACGCTCGCGGCGGATTTGTCAATCCAGCGAGAGCAATCACTAGTTCTGAACATGAGCCACCTTTCCTTGTGCATTCGAGCCATGACAGCCTCCCATCGACCCGACTCCACTACAGAAACTTCTCGATGATGACCTCGTCCACATACTTGCCGTTGATATGGGCCTGCCGTCGTGCCGTTCCCACAACCTCAAACCCTTGTTTGCAATAACTGGCCAGAGCCGCCGCGTTATCGGCTCTAACGTAGGTGAATATCTTCTGGTACCCTTTGCGCCGTGCGGCGTCGAATGTGGCCTGGAACAGACGGCGGCCAATCCCCTGGCGCCGGTACGAGAGATCTACGTAGGTTCCCACTACCCCCACGTGGTCAAAGGCGTGGGTGTAGCTGGCGAATGGCTCCATACTCTGAAACCCAACTATCTTCTGATCTTGACGGTTCACGGCCACGTGGAAAATGCCACGCGAGGGAAAGTTGGTTATATACTCGCGTTCAGCCTCCACGGTGAAGGGTGTGTCAAACACGGAATACGTACCCGCTGCTATGATCGGGTTCAATATGCCGACAACTGCCTGGGCATCATCAGGTCTTGCGTCTCGAATCAACAGATCCATGTCAGCTTACTCCCGGGAACAGGTAGTACATAGCGCTAGCAGCTTGTCGGAGAGACCTTCCTGGAAGCTCTGGTTCGAAAGCCCCGAACGATTGGGTAATGGACGGAATTTCTAGCGTTCCTTTTGAAACTCACCCACATAGGTGGGAATCATCGCCAGGAACCTCACCTGTTCAGAATGAACTTCTTTCAGTCCACTCTCCGCCATCAAGTCCCTGATTTCTTGTGGGGATATCGAGGATTCTCCACCGATGAATTGTCTGATCACAATCCTGCCCGAGTCGTCCATGATCCTGGCAAGTTCGCTGATGATAGGTCCTCTCATACCGGGGTCCATGTGATATAAAACGAGACTCATAAAGATGATATCATAACTGCCCGCATCAAGGCTGAACTCTCTGATGTCGCCTAACAGGTAATCTACGTTGGTATAGCGGCTCAGTCTCTTCTTAGCGGTCTCAATCAGGCCCGGGGAGATGTCAATACAGGTCAAATGACCATCTCCTCGCAACAGAGGCTGGGCAAAATAGCGGGATGCTCCCCCAACACCACAGCCGAAGTCGAGTACCTTTTCGTCTCCTCTTAGCCCCAGGCGGCTGACACTGTTTCTATAGTAGGGGCTAAGAACCGAATAGGTCAGTATCTCCCAAACCTTGTTATGCAATTTTTCTGAGAATTTCATATTATTTCACCCGTCGGTTAGCGCCAGATAATGGTCGATGACCTCAACTGCGCGTGCCACTCCATCCTCCGCACGGATGCGCTCACCCAGCCTGGCAGCACGCTCTCGGATGTCCTCATCCACGACCGCAGCGGTGATGGCTGCTCCCAACCGCTGCGCCGTCATCTCCTTACGTGGTATCGGCTTCGGCCCAACGCCCAGGCGTTCTACCTGCCGCCCCCAGAAGGACTGATCACCGAAATAGGGTACGATCACCGACGGTACACCAGCACGCAATCCGGCGGCTGTTGTCCCCGCGCCACCGTGATGCACCACCGCTGCCACGCGCGGAAACAACCACGTGTGTGGAACGGCTTCGATCTTAAACACGTCGCCGGGCAAGTCGATGCTGCTCATCCCGCCCCAACCGGTTGCAATTACGGCTCGCTGTCCAGATTCCTTGAGTGCCCCCAGGACAATCTGCGCCGTCGTCTTCGGATCGCGACTCGACATGCTGCCGAAGCCAATATATACGGGCGCCGGACCAGCCCCAAGAAAATCCACCAGGTCGCTGGGTGGACACCAGTCAGGTGAATGATCGAGAAACCAGTAGCCGGTGACATGGACGTGATCGCCCCAATCCGATGGCTTGGGGACAATAGCAGGACTATAGCAGAAGAACATAGGCACCGGTTGTCCCTGCAATTCACGATAGGGCCACTTAAAGAGGGAAACAGGAGAGAGGTTGAGACGCTCCCGTCGCCAGCGGTTGATAGACCGTCCTGTCGTCTGCTGCGCAAGCTGCTCGACCAGGATGTGTGTCCCAAGGTTGTAGACGCTCCCCAACGGAAGGCAGGGAAACGCCAGGTTGGGCAGGCTGCGGGTGCGACAAAAGAAGGGAAACGGCAATGCCCAGAAACAAGGTATGCCCAGTTTTTCGGCAATATGATACGCCCCCATTCCCAGAGTGGAGAAGACGACGGCATCCACCCCCTGGCAGGCCCGGCGTGCGCCCTCCATGAGTTGCTCCAAGGTCGGCTGCAGCATGTGGATCAACTGCCACATGGCACCAAGCATATTACGACCAGACTCCAGTATCCTGTGCGCTGCCTCGGTGCCAAGCAATTCTTGGGCGTTCACACCCAAGGGGAAGAAGTCCAGCCCCCAGCTCCGGATATACTCCTCAAAATCGTCGGATGTGGCCAGACGTATTTTGTAGCGACCCGTTCGCTGCAATGCCACGCCTAAGGTTACAAGCGGCTGCACATCGCCACGGGAGCCAATGGCCAGAATAGTGATAGGCACGGTACGGAAGGACTGAAGGCTCTCATTCACCTACGGGACCACCTCCAGGACTCCCAAATGTGAAGGTGGCAGGCTCAGCCCGGGTTCCCAGCTCTTCATATTGGGGACTGACCCGCACCAGTAGGACGGTCCACAGGTATTGACCGCTACGGCGTCGCACGCCAGGGGCGTCCGAGATATCGACCGTTAGACGATACGTGTTCTCACCAATCTGTTCAATACGACCTTCTCGATTGTCAAGAACCGCATCATGCACCCCAAAGGGGATTTCCCCCTCTTGCCAGACGCGTACTTCAAAACCAAGCTCCGGCGGCAGGGCGCCAGACCAAGTCCACTCAAAAGAGATTGGTCCACTGGAGATTTCATCGCCATTGGGAGCGAGGAGCGTAATTGCGCCAAAGGGGACAGCGGGGGTAGCGGTTGGCGGATTGCTGGGGACAGTCGGTATCGGCGTAGCGGTAAGTGTTGATGTCGGGAACTCCGGTGTCGCCGTGGCGGTCGCCGTATCAGTAGGTGCCGGCGTCGGACTGGAGGTCGGAGTTGGGGTATCCGGCGGCAAGGGGGTGGGCGTCTCGGTCGGCAACGGCGTGGCTACCTCAGTGACGAGCACCACCACCTGGGGAGACGCACTCGTCGCTGGCACCGAGCTGGAAATACGCGACGACCACAAGGCAAACGGTTGACGGACACTTTCCCTGGGCCGTAGATAGTTAATAAGCAGAGATTCAGGCACGAAGGCAACAAAAGCTATTGTGACCAGCAGACCCAAAGCGCTACCTGCTATGGCCTCAAAGACCGGAAAGGGTCCTTCGGCCAGATGGGCTCTCAGTCTAAGAGAGAGATACCCGATAACGATGCCTGTCAGTAGAAAAAGGAAGAGCAGAGCTAGTGGTAGTCTGACGAGCACCAGGATGAGGCCCAGCAGACCACAATTGACAACCACGACAACCAGGTACACCGCCAAGCGTGTCAAATAGATCTTAAGTGCCTCTCCCCCAGCATGCTCAAGGGGCAACAGGTCTTCGTTATTCAATGGCCCGGCCGTGTTGATTTGTCTCAACGCCGCTCTATCCCCTCTCGGATTTCAGCCCACTTCCGGATGCCGACGGTAAAGTCCCTAATCAGATACAGTGCGATCGGCACCAATGTAGATATGGCAAAGACAAATTGAAAGACGAGCACCATCCATATATTTATGCTGGAGACCAGGGGAGTCCGCACTACGACTCCAAGCACCAACAACTGGGTAATCGCCCACAGCAAAACAAAGCCGACATCAATCAGGCCAGAAAGTATCAAAACGAAAAAAGGGTTAAGGTTCTCTATCAAGCTATCCTCCACACTGCCTGCCTCCTTATGTTTTGCTGATGACGGCCCTCACCCCCGGCCCCTCTCCCAACTTTGGAAGAAGAGGGGGTCAGGAGCAGAGTGGGGGCGGGTCCGAACATTATTATACCCTTCTATCTGGCTGAAGACCAAAATAGAAACACGCCCTTCCCCATTTTCCTATTGACTCACCCAGGATTCCATACTATAATGACATCTGAAAGGTAATGATTGGGTGTCCAGGGAAGAGCACCTGGCAGCAAACGAGAGAGGTAGGCCACATGGCGTGCTCTTACCTGGCACGAGTAAGCAAAACACCGGGCGCCGGGCACTGCGCAGCGAATCTTTCCCTTGTCCATCTACGCCAGCCTGATGACGCGATGCGTCGACGGTTGGCGTTGCCTTTTCATCAA
Source organism: Anaerolineae bacterium (assembly GCA_034412795.1). Taxonomy (GTDB): domain Bacteria; phylum Chloroflexota; class Anaerolineae; order 4572-78; family NAK82; genus JAUVPY01. Next base: position 19,708 of record DAOUMD010000284.1, read on the forward strand.
TACTCGAAAGGAGCGAGCTATGAGCAGCAGAAGCATAAAGGATATCATGCTGAAACTCGAGGATCTGGATGAAACGCCGGATCTAGAGAGCACAAACGCAGTGCCACTTGAGTGGACGGATGATATCGCTGCCGACTTTTTCGAGACCAAGAAGATCGACATCGCGCGAGTAGTTGACAAAGCCGGCGAGGTGGTGGGCCTGCTAGCTCTTCAGTTTCTGCCGATGGCCTCGGGCCTGAATTCCTTTGGGGAATGCCAAAACCAGAATTGCTCTATGCATGGGGAGCCACAGCACATTGCTTTAAACAGTAGAATATGTAAAACCGTTGGTGGCACGAATTATCATAAGTGTCCCGCGTGCCGTGCGCGGTGCTCATTGAAGGAAGTCTAACAGAACCGGAATTAGCGCGAGGGAGCATACAGCCATGGATTGGTCGATATTTGCGGCGGTCTTGAACGACGTCAGAGACTACATGAAGCAGAAGACACGTGTCGCATTATATGTACCTATCCTCGCCTTTCTGGGGGCCTGGGTGCTGGTACTCATCGGTACGTTTGGCTTTGAGGCGCCGAAGGCCTTTTGGCTGCAATTGTCGGGGGGAGTACGAGTCATTCTTATCGGCGTTCTTGTCTTCAGCGTGCTCATCGTGGCTTATCTCGCGTCTCACTTATCCATCCTCGTCACGCGGCTGTATCAGGGCCGCTGGCCCCAGTGGCTGAGTATCACTCATCCGCGACGTATGAGGTATTTGGATAAGTGGAGATCGTTGGTCAGGCAATCTCTCGATCTCGACGAGCTAAGCGGCCAGATAACAAAGCTCTGGAAGGCTCATTGGCCGGATCCTCCCAAACTCAAAGTTCCGGTCCTCAAACGGCCCCTCCCGGCCTGGCATTTGATTCGTCAGCAGGACTTAGGTTTCAAGCAACTCACGTACGAGGATGCCGAAGCTTACGAGCAAGACGCCGACAAACTCGTCGGTTGCTACACCCTTGAGCCACTGAGCTCGGGGGGGCTCATTAGCCAGAGCCAAATCCGCGCTCAGCCCTGGCATGGGTACCTGGACGAAAAGTCAGTGGTTTCCGTGCCGATATCACCCCACTCAATCGTGGGCCTCGAAGCCGGCTTGCCGGGGGAACTGGTCGACATCGTCCTGACACCCAAGCCCTGGGCCTCCAGGAAGACAAAGATGTTCCGCAACGTGCTGGTTTTTGATGTGGGATCAGCACAGGACGTGGTGGTGGGCTCCGAGGGTAATGACAGCCGCGAACTGGTGGTGCTTGTCGTGGCGTTGGGCGAGAAAGAGCGAACCGGGTTCGCCGATCTGTTGGCCGGCCACGACGTCAACATCCATCGACGCGTAACTGGCATGGGTGTATTGGAGAGGTGTCTTCCAGGGCGGGTGCTGAGTAGCCTGTCCCTGAATAAGAAAGGTGTCGAGTACGATTTGCCCCAAGAAGGGGTCTCGATAGGTGATATCATCGACATCGAAGGTGTACTGAGCCAGGGTGGAGAAGCCATCCCACTCGAGGGTTGCTTCGTCGACCAAGTCACCTCGAAGGAGTTGCGCATCGCCATCCCGAAGAAATTCAAGGGAGCGTATGATCAAGGCGCCCAGGCTAAAAAAGTAAAGATAACCCATTCAGTCGAGTCCGTGTTTGTTCTCACGCGTGATGTAAAGGAGGGCGAATTCCTGTCAGAGAGCGATCTCTCCGAGGAAGAACGACGCATCGCGGAACTACCTGCCGGGGTGGTAAAAGACAAGGCCAACTTGGTCAATCATCGTGTCGTGACGGCGTTGACTAAAGGCAGATGTATTCTTGAGGGACAGGTGGAGGAGGTGGAGGTGCCGGAAGGCCGGGCACAGGAATACCTGGCGGCTGGCAGCTACGTCATCAAGAACCAGGTGGAGGAGTTAGGAATTTTGGAAGGGAAAGAAATCCGCGACTTCCCTCTAGAAGAGCAGGCATCTTCTCCTTCACTACCGGACACTTTGCAAAACGAGGCGACGTGTCAGCCCCAGTCGAGCCAGAGCGAGCATTCTGAGCCTATCGAAGAGCGCTTGCAGAGGCTCCTTCGACAGGCTCAGGATGTCTTCCATCGCTTAGGTGAAGAGATGTTCGGTAGTGAATCTTCTCCCTGGCACTGGCTAAAGCACGAAGATAAGGATGGCGAAAAGATCGACTTCAAAGTATCCCCCGGCGAAGTCGTCGACATCACGACGTCAACCACCGGCAATGAAATGCGAACCTACACATGCTTTGTGTGCGACGTCAAACCCGACCTTCTGAGGCTGACGGCAAGGATCCTGGAAGAAAAGGCTCCGGAGGAAATGTCGGTAATTGGTATCGAGCATGTCCAGGTGTGGAAGGACTTGCTGATGCTCGAGAAGCGATTCAAGAAACTACGCAATGACTGGGACGAGTTCATGACCATGCTTTTTTCCGACGGCTGGCCGGATGAAAAGATGTGGGACCCATCGCCACTCCTTCAATTTGCCAGCGACATGGACAAACTGGCGCAAGAAGTGGCCCAATTTGGGGAGAAGTGGCCGGGTGCGAACACAGTGCTGAACGAGCGATGGAATGCCCTGAACGAAGATCAATTCAACAAACTTGTCACCGACTTGCTAGCAGCAGTGGACACACGCCAAGAACTGGTGGAAAAGCAGATACGTCTATACTTCCCAACCCCCCGGACCGAAGAAGTGATGCCCACCGAGTTGGGCAATATCCTCAAGTCTGTTGAGCTATACCCAGAAAGCAACTATGGTTTCGAGGCCGACATCATCTGGCCTCGCCTCAAGGAAGTGCTGGACGAGCAAAGCACCCAGGCGCTGGCGACGAGAAAGGACAAGCTGGACATGCTGTTATTGATGTCCTTCATGTCCCTGATTTTCTGGCCGTTGGCGTGTGCTGTCCTGGCTCTTTTCAGCGACAACGGATGGGCTTTTCTGTTATGCGCGGTGGGAGCGCCGCTACTGGCCTGGCTGTGCTATCGGGCGGCCATCCAGGCCGCCCTGGACTACGGCGAACATCTTAAATCTATTTACGACTTCCACCGTTTGGAGTTGTTGAGGAAGTTAAATCTCGAGCTGCCTGACAAGCTTACTATTCATGAAGAGAGAGACTGGTGGGCAAAAATCAACGAGCTATTCATTGGCAGGCCAACCAGCCGGCGCTGGAGTAAGACCAAATACAAGATCACCGACCAGGGCGACCAGGGAAGGTAGAGTTGCTATGAAGCCTATCCAATCACACGACAACGAGGGGTGCCTGGGAAATCTGCTCCGCCGGCACCCACGTTTCCTGATCTTACTGCTCGCAATAGTGTATGCTTTTTTGCTTATCTGCGTTGCCGCAAACATGCCCTTGCATAAGGTGAAGCTCCTTAACTGGCTGCCTTTGCCTGGTCAGGGTCAGGTGATAGCCAGCCACGATCTAGAAGCTGGCCGTGAGCTGACTCTCGACGATCTGGACGTGGCCCAGTCTTTCCGCCGGCCTGATGTGTTCGAGGACACTGCCCAACTGGTCAACGCCTACACCACCCAGGTCATCGGCAAGGGCCAACCGATCGCATACGACCAGGTGGCTCGATACCAGGTGGTTACCAAGCAGAAGCTGGATGCAGGTCACACCATGACCGCAGATGACCTGGAGTTGGGCCTGACTCCTTATCGGACCCAGGCCTATACGGATATAGGCGAGGTAACCGGGCTGCGTACCCGACAGCCCATCACCCAGGGCGTGGTGATCCTGAGTAGCGAGTTTGCCTATCACGTCGTCGCCAAGGATGGCCTGGACCCTGGAGCCACGATCGCGAAGGCGGACGTGGCAGAGGTCTTTGTTGGGGAAGGTAAAGATAAAAATAAAGGCGACTTTGTCGACACGGCTCAGGTCGTTGGCCTAGTCGTGAGTGGGACTATCAAGTCAGGCCAGCCAATCCTGAAGAATCAGGTTCAAATCGCCACGCAGGAGCTGGAGCGATGTGGGATCGCCAAACGAGCCTTGCCAGCCTATCACCAGATCATCACCGATGATTTAGAGACGGCGCAGGTGTGTTCGTCAGTGAACGAGGGTTTGCTCGAACGCTACACGCTCAAGCCATATGAGGAAGGTGAAGCAATCGCCCAAGAAGATCTGGGCCGTTTCCCCTCCGATCTGAACCCGCCACTGGCGCAACGGGTAGCCATTCCATTCACGGTCCCGGCAGCGACGGCTTTTGGCGGCCAGCTCAAAACAGGTGACGTGGTCGATATCTTCCTGGTCCAAGGCTCAGAGGACGTTACGCCAACCAGCGTGTTGCCTATCACCCACGCGCTGATATTGTCGGTTACGGAGACCGGAGCAGGCGAGTCTGATGGGGAAGGAGCCCCGCCCCAGGAGTCCCGCCTGCTGATCGTGGTCGCCATTCCCAAGGCCAAAGAGCAGGAGTTTGTACGTTGGCTGCCCTTCTCCGAGGTGGTGTTAAGCGTGGCGACTGACTAGGCCGTGTTGACATTTGAGTCTTTGCGCCTGAGAACCCCGCAACAAATAACGAAATGCACCTCTGGGAATGCGCAAATGTCAACACTACCCAGCACACTGGCTAGAACTGTCCGGGCAGGTCCAGCGATCCCAGTTGGCTTTCTTCCATCTCCGGTATCTCTTCTACCTGAGGCCGTTCTTCCTCTACGGTCAGGTCTTCGAGTTGCAGCGACTCTTCCTCTACGGTCGGGTCTTCGACCTGCAGCGGTTCCTCGACTTGCAGCGGCTCTTCGACCACCAACGACTCTTCAATCTGGGTCATCACGACGATCAACACATCCTGCCCCAACACACTCGTTGCTTCGGCAGGGATCTGCTTCATCTTTTGCGCGGGATCGCCGTAGACAAAGGGTTGAACCAGATCATAGCCCACGAACTGGCCGTTGACGTCAATCACCACATCGTTGAGTTGACCGATGCGCGTTCCATCGCCACCGATAACGTCATGCCCTTTGACCTGACCCGATACGCTCAGCCACTTCTCCCTACCCGGCAATTGGCTGTCTTTGACAATCACGTCAGGTCCCTTGACCAGAACCGTATCCTGGCCCCACACTTGCACCTGGTCGGCCGGGATGACCTCGAGTTCACGTTGGCGCTTCAACGCGCTGCCTTTCGAGGTGATGGCAGCAGCCACCCGGAGTGCGTCGGGATCAACCAAGATATCCAAGACCTTGGCAATGATGGCGCCGTTCGTTACACTAATGACGGGCTTACCCTGTAACTCTTGAGTCAGACACGTAGTAGACATAGCCTATCCTCCTGAAGGTCTGGTATGAGTAGCAGTCAATATCTGATCTGTTGACAGTGCTAGTGACTTGTCGTTGTTCTCATTATATCACGTAATTGGTCATGACTACCATATACCTGGTATACGGAAGGGATACGATTAAGCCGCGTCCAAGAATAACTTTGTGCATTTTGAAATATTTCACTCGGAATATTGGCCTGAAAATAGAAAGTTGTTTCTGGACGCTTCCTTAGGGCACTCAGCTATGAACGCTTGAGTCGTTCCAGTGCCTCTCGTTCGTGTCGTTTCAGCGCTTCCAGATCCAACTCGCAAGCCGCCTCGTCGGTTTGGGCGATAGAGAATTCGATCCTGACGTCCGTGTCAACGAACTCCCTCTCGCAATAGTGGTCTCGGGTCGCAAGACTTCATCCCCCAATATGCACCAGACATGTATCACCTTTTCGCCGTCCTTCATCTCCAGCCGGCCCCGGAGGTCTAACACCTCGACGGCCCGCCGCCTCATTGAAAAATCTTCATCGGCCTGGCTGACGTTTTCCGCGAACCTGGCTGCAAATTCGTGCAGCGTCTGAACCTGCTGTTCGGTCAGCACCCGCGTGTTCAGTCTGGCAACCAGGCCGGCCCGCTCCCTCTGCAAACCCTCGGTCAGTTCGTCGATGTCCCGCTTACGCTTAATCAGCACGTCTTGTGAGAATTCGCCCGTCAAGTACAGGTCTAACAGCCGTTCTAGTTGCGCCTCGTGCTGGCGTAACGCCGCGTCAATCTCGTCTATCCTCCCCTGGATTGGTTCGTTCATCCGTTCCCGTTCGGCCTGGTACTCGATCAGGCCACGGCTCAGGGTGTCAGGGTCAAAGCGCGACTTGAGCCAGTCCCATACCACGGCGTCAACCTGTTCGCTCCGAAAGCGTGGTAGATCACAAGGGCGATGACTGTACTTGAAACGATCCACCGCCGGGCAACGGTAGTATAACCGCGTGCCGCTTGTATCACTGGCCGCCTGAACCTGGATGCGCAAACCGCATGTACATCGCAGCAGCCCGCGCAAAAGGTAAGGGTACTTTGTGGATCTGGTTACGTTGCGCTTGTTTTCCTCCCGGCGTTCCTGGACCACGGCCCAGGCCACGTCATCAATGATGGCCGGTACTTCCACGCTGATTAGGTGCTCGGGTCGGTTCGTCACGTTCTGACCAGGGCCGCCCGTGCGCCGCTTGCCGAAATGCCACACGCCGGTATACGTCTCATTGGTCAGGATATTACGCACACTATTGGCGCACCACTGACCGTAACCCTGCTGCTTGCCCTTGCCCGGCCGGCGTAGGTCAACCCACGTGGGTACCCGTTGCTCACTCAACCGCTGGGCGATGGCGTACATGCTCAAACGTTCCGGCCCGGTGTACAATCGGAAGATCAGCCGGACCACCTCGGCTTCATCTTCGTTGACTTCCAGGGTATTGACGCCGCCGCGTTTCACCGCGTTGTACCCGTAAGGTGGTTGCCTGGCACACGATACGTTGCCGCTTTCAACTTTGGCGCGCTTGCCGGCCATCATGACCTTGAGCAGCGACCGCCGCGCATCGCCGGCAATCTTGGCCTCGATCACCGCCGTTAACAGCTCGATAAACGTGGTTCCCTGTCGCCCTTTGCTGGCAATGTGAATCTCAACGTCTATCTTGGCTAACGATTTTATCAAGTCGATAATCTCCCATTCGTCACCCTCATCGGGTGGCCTCACCAGTCGATCCATACGACCGGCAAGCAGTACATCGGCCTCGCCCCGGCCTATCATCTCGAACGCCTTGCGCCCTTCGGGTCGTTCGTCGATGGGAACCGTCCCGGTGTAATCTTCCTCGAATTCGGCCACGATTTTTAGACCGTGGGCTTCGGCGTAGGCTCTGCACTCTTTGGCCTGTGACGGCAAGCCGTACTTTTTGGCTTGTTCGTCGGTGCTGACACGGTAATAGTTGATGGTGCGTTTCATCGGATGCCCTCCGCGTGTATTCTAGCACGGTCGGTAGACTCGTGCCAGACACAGCGGATTGTGGGCCGCCACGCCTGACACGTGATGGCCCGTTTCGTCTACTCCGCGTTGTCGGTTTCCTCTGGCGGCTGCTCTTGCTCAGGTTCTTCAAAAAGCTCAGGGACCAATAGGGGAAGATCCTGGCGCAAGTGATTCAACCACTGCTCATAATACAATTCGAGATCCTCTCGTGAACACTCGGCAGGGACAAACTTGATGTTTAGCTGGAGGTCAGTTTTCTTCTTGCTCATCACTGACCCCCTGGTCTTCTGTTGGCCCGGTGTCAGCGCAAGAAAACCCTTGCCAACACCTTTTGGGTCTTGTGGGCATAATGCCATACTTGACGAAAATCCGCCGTAATTCGCGGATGGTCGCCGCGTGTCGCCCTGGGTCGGATGTACAGTGTGGGACTAACTTGGGGGTAATTGGCATTTTTCAATCCTCCGCGTTGCCGGTTTCTTCCGGGGCTTCCGCTGACATATCCGAATCGTCTGGCCCGATGCTGTCCAGCAAGTGGTGTCTATAGCGACGTAGAATCTTGATAATGCGTTGCCGTCTGGCCTCGATCTCTTCCGGTGTGTCTTCCACAAAGTGGCGTTCTACGATGATTTCAAGCTCAGCCATCGGAAACACCGTCTGCATTGTCGTTGCCGTTTTCTGATGCCTGTCGTTGCAACCCCCAGTGAAGCCCCATAAAGAGCGCGCACAGAATCTCAAACTCAGCTACCATCTTGGGATCTTCACGTTTCTCTGGATTCCTGGCGTATAGTGCCGCTAGATTGCACGCCGTCGCCAACATGTCACAATCATGCTGGCTGAGTTGCAATTGAACCGATTCGCTATTGTGTACTTCCTCACCGAAAAACATTGTCACACCTCCTGAGTGTGGTGTATAATCCGGCCAGCCGGGTTGCTCCTGACTGCCCGGTCGGGTCTGGCCACGTGGCCTATCACGTGGCCAGACCGCCTTATTTTAACCGGCCCACGCCGGTCAATCCTCTATCTCTGAAATGTCCCATACGTCGGGATCAGGTTCACCGATGGTATACCCAGGTAATGCCGGCAGGTCAAAACTTTGACTCGGCAAAGGTGGCAAGCCGCCGTCGGTGATGCCCCTGGCTTCCCTTGCCGCTTGCACGCCGGCCCGGAAAACGTCAGTGGTTGCCCTCGATTGTTGGATGTCCCACTTATCGTCTTGTTCTTGCGCCCGGAGCGCAATCTCTGCGCCGGCTGCCATCGTCTGGCGTGTCCAGTAGGAACCGACTCCCCATATGGCTGCAAAGGAAAGCAATAGGACCAGACCCACGAGGAGTCCGGCTAGGGCAAGAGCTGCCCCCTGATTGCCGGTCAAAAGCAAAACGATAACTACCGCCGTGAGAAAAACCGTGATGCTGACTAACAGAACGAGCGTGCTTTTCATAGTCAATTCCCCTAAAAAATGGTGTGGCAAAATGTCGTGGCAAAATGAAATACATAGATTTTAGCCGTTACGGGCTTCATCCCCGGTATTTTGACATTCTGCCATTTCGCCACAGATCCAAAAACCGGCTTCATTTAGGCCCGTCAAGGCCAGTTCTGCCGCTTCCAAGTGTCGTTGTAGTTTCCCCTTGCCAACGTGCAATTTGTTGGCCAAAGTGCCTACCACCAAGTCACTGCCCCTTGTGGACAGTTCCCCCAGGACCGCCCCTAACAACCCATAGTCAATCGGGTCAGGTTGCCGGCCCACCTTGCCCGGCACATCGGCCTGGCTCAAAACGTGGTCGATGTCCTCATACTCCGACAGGTCTAACGTGTCAATGGTATCAGTTGCCGGCAGGTGGCCCAGGTCGGAATCTTCCACAAGCGCCGTGGTCAATCGTGAAACGATCCCGTTCTGAACCATCAGGAAGTCGCCAGCCCCACAAAGTCGTTCGGCGCCCGTCTTTTCCTGCCCGGTCGCGACGTGGGCCGCCGTGCCGTCATCTACCTTGCCACAAAGCCGAACAGACAGGTTACGCTTTATGGTCGTGTTACCCAGGTGTGTCCCGGTCGGGTTTTGAAGTCCCAGGATAGCGTGCAAGCCAAATTCACGCCCTACGCTTACAAGGTCGGCCATAGGCCCCACGAAATGGGTTTGTTCTAACAATGCTTGGGCCTCATCTACAAACATGAACACGTCCGGTTTGCGTTGCTCATTCCTGGCGCGTTCATCTACTTGGGCTGCCATCCAACCCAGCGCCCGGAGCGCCGTGGTATCGTCCGTAATGACGGGGTGTAACAGGTGTGGCAACTGTTCAAATGGTTTCCAGCCAACGCCGTGTTTGCGAACGTCGATCAGCAACACCCGAACGTCGCCGGGGGTGTTCTGCGCCAGGTCATGAACCAAAAGACGTAAGGCGTTTGTCTTGCCGCTTCCGGTCGTGCCGGCCACCAGCGCATGAGCGTTCAATGGTTCGGTGAAGTCTAATAGCTTAGGGCGATTGGTCATGTCCACACCCAGCACGGCCTGTGTACCACGGCGACGTGGTAGATCACGCCGTCTCAGGATGCGCGCATGGGGCTTTGGAATCTCCAGGACCAGGCGTTTGCGGCTACCTCGTGCAATGCGGATAAACTGATTCTCGGCAAGGCCGGCTGCCATTGCCAGGTCTTCTGACATGGCAATCAGCTTACTCCGGTAACGCGGATTGACTACCATACTCAGGCTCAAGATGCGTGGCCCGTTATTGGGTGTGTCCAGGACGTAGTGCTTCCCTGGATAGAGTCCCAGCTCTTGCGCCCAAAAGTCTAAAATGCCCGGTATTGCGCTCTGGTAGAATTCGTTGTCCAATCGGTCTAAGTCGCTCATAGTCTTTACCCCCGGTTCAACATAGGCCCCGAAGTATCGTGATGGCCTTGCCTATTTCCTCATAGGCCCACCGCCCTAGCTTGTCGGTTGCCAGGACGTAGGCCCATCGCGCACGTGGCACGCCTGATTTTTGTGATAAGATCACCCTGGTTTCAAGCAGCGTGATATAGAGTTGTAACGCCATCGCGCCCAGGATATTAAGGGCGTCTTTGATGCGCTGGCGTAGTGCGTTGTTTTCCCGTTTCAGCCGGTCGTTTTTGGCTTGCAGCTTTGCGCAATTATCACACGGCTGGGTGTTGTTCATCCTCGTTGGCCTTTTCCTCGAAAGGTTCTACCAGTTGCACCAGTGCAGTTAGCATATCGGCCAGCCGTTCTAATTCGGCCCATTCTAATCTGACCAGGCCGCCGTCAACACGGTCGATCTGACAGTGTGGATCATTCGAGTTATGCACGTGCAAGTGTAACGTGTCGTTTACCTCGATTGTCTTGTATCGCATTGCCCTTACCCCCTCGCTCCAGGGTGTACAGTTGTGCCGCAAGTTGCAGCACCATACCCCTGTGTTTATCGGTCAGCCGTGCCATGACCGTCAACAATGGCTCTTCATAGTCTGGATGTTTGGCGCGTTTCGGAAGTAGATTAACCATTGGCTTGCCTCAGTCGTTCCATTTCATCCGGCAACATACCACCAGGCGCGTGATAGCGTGCATAGAATTCCTGCCAGGTGTCAGGAAAGGCGCGCTTAAGTCGCTCCAGGTTGTCAGTGTCGGCTTTGCGAAATGCTGCCATGATGAGTGAGTAAAAAGGCTCATCTCGTGCCGATATCGCTAGACTGCACTCATAGTCATAAAGGCTCATGCTCACAACCCCAAACTATCCAGAACTGCCGCGGCTTCTGGTGGTTCATTGACAACATCGCCCCCGGTCCCTCCGGAGGCCAGCACGACCGCGCCGGTCTCCAGCTTGCGCCGCAACTCCCGGACTTCCTGGTAGACATCACCCAGGGTGACGTTAGTTTGTCTTTTGACGTGAACATCTAGGACCTGCCTGATTGCCTTTGATTTGCCGTTGTTAGGCAGGCTTTCAAGCCAGCTTGCCACCTCTGGATATTCTTGATCGTCAAACGTAAAAGATACCGTGATTTTCGCCATGACATCTCTCCGGTATTGCCCGGCAATATTGCCGGGTATTACCGGTTCCCGATGCGCTGCGCAAACCGCCAGTAACCCAGCGCATTTGCATACACCGGGTCAGCCACGACGCGCGCGTGGCGGAAACGCTGCTTGATATAAGGTCCCAGTAGGAGCGCGCCGCCGCCACTGACCAGGATGGCCTTGAGGCTTGCACCCCCATTCCACAATTGTGTGGCCTGCGCTATCACCTGCTCAGCCATCGGTCCCAGCGCCTGGTCTACTACGGGCCCCAGGTCGACCGTGTCACCGTAGTATATTACCTGTCGTTCTATGACGCCGGCCATCACCTGGTGGTCTCGCAATTGCAGGTCTGGACAGTGGTCATTTAACCAATCCCCCACCGCCCGCGCCGTCTGCCAGATCCCCACGTCTACGCTGGCCGTTTCCCTGGCGATTTCGGAAAGACAGTTGACGGACAATAGATTCGTGGTTTTGCCGCCTACGTCGATGATACCCACCGCGCCGGTGGCCAGGTCGTTGTCTACGATGTGCCCCTGGTCGTCGAGAGCCAGGCTCAGGAGTGCTCCAAAGGGTTGGGGAATGATACGGCAATCTGTCACCTTGAACAGTTGCGCGTGGCGCCCCTCACGGGTGACCCGGTGTTCCCCGAGGAACCTATCTCGTAAGGTTCCCTTGTCGGTGGTGTAGTATGCTACCGGCAGGCCAGTAACCACGGCCAGGGTGACCACTTTGGCCGTGGTCAGCTCGGTAAACGCGGCCAGCATCAAACGCCGATAAGCGTCGCTCTCGATCCACGCCCGGTCTTCCTTGCGGTCCACAAAACGGCTTTGGATCACTGCGCCCTCACCTACCAACCAGGTGCTGCCGTCCGGGATCTCCAGGACGATGTCATCACCGCCGGTGCCGTTCACTGAAAAATGCGCGCGCTCCGGTGTGCCTACGATCGAGGGAAACGTTACACGCCGGTCGCCGGCGACAGCCTTGACGGCTGAATAACCGATGTCGATACCTGTGTTCATTGTGTTACCTCCTAGTACTCAAGTGCCTTTAGCATTGACGTTCTTATGTTGCTTCTCTTGTGCTTTCTTCATCTTGGTTCACCTCGTTTTCTTCCCCACCAAGAGTCTCGGGGTGAGTCAACAGCCAGCTTTCGAGTTCGCCCAGGGCCTCAAAAAGTGGGGCAAGCTGGGATTCGTCGAATTCAGGGAAGATCTCTGTTATTTCAAATTCAGGTTTCTGTGTGTCCATTGCGCCCTTCCTCGTCTGGGGGGATTTGGATTTGGGTCAATAGCCAGTCTTTGAAGTGTTGCTTGAGTCGTTTGAGTCGCCGTTCTTGTTCTTCTTCACTGACAGGAACAACGAAACAGTTAACGATGATTTCACGATCAGCTTTGCTTCTGCGTCGCTTCCCTTGTGTCTTTTCGTTCGGTTTTTGTGTGGTCATTGGTACACCTCGTTTACTTTCCAACTCAGGCCGAATTGTGCGCACTACCTGAGCATACGTGCTGCCAGGCAGCATGTCTACCAGATCACAATGGGTGCTAGGGAAAACATCGGTGCAAAACCAAAGTTTGCCCATGAGTTTGTAAGCTGTTACGGCTTCAGTACCCAAGTCTACCTTGACGGTCAAATCATCCGTTTCTTGGTAGTCGGTTTCTAGGTATTCTAGAAACGCCTGTCTTAGATATTCCGGTTTGTGTGCCATTTGGTTACACCTCGTTACTGTCTAGTTGCTTGTAAGAGACTAACAAGCTAAAAAAATAAAGCGCGCTATTTGCGCTTTGGGACACGGGTCGGATCGTGTTTCCCGGTTCCCAGGTCTTTCATTTTCTGGCAATAGGCGTCAAAGCTATCAGGCTCGATCAGCCATATTGAGCCTTTCTTGACGGCCTCGAATTTGCCGCCCGTGCGCAGCATTTGCCGGATGTATTCTTTGTCATAGCCCGAACGGGTAGCAGCTTCGGAAACACTCAACCAATCGTCGATCATATCATCGGTGATTGTACTTGCTTGTGAGTAACTTGTCAACATTGCCCAGTTTTCCTTTCTTTGACTAGTTACTAGTATCTTACCATATACTAGGAACCTTGTCAAGTCCTGGTTTCTTGTTGCTTGTGAGTCACAATTAACCCCAAACACCCCATCCAAAACGTTTTGGATTGCCCGCGTGTCAATGTCAGTACTACGTTGCTATTGTAATACCTCCATGCCATGTGATATAATCAAGACATGAGGTGAGGTCAATGCCCGATGTGGTGCAACAGGCTATCTCTGCTATCCGCTCTGGCGATAAACTCACAGGCAAACAACTATTAACTCAGGCGATAAAGTCGGACCCCAATAATGAAACCGCCTGGTTGTGGATGAGTGCCGCTGTCACCTCCGATGATGAGCGACGACTTTGCCTGGAGCGTGTATTATCCATCAATCCCCGCAACGAACAGGCGCGACGCGGCCTAGAAGCATTATCAACTCCTATATCTCCTCCACCAGTTGCCCCGATCAAAAAACTCAAGTTTGCTGGTCAAGAACCCACCAAGAAGTGTCCTTACTGCACCGAAACTATTAAGGTCGGTGCTATTGTCTGTCGGTTTTGTGGCAGGAACTTGAAACCTACGCCAGTTGTTCAACAGCAAACTCAAGTGAAGAAAGAAAAAGCAAAATCAAATAATCGCATAATATTGTTAGTCGTAGCCATCGTCTTTATGTGCGGCCTCTTGATGGCGATAGCTCAAATTCAAGGAGGCGATAATACCCAATCAGATAGTGGTGCAAGAATAGCGAGTAGAAGGTGCGAAGAGGCCGCGCGGAACCGATTGAAATCACCATCTACGGCCAAGTTTGCGCCATTATCTGATCAACGAATATACCGAATCGAAGGTGAAGGTGAAGCCTATCGTATATTGAGCTACGTAGATTCTCAGAACAGTTTTGGCGCAATGGTACGAACAGAGTTTACCTGTGATCTGCATTACGATGCATCAACTATTACTTGGTACCTTGATGACATCTGGTTTTTTGAGTAGCTATTGCGGGCATCCAAATCATCCACGCACACAAAAAACCGATTATGCACGAAGTATGCACCCCACGCGCGTGTAGGAAAAACGTGCTGGCCAGTGCCGGTGCTGAACAACTGGACATGCACCCCACGCGCGTGTAGGAAAAACGCCTCACATGTTGATCTGTCTGTGCGCACAGACAAATGCACCCCACGCGCTGGGAAAGCAAAAGCCCCCGGTGGTCTCCGGGGGCGGGAGCTAATTGCGGTGCTATCTATGGATTATCTGACGAACTTGTTTCAGACGACTCAGTCTCACTGGAGTCTTGGGGCACTACTTGGGGTTGTTTCCTTTTTCGCCGTGGCTTCCGTTTTCTCAGTGTACGGGACGCGGCCTTCTTGACCCTGTCTCTTGCTTCATCGGCAGCTTCACCCTGCACTACCTCTCTTTTCAACACCTCGCCCGTGATTATCGTCTCTATCTCATCTACACCCACCTGTATATCAGGCGACACTCTTCTTAGTTCTGTGCGAATCATGTTAAATGCTTTTTCAGATTGCAGGATTGCACCAATCATGAACCTGTTGACGCTCATTATGTGTTCGTGGTATTCCTCGATAACCGCCTTGCTGAGTCCTTCCTTGGACAGAAGAAAAAGAAGCTCCATGTCTTCCCCTTTGCGGGGGTTCAACTTAACGAAGTCAAACTCACACAGTTTTTCGTGGTCGATGGGCCTCTCAAACTTGATCCGATAGATTTCCCAATCAATACCGTTGGTCAATACAACCCATTGGATTCCATGTTGCGCACCATAACCCACAGCTTGGTTAAGGTGGGATTCTTTCAAGTGTAAGCCAATAGCTTTGACTTCGATCAAATACTTCACGCTTTCGTCTACCATCACGGCAAGGTCACAGTAGGTGCCCCTAATTGCAAACTCACTTGTTACCTCGGTATACTTGTCAAACCCGAACACTTCCGATAGCATATCGGTGACAATGACGACAGTATCCGACTCGTTGATGTCCCGGTCCTTGGCAGCTCTGAGTACCCGTTGGAACCTGCGTGTTTCTTTCGTCATTCTTTCAGATACTCGTTTCGGGATGGTAACCATGGTTTTTTCCTTTCGCCTTGAATGGGAGCACCTGGCCACACTGGCAGGTAGATGGTCGCCCGCATTGAATCAAATCAACGGGCTAATTTCCCCATAACTACAATATATCATATTTACTTCTCATTTTCAATAGATTCTATGAAAACTCAAATGTTTTCTGAGCAAGAAATCCCGCCGCCCGGTGCAAAAAAGAAACGCCCCCGGCGGCGATGGGACCACCAAGGGCGTTTTTGTGAGCTTAGTTTCGTGTAGATGGTTGGCCTTGCGTCCCATCTCCAAGAGAGTTGCAACCAGAGAATCTTTGCTGTACCTACACAGAGTGGGCTTTTGTGTGGTATCAGGGGCTGGTCGCCGCCGATGCTTCCCGTGCTACTGTGCTGTGTTCCACAACGGAATCACATCGTGGATTGGGGGATACTCCTCTTGATAATATAGCCTATCTTCGATAATCTCGTAGACCCATGTCTTATCAGCATAGATTAGGAAAAACAAGCCATCAACGACTTCCGCATCGGTCCAGTCAGAGTCTATGTCGATGTCATATCCCCAAGAATCATCATTGAGATAGTAAACCCGAACGTAGTCTTCGTCCTCGCCGCCATAGATCTCGATAACCTGTTCATCGGTAGCTCTGACAAGCAAAGGGGCTTGGTCGTCAACTTCGGTGTCTGCTTCCATCTCTCCATTCAGGTTGTAGACTTCCATTTCTTGGTCAAACCTGACCACGATGTGACTACCACCAATCGTGGTAGTGATACTCTCTGTTGTATAAACGGGGTAGCCCTGTTCGACTCCATGCGGGTCGTACACTATTACTTCCTCAGGATAGGTCACTACAATTCTGTCACCAATGATCTCGACATGGGTCCATTCGGGTGTTTCAATGGTGCCCGAGTCCTCACTCCAGTAAGTTCCAATTTCTTCCTGGAAAGTGACGACCACCAAGTCAGCGTATTCACCTGTCGGACACGGGTCAGGGCATGGGTCAGGGCATGGGTCAGGGCATGGGTCAGGGCATGCAGGGCAGTTTTGTGGTGTAGGTGTAGAGGAACAACCGACCAAGAGACCAAGGATTGTCACCAGTCCTCCTACGCAAAGAACCCCTCTAGCTTTCATGTCAATCTTTTCTCCTTTCTGTCCTGTTGAAGGTAGGTGTTCAGCTGTGACCGGGTAGCGTACCATCGCAACGGAATCAGGTTGAAGTCGGAGTATAAGCTATGGGGGTCGAGGTGTTAGTTGGTCTGGTAGACCCCGGCCAGGATGGCTGGGGCTTTTGAATCTACTTATATGAACGGAGGGGGGAGGGCAATTGGTTCATGAGTTTCTGTGTACACAGACTGCGCTCGCCAGAAACGCGCGCGTAGGGAAATGGGTTTTGTTCGTAATGAGCGCAATAACTCTGAATTAACGCAAATTTTACGAATCTCTAATGAATTCACCGTTGACAGCGTGGTCTTTTTGTGGTACATTATTTATATGAAAGCCCGTGAACGGGGCCGGTGAGAGAATCTCGCCGGACAATGTCCGTTCACGATGATTGTCCGCGAACGTGTGCCAGTGAGAGAATCTCGCTGGAGTACCACCGTTCGCAAAGAGTGCCCCAGGGAGTGCGCTAGCCGCACTCCCTGAATTTTATGCCAAGGTAAGGAGACAGCAATGAACACACTACGTATTCGCATCTTCGTCGATTTTTGGAATTTACAACTCACTTTGCGCGACTTGAGGGGGCGTAATTACAAGTTGGATTGGGCAAAATTATCTCCTTGCTTGGTTACTGAAGCAGAAACGCTGCTTGGCACACCGCTACAATTTGAAGGAACCCACGTTTACCTTTCATATAACCCCAATGCTCCAGGGGATCGAAGCTTACTTAAGTGGAGTACCGATGTACTTGACCGTTTTCCAGGTGTTCGGGTAATCTGCAAAGAACGCAAAGCCAAAAAACCACCATTCTGCCCGACATGTCACCAAACGGTGGCTGACTGTCCCCACTGTGGTAACCCAATAGCCCGCACAGTCGAAAAAGGCATTGACACAGCTATGGTAACTGATATGATTAGCCTGGCCTGGGAGGATGCTTGGGATGTTGCGGTCTTGGTTTCCTCAGACCATGATTTCATTCCTGCGATCGAGTTCTTGACCAACAAGGGACAGCGCGTGATTAATGCCCATTTCCCCCCTATTGGAATACATTTAGCTCGCACCTGCTGGGCTAGCATTGATTTCCAACCTCTTCTTAACAACCTGTCACGTTGACCAACCGACTTCCCGCGTGTGCGTGGAGCGCGCTCTAACAGCCGCTTGCCTGCCTTCTTCTTATCCGCCTGGCTCATTGTCTGCCATGTGTCACGTTGTGACTGAACAAGCAAACCTCACAGGAGCTTCCCCTGCTCCTCTTGTTGGCCGACAGACAGCCGCTGGGTCACCTCAGCTACCCACGCGTCGCGCATCTCTTGCGCCGTTGCCGGCCTCTTCTCTCGCTTAATCTTCTCGTAAGCGTTCTGCGCGTGCGCTTCATCCTTGATACCCCACGCCCACAAAAAACCCCCTGGCGAGGTGTACCAGGGGGTTAGCCAACACCCGATATGTCAGCTAGTCATAGTTAATCAAGTCTTCTGCAGGATTGTCTATCCTGTTAACCTCGTGAAAATAGCCAAGTGTCGTGTTGTAATCTGCGTGTCTGGCCATGCTCTGTACCTGCATAGGCGTGGCCCCCTGCCGGATTGCGTTTGTGATTGCACTATGCCTGAGTGAGTGCGTCGTCTTGGTCTGTCCGCCAGCTACCACGCCGGCCTGGTGGTATCGCATCTTGACCAGGTAACGGATGGCCCGAAGCGACAGCCGGTTGCCGTTCGATCTGTTGCTGAGAGAAACAAACAACGGATCTCCCGGTTTTGCCCCGGAGCGCAACCGCAACCACTCAGCTACCAATGGTTCTTGTGACATCGGAATGACCAGGTAGTCGTCACCCTCGGTGTGTCCCTTGCCAGTGACGAAAATAACCAGGCGGTCGCCTTTGGTGCGAACGTCGCCAATGTTGGCCCGGTGAATCTCGATCTGTCGCAAACCACAATAAGCCATCAGCACCAGAATAACCTTATCTCTCAAACCCTCGATTGTGCCACAGTCGCACGTGGCCAGCACCTTGCTAACCTCCCCATTGGTCAGGGCGTCGCGTTTGTGTGTCCTTGATTTCTTTCGCTTGACGCCTTTGACATCGGCTGCCGGGTTAATCAGGGCTTTGCCAGTTACCACCGCCCAGGCATAAAATCGCCGGACTGCCGTTAACCTCAAATTGACGGTCTGGACT
Source organism: Anaerolineae bacterium (assembly GCA_034412795.1). Taxonomy (GTDB): domain Bacteria; phylum Chloroflexota; class Anaerolineae; order 4572-78; family NAK82; genus JAUVPY01. The sequence goes on from DAOUMD010000284.1 coordinate 38,402, forward strand.
GAGTAATAGGTGTCATCGGCCCATTCCGTGTTTTTGAGCCACGTCTTAAAGCCGGCCACGTCAACCGGCGTAACCATTGCCAGGGCCAGGCCGTTGTCACGACACCAGGCCGTGAAAACCGACAGCCCTTTGCGATAGGTCGCAACCGTGTTTGAGCTGGCGTCGTTTTCCTCGGCTTCATACCGGAGCCATTCGGCTACAATTTCGTCTGTGAGTGCTTCGGTTAGCTCTTGACTTTGCGCCTTGACCAGGTTCGTGGTTGCCATCGGATTCCCGTCCTTTGGTGGTTTTAGGGTATAAGTTGCGGGTAGGCGCTCACAACTTATACCCTAAACATCTAAGCACCTTCCTTGACCTTGCCCATGTACTTTGAGCGCAAGTGCCCGCCTTCCCAATATCTCAGGTAAGCGTATGGGCCGCACTTGCCGATCATTTTCAATTCGACGTGACCGGCTGCTTTGCGCCGCCCGTTGCGCCCGTTGTCGCCGTCGTGTTCTGTCTCTGCTTCCTGGCCTTCGGCTTCATCGGCCAGCAGGGAGGTTATGAAGTCAGCAACTTGCGCCCGTTGTGTCTCGTTCAGTTCGTCGATTGCCCGGTGTAGGTCTATCATTTTTGTGCCCCTTTTTGTATTGCCTATAATCAAACTTATAGGTAATATAGCACAAAAAAGGGGGGTTGTCAAGGGAGAATTTTCGGTTGCAAACCGAAAATCAAAAAGGCCCCGGTCGTATAGACCAGGGCTTTTTTTAGTTTCGATCTTCCGAATTAACCACGCCGCCTTACCCGTCGCATGGCAATGCACCCCGCGCGCGCATAGGGAAAACAGCATGGTAGCTCACCAACTCACCAACCGAGTTCATGCACCCCGCGCGCGCATAGGGAAAACTTTGCCCCTTCATTGCCGCCCTCAGGCCGTCGCCTCGTCATACATATCCCAAATGCCATAAGCCACGTTTACACCGCTGATATAGTAGTACAGTCCGACACGTGCCGGCGTCCAGGTGAATGGTGGATTGTCGAATTGTATCAGTGCCTCGGCTGCATTGGTGCGACGGTAATACATGCCGGCCCACCAGTTTGCCCAGTTGGGATTCATGTGGGCCACGATAACGGGACAATAAAAGTCACCCGGCTGCAAAGAAAAAGCGGTCACTGCTGCCGCTGCCCCGCCGCCCCCTACACGATATTCACGCCGAACGTTCCAGTTGGTTGTGGCAGCAGTACTTTCGACCATTACCCGATAATAGTTGTTTGCCCCCAGGCCGTCCGCCGCGTCCACGCCGTCATCAATCATCACCCCGGCGTGAACTGTCCCGGCTGCTGTAGGCAAGACACTTACGCCCTGTCTCAATACGATATCGGCCCCGGTCGATGCCGCGCGATAATAAAAAGCCCTGGTCGCTGCGTTGTGCTGGATTCGCTTTTGTGATTTTGTATGCGTGATGGTGCCTGGCGTGACATATCCGACATAGGCCGCCCAGCCCGTCCACACCAGATCATCGGCGTTTTGATGCCAATGTTCATCCGGTGTTATACCGAAGTTCACCTGTCGTGACCATAAGCCGTACACATCATGATCTGGATAGATGTCTTTGCTTAGGCCGAGATAGACATTTCCAAATTTTTCAGTTAGGTTAGTGTTGCCGATATCCGTAAACGCCGAATCGGCAGAGCGAAAATTGCCAAATGTATCATACCACCACCCATGCACCGTACCAGCGTTATCAATTTCTCCGGTTACGCCCTCCAGAATAGGACCAAACAGATAAACGGTCGCACCCGCGGCAACTTTCAAAGCATAACTCGCCGTGCCGGCCCCGGCCTTGATATGGCCACCATAGATATACATGGTGGCCCCTGCCGTCGCCACCCACACGCCGTAAGTAGTTACGATCCCGCCGGATGTCTCTATATACGCATCCCGTAATATCATACCGGTTGACGCGCCGGAATTGGTCACTGCATTGGCGAAATTGTGCGCCCCAGCGCGCACCCTACGTATACCATGCAATTCTGCGTTGGACAACAGCGATAGCGCATAGTTGCCCGTAATGCCCGGGCCTCTGTCCAGCCCGGATACTCGCACGCTGGCCGGGACCGTCCTATTAGCCGTTAAAGCGTGGTCTTCTGATGATAATTGTATCGTGTCTCCAGCGTCGGGGGGTGCTGCAAGCGCCGCTTCAAACGAGGCATAATCTGCATCGGCGTCTGCCGTGTCTACGGTCAGAATGTGACCCGTAAACGGCCAGCCGCCTGCCCCAGCCGACCAGCCGATATCACACCAGTAAGACCCGTCATATACCAGGGCCAGGTGGTCTTCTGCGTCGTCCAAGTTGATGTCATCGGCACCCGACAGCCAGATGTTATCTTGATTATGACGCACCACCACAGTACGTGCGTCGTTGGCGGCGTGAATGATCAACAAGTCACCCTCCACGCCGCCGTTGATGGTATCCAGATTATCGGTCGCCGCGCCGCCGTTGGTATCCACGGCGTGGTATACCTGCGTGCGCGTGATGGCCCCCGCCGCGTCGATGGTCAAGGTGGTTGCGTCGTCAAATTCCAATTCCTCGATGGCGTGCAGATCCACGCCGCCCTCGGTATTATCGCTGTGGTCGTGAACCGGGACGCCAGATGAGCCGGATCCCGAACCTTGCTGGAAGGCAATCGCCTCAGTCCCCTTTATCTTGAGTAGATTGACCATATCCCCGTTGGAGTAGCTGACGCCCGGAACCTTGACGGCAGGAATATGAAAGCCGCCTTCGTCTTCCACAATGACGAAATTAGCCAGGCCGGCAGGGGTAGCGTCGACGACCTCACGGTTAGGGATAATGCTGGTTTGTTCGTGCGCGCCGGCCACGTTTACCAGGTCTTTCAAAATCTCGGTTAATTGGTCGACACGCTTCTTATTCGCCATAGTCTACCCACGCCGGACCAATAGCCGGACTGCGCTGCGAAAATCGCCGACTATTTCATTAAGCGCCGCGTCCACCATTCCGGGACTTGCGCCTTCCGCCCCGGTGATAGAAAATTCTGCGCCACCGGCCAGCTCCAGAATATCATGAGCACCGCCACCGCCCCGGACTGGTGCAGCATACACAAACTCCGTGACACCAGGTTCAACCATAAAGGGCTGTGGACCAGTGACCACGCCCGAAAACCCATGCTGCATGCCGATGGTAGTGGGTGCCTGTTGTGGCACGCCGTAACCGGCAGGGTTGTACGTAACGTTTCCCGTGGTGACGGCCTGCTCCAGGTTGCGGAATAGCTCGGTGAATCGGCTTTCGGTGCGTTCGGTGTAGCCGGCCATGATCTGGTCCGCCACACCGTCAACCCCGAAAACTTTTTCCAACTCATCGGCCACGTTTTGCGCTCCCTGGCGCGTGATGTCTTCCTGTTGCGCCAGGTGATAACCCAGGTCTTCTAACTGTTGCGCCCGGTTGCGTCTCAGGTCTTCCAGTTGCTCAGCCAGTGAACGCGCCTGCTCTTCGCGTTGTTCGGCGTGTTTGGCTTGCAATTCGGCCAGCTCTTCATCGTAGGAACTTAAGATTTCAGCACGCCGGTTTTCTATGTCGGCTTGCAATTCCCTGAGTTGTTCGCGCTGGTCTTCTTCCTGCTGCTGGATTTGAGCCTGTCCCGATTCCTGTTGCTGGCGCTGGCTCAGATCAAAATTCTCTTGCTCTTCTTTTTGCTGCAACTCATAATCTTCACGCAACTGCTGCAAGGCCAGGATGTCACCCTCGGCCCGCAATCGTTTGTCTTGCAAATTAAAGCGCCGCTTGCTTTGAAGTTGAGAGAGCTGATACCGCTCTTGCTCTTGCCGTAACTGGCGGTTAAGATTCTGTTGAGCGCGCAAAATCTCTTTAGCGCCGTCGGCCTCGATTTTGGCCCGATCTGCTACGCCGTCCTGTGCCAGGTCGGCCAGGTCGTCTTGTAAATCCTTCTCAAGTTTGGCGTAGTCTTTGGCTTGCTGGCGTTGCAACTTTTCGGCCTGGCGTTGTGCCTTGCGGAGTGCCGTCTCTTGCGCGCGTATATAGTTGCGTTGAATTCTGGCCGCCTGGTCTACCGCGTCTTGTTGCGCCTTAAGAGCGTTGTTAGTGTCTTCAACCGAATCGCCCAGGGTGTCTTGTGCGCCGGCTGCCGCTTCCGTTTCATCGGTGAAAATGCCCATTGCTTGCAGCATGTCTTTCAGCCGTTCGGTTTGCGCTTCCTGCCCGGCTGCCACCGCTTCCCGGAAAATGTCACCGATGTTTTCACCCTGAATCGTTCCAGCCGTGATACCGCCTGCAACCTTGCCCAGTCCGACCGGCCCGGCTGCAATCAGCTCCAACAGGCCAGACGTACCACGCGATAAAACGTCTACCGTCGCGTTAATCCCGGCCCCCCAGGACGCCGACAGGGCCACGATCTGAGCCAGGGTGTCTAACACCGTCGCCAGCGCGCCGCCCAGGTCTTCAGCACCGGGAACCAGGGCCTCACCTACTACCAGACGCAGATTCTTTGCGGCAACTTCCGCGCGGTCAAGGTCGCTGGCAATCTCGATTGTATCGCCGCCCATTTTTTCAAAGTCATCACGTAACGCATTGATTGCGCCCTCCATGAAGACTGCGCTTTGTGCAGCATCGTCCAATTCGTCAAAGGCCACGCCGAATCGCTGTTGCGCCATGCGTTCCATTTCCCGGTTGGCGCGATCACTATTGACGTTGAAATTATCCAAAACCCTGAGCGTCTTCCTGCCCAGCGCAACGGTTAATTCATCTACTGCATCGGCGGCACTCTTATATGCCGGCCTGAGTGCAACACCCAGGCGTACAAATTCCTCTATCTCTGCCGGCGTTGCGGCAACCTCCAGCCGCATAATGGCTAACGCATCATCCACAATTTCGGCGTTTGTCAGCGCCCCCTGGCTTGCGCGCCGCATGGCGTCAACAATCTCGTTTGCCGACTGGTTAGAAGACGCCGCCAGGTTTTGAAATTGCGCCGACAGGCGCCGAAAGTCTAACGCTTCCTCGGCCAGCTCTTGCGCTTCCTGCAAGGTGCGGATAGACAGCACGCCAGCCGCGATAGTTCCCAATTTTTTGTAAACCTGGTTAAGCGCCTTAACCCTATTTTCGTGGTTGCGCGCCGCGTTGGCCGCGCGGCTATGGGCCTGGTCTATCCCCCGCCCCGGATCACGAAAGAGGCGTTGTTGTTCCTTGTCGATATCGCGGAGTTGTTTCATATAGGCGCGATAGTTTTTGGCGATTAGTTCAACTCCGGCTTGTTCAAGTGTCATTTGATCTACTCCAGTTTATGCCCCCCCGACAATGTTCACTTGCTGCTCTGCCAGGTTAATCTGTAGTGCTGGCAGATCCATTTTTCGCACACGCGCCAGACTCTGAATTGCGCGCAAAAACCGCCGTTGTGCTGCGCTTAGTCGCCTGTCCCAATAATCGCCCGTCGCGTGTGTGTGCGCATCTTCTAAGTATTTAGTATGCCAATATTCGACCAGCCCCAAACGTAACCAGGCCAAAACCACGGCGTCAATCAAAAGTTGTTCTAGCATAGGCGATTCGTCGTAACCCAATCGCTCTTTGATAACCTCACAACCACGCGCCATACTCAGCGACATGAATTTATTCTTGCCGGCTGCATTTTGGATCAGTCGCGACGTGGCCACGGTCGCCATATCGCCAGACGCGCGCCAAAGGTTTTCACTGTCGGCAAGGGCGTGTGTCAGGGCTTTGACATCCCTTTTGGTACCGTTGCCATCTTCCAGTCGGTTAACCATTTCAGCTATTGTTTGCCAGTCAGGATCATTGACTATTACTTCAGTTGGTTCGCTCATTCCGTCTGGCCTTTCGCCATTGGCCTTTGTGCGAGTGATACCCACTGGCCAGCAAAACGGCGTTGCGCAACACGCGCACCAGGGTTATAAATTCGTCGACTCTTCGGTCTATCTCAGTTTCAGTCTCAATTTCAGCGCGTTTGACATCTCGATCAAAGGCCCGCTGCCCGGCGTCAATCGCGCCAACTATGGCAAACGCCTCTGCAAGCGGACCGCCCCCGACATACTCAGATTGACACGTGCCATCGCGCCAGTGTTTTCTGTAATAATATCGTCTGCCGTTTCGCCGTTCTTCCCAGGCCATAAGATTGCCTTTGTTGTGCTAGACTATTGAGCACCCCCGCTTGCGCCGCCGGGCTCAGGTCGCCGCTTTTGAATAATCCTTGACGGCGATATGATAGATTGCCTCATCCCAAGATAGCGCCGAGCCCTTGAGGCGGGTTTTTACCAGTGTCTCTAAGTTACCATTCTTGGCTTGCGCGCCGTCTGTTTTATCAAGGCGTTTTTCTGTGTCCCTTATCGCCCTTTGCACCGCTGCCAGGCACCAGGCGCGCCGGTATGCCTTTTCCAGAGTATCACTATCGGGCACAACCCTTTCAACACCATTGGCCTCTAGTTTGTTTTCCAGCCAAGTTACCAGTTCATCAGAAGTCATGGCGTTGATTTCCACGCGCTCACCATACCAGCGCCCGGGCCGGCCACCTTGCACCAGGTAATCACACTCCTCGACGTTGGCTCCGTTTTCTATCAGATTGTAGCGCGGATCTTTCTTGCTGCGATAGTATACCGGCTCCGATTGTAACCCTAACTCTTCAACGTCGGAGAGTCTAACTCCCAGGTCTATGACATTTGGTTGTATCTCATAACTCCAGCGCCATGTGTCGCCGCGCAAGGTACCGACAATGGAGAATCCCGCCTTGTCAAAATCACGCAAAACCAGAATGGTAACATCCCGGCTTGACAACTCTTCAACCAGCCGGCGGGCCGCGGTCACCGACATACCCTTTGTGCTCATAATGGCCAGATCGTAACGGTTAGCCAGGTTGATTTTGTCCCATAAGGGGTTGAATCCCTCTTTTTCGACAAACAGGGCATAGCGGTAACGGTTCGCCGGACCCAGGGTGTCAACATGGTATGGCAAGTCAATGGGTTCATAATCCAGGCCGTCTTGTGCCTTTGTCCAATTTGTGATATAGCGCCGAACGGCCAGGGTCCCTAAGTCAACACGTGCCCCGGTGTGAGGCTCCATCAGCTTGCCCCGATCATCATAAACCACGTCCCAATCATCGGTTAGCACCGGGTTGCGTTTGAGAAAACCGGGCAACAGTCTTTGAGTGAAATAGCTTGATGTTTTCCAGGACTTACCCCCGGTCAGCTCCAACACCAGCGGGCGGGCTGCATACATAATTTGCCGCGCATTGGCAGGATAAGCACCGCCGCCGCTGGCCTTTAAGTAAGCCTCTTCCATCACGTGATAGGCCGCCTCTTTGATGCTCCACTCCATACGCTTTTGCGCCTTGCGCATCTCCTCAAGTTCGCGTTGCCTTACGCGGTCCTCTTGATCGGCCCGGCGCTTCGCGGCTTTCCATTGCTTGGTGATAGATTTAATCGCCTTTTCCAGCCCGTCGCGTATTTCTTGTGGCAAGTCTAGCCGGCTCTTGCCACGGTCGGTAAACTCCAGGCGTGGGCAAGCCAGGTGTACCACGGTGAAAACCGGGTCAAAGCTATCAACCCGGTTTTCACCCAGGAGCTGGGATAGCGCACTCATAGGGATATTCAACGTGGGTGACCAGTTCAACCCCACAGCGATTTCCCCTTTACACTCGCTATAGTCGTCTTGATAGATACCTAGCGCCGCCTCCAACACAAAAGGCAATCCATCAGCTTCGCCAGCAATCTTGCGGTAGCGCACACTGTCAGCCACACAGAGGTTTTGATCTAACCAATGGGTCAGGTGGTCTTGACCTATCACCCCCAGCGTGGGCGGTCTGATTGGCCGGGATTCGTTTTGCATCGCGGCTAACAAGCGGGTTACCAGTTCAATGGCTATCTGGTCACCGTCTACCAGGTCGTGTAAATATTCCCCGGCCAGGCCGGCGGCTTCAGTTACCCGCTTCTGCTTTGCACTGCTACTCAACCCGGCAAACTCCGAAACAAAGGCACGCACAGTCAGCGCCTCGCCCCCGTCGCGTTCATGGCCTACGTAGGCGGCAATCAAAGCGCGCAGCCCGTCCGGTGTGTACCAATGGGGCGAGGTGGGCCGGTCCGGTGCCCACTTGCGCCAGTCGGTTATACTGGCCGGAGTAGAAAAGTTTTCGCGCTCATCCGTTTGGTTTGTGTAGGTGAAGGATACATGGGGATTGAAAGCCGCGTAATGACTGATCAATTCCATCGCCGACAGGGGCTTGTAAAAATTGGCGCTTGGGTTCAAGGTGAGTGAGCTGGCTATCTCAGGCCAATGGATTTTTACAAGAGTCCCGCTTTTTACAAGGCTATCCCCGGTAGTTACCTCAATCTTGGGTTGCTGGGTGATCATATTCAGGGTGACATCTATCCGATATAGGGTCCCTCCCGTTTCAACGTCTACGCGCCCATGTTGGCCATCCACCACAAAAGGGGCGGCCCACACGCATTTTAGGGCGTTGCCTAGCTGCCCCCGCGTGGGGCTGGCATAATAACTCTTATCACTTACGCGGATCGCGTAGTCAAGGGATCGCTCCAGTGTACTAACCGGTAACCCAGGGCCATTGTCGCAAATAGTCACGGCGTCGCGTTCTAGGGTGATTTCAATGCCAGGTGACACACCGGCAATCTCGGCCGCGTCGAGAGCGTTGTCTATCAGCTCTTTGACCAGGGCAATGGACCACCATTCTTTGGTGTGCCCCATCTGCATAGACAATTCTTTTTCGTTGAAGAATTCTAACAGCCGGCTAGTCGTGAAAGTCGTTCGTGTTAGTGTGGTTGCCATGTGGTCTTATCCTTCGGTTACAATCCCCACCGCCACCGGGTGGCACCGTCTGCACACCCAGCCGCCGCTGGCCTCGGCGGGCCGCCGCCACGGCAGGGCGGGATCCACAAGCCAGAGCTGCTAAGGTCATGTACCCCTCCTGGCTAATATCTCGTGCCAGCGTTCCCGTTCCCTCTGGTGCCGGTCCCTGCGCTTTTCGGCCTTTTCGCCGGCGCGTAGCTCTTTGGCAACGTCTGCCAACGGTCGCGGCCCCCGTTGCCACCTGGCAGGCCGGCCCCCGTCGCTCACCACCAGGCCATAGGTTGCCAATTTTTTCAGCGCGCGCCGGATGGTGTCGACTCCCTTGCCCGTTAACTCTGTTAGCTCACTTGCGGTTAATGCCTCACTACCCAGGTGGTACACTACCATAGCCGCACTCTTACCCAATAGCCCCTGTGCGTATAGCTCCCCCTCTTCGTGCCTCACTTCCCCTATTATTATGTGACTACTGGGTAAGTTTGCGTTTTCGACGTGCCAGGTAACGGCCTTTTCGGACGATTCCCACTGCCTCCGGCGTATGTGCCCATTGACTTGCAGACGGTGTAGCGCGTTGCCGATTCCCTTGCGGCTTGCCCCAGCGTGCTCTGCGATGACGCGCTGGCTTGCGTTAACCTCCCACGTGTTGAATTGCCACGCGATGGATAGCAGGCCCAGGAAGGCGGCCCGGTCCAGCCCCCCGGATCGCCCCGTCCACGGTCTGGCCTCTGCCTGGCGGTAAAGATCGGCCAGCCCCACGCGCTCGGGTGTGGCGCTCAATGTGCTGGCAACCTTACGCCATGTAAGTGCCAGATACTTGCCCCGGTCCTTTGCCTTTTCGGCGTAATGCCCCGGTCGGTATTTTTCAAAGCAGGCTTGCACGTCGTCAAAGTCCCAGCCGGCCAAGGCCAGCATAGCCACGATGGCCGCCTCTGCCTCTGAGCGGGTAGAGTAATTGGCGATAGGCTGACCCTTGGGCGCGTTGGGTAGCAATTGCAGCAATACCAGCGCCTTTGTGGGCATGTCGCGGCGTGTGAGGCGTACAGGTAGATGGTCGCACGCTTCCCTCTTGGGCGTGGTGCCTCTGAGCAAAAAACCCAGGTGACGCCACTTGATAGGCTTCATACGGGCGATAGTCTCAGGATCGCCGGATAGGAAGCGGTAGCGATGCCCGTTAACCTCACTGCAAGGCGCCACGACATAGGCGTTTCTCACGCGCAATTCCCCAGCTCCCACGGCGGCGGGTAGACGGGTCCAGTTAAAGTCACCGGGCGCGTCTTTGACCTTGCCGTACAGGTGCCGTTGGCCGCTTGGTGTTTCCACTTCTGCATACTCTAGGCCCAGGCCGTCAAGGCCAGCTTTGACGTTGCGGGTAGCTTGCCCATCGTCGGTGTCTACTACGAAGAGGTCGCCCCCACACCTTACGCCAATGTTACCCCGAAACGAGGCCCCCACGGCGGCCCATTGCGCCGCTGGCGGTTCAAACTGCCAGGCGTCGCACATCGGGCGTTTGGCGCGTGCTACCAGCGGTATAGTGGCTATGCCGGCCCCGTCCCAGCGGTTACGCCAGATTTCGAGGCCGTTCATTTGCCCAGCTCCGCAAGTGCTCAGCAATGTGCCGATGACGATTTGCCAGATCGGCGCTTGCGGCGTGCTGGGCCATGTGTTCGGCCTGATTCACAAGATCATGTATACATATTGACAGACTTTTATGCGTTTGGTATAATGATCTATGAAATGCAACAGCGCCGCCCGTTGGTTGCGTTTCGGTGCCCGCCCCGGTCCGTGCCGGGGCTTTTATTTTGCGGCGGCGTGTGTTACAATTGCTCATGCTCTGCCGCCTTGGTGGTGGAGTTATCGTCCGCCGACGGTGCCGGTCCCCTGGTAAGGTCTGCGCCGTCGGCGTCTTCTTTTTGTCGTCTCATCTCCTCCCAACTCAGGAAAAGCTCACAAATCACTTTCCCGATTGGGTCAGGCGTGCGCCGGTTCAGTTTGTCGCTCATGTTGTGCCTCCGTTGCTCTGGCTGGTGTGTCGGCTGCCGCTTGCGCAAGCGCCATGCGTGCGATGTCAGCCGTCCTGACGCCTAACTGGCGTGCACGTCTCTCTAGCGCGGTTTTGAGTGTTTTCGTAATTCTCACTTGATAGACCTCTGACAGTTGCTCCATTCGAACCTCCAAGGGTAATAAAAAAGGCGCGGCCATCCCCAGGGTATCCCTGCTCTTGTGACGATGACAGGGACCCTACTGTGTGTGGGATGGGACCGCGCCCGTTTCAAGGCTACGCGAACCCCCAAAAAAGTATAGGGGGTCTATTTGATTGTACATTCGTATTATAGCAAATTTGTTCTGGTGTGTCAATTGTTGATCTCCCTATGTAATAAAAAAGCGGGGCCGCCTCGCTATGAGGACAGCCCCGCTCTTCTTACGATTACAGGGACCCTGGACTACTCAGGGTTTCCGCTAACGTAGGGCTGTCGCACTTGCGACGCTTGCCACCAGACGGGGCTTCCGCGCGGCCCAATGGCGACGGGTAACGTAGTGGGGGGGGGCGGCTCTCGCACCTGCGGGAGTCTACCGCGCCGTATTCCTACGCTAGCGGTCTTCCCCTGGCGCTCCAGGGGTCTATTCAGTTTTCTTTGTTTCCTTTGTTTCCAGAGCGCCATTTTTCCCCCACTCGGAGAAATACGGCGCTCTTTTCCAAGACCACGCCAAATATATGCGTTTGTGTTATACGTGGGTATTATAACATAATGCTCAAAACGTGTCAACCCAGGTACAGGCGTCACCCTGATTGGTACTAATGTTCTATTCGGTTTCCCCCTTTTTATGGTCAGTGTGGTCGCCAGCACAACCGGCTGAGTTTGTATGCCGCGTTTACTACTGCTCGAACACGTACCGCGCACGATCTTGGTGATAGTCCGAGGTGATGACCAGGATGTGTTTGGCTCCATACCTGTACACAATCGGTTTCGACAACGATGCGTCCTGGATGGTGTTCGAGCTCTCCGCGAACTCGACGATGTCATCCTCGGGGATACCTCGTGCCGTCAGGTAGCATTTGAGGTACGCGGCGTGGGGCTGATGGGTGGTGTTGAAATGATCTCCGTATCCACCGGTCAGCAGTATCTTCCAGCCAGCGCGGCTGGCGTATTCATCCAGAGCCAATTGGCAACGTTCCCTGGCGACGCTGTACAGCTCGCCGTCTTCCGCGTTGGGCGATCCCAGAACGACGATGAGACCGCTCACACGTAGTGATGACATATCGTCATCCAGCCTCCTTGCCAGGACATAACCTCGCCCGCCGTCTGGCAGCTACGAGCTCACCTGTCCGTTCAAAGAGCACCACCGACCAGCCGCCTTCCAAGCTCATAGCCTTCTGCCAGGTGCTCTTCTTTATCCAGGATTTCGCCTCTGTGGCCAACCCCAGGGGCAATGATCTTCCCAACCAGGTTCATCTCCAAATACTCCAAGCTCTTCTCAAAGAATGCGACCAGGAGGTCGGCCGTGTCGGGAGTCTCTTCTTCAAAAGGAATGGCGATGACTGCTGACTTGCCTTTGACCTTGACCCGATTCTCGGGGCAATTGAAGTACACAAAGCGGTCTATGAAGCCCTTCATCAACGCCGTTGGCCCGTACCAATAGACGGGTGTGCCGAACACGATAACATCACACTCTGAGATCTTCGGGTACACGTCATTCATATCGTCACGCTGGCTGCACTCTACCCCTCTCCAGCAGGCGTGGCAGCCTATACACTCCCGAATCTCCAAGTCGTTGAGAAAGAGGATATCTACTTCAGCTCCCTGCGTCTTGGCACCTTCCAATATCCTGGAAACCAGGATATGCGTGTTGCCCTTCTTACGTGGACTTCCAACGACCCCAAGCACTCTTTTCATTCAAATCCCCTTTTTGTTCATTGTATCACATCCAGGCCAAGATTTCAATCGTTTTTTTCGGTAGGGCGCATTTCAGTGGCCCAGACCCCAAGGGTGCGCGAACCGTTCGGCTGAGGGCTCGGCCGAGCTCACGACGAAGCCTGCGGTTCGCCTTAACCCCTTGGGATCTTCAATCGGCAAGAAAGTAACTTGACAGGTTCAGGTCTACTTGTACAATGCAAACCACAGGGCTTGCGGCCAGAATTGGTAATGATAACGAAGCAACAAGAAAGGTACGTGCTCGATTCATGGCGGGCGTCGCTACCTCACGCCACAAGTGTTCGGGTACATTTCACTGATAGGGGACGATGGACACCACTTTGTCAATTCGACTGATACAACCGGGCGAGGAAACCCAGGTATGCGAGCTGATCAGCCGGGTTTTTGATGAATTCGTCGCGCCTGACTTCTCACCCGAAGGCGTTGAGGAGTTTCTCAAGTACGTTCAGCCCGACGCGCTGCGGGAACGGGCGGAAGCGAATCACTTCGCCCTGGTAGCCACGCTGGGAGAACAGATTGTGGGTGTGATCGAACTGAGAAACTACAATCATATCTCGCTGTATTTTGTCGACCAGGCACATCTAGGGGGGGGGATCGGCAAGGAGCTGTGGCAACGAGCACTGGCGATATGCCGGCGCGAGAACCCGGAATTGCCCCACATCAGCGTCAATTCGTCGCTTTATGCGGTGCCCATCTACGAGAAGCTTGGCTTTCGCCAGACGAAGGCGGAGCAGGTGGTGCATGGGATTCGGTTTGTGCCGATGGCGATTGAGTTGCGACAGGTTGGTTAGTTGGTTGGGTGGTTGGTTGGGTGGTTGGTTAGTTGGTTGGTTAGTTGGTTGGTTAGTTGGTTGGTTTGAGGTGTTATGATGAGATACCGTAAAGCTAGCCTTGATGATGCTCGGCTGTTGGCGGAATTGAATCACCAACTCATCCGGGATGAGGGGCATCGTAATCCGATGACGGTTCCTGAGCTCGAGGAGCGCATGCGCGGCTGGCTGACGAGGGAGTATGAGGCGGTCATCTTTGAGGACGAGACGGGGGTGGCGGCCTACGCCCTGTATCGGCACGACGACAGGGAAATCTACCTGAGACAGTTCTTCGTGCCGCGTGAGCGGCGACGGCGCGGAATGGGCCAGGCGGCGATAGGCATACTACGGGACGAGGTGTGGCCCAGGGACAAGCGGCTGCTGGTCGAAGTGTTGTGGCACAATACGACGGCGATGCACTTTTGGAAGGCGGTCGGCTTTCAGGAATATTCATTGGCATTGGAGATTCTGCCCGAGGTAAATAGGAGACAATGAACGTCCAGCAAATCATCGCCCTGTATACCCAGGACCAACGCATCGACGTCAAGTATCCCGGCATGCGGCGGGAGGTGGTAGAGGACATCGTGCGCCAGGTGAACATCGCCCCAGACAGCGAAGGCGCGGTGATCTATTCGCGGCTGGACGAGACCGAGGTGGAAGACGCCATCCGGGAGCAGGTGACCTATTTCGAAAGCATCGGGCAGGATTTTGAATGGAAGGTCTACGATTACGACACCCCACCCGATCTGAAGGAGCGGCTGGCGGCGCGCGGGTTTGAGGTAGAAGACCCGGATACGATCATGGTGCTCGACCTGGAGGAAGCGCCGGAGGTCCTGCTCCGACCCAGCACGCATAGGGTTAAACGCATCACTCACCCGGAGGGGATCAAGGACGTGATGGCCGTCGAAGAGGCAGTGTGGGACGGGGACTACAGCGGCCTGGGTCATTTCCTGGAGCGGACGCTGGCCGAGCATCCCCACCTATTGAGCGTGTACGTGGCCTACGTAGACGAGGTGCCGACGAGCGCGGCCTGGATCGTTTTTCCAGAAGACAGCCAATTCGGCAGCCTGTGGGGCGGCTCCACGTTGAGTGAATACCGCGGGCGGGGGCTGTATACGGCTCTGCTGGGCGTTCGCGCCCGGGAAGCTATGGAGCGCCAGGTGCGCTATCTCACTGTGGATGCCAGCCCCATGAGCCGGCCCATCCTGGAAAAGTTTGGATTCCAGGTAATCGCCTTTGCGTATGCGTGTAAGTGGAAGAATCGGGGAATCGGGGACTCAGGGAATCGGGGACTCAGGGACTCAGGGAATCGGGACTCAGGAACCCGGGCGTGGGTCAGATTCCCCGATTCCTGATTCCCCGATTCCCAATCTACCAATTCTATTTGTCAATGGAGTACGAAAAAATGGCTGAACAGAACGACCTCGACCCATCCCCCTTCTTTCTCCACGGCGGCCCGACTGGGGTTATGCTGATCCACGGGTTCACCGGCTCGCCGCCGGAGATGCGCCTGGTGGGCGATTATCTGCACCAGCGCGGCTTGACTGTCTCGGGGCCCTTGCTGCCCGGTCACGGAACCACGCTTGAGGATCTGAACCAGACCCCGTGGACCGAATGGACCAAACACGTGGAGGGTGCCCTGGCCGAGCTACAGGCGCGTTGTGAGACGGTCTTCGTGGGTGGCCTGTCGATGGGTTCCCTGCTGACCCTCTACCTGGCGGCCCACCACCCCGACCTGCCCGGCGCCATCGCCTATTCCCCGGCGACCATCGTCGCCGACCAACGCAGCCGCCTGACCCCGATCCTCAAATATCTTACGCGCCAGGTACCCAAGGGTGAAGACGATGACTTGCACGACCCGGAAGCCAAGTCCCAGATCTGGTCCTACGACGGCTGGCCGGCGGCGGGAGTCTGTGAGTTACAGAACCTCACCCGAGAAGTCAAGCGCCTCTTACCACAGGTGAGCCCCCCACTGTTGGTCATCTACAGCACCGCCGACGGGACCATCCACCCGGACAGCGCCCAGTTCACGTACGAGCACGCCGGTTCGACGGACAAGGAGTTGGTCACGCTGCACGGCTCCGGCCACGTGCTGACGGTGGACGCTGAATGGGAGTCGGTGGCGGGGAAGACGTATAGGTTCATTCAGGAGCATTTGCCGGGGTAGGGGTGGTTGGGTGGGTGGTTGGTTAGTTGGGTGGGTAGGTGGTTAGTTGGTTGGTTGGAAGACTGGTAGATTGGTAGATTGGGAATCGGAGAATCAGTGATCGGAGAATCTGACCCACGCCCGGGTTCCTGAGTCCTGATTCCCCGATTTCCTGAGTCCCTGATTCCCCGATTCCTGATTTCCCGATTTCCCAGTATACCGGCGTACCAGTGTACCGATCTACCAATTTACCAATCTTCCAGCCTTGCAACGGTATAGGTAAGGATTTGGGGACATGGGTCGTCGAGGGTATAAGTCCTGGCGACAGGGCATCTCAGGAAGCCTGCTCCCCAAAAAACGTCTGCTCTAATGGCATGGTTCATTTTACCAAGAGAACTGGTTGACAATTTGGCCTGCTTTGCCAGACAAATTCGTAAAACGTAAGGCGTAAAGCGTAATGATTTTGGGCGAATGCGCCTTGCAAGTGTGCCTTTACGCATCACGTTTTACGTTTTACGAAGTTACTTTGCTTGATTTGACCGGTAAAAAGTGTCAACCATAAATGATTTTCCAGCATCATAGTGCGTCATTTGAATTGCGCAGAAGAGGATGGAGCATCCAAGTGGTAAGTGAACAGCAGACGCCACGGTTCACCGTCATCCATAGGGACCCGGATGTCCTGCT
>DAOUMD010000285.1:0-20824 GCA_034412795.1 Anaerolineae bacterium
GAACCTGGGTGTTCGCCCTAGGGGCAGACACCCAGGTTCGCCCCTACTTTTTGAGAAGAAGATACATATACCCCTTCTATGTTGTCGCTTTTGTCAAGCTCCTGGTGACTAGACGCACAGGCAGAACCGGCCCGGCAGGGTCGTTTTGTTCGGGTCATTATGGGTTTGGCGAAAGCGACATCCTCGGCCTCGGTCAGTCGCGCCCCTGACCCCCGTCTGGCGGCTTGTTGATCCGTGGGAGCAGACACGCTCCTCACCGCCTTCTATCCGTGCTGGCCAGAATGGACCAGGCACCTGATACTGTATTCGCCCAGGAGCAATTGGATGGCTCCTTGGTGAGCGGCTCCATCTACATTAGCGGTTCCTTACGGTAACCCAGGGGCAAAACGGCACGCTCACACCAGATAGGGTCCCCGACTGAGTGTCAGCTGGGTCGTGAGCCGGGATCAGCTTAAGCCTTCAAGCGTGCCCCGGCCGGCATCTCCCCGTATTCCAGGTAACGCCACAACGCGATCAGCAACTTGCGCGCCAGGGCCACGATCCCCATCTTGCGGATGCGCTTACTGCCATGCCCAAAATGTCGCCAATACCAACGGCTCAAATCGCTGTCCGGTTGGTGCTGCAACCAACCCCAGGCAATCTCAATGGTCAGTCCGCGCACCTGGCCGGAACCCGCCTTGCTTATCCCCAGCTCGCGCTGCTCATCGCCACTTTGATAGGGCGTGGGGGCCAAGCCCAGCAGCCCGCCGATCTGTCGCCGATTGCGAAACTCGCGCCAGCTGAACAATTCCACCGCAAACCGCCAGGCACTGTTCTCACCAATGCCCCGCAGGCGCAGCAGTTGCCGTACCTGCGCCACATACGGCTCATCCGACGTGCGCAGCAACTCTCGCCGCTCCGCCTCCAGCGCCAGAATCTGCTGGTGCACGAATTGCAGGCAGGTATACTCCTGTCTCAGTCGCCCCCGCAGACCGGGGGGCACAGGAGACCCATCCCACAAGCGCACCTTATCCAGTCTGACCAAGAAGTCCGTCTGCACCGGCATACGCACGCCTTGGGTCGCCAGTAACCCCTTAATGCGGTTGATATGCCGCGTCCGATTCGCCTTCAGTGTGGCTAGCTCCCGATGCAAATGACGCCGGTCTTCAGCTTCCACGCTGGGCACGTGCACCACGCTCCACACTTTCTTCTCCCCGCTGTCATAGCGCACCAGCATACGCGCCAGTTTCCCCGCATCCAGCCGATCCGTCTTGGCTCGTTTCGCTCGCCGGTTCACCTCAATGCTGGCCGAGTCGACCACCAGGTTCTCGATCCCCTGGCTCACCAGACACCGGTGTAGCCAAAAACCATCTCGACCCGCCTCGTAGCAACTCAGCACCCGGCACCTCTCGGGCAACTCGAACCGCTTTCCCGCCAACTGGATTGCCTTTTCCAGCCCCATCAGATCTCCTGCCTCCACCCTTCGCTTCCAGGCTTCTTGCCCCAGGCTAACGGTGAAGCCCAGTTTCCACTTCTTCTGACTTAGCTCGAAGGCTAGGTACAGCGTGGAACTTGTGCTATACTCTGTTTGATGGGTCGTTTCCTTCATGGTACATTCCTCCTTAAGCAAATGGTTTTGTTTCTTTTAAGGAGCTTACCAGAAGCGACCCGCTTTTTCAAGCCCTTATTGCATAGTATCTACTTCACTTCTTGTCAGGAGCTGCCAGGCGTGCCCTTCGAGCAGAGAGATCGTCCTCCTCGTCTTTTTCACCTGACGCAATTGGGGGCGATTCCACCTCCTCTGCCAGTTGAGATATCTCTGGGGAAGGTCGAGGTTCCGCTTCCTCCTCGCGCTCACGCGCGCGCTCACGTTCCATCTCAATCCGGGCTTCGATCAAATCAAGTGCTTTCTGCAACTCATCCGTAGACTTGGCCAGGTCAGCCAATTGGCGCCGCAGCCGGACGGCATCCCGCTCTCGTCCTTCCTCCTCGGCCAGGGCCAGTTCGTCTTGCATCTGCTTCTCGCGCGCCGCCGCTTGCGCCAGCGACTTACCGATCTGTTCCAACTGCCCTTCCAGCCGCGCCGGTGATCTACCCTTTCCCAACCCAGAAAACCGTGCCGGGACAGCAACGCCAGCCCGCACCAAATCCCGAATTCGCCTTGACAGTTTCATTGACTTATTCCTCTTGACGTGAAGCGTATTGCGTACTGCGTATTGCGTGGAGACATGATGATTTGCGGTCTGCATGGACAATACGTTTTACGCAGTACGCAATACGCAGTACGCCTCAGTACGTCCGCTGAAATATAATCTCCCACGAGTAGTGCCCCCCACAATGCCAGGGATCATTTTCCTTCATCCATTGGCAATGGTCTACGTTGGCGCAGTAGCCGGCCTCGGCTAATTGCTCGTTGGGAATGTCGGTAAAGAACGAACCGCTAGGCGGGCTGACCTCGCTGGTATACGGTTGCCCGGTCGCCCCATCGCGTTTAACGGTGATTTCCATGGCGTTCGCCCACAGGTTGATCTCCGTCCGTCCCGGCCCCTTGCGCCCACTTATCTCCTCTACGTTATTCCATGTGTCGCCCACCACCACGCCGTCCAGCGGCGCGCCGTTGGCGTCTTGTACGATGATAAATATGGTATGCATCCCCTTCTCACAGCCGCTGTTCAATTCCAGCGGCCATAGTCGCCACGAGGCCAGCCGAAAATCAACACTGGGAGTGGGCGTAGGAGGCGGCAGGGGCGTGGAGGTAGGGGGGGCGGGCGTCGGTGTATCAGTTGGAGTAGGCGTGTCGGTGGGTGTAGGTGTATCCGTGGGAGTGGGCGTGGCCGTCATCGTCGGTGTCGAGGTGCCGGTTGGCGATGGCGTAGGGGTATGAGTCGGGGCGAGGGTCGCGGTATGAGTTGCCACAACCGGTGAAGTAGGGGAGGAGAGGCGTGTCTCGACGCCGTCCGGGTTTTCCATCGCTACCGGGTCCCCTTTATTACCACACGCCGCCAGCAGGCTGATTAGAACCACGAAAAGACTCAAATGAACCCGCATAGTCACGTTTGTCTCTTTCGCATCTGTGTCCTTTGGATAAATCATCAAATTCGTTGTCACACACTTGAATGCACATCAAATTATACGCATTTTCCCGCATCGCGCACATCACGCACTCAACGCCCGGACCGAGATGCTCTTCACGACTTGCACAGTTCTTTTTTTGAGGGCAAAATCCTATGGCACCTGAGTTCGGGATTAGAGACGATAGCTAAAGAAACTCGGTTTTTGACAGGTGGTTGAAGCCAAATGCCTAATTACCAAGGTCAATTTGCCGAATTGAAGCCGTATTCAACTGGGAAAAACCGAGTTTCTGTTTAACTCCGAACTGAGGTTATGGCACGAAAGGAATGGTGGCATTATGTCCAAATATACCAAGATGGCCTGGCGCAATATGTGGCGCAATTGGCGGCGCACGCTCATCGCCACCGTCGCCATCGTACTGAGTATGATCCTGCTCACCTTTTTTCAAGCCTTTATGGACGGCATGGATCAGTCGATCTACGGCAACGCCGTGCGACTTTATGGCGGCAATGTGCTAATTCACGCACCCGGCTACCGCGAAAAATCGACCAGGCTGCCCATGCTGCCTGTAGAAGACGTCGATGCTGTCCTGGCTGCGGTTAGATCGCAGCCCAATGTCCGCGCTGCCTCCAGACGGATCAACACCGGTGGGCTGATTAGCAACCGTGATGCCTCACATGCTGTAAACATCACGGCCATTGAGCCTGAAATCGAAGCCCCCATCAGTCTGGCGGCGGAGAACTTGGTGGCGGGGCGCTTTTTGACGCCGGAGGATCGTGACAATATCGTGATTGGGGGTGCCTTAGCCGATCATCTGAATGTATCCGTCGGCGACCGCGTCTCCTTATTAGGGCGGCGCAAAGATGGTTCAATGCGCCAACGATCGATAACCGTGGTCGGCATCTTTGACCTGGGACTGGGGGAGGCCGAAAAGAGTCTTGTCTTTATCAACCTGCCCACGGCCCAAACCCTTTACAACTTACGCGGCGAAGTGACTGAAGTGGCCGTTGTCCTGGAGAAGATCGGCCAGGAAGATGCGTTGATCGACAGCATAGCGCCAGCTTTCCCCAACCACGAGGTCGATTCTATATACACACTGCGGCCGGAATTTGGGGAAGCCCTGAACATTGATCGGGTGATCGGGCTGCTGCTGGGCGGCATCATGCTGTTGATGGGCGCCATCGGTATTCTCAATTTGATGCTCATGGCAGTCTTTGAACGCACGCGTGAAATGGGCGTGCTGGCGGCCATGGGGATGAAAGGGCGCCAGGTAATGGGCTTGTTTGTGTTAGAGGGTGCCTTCATAGGTTTGGTCGGCGCCCTCATTGGCTGTGTCATCAGTTGGCTGTTGATTACGTGGCTAAACCATACGGGCATTGATTTTTCTTCTCTTTACACGGATTTCGATGAGGCTGGTGAGATTTACGCCTTAATGGGCACCCAACTCTACCCTGCCATGTCCGCCACAACAATCATTATCTATGGCTGCGCGGCTGTGGTCATTGCCGGGCTGGCGGCGCTGTATCCGGCATGGTAAGCTTCTGAGCAGGAGCCGGCGGAATCCCTGCACTACGTTTAAGGAGAAATGTGATGGCGATCGGTAAATTCTTTGCTATTGCTTTCCGGAACCTGGTCCGCAACGGCCGTAGAACGGCGTTGACGGCACTGGCCGTCGCTCTGGGCCTGGTGGTTGTGATGGCCATGAGCAGTCTGGTAGAAGGGATGGTTTCCTCCATGGTTGCCGATAACATTCGTATGAGTTCGGGCCATTTGCAAATACGGGATGAAAGCTACCAGGTTGACAAGTTGAGCCTGCTGTCAAAGGATTTGCTCCAAGACGGAGAGGCATGGGCGGCCCAGGTTGAGGCGCTGCCGGAAGTCCAATCGGCCGCACCGGTATTGTGGATCGGAGGCCTGCTCAGTACAGCCCAAGAATCAGTCGGCATAGAAATAGTCGGCATCGATCCCGACGATGCTTTTCATGCCCCGATAAGGGAAGGAATCACAGCCGGTGAATTCCTGAAGCGTGATGATCGGGGTCGAATTCTGATCGGCCAGGGCCTGGCAGACGAGATGGGTATCGCCGTGGGGCGGCGAGTCAGCCTAGCAGCCAGCAATGCCAATGGCCAGAGTCAGGAAGGGATATTCACCGTGGTCGGGCTGGTCGATACAGGATTTCCCAGCATCGATCAGAACAGAGTCATTTTGCCTTTGGCGCAGGCGCAATCCTTCAGCGGG
This sequence comes from Anaerolineae bacterium, assembly GCA_034412795.1. Lineage (GTDB taxonomy): Bacteria > Chloroflexota > Anaerolineae > 4572-78 > NAK82 > JAUVPY01. The sequence goes on from DAOUMD010000285.1 coordinate 5,290, forward strand.
GTGGGGAACCGGGTAAGTAGCATTATCCTCATGTTGCACGACCAAGAGGATGCTGTCCATGTAGCCACCATGCTTGCTGGACCGGACATGCAGGTTCTGACGTGGGAAGAGTTGAACCGCCTCATACTGGAGAACGTGGAAAACGGTCTTATCTTTTATTACGTCCTGTACGGGATTGTGTTCCTGGCCGTCGCAGTCATCATTGCCAATACGCTCCTCATGTCTGTTTTTGCCCGGGCGCGCGAGATTGGAATCCTGTCATCCTTGGGCATGAAGCGTGGTCAAATTACACTGTTGTTCCTGATTGAAGGCATCTTGTTAGCCCTGCTGGGCATTGCCCTTGGTTGGGTGCTTGGGCTGGGTGTGGCTGCTTACATGACGTACGTGGGCTTCTCCATCCCGGCGGATACGGCCGCATTGGTAGAGGGATTCGCCTTTGGGACCACGATGAAAGGTGGATTTGCGCCCGATCAATACGTCATCTTTTCCTTGCTGCTGCTGGCCGTCGTCTCGCTGGTATCTCTCTATCCGGCCTCGTTCGCCGCCAGAATGGAGCCGGTGGAAGCATTGCATTCATTCTAAAGAGAGGTAACAACATGGCAATTATTGCATTGGAAAACGCAACAAAAATATATCAGGTTGGTGAAGTGGAAACCCACGCTTTGAATGCGGTTACGCTTAGCATTGAATCAGGTGAGTTTGCCGCGCTGGTGGGGCCATCCGGCTCCGGTAAGACAACAATGCTGCAACTGATGGGCTGCCTGGATAAACCCAACAGCGGCATAGTGAGGGTGGATGGGCAGGATGTCACCCAATTCAAGGCAGATCAACGGGCTGAAATACGCCGCCAGATGATTGGCTTTATCTTCCAGTTCTTTGCCCTGGTGCCCGTGCTGTCGGCCTATGAAAATGTAGAGCTGCCGCTGCTGTTAAATAACGTGGGTGCCAAAGAACGGAAGGAACGGGTCAAACATTTGCTGGACTCAGTAGTGCTGGCTGACCGCATGCAGCACCGGCCGGACCAGATGAGCGGTGGTGAGCAGCAGCGGGCGGCCATTGCCCGGGCGCTGGCTACCAACCCCATCGTCGTGCTGGCTGATGAGCCGACGGCCAATCTGGACACGGAAAACGGCCAGCAAGCTATGAGTATCATGCAGAAGTTGAACGAGGAAACAGGCACCGCTTTTGTGTTTGCCACCCACGATCCGCGGGTGATGGCCTATGCCCGGCGTGTGATCAGGATACAAGACGGCCGTATCGTGGACAACGGTAATGGCACTGGCTAGATTACAGACTTGGCATAGACGGAGGCTGAAGAGAATGTTTTTGTTACTCTACACAGAGCTGGGCGACAAGACCGGGCCCACTATGAGTCAGGGCGTCGATTTCGTCCAGCAGATCTACGAAGCCCTTCATCCTTAGCCTCCCAGGCTGTTGGCGTTTGACATTCCGAACCACGCTTGGTATAATACCTAACAAATTTATGTATGCTCGCGCGGCTTAAGCAACTGAAAGGCAGACGAGATATTTCACATGACAAAGGAGCACAACCATGGCCTACCTAAAGAAAGTCCGCGAACTGGCCGGCGATCCCGAGCAGCTCGAGCTAGCCTACCAGGAGGCGCTGCACGCCGGTGAGGGGGACGCCTTCGCCGAGGCGCTCCACGCGGCCCACGCCCAGGCCGGCGACAACCTGCTCCTCGCCGCATGGCACTACCGCCTGCTGCACGCCGCCGCGCGGGGGGCGCGCCGGGTCATCGCCTGGGCCTGGGCCCTACCGCTGGCCGTCATCAACGGGATGCTGCTGTGGCTGGCCTCCGACGAAAAACGCTACGCCCTGCAGATAACGAATCCGTTCTCCGGTTACCAAGAACAAGCCGCCACGACGCCGGTCCTGTTGCTGGCGCCTCCCATCACGGCTGCCCTCATCGTGGCCTTCCTGGCGGGGGCCGGGGACAGGCGCTGGCGGCGCGGGCTGGCCATTGCGCTGGCGCTGGCCGGGCTCACGGCCTACGTGCTGCTGGCCTATCCGCAAACCGGGACGCGCCTGTACCAGGAACAGTACCTGGCGCTGATGCCCATGAACCTGGTGCTCCTGGCCTGGGCGGGGGTCGGGGTCTACACGCTGGCCGGCCGCTGGGACGCCAGCCAGCGGTTCGCGTTTCTGCTCAAGTCCCTGGAGTTCGTGGTCGTGGCCGGGCTGTTCGGCATCATCCTGGCCCTGTTCGCCGGTCTGACGTTTGGCCTGTTCAGCGCGCTGGGAATAGAGCCGCCGGATGCCATCGTGCGCCTGTTCATAGCCGGGGGCGCCGGACTCGGCATGGTGGTAGCGGCCGCCCTGACCGTCGAGCCGGGCGTGGCGCCGCGGCGCCAGTCCTTCGACGACGGCCCCAGCCGGCTGGTGACCCTGTTGCTGCGCCTGTTGCTGCCGCTGACGCTGGTCGTGCTGGTCGTCTTCCTGGCCTTCATACCAGCCAACTTCCGCGAGCCGTTTGAGAACCGCGAGGTGCTCATCACTTTCAACGCCACGCTGTTCGCGGTGGTCGCCCTGCTGGTCGGCGTGGCGCCGCTGGACGGCGGGGATCTCAGCGGGCGGTCGCGGGTCTGGCTGCGGCGCGGAGTGGTGGCACTGGCAGCGCTGGCGCTCATCGTGGGGGTCTACGCCCTGGCAGCCATCGCGTACCGGACGCTGGATGACCGCCTGACGCCTAACCGTCTCACGTTCATAGGCTGGAACGTGATCAACATCGGCCTGTTGGTCTGGCTGCTCGCCCTGCAGTGGCGCTCGGACCGGTCGGCGTGGTTGGGCGCCCTGCGCCGGTCTCTCACCGACGGCATGCTGCCCTATGCAACCTGGGCGGTATTGACCCTGCTGGCCTTGCCGTGGCTGTTCCCCATCGACACGGGCGCGGTGGATGTGGCGGACCTGCCGGATGAGATTCAGCACCTGATCGGCGAAGAGCCCTATCCTATCCTGTTGAAGTGCCCTACCAGCCCGCATGTGTACCTGTTGGACGGAGGCCAAAAGCACTGGATCAAGGACATCCCGACCTTCGAGGCGGAAGGCTTCAAGTGGCGCGACATCAAGATCGAGACGTGCGAAGACATCGACGCCGTGCCGGATGGCGAGCCGATCCCGCCCGATGCGGGAACCCCGCTGGGACCATGAACAGACATGTTGTATGGCATTCATTGCAACATCATCATGACTAACGAAGCTTTGCCTCAAACCGACGAGAAGCCAACCATCTCCTCACAGACAGAAAGGAACACGGACAGCAGAAAAAGGGAGATAAGTCCGTGTTCCTTTCTGTCTGTGAGGAAAACTTGACTCCTTTGTCAAGAATCTGGCTTATGAAGATGTCTGGGGGATAGCTAACTTTACATAATGATTAACAATTTCAATTCACTTCACGGGTCAGGCAGGCTCACTCAGAAACGCACAGATTAACACAGAATATAAATAGATAAACTAAGATAAATAAAGAAACCTGGTACATCTCGGCGTAAATAGGTGCATAGTTATTTGCTCGCCAGGGATTGGCAAATCTCGGCCTTTTGTACTTAAGATTTGACAATTCCCTCGTTACGAGACGAGATTCCAAGCCTTTAAAGACTGTCTGGGCACCAGCCCTTGCCCGCCGGCGCCGCCACAGTTTTCCAAAGCAGGGTAGGGCAGGGGAGTTGGGTGGTTACCGTTAGCATTGAAGATCGAGACCACTGTACGGGAAACAAGCTTCAGGGCACAGACACGCCGCTTTCTATATGATTACCCCACATTCCCACCAGAAACGTTTTACGAGACCGCTAAGAAATGGCCTGAGAGAGCCAATAGAGAAGCTGGCTGACTGAGTGTTCCGTGGCGTATTTAGAGATGTATAATAAAACTTATACTGCACTAAATAGTTTTAATAACCAATATGGTCAGGTAATTTACCATAGGGCTGCCACTATCCCACCTGCGCCGCAAATAACGCCGAAATCCCTGCTGAGGCTCCCGAAGCCGCTCTGGAGCGTGAAGCCTACGAGTTTTAGAACAACGGATGCGCAGGATGTAACGGATTTATTACCGCTTACCAGCAGTAGATATGTTACATCCTGCCCCGTGTTCTAAGTACAGCCTTACGTTACGTAACGGGTTTCCGGCAGCCCTCCCCTATCCCCTACCGGACCGGAAGACAATTTCAAGGCCCTGTCTGTGGACAAGGCGAAGTTCTGTGCCATCGGTACCATGCTCCCAGGCAAGTGGCCTGCTTGGGCAACTGGCTGCAAATTCGTTTCGGCATAACGATCCTCGTGCGTGGGCTGGAAACGCAGAAACGTATGCTTATTATTTATGTCAAGTTCGCACTCTTGCCGGCAAAAATCCGTTACATCCTGCCAATCCGCGTTCTAGACTTTCGCGTCCTGTTGCGCGCAGAACCAAAGAATACTACAATACCGTGCCGTTGCCACGTAACGGAACGAAGGAGTCAAATAATGCCCGTAATAAATACATTAGAAAACGAAATGGGGCCTGGCAATCGTCCTGAATGGTGTCGTGTCACGAGTGCTGGCATGTTTAGGCTACCTACACAAGGTGGCCGTTTTGACTGTCACTATCACGATTGCCACGAATACTGGCTGATTTTCAAAGGAAAAGCCAAGGTAATGACAGAAGGCCAAGAATACTATGTGAAGCCTGGCGACATTGTGTGCACCAAGGCTGGCGACGAGCATGACGTGCTTGAAGTATATGAGGACCTGGAGGCTTTCTGGTTCGAAGCTGAAACACCGCCAGGTGGGAGAACCGGGCATTTGCACTACGCTGAAGAAAAGAGCCAGGGGCACCCGGTTCCTGCAAAACCTGTCCCCGAGGACTTTCCGGCATGAGCGAACCACTGACCTACGTACATATCGGAGTTGGCGGGTGGGGACAACATTGGTGTACCGAAGTCCTGCCAAGACTTAAACGGATTGGACTGGCCCAAGCAGTTGCTGCTGTTGACATCAACCCGGAAGCACTTGCCAATGCCCAGGAGCAGTTGAACCTGTCGGAAGGGCAACTTTATTCGGATGCCGAAGAAGCGATTGTCCAGACCAGACCGGACTTCGTTACCATTGTCGTGCCCCCTGCTTTCCACGAGCCCATGGTCGACCTGGCCATAAAATATGACTGCCACATTCTATCTGAGAAACCGATTGCCGACACCATGTATGCCTGCTGCCGCATATATAAGAAAGTGAAGTCAGCCGGCAAGAAAATGGCCGTAACCATGAGCCACCGTTTTGACCAGGATAAACAGACCCTGGAACACGAGATTAAGAGCAAAAAATACGGTCGGCTCAACTACATTGTCGCTCGCTTTACCCACAACTGCCGGGAGTTCGGGTCGTGGGGAGAATTTCGTCATAAAATCCCTGACCCGTTGCTGGTAGAGGGTACGGTCCACCATTTTGACATCCTTCGCGCTCTTTCAGGGTCAAACGCAAAAAAAGTCCACGCGCTGTCCTGGAATCCCCCATGGGGCGAGTACGCCGGTGACAGTACCGCTCTCATTCTTATTGAGATGCAGAATGGCACAAACTGCATGTATGAAGGCGCAAAGGCCAACGCCTCAACAATGAATGGCTGGACCAACGAATACTTTCGTGCTGAATGCGAGTATGGAACGCTTACTCTCGATTGTAGGAAGCTGGAGCTCCTACAGGGAGAGGCGTGGGACGAGCCGGAAGTGAAAGAGATTCCGCTACTCGAGCAGGAAGCCTGGACCAACGCCTGGCTGGCTGAGCTTTTCTGCAAATGGCTCAATGGCGAACCCGCGCCACCCAACAACCTAGATGACAATATTCAATGCGCCGCCCTGTTGTTTGCCGCGGTTGAATCCGCCCACAGCGGCAAAATAGTTGATGTTCAGGAGTTCCTCGACACACATATGACACAGGTGTAAAGCAAGCCGGCTTGCTCAGGCGCACTGCTTATCATCCGTGTCTTCTTCCGCGGCCCCCAACCTTGGGGGCCGCGATTACTGTTTAACCTGACAACTCAAGCGCAAATAGCTCTTGGCTATCGCCAAAATAGATATATATCTTTTCACCATCTGATGCCAACCAATACGCCCAAGCACCAGCGTTGATGGTGTTTGGATGGAAAGAGATTTCCTCCAAGACCTGACCAGTTCTAAGATCGAGTTCCACTAATGTTGCGTCGTTTCGCAAAACATATAAGCTGTCTTTATGCCATACAACATTAGAACCAAATGTTTCTTCAGTTCTCCACAATTCTTGCCCGGTTTGTGCATCAATCGCCGAAACTAGATAGTCTTTTCCATTCCCCGGCACAAGAACTAAAACACCGTTTGTGAAGACAGGCCAACTGTCTATTCTTCCCGGTGATTCAAGTCGCCATAATACATCATTTGTCTCAATATTGCTCCAAATATACTCGCCCCCGCTCGTCAGCAAATAATCTTGCCGGTTAACCAAAAATAAGCTAGAACCTTCATAAGGAACACTGATTTGAAAGGTAGAGATTTCTTCTCCGGCCAGATTCATTTCATAAAGGAAATATTCACCCAACAGTTCATAACCGAGATAATAGGTATCCTCCACAACCATGGGAAATAGATGAAACCTGGTAGGAGCATCCAAAGAATTCTTAGAGGTGGCTGGCTTACTCGTGTCACTGTTGAGATCATAGATGTTTATGCGTGGATGTCCCTCATTGAGCAAAACGATCGCCTTATCTCTACTGATGGCAATAGCTTCATAATAAGGAAAAGGTTCGGATTGCCATAGCGTTTCACCCGTATCAGCATCTAGTACATCCAATTGATATACCCGGTTTCCAGAGTTATCTAGGAATTTCGCAAAGGCAACATATCCATAACCGGCTAACAACCCAGGAGATGGCGCAGAGGTATGTAGCATATGAATATTGTTACGACCCCAGATAAGTTTATCGCCATACTCCTGTGAGATATTTCTGCTCTCCACAGTGGGTGATAAAGGTAAGTAATGGCTTTCGACAGGTGAAAAAAGCAGCAATGCCCCAACCATTGTAGTTACTCCAAAGAAACATAAGGCAGGAAGAGATATCCCTATAAGTATAAGGATGAAAACCGCTAATTTCGTCCTGTTTGACATCTGGCTTGCTCCTTAACGCTTAAATCCTTTAGGCCTCTCAAGCGTATGCAACAGAAACGCTTGTGGCTGCGTTAAGAATACTTGATTCAATGTACCACAAATATACCACTTGACCATGTATTTGACAAATCCACCTACCTTATGTAAAATAAAATTGCTACATAACTCATAAAACTTAGATTCACGCAGGTCTATAACACAAACATTTCCGAGTTCTTATCATAAATCTGCGTTAATCTGCGTCCGATTCAAAAATCGTCAGAGCCCACCGGCAAGGAGCGGGTGCGATGGCTAATCAAAAGCGCGAGGAGTTCGTCAACTGGTTGGATGGCCAGGTTCAGCGAGCTGGTGGGCTGCGTGCCGCCGCAAGCAAGGCCGGTGTATCGCATGCCACATTGCTGCGTGGCTTACAAGGCGAACCGCTCTCCCTGACCACCCTGGAGGGCATCTCCAGGTGGACCGGCGTCAGCCTGATCCATTTGCTGCGCCTGTACGGGGAAGAGCTGGAAGAAGACGAGCGCGTCGAGGCCGCTTTGGCCCGCACCCTGGACCAGCATCCTGAACTTCGAGAAACCCTGGAGGAAGCCATCGACGTGTTGGACGACCAGGCCCTGGCCGAGGTGATCAACTTCATCCAGTTCCAGGTGGAACGGAAGAAACGCCGTCGCTAGTACATCTCAGCGTAAGAGGTGCTTGTCAAACAACAAAAACTATGCTATAGTAGCGCAAAAGAACATACGTTCTCACACATATCCTGGGGCGCTCGAATGCATACCGAAAACAGACAATCAGGTACGCGATGCTACCCTATCCTATGAGTTCCCCAAGCACCCGCCTAATTGATATTGTTTTGTGCTACATTTTTCATAACCCCCGCTTCTGGGGGCTCCCTCGCTTCTGAGGGCTCCCGCTTTTGGGTTAAGACCTGACAGGTTTTAGCCCAAGAAGGGTTTCAAGACCGAATGGCAATCGAACGTGAAATCCAACGCTACTTGAACCAACACGCAGCCCGCTCCCAACACACGGCCAAGACCTACGCCAACGCCTTGACGCGCTTCAGAGAGTTCCTGGAAGAGCGTGAGGTAGACCTGGAGGGACCGGTGGCTCAACTGACCATTGCCCTGGCTCGCGACTTTGTGACCTGGCTGGCCGCCCAGCGTTACACCCGCGGCCGGACCGAGCATCAGCTCTCGATGCGCAGCCGCTCTCTTTACGCCCAAAGCGTCTCCGGCCTGTACCGCATGTTGGTTCTCGAAGGGAAGCTGGACATGACCTACGGCGAGTACACGGCGCTGCACGAGCACATGGTCAGGTCCACCAGCTACACCATTCCGCCCATCGAGAAGAAGCTGCCGCCTGACGAGGTGGTGGACGCCGTACTTGCTGCGGCCCTGACCCCGCCCAATCTGGAGGAGTTGGATCGGCGCAAGCAACGCCGGCTGCGGCTGGTCTGGTTGCGCAATCGGGCCATGCTGCTCTGTCTATACAGCACCGGCATGCGCGTCGGCGAGTTGGTGGGCCTGAGACGGGGTGACCTGGACCATGACGACCAGGGCGCTTGGGTTAGCGGCAAGGGCGACAAGGAGCGCTTCGTGCGTTTCTCGAACCAGGCGTGGGGCGCCCTGGTCGCCTACCTGGAAGCCCGCCACGACGAGTGGGTGGGCACCCGGGTGGCCGACTTCCCCCTCTTCTGCCGCCACGACCGAAGCGCCGGCGATCACCGCCGCCTTCCCCTGAGCAGCCTGACCGTCGAGCGTTTGATCACCGACCTGGCCAACGATGCCGGCGTCCTGGAGCGCTTTAATCTCACCCCCCATTCCTTCCGGCACTGGTTCGCCACTCGCTTTCTGCGACACACGCGTAACCTGGCCCTCACCCAGGACGTGATGGGCCACGCCAGCCCCCAGACGACCCGCATCTACGCCAAGACCACCAAAGAGGACCACATCGCAGCCCACGAGAGCCTGTTCGACGAGAAGGATGACTAGGGCGCCGAAGCGACTGAAGCGCTACTACAAACTATTTGACAATGGTTATGTTCGTTGATGACAGGCTTTCACCCCCACTCTCTACTCTGCTTCGAGCACCCCCTTTCCCAACTGTGCTTTCTCAGAAAGTGGCATTCGTACCCAAAAGCAAACGGAATACGCAATACGCAATACGCAGTACGCAGTACGCAATACACTGGAGGAAAGGGGGCCGGGGGTGGAAGCTTTCTTCAGGCTGCACTATGCGTATCTCTTACCCCCAAAAAGTCGTATTGCTTACGCCCAAAAAGTAAGGTATAATGCCAACAAATGACCGATTACCAGGTTAAGCTGCGTCTCATCATCTTCCGGGGGCTGGTTGCGCTCGTGTTTGCCTTCCTGGCCTTCCAAACGTGGCGCTTGCAGACCACCAAAGGTGAAGAATACCGCGTGTTGGCCGACCGCAACCGCTTTCGCACCGTTACCATCGATGCCCAACGCGGCGTGATGTATGACCGAAACGGGAACCAACTTGTTCGCAATCGGTCCACTTTTAACGTTACTATGATCCCCGCCTTCTTGCCCGATGACGAGACCTCTCGCGCTCGGGTCTTTGCCCGCCTTTCAGAATTCCTCGACATACCCATTACGACAGCACGTGGCCCCGGCGACGCAATGGTGCTGCGTGATACAGGTCCGTTTCGAGCCGAACGGAACGATGCGCCATGGGAACGCCAGGCCGGCGACGGCCTTGGAGGGCCAGACACGCCTGCCCCCAAGGGCATTCGCGATATGGTGGACGCCGTTGACTTAATCGCCCCCTATCAATCCATAACCATCAAGCAGGACGTTGACCCGACCACGGTGGCTCTCCTGGAAGAGGAAAGTATACACTTGCCTGGCGTATTAGTGGAGGCCGTGCCGGTGCGTGACTACCTGACCGGTGAGCTAACGTCCCAGATTCTGGGCTACACCGGTCCCATTCCCGAGTCGCTGGTTGAAGAATTCGAGGCCAAAGGATATGCACCCAACGACCGGGTCGGGCTAATCGGTCTGGAGCTGGAATACGAAGAGCTGCTGCATGGCACCAAAGGTCTGGAGGTGACCGAGGTAGATGTAAGCGGGCGAAAAATGCGTACCGTGAGTGATCCTGTTCCCGCACAAACAGGCCATAACCTTAAACTCACCCTTGATCTGGATCTGCAACAGGCCGCGACCGATGCCCTGGAGCGCGGAATTCATGATACTTCACATCGCTCTGGCGTAGCCATTGCTATGGACCCGCGGAACGGTCAGATTCTGGCTATGGTCTCATTGCCTACTTACGACAACAATCTGTTTGCTAGCGGCATCTCGGCCCGCGACTATATCGCACTCAGTCGTGATAAACGCCACCCTTTGGTCAATCATGCGATTGCCGGTCTTTACCCACCCGGATCGACCTACAAAATCATCCCGGCGACCGGCGCGCTGCAGGACGGAGTGGTCACTCCTGACACAATCTTCATAGACGAAGGCGTTCTCTGGCTACCCAATAAGTATTTCCCCGACGACCCGGAACTGGCCCAGCCCTTCTATTGCTGGTTCCGCGAAGGGCATGGCCGTGTTAATTTTATCATGGGCCTTGCCGAATCGTGTGACGTGTACTTCTACCAGATTGCCGGGGGCTACGAACCGACTGGCTTTGAAGGGTTGGGCCTGGAGCGACTGGGCTATTATTCCGAGCTGTTTGGATTGGGCAGCCCCAGCGGGATTGATATACCTGGTGAAGTTGCCGGCCTGGTGCCCACGCCTAAATGGAAGCGCCTCAACTATGCCGAGACGTGGGTGACAGGCGATACTTATAACATGGGGATTGGGCAGGGCTTCTTGCTGGCCACCCCGCTGCAAGTGTTGAACGCCATCGCAGCCGTCGCTAACGGGGGGTTGCTCTATCAACCCTACTTAGTGCAGGAAATCCTCGACGCCGAAGGCAATGTGGTCGAAACGCGCCAACCCCAAGTCATACGCGATCTGCTTGACACCGTAGACCCGGAGCACCTGGCTCAAGTTCAATTGGGATTGGAAGCCGTTATTGCCTGGGGTACCGGCAAGGACTTGGACGTGCCAGGCATCACTGTCGCTGGCAAAACTGGCACCGCTGAGTTTTGTGACAGCTATCCATCTTGCCTGGACCGAGATGGTCGTGTACGTACCAGTCATGCCTGGTTTACTGCCTACGCCCCGGCACGCGATCCGGAAATCGCCGTGATTGTCTTCGTCTATGGCGGGGGTGAGGGCTCCGAAGTTGCCCTACCCATTGCCGGCGAAATCCTGCGCTACTATTTTGGCCTGGAGCCTGAGGAAGAAGAGGATGAGGAACCAGCCTCAACTTCCGCGGAAACACCAGTTGCGGAGGCGGATTTCGTTCCCAGGCTCCTGGGCACCGACAGTTGGGGCGCCGGAGGAGCCTCTGTTACGGGCTATGTGCTCAATGACGATGGATCTCCTCTCGCTGACGTAGCCATCAACATCCTTGCCGAAGAGGAACCCATAGCCCAAATTTTCAGCGGGCCAACTGGCCAGTTCGACTTTAATGCTATCGACCCGGTGCGCGCGCAGCGTTGGCGGCTTGAGTTAGTCGACTACCCCAACGCACCGCCATTGATCCTTGATGCCGAGATAGGTTATCGGTACATGGTAGAATTCCAATTGAGGAGTCAGGAGTAGGAAAGAATAGCAAGTGCAAGGGGCGGCCCCTTGCACTTGCCTCCGGGCTAGATATGATGAGCCAGACACGCATTGATATCAAAGGGACAAACTACGGACTGGTCGTTCACATCGGTCCGGGAGGCTGGGATAGCCTGCTAAATGAATTAACATCCCGGCTCGAACAGACTCCCTCCTTTTTTAAAGGAGGACGCGTGGCATTGCAAGTCGGTCCGCGCCAAATGACCAAAGGCCAACTCAAACACGTTGGTGATCTGCTCCAGGCGCACCAGATGAGCTTATGGGCAGTTATCTCCGAGTCTGACGTAACCAGAGAGCAGGCAATGTCGCTGGGCCTGGAATCGACGTTGATTCCTCCTTCGCAAACGCCCCGTCCAGGCGACAAAGAAGATGGAATAGCCGCGTCAGAGGAAACCAGCGCGATCTTGGTGCGCCGTACCCTTCGCTCGGGCCAGTCGCTGCACCATCCCGGGCACGTAGTGGTCGTCGGTGACGTCAATCCTGGTGCCGAGATTGTCGCCGGCGGCGATGTGGTGGTCTGGGGGCGGCTGCGCGGTATCGTCCATGCTGGGGCCAGTGGCGATGACGGCGCCGTCGTCTGTGCGTTGTCATTGGCCCCGATGCAATTGCGTATCAGTCGGCATATTGCCCGCTCACCTGGTAGCGAACTGGATCAGGAGCACCTAAACGGTATTGCGCCAGAGGTTGCTTCTGTGCAGGACGACCAGATTGTGGTCGAGCCATGGGGGACAAAATGAGTGGAATAGTCATCACTATTACATCGGGAAAAGGAGGCGTGGGTAAAACCACAGCCACTGCCAATTTGAGCGCTGCCCTGGCGATGCAAGGCAAACAAGTGGTCGCCATTGATGCGGACATTGGACTACGTAACCTGGACGTGGTGATGGGCCTCGAGAATCGCATTGTTTATGATTTAGTCCACGCCGTAGAGGGAGCATGTCGTCTGCGTCAGGCGATGATCAAAGACAAGCGTCTGGAAAGACTGTATCTAATACCTGCCGCGCAAAGCCGTGACAAAACTGCCATCAATCCCGAAGATATGGAGAACATTTGTGATCAACTTCGGCCAGATTTTGACTTCATACTGATTGACTCACCGGCCGGCATCGAACAAGGTTTTAAGAACGCCGTTGCTCCGGCGGACCAGGTACTCATCATTACCACGCCCGAGGTGTCGGCGGTGCGCGATGCTGACCGTATCATCGGCCTCGTTGAGGCTAATGAAAAGGGACCTGCCCGTCTGATCGTCAACCGGTTACGTCCAGATATGGTACAACGGGGTGATATGCTGGATACAACTGACGTCATCGACGTGCTGGCGATTGATTTGTTAGGTGTCGTCCCCGAGGACGAGAGCATCATCGTCTCCACCAATCAAGGCGTGCCGGCCGTGATGGAGAATAACTCGCGCGCAGGTCAGGCCTTTCGCAACATTGCCGGTCGTCTCTTGGGGCAAGATATTCCGCTTATGGACACGCAGGCCCCAACTTCCTGGCTAGAGCGCGTCAGCCAACTGATGCGCCGCCCGTAACAGTTCACGTAGGAGAGTTGCCTATGAGCTGGCTAAACACCCTTTTCGGCCGGCGGGAACCCACCAGCCGCGAAGTTGCAAAGAACCGCTTGCAATTGGTGTTGGTTCAAGATCGAGTGAATATGTCACCCCATCTCTTGCAAACACTGAGGGATGAGTTGATCTCCGTCATCTCAAAATACGTCGAGATAGACGCACAAAACATGGAGGTGACTTTCACACAGAACAAGCGCCAGAGTCGACTGACGGCCGATATCCCGGTCATCGGTCCGCGTGATGAGTAAGAGGCATGACACGACGATTGTGGCGTAGTTTCGACTGGATATTGCTGGGCACAGTGATAGTACTGATCGTCTACGGCATCGCTATGATCAGCAGTGCCACGCGAGGCACTCAGGACCTGGCCGATTACTGGCGACGGCAGGCACTGTTCGCCGGGTCAGGACTGATCATCCTGCTGTTGGTCGCTGTCTTTGACTATCGCTTCTATGAGAATCTACACCGCCCTCTTTACGTGCTCATCATCGCCTTGCTCATCATCGTCTTCGTCGTCGGGGAGATTACACAAGGCGTCCAGCGCTGGATCGGCGCTCAAGCTGTACAACCCTCTGAGCTGACCAAGATCGTCGTTATTATTGGCCTGGCAAAGCTGTTGGCCGACCACGACGGCGAGATGGGACAGCTCCGCCACTTGCTGCTGTCGTTAGGCTACATACTCGTTCCAATGATTTTGATCTACCTACAGCCAGATCTGAGCACGTCCCTCATGCTGGGCCTGATCTGGTTGGCTATGGTATTGATGGCTGGCGTGCAGGTAGTGCACCTGGGAGTATTAGCCCTGGCTGGTGTGATTGCCAGCCCCATTGTCTGGCTCACGTTGCAGGACTATATGCGTCAGCGCGTTTTGCTTTTCATTGATCCTCAAGCCAATCCAGACGACTACTATAACATCCAACAGGCGCTTATCAGCATTGGATCCGGCGGCTGGTTAGGCAAAGGTTTCGGCAACGGTACACAAAGTCAGCTTCACTTCCTTCGCGTTCGCCACACCGACTTTATTTTTTCTGTGATCGGCGAAGAGTTGGGTTTGTTAGGAGCAATCGTCCTGTTTGTCTTGTTCACTATCCTTCTTTGGCGCATTCTGCGGGTGGCGGCCATAGCTCAGGATCCCTTTGGCCGCCTGATCTGTGTGGGTGTCGCAATCATTATCTTCGTGCAAACGGGGGTGAACATTGGCGTCAACCTGGGCGTGCTGCCGGTGACCGGTCTTCCCCTCCCCTTTGTAAGCTACGGCGGTAGCTCCCTCTGGACCTTCCTTATAGCGCTGGGCTTGGTCGAAAGCGTGGCCATGCGTCACAAGAAACTGGATTTTGAATAGCGCCTAATCCCAATACCTTTCAAATTTGCGACTCAGTGTAAATTTGAAAGGTATTGGGCCTAATCCCGGTTTCTCAACCTCATATATAAGTTATGTCAAGTTGGGGCGTGTGCAAAGTGACTTGACAAACCCGCATTCTGAACGCACCTCCAGTTGACAAAATAGAACAAATGTGCTATATTCATCAGGAGCGAACATCAGTTCTATAGCTTGAATCGACTGGAGGCTTTCTAATGGCAAATAAAAACGTAGATGGACGGGATAAAGCGCTAGAAGTAGCTGTGAGTGATCTCCGCAAGCGGTTTGGCGACGGGGCGATTATGAAGCTGGGTGAAAGCACCCACCTTCAGATAGAAGCTATCCCCACCGGGGCGCTGTCTCTGGATATCGCGCTTGGGGTAGGCGGCATCCCGCGCGGGCGCGTGACCGAGATCTACGGGCCGGAGTCGTCGGGCAAGACCACCCTATGCCAGCACATCATCGCCGAGGGACAGAAACGAGGCGGTATTGCCGCCTTCATCGACGTGGAGCACGCGCTGGACCCGGGCTATGCAGAGCGCTGCGGGGTAGACGTGGACAACCTATACATCTCGCAGCCGGACACCGGGGAGCAAGCACTGGAGATCGCCGAGGCGTTGGTGCGCAGCGGGGCGATCGACGTGGTGGTGGTCGACTCGGTGGCGGCGCTGGTGCCGCGAGCCGAGATCGAAGGCGAGATGGGCGATGCGCACGTGGGCTTGCAGGCACGCTTGATGAGCCAGGCGTTGCGCAAGCTGTCGGGTGCGGTGAAGCAGAGCAACACGG
>DAOUMD010000286.1:0-29261 GCA_034412795.1 Anaerolineae bacterium
ATCCCCAAGACTTTCGTCATCGCCGCCGTCAACGTCGTCTTCCCATGATCCACGTGCCCAATGGTCCCCACGTTCACATGCGGCTTATCTCGTACAAATTTCTCCTTCGCCATTGCTGCTGTCCTCCTTACCAATAGCAACATGCGCCACAAGCGCGGTGAATAGAAGATTTATGCGAAGCCCTCGACCGGACTTGAACCGGTGACCCCGTTCTTACCAAGAACGTGCTCTACCGACTGAGCTACGAGGGCAATAGGTGGGCGGGGGCGGATTTGAACCACCGAAGCGTAACGCAGCTGATTTACAGTCAGCCCCCTTTGGCCACTTGGGTACCCGCCCTTTATATTTTAAACAGCCAGGCTAGCCCGGCCGTTGCGCGATTGACAAGTATACTTATAACATTTGAAAAAGTCAAATCATCCGGCGGAAAATCCGCGGGCAGCTTGGACAGCGTAGAGCGCAACGCCACCGGCCACAGATGCGTTCAATGACTCGATCTGGCCACGCATTGGCAACCGAACGCGCAAATCACATGTCTCACGCACCAGTCGACTCAACCCCTGATCTTCGGCTCCGATCACCAGAGCTACCGGTAAATTCAAGTCAACCTGGTGATAGAGCTGTGCATCTGGGTGACTGACCAGCCCAACTACCCAGAGACCGTCAGTTTTTAGAGCCTTGAGTGTCTGCGCCAGATTGGTAACTTGGGCGACCCGTAGGTATTCGCTGGCCCCGGCCGACGCGCTGACCACAGCGGGGGTCACTGTCGCCGCTCGCCGGCGAGGAATTATGGCTCCATGAGTGCCGACAACCTCAGCGGTGCGCAACAACGCCCCCAGATTGTGTGGGTCTTGCAGATGATCCATGACGAGGATGAAGGGCTGCTCTGCCAGCTTGCGTGCCCGGCTCAAAATATCCGCAACTTCCACATATGGATAGCCAGCCACCTCCAACGCTACGCCTTGGTTCATCTTGGAAATGCCATCCAGTTGCGGGCGAGGAACGTGCTTCAGTGGTAATTTCAGACCTGTAGCCAGATCTAAGATGTCTGCGATGACACCCTTTTTGCTAATGCCTTCGGCCAGAATCAACCGGTGAATGTGGCGTCGCCGGGCACGCAGACACTCGCGAACCGGCTGACGACCATAAAGGATTTCTCTCACCGCTTCAACCGCCAAGTTGTTCCTTCGGGGCGATCTTCCAGCAAGACACCGACTTCGGCCAGTCTGTCTCGGATGGCGTCAGCCGTACTCCAATCACTCCGGGCGCGCGCCTCCGCTCGCAGATCAGCGATCAACTGGATCAGCTCGTTTTCGAGACTGGCGCTGCTGGAAGTCTCCAATTGGTCGGGGATAATACCTAAGATATTGTTACCTAACTCGCGGTATAGATCATCGATAGCTTTAAGTGTGTCATCGCCGACAGGTTGGCCCTCATTAAGCAGACTGTTGACTTCCTTATTGAAGTCAAAGAGTACCGCCAAAGCCTGTGGGGTGTTGAAGTCATCGTCCATCGCAGCCAAGAAACGTGCCCTGTGTTGTTGGATGATGGCCAGGAATGTTTCATCTTGCGGCTCACCGCCATCGGCGTCAACTAGCTTTTGGCGGGTCAGACTCACCGCGCCGACGAGACGTTCATACCCTTTACTGGCAGCTTCCAGCGCCGCCTCGGTGAAGTCTGTGGGCGAGCGGTAATGGCTGTTTAGGATAAAAAAGCGAATGGTCATCGGGCTATGGCGTGACAGGGCGTCCTTGATTGTAGTGTAGTTGCCCAGACTTTTCCCCATCTTGATACCATTCACGGTAACCATGTTGTTTAGCAACCAATAGCGAGCGAATTCCACGCCATAGGCGGCCTCGCTTTGGGCAATTTCGCTCTCGTTGTGGGGGAAGATGTTCTCCAGGCCCCCGCCGTGAATGTCGAAAGGCAGGCCCAGGTATTTCTTAGACATCACCGAGCATTCGGCATGCCAGCCGGGGAACCCTTCTCCCCAGGGGCTATTCCAGCGCATAATGTGCTCTGGTGTAGCCGCTCTCCACACTGCAAAGTCTCGAGGATCACGTTTGTCGAGATTCACCTCCAGTCGTGCGCCCTCCTCCAGATCCTCGATTTTTCGGCCCGATAGCTTGCCGTAGCTCGGCCAGTCCGTCACCGAGAAAAATACCGACCCATTGCCCTCGTAGGCAACCCCTTTTTCGATGAGAATCTCGGCCAACTCAATCTGTTCGGGCACGTGTCCGCTGGCGCGGGGAGAGATATCAGGCCGGAGCACATTAAGGGTATCCATGTCCTCGAAATAAGAGCGCGTATAGTACTCTACGATCTCCATTGGCTCAAGGCGCTCTCTTCTTGCCTGTCGAGTAATCTTGTCTTCGCCTTCGTCGGCATCGTCCGTCAGATGGCCGACGTCAGTGATGTTCTGCACATAGCGAACCCGATAGCCTAGATGCTCTAGATAACGGCGCACGATGTCAAAGGTGACATACACTTTGGCATGTCCAATGTGAGCGTGTCCATAGACAGTTGGGCCGCAGACATACATACCCACGAACCCTTCATGGATGGGGACGAAAGGCTCCTTCTTTCGGTTAAGGTAGTTGTAGACCCGTAATGACATAATACTACCTCTGAGTGTTTTGGGGCTGGGCGAAGATCATCCGGCCTGCTGCTGTTTGTAAGACTTTGGTCACGTTTGCGTTGATGGTATGGTTGATATGGCGCCTACCATTTTCTACTACCACCATTGTGCCGTCGTCCAGATAGCCGACACCTTGACCGGCCTCTTTGCCCTCTTGGATGATGTGCACCTGCATCGTTTCGCCAGGCAGAAAGATGACTTTGACTGCGTTGGCAAGCTCGTTAACGTTAAGCACCATCACGCCCTGTAATTCAGCCACCCGGTTGAGATTATAATCATTGGTGATAATGGGACAGTGGAGTTGTTTGGACAGCATAACTAACTTGTCGTCTACCTCACGTACCTCGCTCACGTCCATGTCGGTGATACGGATGGGCACCACAGATTCTTTTTGAAGCTTGTTTAGCATGTCCAGACCACGTCTGCCCCGGTTACGGCGCAAGGCATCGGATGAGTCGGCAATGTGTTGCAGCTCGTTCAACACAAAACGCGGCACCAGCATGGTCTCGCCTATGAACCCGGTGCGGCTGATATCAGCAATACGACCGTCGATGATTACACTCGTATCGAGTAGTATCATATCGCTTTTACGTGCCTTGTTGGAACGGATGCCAGTGTCACGCACTAAGCGGGCGCCCACCTGAAAGATATCTTGTTGACGCATTACCATAACTGCCATCCCCAGATAAGCGAAGACGACGCTAGCTACGAAGGGTAGAACATCGCCGAGAGGTGGTGGCAGGTTCGATAGGGCGGGCGTCAGTAGGGCGGCTACAGCCAGGCCGATGACCAGGCCGATGGTTGCCGCGATTAGCTGGGATGCTGGCATACGTTGAATACGATTTCGTATCCACCTATAAGGACGGATTGTAAGCCACGGGGTGATTATCAACCCCAGGGCCGCGCCAGCCAGCGTGAGCGCAGAGATGACCCGCACATCAGTCCAGCTCCCCCCTAAGTATAGGCCTAGCCTGAAGCTGACCACTGCCATCACTACCATACCGATCAAGCGAAAAACGAATTCAACGCTCATGACTGCATAAGTCCTTTGCTTGCACTTCGGCAAAACATGGGCCACCGATAGACCGTGATGGGACATCCTCATTTAATGACAAAAATGAGTGTACCGCGAGGTACACCCATAATGAAGCGCTGGAATGTGTCACAAGAAGGCCCAGAAACTCAACAAACTCTCAGCATTTCTAACGTGTGATGTCCCGTCGGTACTGGGTCAAGGCGACAAGATTATGAAAGTCTCTGCGGCGGAAGAAGCCCTAGAGGGGAAAAGAAGGATGATATAAGTCCCAAGAATTCAGGTATTCCGTCGCTAATTAATCTTAACACAATCTAACCAAAAAGTCAAAGCGTTTCTTGGCTTAGGGTGCATTTCAGTACCCTGCTGCCCCCAAATGGCGGGTTACGAACCCGCCCTACGACCAATATCTTTCAAACCTCAGGCAACCAGGGCAATTTCTAATGTTTGTGCCAGGGAGCGGGCTCCAAGAATCTCAACGCCTGGCAATTTTATCTTGTCTAATTGGCGCGATTGGGGTACCAGGCAGCGATTAAATCCCAGTTTGGTTGCTTCTTTGAGCCGGGTCTCGAGCTGACTTACTGCCCGCAACTCGCCTGACAAGCCAACCTCGCCAATGATGGCCAAGTCGCCCGCCACAGGCACATCGCGGAAACTAGAGACAATAGCACAGGCAACAGCAAGGTCAGCGGCTGGCTCACCTACCCGCAGACCGCCTACGACGTTCACAAACACATCTTGGTCGCTCAGGCGCACACCTACCCGTTTACTTAGGACCGCAGTCAATAGCAGCAGGCGGTTGAAATCAATGCCGTTGGCCGTGCGCCGTGGATTGCCGAAGCTGGTCGTGCTGCTCAAGGCCTGAATCTCCACCAGTAGCGGGCGTGTTCCTTCTAAGGTGACAGCGATCGCCGAGCCGGCGGCGTTCAACAAACGTTCGGCCAGAAAGGCTTCGCTGGGGTTGGCAACCTCGGTCATCCCCACGTCTCTCATCTCAAAGACACCAACCTCGTTGGAGGCACCAAACCGATTTTTGACACAGCGCAGCAAGCGATAGGCGTGAAAGCGGTCGCCCTCCAGGTAAAGCACGGTATCTACAATGTGTTCCAGCACCCGGGGTCCGGCGATGGCGCCAGCCTTCGTCACATGCCCGATAAGAAAGACCGGAATGCCACGCCCTTTAGCCGCTTGCATCAATCGCGCGGCGCTCTCGCGCACTTGGCTGACCGAGCCAGCAGCCGAACTCAGTTCATCCAAATAGACGGTCTGAATGGAGTCGACTACCACCAATCGGGGGTCGAGTTTTTCAATATGGCCGAGGATGGCGTCTACATTAGTCTCGGTCAACAAGTAGAGGCCGTCACCTGCCAGGCCCAGGCGCTCGGCCCGAAGCTTGATCTGTTGTGTGCTTTCCTCACCGGATACGTAGAGCACGGGGCCGCCAGCCATGGCTAGCGCTGCCGATGCTTGTAGCAGCAGTGTGCTCTTGCCGATCCCCGGATCGCCACCGATGAGCACCAGCGAGCCAGGCACCAGCCCGC
The DNA here is from genome assembly GCA_034412795.1 of Anaerolineae bacterium. Lineage (GTDB taxonomy): Bacteria > Chloroflexota > Anaerolineae > 4572-78 > NAK82 > JAUVPY01. The sequence goes on from DAOUMD010000286.1 coordinate 5,213, forward strand.
CCCCCAGTACGCGATCAAACTCACCCATTGCCAGCGAGACACGCTCAAAGCCATTGGCAACTACGTCGCGCAGCAGTTGTGGTTGGTTTTGCGTGGCCGATGTCAGTGCCAGTTTCTTAGCACCCGACAGCCTGGATTCGACAATGGTTTCAACCATTGTGTTCCACTCGCCGCAGTCAGGGCAGCGGCCCATCCACTTAGCTTGGGCGCTGCCACATTGCTGACAGACATAACGGGTTTGCGCCTTGGCCAAGTCTCACTCTCCTTTGACAGTATTAGTACAAATGTTCTATTTCTATTCTACTCCAGTTATGGTTATGTGTCAAGACACAAATTTGGCCGGGGGTCTTAGCACAAGACCCCAAGGGTTTCAGGCGAACCGCAGGTTCGCGCACCCTTGGGGTCTACGGAAACTTTTCTTCGAGTCTTGGTATCTACTATGCCACTGCTTCCGGTTCAGCTAGCTCCGCCTCTGGCTCGGCACGGGCGGTAACTTCCATGGTGATTTGGTTATCTTGATAATCCACCAGTACTGTATCGCCCAACTGGAAGTCGCCAGCCAAAAGGCCTTCGCTCAGCACGTCTTCTATCTTGTTTTGGATGACGCGGCGCAAGGGACGCGCGCCGAAGTGTGGATCGTAACCTTCGTCGGCCAGATAGTCTTTAGCCTTCTCAGTCACCTCTAGAGTGACCTGTTGTTCTACTAGCCGGTTGCGGACCTTGTCCAGCTCCAGATCTACGATTTGTTTGATCTCCTCGCGATTTAGTGCGTGGAAGACCATCGTCCCATCCACACGGTTCAGGAACTCGGGGCGGAAAATGCGTTTGAGTTCCGACATCACTTTGTCCTTCATCTTATCGTAATTCTCGGCTTCACTCTTGACCTCATCGCGTGACAGATTGAAGCCCAGGGACATTTCGCGGTTGATGAGGTCGGCCCCTACGTTTGAGGTGAGGATAAGGATGGCATTGCGGAAGTCAACTCGTTTTCCTTTGGCGTCTGACAGATGCCCATCCTCCATGATCTGGAGCAGCATATTAAATGCTTCGGGGTGGGCTTTTTCGATCTCGTCGAAGAGGATGACGGAGTAAGGGCGGCGGCGTACAGCTTCGGTGAGCTGACCGCCTTCTTCATAGCCGATGTAGCCGGGTGGTGAGCCAACCAGGCGTGCTACGTTGTGTCGCTCCATAAACTCGCTCATGTCGAGTTTGACAAGAGCGTCCTCACTGCCAAACATAAACTCAGCTAATGCCTTGGCCAGCTCGGTTTTACCGACCCCGGTCGGACCTAAGAAGACAAAAGTACCAATAGGGCGCTTGGGGTCTTTGAGCCCGGCGCGAGCGCGGCGTACTGCCTTTGAGATTGCCTCAATGGCCTCGTGCTGACCAACCACTCGTTCGTGAATCGCATCTTCCATATGCAGCAAGCGCTCTTTCTCTTCGGTGGCCATCTGCTGCACGGGCACGCCTGTCCACATAGAGACCACTTCGGCGATATCTTCGTGGGTCACTTTGGGAACATCTGACGCAGGAGTCTCCCAGCCGATATCCAATTGGCTAAACTCCTCTTGCAGACTGCGCTCACGATCACGTAAGTCGGCTGCATCCTCAAACCGCTGCGCGCTGATCGCTTCCTCTTTCTGCTGCCGGAGCGCCCGCATCTCAGCAATCTGTTGGCCCATATCACTGGCAAACGGGATCTTGTATAGCCGTACCCGTGCCGCCGCCTCATCAATCAAGTCGATGGCTTTGTCGGGCATATAGCGATCAGGCACGTAACGTGCCGCCAGGTGTGCGGCTGCCACCAGAGCCTCATCGGTGATTTCCAGATTATGGTGCGCCTCGTAACGACTGCGTATGCCTTTGAGGATCTCAATGGTCTCTTCGATAGTCGGCTCTTCCACCGTGACCGGCTGGAAGCGACGTTCCAGGGCCGCATCCCCTTCGATGTTCTTACGATATTCGTCCAACGTGGTGGCCCCAATGCATTGAAGCTCACCTCTTGCCAGGGCTGGCTTTAAGATGTTGGCAGCGTCTACGGAACTACCTGCTGAGCCGGCGCCGACCAACATATGCAGCTCGTCAATAAAGAGGATGGACTCGGACTGTTTGATCTCTTCGATAACTCGTTTGAGACGCTCCTCGAACTGGCCTCGGTACATAGTCCCAGCGACCAGGGAACCTACGTCGAGCATCACAACCCGCTTGCCGATCAAGGTGTCAGGGGTTTCGCCATTTATGATACGTTGGGCTAACCCCTCGACAATGGCCGTCTTGCCTACGCCAGGTTCTCCAATCAGCGCGGGGTTGTTCTTGGTGCGACGAGAGAGAATCTGAATGACACGCTCGATTTCCAGTTGCCGGCCAATCACCGGGTCTAATTTGCCTTCAGCCGCATGTGTAGTGAGATCGGTTCCAAGCTGGTCTACGAGAGGAGTCTGTTTGTTTGATTCGCCTCGTGCGCTTACTGGTTGTGATGCAGATTCCATCATAACGCGTGCTGTCTGCGAGCGCACCTTGTCGAGACTCACTCCCAGCCCCTTGAGCACGTCAACAGCAACTCCTTCTCCTTCGCGGACCAGCCCCAGTAGTAGATGCTCGGTGCCGATGTAATGATGACCCAGCCGACGGGCTTCGTCTACTGCCAGCTCTATAACACGCTTGGTCCGGGGTGTGAGACTGAGTTTGCCATATGAAGCCCTTTGGCCGCGTCCTACCGTACGCTCCACACGCTCCCGAATCTGCCGGGGGTCCACTCCCAGTTCACGCAAGACGCGCACTGCTACACCATTCTCTTCACGTACCAACCCCAGTAACAAGTGTTCCGTCCCGATATAGTTGTGATTAAGCCGTTGAGCTTCTTCTTGCGCCAGCGAGAGGACTCGTCGCGCACGTTTTGTAAAACGATCAAATTTATCTGCCATTATTCTAGCCCTTTATAGCAATTACTTAATCCCTTTCGCATTCTAACTTTAACCCTAAAAACTGGATAAGTCAATCTCCCCAAAATCTCTCAATCATTGTCCGGTACTGTCTCTTCCTCGGCTTCGTTGATGTTTTCGTCTTCGTCTTCGACTTCATTGATTTCTTGAGCGCTTTGGTACTCGTTCCAATCTGCCTCACCTTCAGCTTGCTTGAGGCTCAATCCCATTCGACGCCGCTCGGGGTCGATGCGGATGATCTTGACAGATACATGGTCACCTTCTTTCACAACTTCGCGTGGGTGGGTGATGTTGGCATCGGTCAATTCCGATAGGTGAATCAGGCCTTCTATTTCGCCAAGCTGGGCAAAAGCGCCAAAGTTCGCTAGCTTGGTAATTCTTGCGTCTACAATCTGGCCGATTTCGTATTGGTCCAGAACCTGCGACCAGGGTTCCGGTTGTAGCCGCTTGAGGCTCAGCCCGATCCGTTGCCGCTCGGTGTCAATGTTTAGTACATAAACCTCAATTTCGTCTCCCACCTGTAGCAGGTCACTTGGGTGCGAGACACGCGACCAAGAGAGCTCTGAAAGGTGGATCAAACCATCGGCACCTCCCAAATCCACAAAGGCACCAAAATCTGCCAGGCTCGTGACGCGCCCCGTAAGCGCATCCCCTTCCTTTAAGTCGCTCAGCAACTTCTCCTTCTGTTGGCTGCGCTGCTCTTCGACTGCAGCGCGTTCGGAGAAAATGAGACGGTTACGGCGACGGTCTATCTCAATGATCTTGAGGCTCAAACGCTGGCCGATCATTTGGCTCCACTGCCCTTCTCTGCTGGCGCTGCCCCCTCGCTGGTCACTCGCCAACTGCGACCCGGGCACAAAACCCCGTATCTGGCCAAAGTGTACGATGAGCCCTCCCTTGTTGTGCCCGACGACTTCACCTTCGTAGATTTCGCCCGACTCATACATCTTCTGTGCGGTCAACCAGTCTGACTCGGCTTGCGCCCGCGCCAATGAAAGGATTGTGTTCCCTTCTTCATCTTCAGGTCTCACAATGTAGACGGGCACCTCTTGCCCTATGCAAAAGGCCGCCAAGTCCTCGGCGGAGAGTTTCTCAATCTCGCGTCCGCCGACAATCCCTTCAGACTTGGACCCAATGTCGATCAGAATCTCATTGGGTGTGATGCTTACAATAGTTCCCGTCAAGATGTCGCCGCGTCGTATTTCCTTTAGGTCATATGCCTGCTCAAGCAATTCGGCCATAGTCATTGCGGGGTTGCTATTGGCCGAGTCGTCACTGGCTGATAGTTGATGGTCTGCCATGTACCTCTTTGTGTTTCCTCCTCCAAAGCTTTTACGTCCAGTTTCATTATACCGGATTTCTGCCAAAAATCAAAACGCTAATGGAAAGGAGCTTAACGTCCTAAAGCGGCCAGCATATCATCCACGGAAGTGAATTTGATCCGAGGACGACCCGCTGCTTGTCCTCTGGTCACCTCCAGTTCGTTGAGGCGCAACCAATCTGCATAGGTGAAGCAATCCGGCTGACGTTCACGAATAAAGCATTCGGCGGCAGTGACATCTGGTTGTTTGGGCTTGAGAATTAAGCCATCAGCCAGGTCTTCTATCATACAGGTTGCAGTTTCGGCCGCGTCCGGCTTGTTGGTGCCAATTACACCTGACGGACCTCGCTTAATCCATCCCGCGGTGTATTCACCTACCACAGGTTGTTGGGTATCAGGATTGATCACCCGGCCCTTCTCATTTAGAATGACGCCCCACTTATCGTTGAAGGGTACCCCGGGCAGCGGCACTCCCCGGTAGCCGACGGAACGGAACACCAGCCCGACTGGCAGTTCTTCGAATTGATCCGTATGCCTGGGGCGCAGCGTGCCGGCTTCAGTCGCATACAACTCATTTCTCACCAATCGCATGCTCACCACCTGGCCTGCTTCATCCCCAATGAGTTCCACGGGCGAGACCAAGAAGCGTATAGTCAACTTACGCGATTTGCCCGTGGTATTGCGCGTTGAATATTCTTGCAGGATTTCCAGTTTCCTGATCGTAGCTTGATCTGGGTTGCGTTCGAGCGCGGCCCGGCTCAAATCATCTAGCTCTACTTCTTCCGGCAGTGTGACGACATCGGCATTCGCTAGCTCGCCCAGTTCCTTGATCTCGGGGGTAGTGAAGGCTGCTTGGGACGGCCCACGCCGCCCTAATAAAAATATTTTTTTGACGCGGCTGCAGCTCAAAGCCTCCAGAGCGTAGTCGGCAATATCGGTCTTGGTCAGCTCATCTGGTGTGCTGGATAATATGCGGGCTACGTCCACGGCAACATTACCTACTCCAACGACTGCTACCCGCTCCTGTGAAAGATCAAATTGGCAATGACGGCAGTCGAGGTGGCCGTTGTACCACGTGACGAACTCGGTTGCCGAATGGCTGCACTGTAAATCCTCGCCGGGGATGCCCATACGCCGGTCTGTCTGAGCACCCGTGGTGTAGCAGATTTGGTGGTAATAATCTCTCAGATCGGCCAAAGTAACGTGTGTGCCAAACTCCACATTGCCATAAAAGCGAAAATTCGGTCGAGACGCAATTCTGTCGAACACCTTTGTGACAGACTTGATCTTCTGATGGTCGGGAGCAACCCCGGCGCGCACCAGTCCGAAAGGCGTTGGTAACCGATCAAACATGTCTAGCCGCACGACGAGTTCTCTCTGCCTGAACAGGTGGTCGGCCACATAAAACCCACTGGGTCCTGCGCCAATGATAGCTACTCGCAGCGGGTTTGCGTCAGTACCTACGTTAGCCATGAGATGCTCCTTTGTGCGATACCTTGTTCATAAGATGATTCCTTGCCCGCTATCCTTACGGCTGAAAGCCAGAATCTGTTATGCGACTGAATTACACCGCTGGGAACTACCTCGCGTCCTCAGTCCTCATCTGCTATGATCTGCGTTTGCAAGGTGTCAATTTCACCCTGGTATTGGTCACGCTGGCATTCTACGATGTCTTTCATAGAGATTATGCCCACCAATTCCTCCTGGTCCATAATCGGCAAGTGTCGGAATCCCTTATCCGTCATTGCGTGCGCGACGGCTATCAAATCGTCATTGGGAAGGCCGATGATCACCTCTTTGGTCATTGCCTCTTTGACAGGCCGCGACAATGCATCTTCGAGCCGAGCTGCCGCCCGAATAATGTCGCGTTCGGATATAATGCCCGCCAACTTACCGGCTTCATTCACCACAACCAGTGCGCCAATATTATGCTCAGTCAATAAGCGGGCTGCCTCTTTCAAAGGTTGCTGAGGGCGAATCGTAACCACGTTCGTGCCCTTGGTTGCCAATATCGTTCGGACTTTCATTCGACTTTCCTCCATCTTGTGGCCCGCAGTAAGCGTCATCTAACGCTCGACAACCGTGCCTGGGCCCACGACTGCTCAGCCCAGCCTCATAAATCCGAAGGGCCTTACGGCGTGAGGTGTGTATCCTAAGGAAGCGTCCAGAAATAACTTTCTATTTTCAGGCCAGAATTCCGAGTGAAATATTTCAAAATGCACAAAGTTATTCTTGGACGCGGCCTAAACGAATATTGTCCTCTCGTCGAACAATTTAGCATCAACGCGATAGGAAGTCAAAGGGCATAGAAAAGTAATGCGAAATTGGAAGGGGGGACAGCAAGGGGTTAGAGCTCAGGCGCGCTCATTATTTCAGGGAAGCATCGGCAGCAATCCACTCCTCGGTTAGGTCGCGCGCCAGAGTCGACGGGATGGCAAAACCGATACCTTCGGCCACGCCGCTGCGCCGCCCTTCGCGGATGATGAAAGTGTTAATTCCGATCACTTCGCCATCTAAATTCACCAGCGGGCCACCGGAGTTGCCCTTGTTGATGGCAGCGTCGGTCTGAATCAGACCCTCGATCACCAAATTGTCGTCCAACTCTAGGGCTCGGTCCACGCCGCTGACCACCCCGACCGTGACCGAATTGGGGAAGTCGCCCAGGGCGCTTCCGACAGCCACTACCCATTCCCCCGGTCGGACTTGCTCGGAGTCGCCCCAATTGACTGCCAGCATGTCCCCATTTTCGACGTGCAAGAGAGCCAAGTCTTGTTGCTGATTACTGGCCACCAGGTGGGCTGGTAGCGCCTCACCTGTGGTCAGGATAACCGTTAACTCACCCGCCTCTGACCCGGTGGGATTAATCGGCTCGACCACGTGGTAGTTAGTCACAATATATCCCCGTTGGTCAACAACGATGCCTGACCCCAAGATGCGCGCGTCAACCGTGGTGCCAAATTGCGCCACGCTGGCCTGCTGGTTCACGACGGTCACCACGGCTGGTACCACCTGGCTGATCATGTCGGCGATGGAACGCGTAACGGTGGGATACAGAGTAGGGATAGGCGTCGGCGGAGATGGGGTGGATGTGGGCGTTGGAGTAGCAGATGGGGTGGGCGTGACGGTCGGCGTGAGTGGCATCCCCAGCAAACTGAACTCAGTATCGGTGGCCCACAGCACTAGCCCCCCGCCGGCCATGCCCCCCAGTAGGCCACCAATCACAAAGGCAGTGGTCAGCAAGAGGACCACCAGGCAGCCAGTGTACCATTGTTGCTTCAGAGCTGTGCGGTCGTACCTATTGGTCGATTCCGGTTCGGTGTTCACTTTTTTCGTCTCTATGGCTGCGCCACAACCTCGATCCCCTCGCCCTCCAACACTTCGCCGATCGCCCAGGCCTCCTGCTCGTGTTGCGCACACTCGGCCAAGAAATCCTCTACCCGCTCAGCGGGGAGGGCTAGCAACAGGCCTCCCGAGGTTTGCGCATCCCACAAGAGCATCTGGCGATCCTCCGGGATGTTTGAGTCGAACTGAACCAGATGGCCGTAGTGGGCTTTGTTGTTGTGCGAGCCGCCGGGGAAGACCCACTCAGCAGCGTAGTCAGTCGCGCCGGGGAGCAGGGGGATATCACTCATCCAAAACCGAAAGCGCACCCCACCTGCTTGAGTCATCTCAGTCGCGTGACCCAACAGGCCAAAACCGGTGATGTCGGTAGCCGCCCGCGCACCCACTGCCTGTCCAGCCATGGCCGCACAGCGATTGAGGCGCTTCATATTCTTGATCATTGCCGTCACGTGGTCGGGGCGGGCGATGTCTCGCTTGAGAGCGGTGCTAACCGTCCCGGTGCCTATGGGTTTGCTGAGAACCAGCCGGTCACCGGGGCGGGCACCTCCCTTGGTCAAAATACGATCGGGATGGACCAGGCCGGTCACCGCCAGGCCATACTTGGGCTCTTTGTCTTGAATGGTGTGTCCACCGGCAATTACCGCACCGGCCTCGATCACCTTTTCGGCCCCACCGCGCAGGATTTCGGTAATGAGCGACGGGTCTATGTCGGGTGGAAAAGCGGCGATGTTGAGGGCGAATAGTACTTCGCCTCCCATAGCGTACACGTCACTCATAGCGTTGGTAGCCGCAATCGCCCCGTAGTCGTAAGGGTCGTCAACAATTGGTGTGAAAAAGTCAGTGGTACTGATGATGGCCTGCTGCTGGTTCAGTTGGTAAACAGCAGCATCATCGGCCACCCCTAAGCCCACCAGCACTTCGGGATGCATCTCGGTTGAAAGTAGTTTTTTCAGAGGGCGCAGGACCTGCGCCAGGATCCCTGGATCCGTCTTGCTAGCTCAGCCAGCACAGGCCGCCAATGCGGTTAATCGAACTTGCTCGCGCGTCAAAAGGGGCCTCCTTCACGGAGATGTGACATTTGTAATTTGGAGATGCGTTGAGCACAGCGCTGACTCGTAGGCTCACAAACACGCCTTGCCCAAATTGTACCCGAAGGTATGCGTTACGCCAAATCTGGAATTTATTTAATCAGTCCTTCCAAAGCGGTGACAAATGTCACTTTACATTTGTACATTCTGTATTATAATGAAATTGCAAATCACTTGCAATAAGGGGTAGTCTCTGATGTCCCTCACCGAAGGCATGACGCAAATTTTCCATGCCACCGGCCGACGAATGACCAGCCAGCGCCGGTTATTGCTCGAGGTGCTGGCCGAATGTGATGCTCACATGGATGCCGAGGGCATTTACGCGTTGGCCAAAGAACGTGATCCGAACATCAGTCTGGCTACGGTTTATCGCACCTTAAAAGTGCTCAAGGAAGCGGGCATCGTTCAGGAACGCATGCTGGATCGCGAGGGACAAAAACATTACTACGAGGTGGGGGCAAAGGCTCATTATCACTTCACCTGCATCGAATGTGGCCGAGTCATCGAATTTGAGTCGCCTCTGATCAAACAAGCCAGTCACGAACTGGCCCAGGAGTTGGATCTGGAAATCGTCCACACGCGCGTCCACTTGGACGGTTACTGCCCCGATTGTAAGGGTACATTCTCGGTAGATCCAGAGTGCGCAAGCCGGATTGTAGAACTGGCGGGTCACGGGTTTACCTAAGCTGCAAATCCTGGACCTACCGAAGCTCAATACTATTAGGAGAAGCTATGACCGACGCCCTAGACCGCAAAGATATGAGTGTGGTGCTGGCAGTCTGTACGCCGCCCCAACCAACCCTGGTGTCTGACCTATCCACAATCCAGAGCGTAGCGCTCACCTCGCTTCCCATTGGTGCTTCCTCAGAGAGCATACCCGCGAACCTGGTCAGTAACTCCCCGCAGAAATCTGTCGCGCCCGGCGCCCATCGAGGATCCGAAAACGCGGTACGGGACATCCTTGCACGCGGGGGCTACAGGCGCGTTGAAGTTGGCTACTGCCGAAATGGATCTCCATCAATAGAGGAAGCGATTGAGCACGCCATCATTCACAACCCCCGGCAGATCCTGGTCGTACCCACGGTCATTTCCCTCCTCGAAATTCCACCTTGCGAATGCTTTGTGGAGAGTTCACCGCACAGCCTGCGGGCGCGCATTTCCAACACCCAGGCCCGATATCCGGACACGAAGATTATATATGCTGCTCCACCCTTTGACCGCGAGCGTCTGGTTGACTTGATTCTGAGCAAGATCCGTGAGTATGAACCGCCGACGTTCAAGGCCGGGGTAACTCAACTCAATAATCTACAAGCGGGCGAGACGGCGGTAGTACGTGATCTCGACGGTGGCACCCATTTTCGCAGTCGTATGGCATCGCTTGGCTTCACGCCGGGAGCACTGGTGAAAATGATACAGAATTATGGCCACGGAGCGGTGATCGTCAGCCTACGAGGGACACGAGTCGCGCTGGGTAGAGGAGAAGCGCGTAAGGTGGGCGTCTCGCGTGGCAGCGCAGGGCTTTGAGAGGTAAGTTATGACAAAAACTTCATCGCCATTGGGTGGAGCAATGTTGATCGGCAGGGGCCATTGCGCCCCGTCACAACACAATCCTGCCCATTCCAGTGCGCCGGGGAAAACTGCATTTGCTGGAGAGCGAGTCATCACCGTTGCGTTGGCTGGTCAGCCGAATGTAGGTAAGTCCACGGTGTTCAACATGCTCACTGGTCTCAGCCAACACGTAGGCAATTGGCCGGGCAAAACCATCGAGCAAAAGACGGGCACCTATCGATACAACGGTACCACCGTCCAATTGGTTGACTTGCCCGGCACTTATAGCCTCACGGCCAACTCCCCTGAAGAGCAAGTTGCACGTGACTTCATCATCAAAGAGCACCCCGACGTCGTCATCGCCATCGTGAACGCCGCCACCCTGGAGCGTAGCCTGTACTTGCTGGCCGAATTGGTTTGGTTGCCCGTCCCGATCGTATTGGGGCTAAATATGGTGGACGTGGCCGAGCGAGAGGGCTACCGCGTGGAGCCCCACGTCCTGGAAGCGGCGCTAGGGTTGCCGGTGGTGCCGGTTGTTGCCACCCGTAACCAGGGCATTCGTGAATTGGTGGAGGCTGTGGACGTCTTGGTACGTGACCCCTTGCGCTACGCACCGCGTCGCCCGGAGATTCGTGAGGACCATCAGGCAGTGCTGGATGAGCTAGAGTCCCTCATTGCTGGCTACGTTCCCTCTCCTTACCCCAGCGACTGGGTGGCGCTCAAGCTGCTGGAGGGAGACACCGAGATCACGCGTATGATTAAGGCCCAATTATCACCGGATCGCTGGGAGGGGGTGCATAGCATCCTCAAGCAACACGAGGACGCCATCCTGGCCGTGGCCGGGGGACGCTACGAGTGGATTGGACGTATGATGCGCGCAGCGGTTGAGCAGCCCCGCGTTGGCCAGATAACGCTGACCGATCGGCTGGATCGGGTGGCGACTCATCCATTCCTGGGCTTGCTGGTGCTGGTCGGTATCCTGGCCTTGGTTTTCTGGCTGACTTACACCATCGCTTCGCCGTTGCAAGGCTGGCTCGATATCTACGTGGTTCAGGGAGGTGCTGAACTGGTCCGCAGCGTGTTGGCCGGTGCGCCGTCCTGGCTAGTTGGCCTGCTTGCAGACGGCGTGATCACAGGCGCCGGCACGGTCCTCACCTTCTTGCCCATCTTGATTATCTTCTTTGCCATTCTGGGGTTGCTGGAAGACGTGGGCTACATGTCCCGGGCTGCTTACGTGATGGACCGTTTTATGCACGCCATGGGGCTGCACGGCAAGAGCTTTTTGCCCCTTTTCTTGGGCTTTGGCTGCAATGTGCCGGCTGTGGCTGGTGCGCGTATCATCGACTCGCCTCGCGCTCGGTTATTGACCATTCAGCTCGCGCCACTGGTGCCCTGCACGGCGCGTATGGCCGTGGTCGCCTTTCTTACCCCCGCCTTCTTCGGGCGGGGCGCAGCCCTGGTCGCCTGGGGCCTGGTGTTGCTCAATCTGATCATCCTGGCGCTGGTGGGCACGGTCGTCAATCGCCTGGCTTTCAAGAGAACTCACGCGGCCTTCATTATGGAATTGCCCTTGTACCACATTCCCAATGGGCGCACCATTGGTATGTTCGTTTGGGGGAACACAACAGCCTTTCTGCGCAAAGCGGGTAGCATCATCTTGGCGGTTTCGGTGATTGTCTGGGCGCTCTCGGTTTTCCCCGGGCCCGGGATAGAGAACAGCATGATCGGACGGCTAGGTCTGATGTTGGCACCTGTCGGCCAGTTGATGGGACTGGATTGGCAACCGATGGTAGCTTTGGTGACCAGCTTTGCCGCCAAAGAAAACGCCATCGCCACGCTGGGGGTGCTCTACGGGGGCGGCGAGGAGGCAACTGGACTGGGCGCGACCATGGCTGCCAGCGTTCCACCGGCGGCAGCGCTGGCGTTTTTGGCGGTGACCATGCTTTTTATCCCCTGTGCTGCCACGCTGGCCACCATCCGACAGGAGACCGGCGGCTGGCGCTGGGTCGTGTTCAACGTCGGGCTGCTGCTGGTGATTTCTTTTGGGGTAGGCATTCTCATCTACCAGGGCGCGGCCCTGATCGGTTGGGGGGTGTAGCGTGCTGGATCGACTGCTAGGTATGTTGGCGGAGGGGGGTGTCCACACACCGGCCCAATTGGCTGACCAACTCGACGTGTCAGAGAGGCTAGTGGAGCACATGTTGGCCGACCTGTCACGCATGGGCTATCTGCGCTCCGTCTCCAGCGGCACCTGCCAGACTTTGCCCAGCGATGACGTTGGACCCTGCGCCGACTGTCCGCTGTCTGGCACCTGTACTGTCTGCGAGCCGGGGGGCCAGGTGTGGGCGCTTACCAACAAGGGTGCTCCGCTGAGTCACCAAAAAAGCACCTGATGGGGTTACCATCAGATGCTGACCAGGTTTGAATCTGTCTAACGACCCAATTGGACCGCCTGAAACAGTTTTACTCCAACTCAAATACGATTCTCAACGCGGCGTTGATACTTTCGACCTCCCTCGGCCCCAGTTTACCTCGAACTCGCACCAACCGGTATCGGTGATCAACCGGCCTCGTCTGCAAACAATCCGCAACAGATTTTTTCGTTAACCCGTTTTCCTGACTTGGGATCAGTGCAATGTTGGTCTTAATTCGCCCTTTCTTCTCACTCCATTCCGTTATTGGCACCACCTGGATAACCGGCACCCGTTCGTTATACACATCATTTGTCACAATCACACACGGGCGTACTTTCCCGGTTTCTGATCCCTTCGTCGGATTCAGATCAACATCAATCACCATTCCTCGTTTGAGCGTTGTCATTCTGGCCATCCATCCAACGCCGCTTCTGTCAATTCTTGCATTTCAGAGTCACTTTCATAAAGTTCAGCGTACAAAGCAGCCGACTCTTTGAGAGTCTGCGTTTCAAGTTCGAGCTTGAAACGGCCCAGAGCGGTACGCACCATGGTGCTTTTATCCTTGAATCCATAGGTTTTATAGTCAGCCAGAAATTCTGCCAGGGGTTCGGTGAGGCTAATCTTCGCTTGATACATCATTAGTCACCTCCTAGTAGGCCCCAATATTAGAACCTACTTTCAGGGCTTATTATAGGCCCTGAAAGGCCGGTTGTCAATTGTAACGCGACCGCGTAGCCCCCAATACTTAGATAACAAACATGGTTATCGTTTAACGATCTTATGCACTTCCGTTAACTGCCTGTGCTTCCGGCGCATCCCTTCGCGTAAGACCTCCTCGCTCGGGTCCGGTGCGTCTGAGTAGGCCGCATTGAGGGCTTCAAGGATCTTGCGGTTTTCGTGCCGCTTAATGAACTCCTCAACGGCCAGCACGAACAGTTGGCTTCGGAGAATCTGCAAATCCGCGGCCAGTTCATTGACCTGATCGAACAGAGCTTTTTGAATGGAGATAGAGGTTTTAACTGTTGTCATCGGTTATACCTTTGGTATTTCTTGTTAGTATAACATGACGACTGAAGTCTATCAATACTCGCCCCAACCTACTCGCAGGCTTGTGGCTGAACGCCTTCCCCGTTCCTGCTCAGCCCGGTATCGCGAATATCTTCGAGACTATCCTCCATCCCTCTTCAAATCTGTACAGCAACATGTAATCCGTGGAAAAATGTGTGGCCCCTTTGTATACATCGAGTTTCGCAACGGCTGCATATCCGGCGACGTCTACCAACTCAACAGTGTATCGCGTTTCCGCTGCCCACAAGTCGGGATTCTCCGCCTTCATCGTCTCGATTCTTGTGAGCCATTCGTCAACCGTCACTTTTTCAAGCACGTTATCCTGCAGAACCAACATGGCGAAACCCTGGTGGAATCCACTTCTCACCGTTTCCTCGTCTTGATTCCCGTGGATTCCTCGAATGTAGGCTTTCTCAATCACCTGCTTGATGGCTTCTTTGTCAACGTTTCCCACGTCAAAATCCTCCTTTTGCTTCGAGTTGAGCAGATTAATAAAATTGAGGGCTTCAAGGATCTTGGGGCGATAGGTTTCGAGGATTTGATCCAGGATCGTCTCGCAACGTTCTGGTGAAAAACTTCTTTCCAGTGGATAGCCGACCAGGATCAGCCAGTTGTCCTTGACATAGTTGTTACAGCGGCCAACTCTCATCCACGGCCCGAGCCAACGCATCTCGAATAGTCTGGTCATCAAGGCGAAAGCCGCTGGTTAGCAGAGCTTGAATCACCTCAGCGGCTGAGGGGATTAGCCCACGCTGCTTCGCCAGCAACACCAAAGCCAAAGTTCCTTTGACCGGAATGGAGAAGCTGCGGGCGCATTTGCGAGCAGCGGCATCATCAAGAATTGCCGTCCACGTTCCATCGGCTATCGCCAACGAGAGCACCGCTGTCTCGCCACGGCCAAGGTCCCAGGCCAACAGCTCCGGCGACGGAGGTGGTGTGTCGATAACGGTGAACCGGCCAGCAGCTAGCGCCTGCCGCGCCGGGTCTTGAGCCGGCCCGGCCTGGATTTCTTCGGCCACCAAGCGGGGTACAACTACCGTGTCGGCCAGGGACAGTAACAGACCCTCACGGCAAATCCGGGCCAGCACGATGAGCGGCGATGCATTGAGAACCCAGTTCTCAGTCACCGATTACCTCTTGGACCACCTCATCCGTCTCGTACTGGAAGGGTGATACGCCAAAATGGGCCAGTGTCGTCAGGAACTCAGCTCTGGAAAGCCCGGCGATTTCAGCCGCCTTGGCCTGGGAGACGCGCTGCATTTCGTACCACTTGACGGCGGCAGCCAGCCTCATCTCTTGGACAAACCCGCTGGGGTCTTGCTTGAGCGCCGACAACACCCCACGCGGCAAAGTTACTGAAACTTGAACGGTATCCATCATAGTCTCCTGCCGCTAATCTTTTGCGTCTATGCAGGCGAATCAGCACAGACGGGGAAATTATAACTTAGCTCGAAGTGGTTTGCAACCAAGCTGCAGGCCTTTAGCTCTCATCTTCATCCAGTGCCCCTGTCAGATAACGACGCACCAGATCCAGGGCACGGATGCTGATCCAGTGACGCGTTAACTTGCTCTCACCGCCGAACTGATACGAGCGCGTGACGACTTGCCCGCCATCGTTGAGTGAGAGGTAGACCAGCGGGCGATCATCTTCCCGCTGAGTTGTGCCCAGGATGGCCAGACCCAGGCTGGCACCGGCTTCGGACCTGGCTTGAGTGACCAGGTATTCCGCCCTCGCCTGTGGTTCTACCGGGGCATCGCCGTCATCGATTGCATGCCCCTTAAAGATCAGCACACCGGCGTGGGGCGTATTCTCCAGACGCTCGGCCATTTCGTCTTGGGTAACGTTGTCGGTCAAAGCCAGCGTCAGTCCCCGTTCGGCCAGCAGTCGGGCCACAGCCTCCCCCAGTTTTTCGGTTCCTTCACTGTAAATCACGCTCCCCAGGCGCGCCCGCAGTTCGGCCTCCACCGGCGCGATGAGGCCATCCGCCTCCCCCTCGTCGGCCGCTTTGGCGGTGATGCGGATGTCCACCTGGCCGGAGTGCGCCGCCAGACCGACGGTCGGGTTGCCCTGAGCCATCAGGTCTCCGATGAGCGTGTCGATTTGGCTCTCGCCGATGACACACGTACGCAGCACTTTGGCCTTGATGACGGCCGCAGTCCCCATGCGTTCCTTGAGGTAAGGGATCACGCGCCGCGTCATGAGATATTCCAGCTCGCGCGGGACGCCGGGCAGGGAGATGATGGTGCCTCGACTGTCCTCCACGATGAAGGCCGGAGCGGTACCCACCGGGTTTTCGACCGCGATGGCCCCCTCGGGGATGTGAGCCTGGCGGCGGTTGTTCTCCGTCATCGGGCGACCAAAGCGGGCGAAGCGCGCCGTTATCTGGTCCAGCAAGTCCTGGTGGAAGACGAGCGGGCGGGCTGTGGCGTCAGCTACCGCTTCGCGGGTGATGTCGTCCACGGTGGGTCCTAATCCGCCCGAGACGATCACGATGTCAGACCGGTCCAGCGCGATGTTGAGCACCGCCGCCATGCGCCCTCGGTTATCGCCGACGGTGCTCTTATAGTGCAGATCCAACCCAATATCGCGCAACATGCGGGCTATCATGGTGGAGTTAGTGTCGACGATTTCGCCCAGCAATAGCTCGGTGCCGGTGACTACGATCTCAGCATGCACGCTAAAAGGCTCCTCCAATTACCCTAAGCCGATGCGTTCTCCGCCTTCCATTTCTCAAACAGCTCATCAAAATGCGTCTGGTGCTGGACGAAGAAGCGGTCGAAGCGATCGAAGGCGTCTTGTACCAGTTGCTCGAATCGCTCTTCAGTAATGATGTTCTTGACCAGGCTGAGGTCATAAGTGCCCACCGTGTCGGGCAGCATACGATAAATGCTATCCGCGATTGCCTTCTTGTCGGCACCTTGGATGCGTTGCTGAAGTTCATCCATACCCTTCTCGCTCATGCGATAAGCGGCGCAGATTCCCTCAAAAATGACGGGCAGCAACGCCGCCTCGATGGCTGCCTCCATCGGGTAGCCTTGCTCCACCTGTTTAAGCTTGGGATAGAGCACCACCCCCAAGGCGAGGAGACCGGCCGACACGCCGGTACCCACAAAGAGCATGATCCATGCATTTTGGTCCATTGGATGCCTCCTTAATGATGAGTGGCTCTAGTTTGCCGTTGGTATAGAACACAGATTGGCAGGATGTAACGGATTCCACGTCTCGGACGCAGATTCATGCAGGCTTTCGCACGCTGATTTTTAAAAGCCTTATCAGCGTAAATCTGTGTTAATCTGCGTCCAGTTCAAGAATTGCCAGAGTCCAGTTTCAGCTTCCCTTTGGCGAAGAATGCGGCCCTGGTTGGGCCAGCACTTTGGCAATCGGCCGCACATCCATCCACCACTGCTCTTTAGGGCGTTGGTACTGGGCGTCGGTCATCCTCGGGTAATCTTCCAGGTTGTGAAACTGTATTTGTCCAGCTTGCAAGCCGATAAATACACCAGCCGGTACTTCTTTACCGGCCTCCTGGATCAAGAACTCGACGCATTTGTCTGCCAGTTGGGTGGCCTGAATACGGTCAAAGGGAGTGGGGTTGCCACCTTGTTGCAGGTGTCCCAGAATGGACTGGCGCACGTCGAAGAAGTCTTGGCCCTCTTCTTCAAAAAGAGCGCACATAAAGGGGGTCGTATAGAAGGGGTTGGACAACTCGTTGCGGATCATCAGAGCCAGTCGCTTGCCCCCTTTGAATCCGGTGACCAGTTGATCCAGGTCTGCGCGCAGATCATCCAGGGTAACTCCTTCTTCGTGAAGATACACCCGCTCGGCGCCGGTGGCCAAGCCACCCATCAGGGCCAGATAGCCGCAATGGCGCCCCATTACCTCCACCACGAAGCAGCGCTGTGAGGCAACGGCCGACTGCTTGATTTTGTCCACTGCCTCCACGATGCTGTTGAGGGCGGTATCCGCGCCGATGCTGAGTTCAGAACCGGGCAGATTGTTGTTTATGGTAGCCGGCAGGCAGACGATGGGGATGTTGAAGGTGGGAAAGTGATTACGCTGACTATACAAGCGGTAGGCCCCCTCGTAACCAGGCCAACCCCCAATGATCAGCAAGCCCTGGATATTCAGTTCCTCGATATTGCGTGCAATGGCATAAAAATCACTGCCCTCGGGGATTTTACGATTGGTGCCCAGTTCGGCTCCCCCCATCGCAGCCCAGCCATTGACGCTCATCCATTCCATCTTCTGGATGTCACCGGCGATCAACCCCCTGAACCCGTTTTTGACCCCCAGCATCACGTGTCCTCTATCGAGCCCCAACCTGACAGCGGCCCGGACGGCAGTATTCATTCCTGGTGCCGGTCCTCCCGAGTGCATAACTGCCAACCGAAATTGTTCTTGCCCCGGCTCCGGTGGGTGAGGCAGGGCCCGCACCAGGGTGCGCATAGTGCGGAAGGCCTCCTTAAAGCTACCCCCCCGCAGTTCCATGGCCTTTTCATAGTCTTGGGCAGCCAGTGTATCGGCCACGCCATGTGTCTGTTCCACGCAATCCATCAATGGGGAACGGACGATACGATTGCCCCGCATGCCGATCAGGCGCGGTTCGCTGTCTGGCGTGGCGGATAAAGTCTCCTCCACGGCGGCGTAGCCCAGCAGTGTGCTCAGGTTGCGATCAAATGCGGTTGGGGAACCACCCCGCTGCACATGTCCCAGAATCGTGACTCGAGTGTCCTCACCCAAACGCTCTTCCAACACACTCTTGACGTAGTCGCTGCTAATGGGATTTCCCTTCCGATCCCGAGCACCTTCGGCCACGATCACAATACTGTCGCGGCGGCCCGCTTCGCGGCCTGCCTTCAAGACCTGGCACATCCGCTCTTCCCAGTTCTCCACGTCGGGTGGATTTTCCGGGATCAGCACCCAGTCGGCGCCGGTAGCTATACCACTCATCAATGCCAGGTAACCGCAGCCGCGTCCCATAACTTCGACCACAAAGCTGCGTTGATGGCTGGCAGCCGTGCTTTGGATGGCGTCCACAGCCTCGGTGATGCGGTGCAAGGCAGTATCGGCACCGATGGTCATGTCGGTGCCGTACATATCATTGTCGATGGACCCGACCAAGCCCACTATGACTAAATTAGGGTGAAGGTCGGCCACTTCGTGAAGGATCTCGTCCCTCTCGACCAATTCGGCCAGGAGCTCGGGCCACTCCTGACGAAAGATGTTAGCACCGGTCAGGCTGCCATCGCCGCCAATAACAATCAATCTGTCTATCTCGCGTTCTAGCAAGTTGCGGGCCGCCTGACGTCGCCCCTCTCGGGTGCGAAACTCGGCGCAGCGCGCCGAACCGATCACAGTGCCTCCTTGATGCAGGATACCTCCGACAGAGCCCCACGTCATTTTGTGGATGCGGTCTCCACCCTCCACCATTCCCTGGTATCCTTCGTATATGGCGTACACCTCCGCACCCCGATCCAACGCTGTACGTACAACCGCCCGCACTGCGGCGTTCATGCCGGGCGCATCACCTCCGCTCGTCAGCACCCCGATGCGAACCATTTCGTTATTCATCGAGACTACCTCCGCCTGGGCCGACGTCGGACAAATTCGTCTCGGCCATCAATGATTTCACCACTATCACCGGTGTGTCGCCGCTCGACCCGACCGTGGATCAGCGTGTCCTCTTGTACCGTTACCTGGACAGCGCTGGTCACGTTGGCCCCAGGGGTGCCAGCCACTGCTTGAATGACATATTCGCCAGGAGGAACCACCTTCCCGTAGTCGTCGTAGCCATCCCAGAAAAAGTGATGTTCACCCGCACTTCGTCGCCGGTTGTGTTGGATGGTTGCCAGTGGGTGCCCAAACTGATCGAGTACTTCTAGCGTGACCCGTGACGCTTTGCTCAGATCGAGCGACAGAACGAGAGCTTTTCCCTCGCCAGGCACACCCGGGGTAAAAGAGCGACGATCTACCGATAGCACCAGCGATACTGGGCGCAGTCGATTAAACGCCAGCAACAGGATCATTGGCAGAGCTATAAGCAGGGGCAATGTTAGCGGTGGCAGTTCAGACCAATTACGCGCCAGCCGTTCCACCCCACGTGCTGGTGGCGACACTTCGTATCGGATGCGACGTGTCAAATTCGTCACATTGCCGGTTTGGTCGCGCGCCTCGGCCTGAATGAGGTTGTCTCCCTGGGACAGATTTAGCGTCGCCTGGAAGTCGCCCTGCGCGCTGACAGGTACCGTTTGTCCGTTAATCACCAGCGTAGCACCTGTGTCGGTGCGCCCGGTCACCTGGAGTGTGGCATCGCCCACAACACTTCCTTCTTCCACGTTCAACGCCAATGTTGGGGGCACGGTCTTGAGATGAACCAACCGTTCCTGAGTGGTGATGTTGCCTACATCGTCGGTGGCAACAACCTGGATAAGATTATCGCCCTCTTCCAGCAATATCTCATATTGAAAACTGCCGTCGGCATTGACTCCAACCTGCCGATCGTTTATCTCCAGGGTTGTGCCGGGCGGGGCCTGGCCGGTGACCGTGGTCAAAGCTTGATTGGTCCATTCATCGTCAAGTGGGGTGGCGATAATCACCTCGGGCGGTGTCGTGACCAGGATGATCTGGCGAGCCAGACGAGTGCTGTTACCGGCGGGGTCGACACTGCGGATGTCGATTTGGTTGTCTCCCTCGACTAGCCGGTGCCGGAAGCTGAAGCGTCCCTGGCCGTCCACGCCAATCGGCTGCGGGTTGCCAATAGCCCAAACCGTCGCGTCGCTATCGGTGAGGCCTTGCACGACCAGGGTTGGCTCTCCCACGCGTAGACCATCGGGGAAATTGACCAATTGCAACGTGGGGGATTGCGTATCTACCTGGACGGTGATACTTTGGGAAATGGAGCGGATGAGCCCATTGGCGGTCAGTTGTAGCCGGTAGCTTCCGTCAGCCACGGGCTGGTTCAGATCGCTGAGGCCATCCCAGACGATGAAATGTTGACCTGCCAGTTGGGGACGGTCGACCATTAGCGTTCGCACCAGTCCTCCTCCTTCGCCGAGGATTTGGGCTGTTACGTTGGCCTCCTCCGACAAGTTGTAGGTGACAGTAATGGAATCGTGGTCTAGATCACCGTTGGGTGATAAAAAGGATGATGTGGCCGATGTAGTCAGACCTGGCGTGCGCAGCCAATCGGCGACAAAGGTGGTGGCCAGCAATACCAGCACCCCGCCGATGGTCAGCGCCGTGATGATCATGCCTGGCGTCAGACCGCTTCGGCCAGTACTCCGGCGCCGCAATTCGTAGTGAGATGGAAGTTGTTGATGTTGGCGCATGCTTTGCCAGTACTATAAAAATCTGTGCTCTATCAGGTTTAACTTGACAGGTCGTGTCAGTTCCTACGGCGTTTGCCCTTGCTCGTCAAATCTCCCTTAAAAGAGTGCTAGTCCAACTCTAACATGATCAGGTCTTCGGATTCGTCAGCCGGTTCCCAATCAGGGAGTTGGGCAGGCACGGGCAGCGGAGTTCGCTCTTCCTCTTGTTCGTGTTCTGGCCCGTCCCGGCGCGTGCGGTGCAAGGGTGGCCGGGATCGGGTGGGCCGGCGCGATGCTTTTGTCTTGCGGGCGGCAGCGCGAGGCGGCAACGGATGCTCCAAGAAATCGCGTAGTCCCTCCAGTGTGCCCACCACGACTGCTACGATGACTGCCGTGGCGATGAGTGTTGGCCACATAGGAGAAAGCGAGAGTTGGTTGTATTGTTCGAGCCACATACCCAGCCCGACATGTGCCCCCAGTAGCGCAAAAGCGCCCGCCATCCCAATCAGGATGGTTCCCCAAGGGTGGCGATGTTGAACCCATTCCCGATCGGCCAGGAACCCCACGATTCCGCCCAGCCCAGCCCAGGCAACCACCTGCAGCAAATGGTAGAGCAGAAGCGTAGCATTAGGCGCAAGTGGCTCCAAGATTAGCTCAAGAGTCTCCAGCGAGTTGGCCTCGCCGAAGCGTTGAGCCACGCCAGCGACGGTCGGTGAGGTGCCAATGAGGGCCATCCAGTCGGGGTTCAAGCCAGCCATGCCAGCCAGCACTTGTCCCCACAAAGCGGCCAGTCCCCCCATCCAGGCGCCGCCGGCCGCACCCCACCACAGACCGCCCAACAGAGGCACGACCCAGGCCACGTTGTAGCGAGCTAACCAGGGTGTGGCCAACACCAGTACCATCGCGCCCAAGTTGTGTATGAAGATTCGCTGTCCCAACAAAGCGACCGCCAAAAAGAGGACGACGATGTAAAGCGACAAGGTATAAAGCGGATAAGCCACAGCGGCCACTGCGATGAAATAGGCGGCCGCCGGCCACCACAGAGCGATGACAAAGACCGTCGCTAAGATCACCAGATCCCAGTTTGGCGGGTATACGGGAATGGTGCTCACCACGGCGAAGACCAAAGCCGACAGTCCGGCGGCCACAAGCAGCCGTTCCAAGAAAGAGAGGTAACGACGCATCAGACCGTGGGGCAGACGCACCAGGGTTGTCATCAGGTTAACTCCATCTGACGCAGGCCAGACTTGGCTGCCGGTTGCGTGACTCTGGGTGAGGCCGAGCGCGCGTGCGAGCGTGCCCAATTGCGTAAAGCACCGATTTGCGTTTCGAAGGTGAGTGACAGAGGTACTGTATTCCTCAGGTTGTGTAAAATATCGTCGTCGGTCAACTCACGATCAGCTTCAAAGGCGTCATAAAGACCTGAGATGACTGCCTGCTCGATCTCTGCGCCAGAGAACCCCTCGCTCTGCCGAGCCAGGTGGTTGATATCAAACGTCAATGGATCACGGCCGCGTTTGGCCAGGTGAATGGCGAAAATCTCCCGACGTTCGTCAGAGGCCGGAAGGTCGACGAAGAAAATCTCGTCAAAACGACCCTTGCGCAGTGCCTCGGGTGGCAAGATCGAGATGTCGTTACTGGTGGCGATGACGAAAACAGGCGATGTCTTCTCCTGCATCCAGGTGAGAAAGCTGCCAAAGACACGGGCTGTCGTCCCGGCGTCCGACAGGTGAGAACTGGCAATACCACCTATACCTTTCTCTAATTCATCCAACCACAGCACACACGGAGCCACCGACTCTGCCAACCGTAGCGCGGTGCGCATGTTTTGCTCCGACGAGCCAACCAATTCGCTGAACAATCGACCCAGGTCCAGCCGCAGCAGCGGCAACTGCCACTGACTGGCAACAGCCTTGGCTATCAGGCTTTTGCCTGCCCCTTGCACACCAAGCAGCAACAGCCCCCGAGGCTCGGGAAGCCCAAAGCGACGGGCGCGCTCGCTAAATGCCAGCGCCCGCTTGGCCAGCCATTCCTTGAGCAGGGGCACGCCGCCCACCAGGGACATGTCCTCCTCGGCCTCAAAATACTCAAGAATCTGTGAGCGATGGATAATTTGTTTCTTTTCGGCCACGATCACGTCCAGATCCAGGTCACGCGTCATAACCAATGACTTGGCGAAGACGTTCTCCGCCTCGGTGCAGGTCAGGCCTCGGGCGGCGTTGAGCACTTTTTCGCGGGTCTCATCATCAAGATTGAGCCGCACTCCGCTGATCTCCCGTGCCGAGCGAATGACCCGGTCCAGCGATTGGGTGAGCTCCTCGGGCGTGGGCAGGGAGTAATCCAGAACGGTTACATCCTTTTCAAGCTCAGGCGGGAAACTTAGGATTGGAGACAGAATAACCAGCGTCTTACGGCTTTCCTTCAGGTGGTTGGTGATGTCACGCAACTTGCGGACCACGATGGGCTGATCCCCGGCGGGGCGCAGATTGTCCAGGTAAGGGTGAAAATCTTTAAGTACAAAGAGCGCTGCTTCCTTGGAAGTGGCGATGTAGTCCAGGGCGTGGATGGGACTGCGAGTTGCAGGGTCGATAGGGGGCGCATCGTAGCCGTCAAGCGGCACGATACCGTCTGTCAGTGTCCAACCATAAAGTTTTTTGCGTCGCTCGGCAGCCACCAGACGCAATGTCTGTTCGATACGGCGCTCTTCCCACGATACAATATATAGGATGGGATATTTAGCTCGAACCAATATATTGAGTTCTTCTTCACGGTCCATCACTATCGTCGTCATGTCCTTGACTATAACACAAGCGGGCGGGGATGTCAAAGTGAGTGTAGTCTCCGAGTGTTATGTTATGTTGTATCATTATGCCATATATATCTGCTTGTTGATCCATTTTCAGCATAACATAACGAGAGGCACTTTACCAACCGCAAAGTGGTGTAGATTGGGCACTAGAACAAAGGCGACGATCGACGGATCAAGGCGGAGCATGGCCGAATGGGCGGTTATTGTGT
>DAOUMD010000287.1:0-35922 GCA_034412795.1 Anaerolineae bacterium
CGCAGGTCTTGGCTTTCATGCATGACTTTCGCGTGCCCTTCGACAACAACCTGGCCGAACGCGATGTCAGAATGGTAAAGGTCAAGCAGAAAGTGTCAGGCACCTTCCGCACTCGCACCGGTGCCGAGACCTTCTGCGCTATTCGCAGTTACATCTCCACCGTCCGTAAACACGATCTGAACGTCATTGATGCTATTCACCATGCTCTTTGTCTGGCAACCCTTTCATTCCTGCTACCTTGGAAGTCGTAGCCTGAGTAGTAACGTCAACTCTTTGTGTCGAGGTCTAGCCGCTGACATCCGTCATACCATCGCCATTTACAGGTCCAACACATTCAGGGAGCGCAAGCCATTAAGGACACAAAGCCCATCGTGACCCCCAGAGGCGTGCTTCACGAGCCTCCAATCGGTTACGCTCCCTGAATCTCGGCTGTCAAAAAGGGCTCACGCCGCCGCCGGACTGACCGCCCGCAACGGATCGTACTCCACCTCCAGGTCATGTCGAAACTGGCGCGTGTAAAGCTGGTAGTAATATCCCTGGGCGCGCATCAGTTCGGCGTGGCTACCCATCTCGGAGATTTTGCCCTTCTCGATAACCAGGATACGATCCGCACGCTTGATGGTCGACAGCCGGTGGGCGATGACGAAGCTGGTGCGGTCCTGCATCAAGGTTTCCATTCCCTGCTGGATCAAGGCCTCGGTCAACGTGTCCACCGAACTGGTCGCCTCGTCCATGATGAAGATCTCCGGTTGGGCCAGGATGGCCCGCGCCAGACTGACGAGCTGCTTCTGACCCACCGAGAGCAAGTTACCCCCCTCGCCCACCTCGGCGTCGTAGCCCTCATCCAAGGTGATGATGAAGTCGTGGGCACCGGCCAGTTTGGCCGCTCCCTCGATCTCCTCGTCCGTGGCGTCCAATCGGCCATAGCGGATGTTCTCGCGGACCGTGCCGGAGAACAGATGCGGCGTTTGTAACACCATCCCGATCCGCGACTGGATGGCGTGCAGCGATAACTGGGTATAATCCCGCCCCCCAATGCGGATGACGCCCCGTTTAGGCTCGTAGAAGCGACACAGCAGATTGACGATGGTAGATTTGCCGCCACCCGTGGGACCCACCAGCGCAATCGTCTCACCCCGCTTCACAGTCAGGGTAAAATCCTCCAAAACGGGTTTGTCGACCTCGTAATAGAAGTCCACGTGATCAAACTTTATATCACCCCGGATAGTGCCGGGATCGATCGCGTCGAGGCGGTCAGTCACCTCGGGCTCAGAGTCGATCAACGAGAAGACACGCTCGGCCGAGGCGATGGCGTGCTGCATTTCGGCATACACGCGCGCCAGGTCCTGGATAGGCCACAGCATAAAGGTGATATACGAGATGAAGGCCTGGATTCCACCGACAGTCATGCCACCATACTCAACCTGTAGGCCACCATACCCAACGATGCTGCCGATGGCCACCGCGCTGATGAGCTGCACCGTGGGCAAGAACAGCGCCGAGAGCCAGGCCGCCCGGTACGAAGCGCGGTACATCTCACTCGAAAGCTGGCCGAACTCCTCCAGGTTCTGCTCCTCCCGGCCGAGCGCCTTCACCACCCGCACACCGGTGATGTTCTCGTTGTAAGTTCCCGTGATCTTGGAATTGACCTTGCGCACCAACCGGTACTGGACGATGATCCGCTTCTTGAACTGAACTGCGACCCACACTAACACCGGGATGACGACAAAGACGATGAGCGCCAGCTTCCAGTTGATGACCAGCATAAAAATGCCCGCCGTGATTATGTTAAGTACACCCCAGGTAATATCCAACAATCCCCACGTCACCAACTGGGCGATACGCTCAGAATCGGAGGTGACGCGCGACATGATCCAGCCCACCGGCGTCCGGTCGAAGTAGGAGAAGGACAGGTTCTGCAGGTGGTTGAACATTTTCTTGCGCAGGTCATACTGCACACGCTCCCCCAGCACACCGGCCAGGAAGATGAAGCCAAAGACGTTTATCGCCTGCACGACGATCAGGGCGCCATACAGGGTGACGATCCGGACCAGGGCTGTGGTGTCGCCAGCAACGATACCCTCGTCGATGATGCGCTTGCTGAGGAACGTAAAAAACGAATCTAAAGCCGACACTACGCCGATGGTCAGCATAAAGCCCACCACCCACTTCCAATGTGGTTTAGTCTGGGCTAGAATGCGAAGGACAGTGCGCCCATTGAATTGGGTGGTAAATTCTTCTTCTTCAAACTCAAAGTCCGTCACCGGCTACCTCCTTCTCTACTTCTGCCTCGATGCGGGTCTGCAAATCGTAAATCTCCCGGTAAATGCCTGGCTGAGTTACTAATTCCTGGTGGGTCCCCATCTGCACGATCCGTCCCTTATTGAGCACCAGGATCAAGTCGGCGATCATCACACTCTGAATGCGGTGCGCGATGATAAAGGTAGTACGGCCCCGCATTAGCCGCTCCAGCGCCCCACGGATCGCACCCTCTGTCTCGGCGTCAACCGAGGAGGTCGCGTCATCCAAGATGAGAATGCGCGGGTCTTTTAACAGCGTGCGCGCAATGACCACCCGCTGCTTCTGGCCACCGGAGAGCGTCACCCCTTTCTCGCCCACCAGCGTATCGTAGCCATCGGGGAAGGTGGTGATCACTTTGTGGATGGCAGCCGACCGGGCAGCCGCCTCGATCTCAGCCTGAGAGACGTCCCGACCTACACCATAGGTGATGTTCTCGCGAATGGTGCGCGAGAAGAGGAACGGCTCTTGCTCGACGATGCCGATCTGCTGACGCAAGTACTCGCGTGGGTACTCCTTTAGCTCCACGCCGTCCAGGCTAATGCTACCGCCAGTGTATTCATAGAAACGAGGCAGTAGGTTGACCAGACTCGTTTTGCCCGAGCCGGTGAAGCCCAGCAAGGCCACAACCCGGCCCGGCTCGCAGCGGAAGCTGGTATCGTACAGCACCGGGCTATTTGAATCGTATTCAAAGCAGACATCCTGAAAGAGAAATTCTCCCCGCAGATCCCCATTCGACGAGTACGTGCCTTGGGTCAGTGGTTCGCGTTCCTCCTGGATGATCTCAACCACGCGTCCATAAGACACCATCCCGGTCGACATCTGTACAATCAACCGGCCCAGGTTGCGCATCGGCCAAATGATCCAGATCACCATGCCAGCGTAGGCCATATAGGTACCCACGCTGATCGTGCCGTTGATGGCCATCAGCGAACCTAAAGAGAACCCGGCCAGCATCTGGAAGCCACACAGAATGTCAGTAACCGGCCAATACAGCGAGTGCATCTTCATAAAGTGTCGGCCACGCTGAAACTTTTCCCAGTTGTCCACTTCGAAACGATCCCGCTCGTAGGCCTGTCGGGCAAAAGCCTTGACCACCCGCACACCGCTCAGGTTCTCCTGCAAAGTGGTGGAAAGCGTGGCCTCCTGTTCCTGGTAAGCCTCATAGGCCTTAAAAACGCGCTTGAAGAAGAAGATCGATATCAAAACCACGAGCGGTACCACGACCACCGAAAAGAGCGCCAGCTTCCAGTTCAGGAACATCAAGGCCGCCAAATTAACCGAAAAAAGCAACACGATACGCCCCACACCGATGGCCTGATCGGCAAAAAAACGCCTCAGCGAATCGACATCCGAGGTCGAACGCTGCACCAATTCACCAGTCTGCGTGTGATCGTGATAGCTAAAAGACAGCCGTTGAATGTGGTCAAACAGGTAGTTACGCAGGCGTAGTACAACCCCTTCGGCCGTTTGGGCCGCCAGCCGGCCGCTCAGGAAGGTGAAGGTTCCTTCAAACAAGGCCAGGCCGACAAAACCCAGCGCGATCAACAGCAACATGCCTGTGGACGCGCCCTGGCCCAGAACGCCGTCGATATAATGCCGTAGCAGCAAATAGGTGGCTGTTTTTGAGATGGCTGCCAGAGCCAGACTGAACGTCGCTCCCAGATACGTCAGGTGAAAGCCTGTCATCATTCGCCACAGCCCAAGCAGGCGATTGGACGAGACTGCGTTTTTGAGATCAAAAGCGGATTGTGAGGTAGCTAGTGCCACGATAAACCCTCCACAAAGCACTTGTTCATTAACTACTTCGCACTTTGGACCAGAAATAAAAAGCAAAAACGACCATAGTTGCTGTCAAGCAGCCCACGGCCGTTTCGATATGATTCCTTGAGGTGAAGAGAAAAGGCCGTGAGCTGGTGCGCCCACGGCCCGGTGTTTTATGTCAAATCACCGGTGGATGGACGCACTACGCCCCACGTTCATGACGCCGCGGTCAGCGGGCAACTGCGGGGAAATGCCAGGGAGCATATCGGCGTAGCGCATTAAATTCCACCTCCTTTTGCATAGGTTTGACTGCCAGTATATCATGACCAGAGTGGAGTGTCAAGTCCCAGATTTGAGTAGTGGCCCATATGTGATATAATCATTTTGGGAGAGCCCATTTCTCTTCCCGTGTCGAGGGCGACCGTAGGGGCGGTGAACGATGGTGACCAAAGCCTTTAATTGGCTGACGGATCTCGGGCTGCAAAGACGCATCCAATTACTGACCGTAGCTGGCTTGCTGACCATCTTTGCACTGTTCTGGATAACCAGTCTGCGCGCCCTCGAAGAGAGCCGACGACACAACCTTGAGAATCAGTTAGCCGTTGCCAAGCTAGTCGCAACCTCACTCGACCTGCGACTAAATGGGGCATTATCTCTGCTGGAAACCACCGCCGCTCTGCCTGAGCTGCAGGACCCATCTCATCCCCCCCAATCAAGTGCGGCCTCAACCCTTCGAGACGCGCAATTACAATTGAGCAGCTATGGGCGTCGCCTGTATTGGCTCGACTCTCAGGGGAACATCCTCTGGACAGAGCCCCTCGACGAGGGGTTCCTCTCAAAGTCTTTCTCCGATTTTCACGCAATTCGCCCGGTTCTTGAAGACAACACACCCTACATCACAAATCTCCTCCAGCCCTTGAATTCGGGCTCAGCCTATGTTCTATTGGCCACACCGGTTTCGGGAACTACAGGGGAAGTTAAAAGTATACTGGTTGAAGAGATAAGCACCGACCAATTGGGACTGGCAGGAGTCCTGGAACAGATGACAACGGGCAGCGCTACCCATATCGAAGTCGTGGACCATGAAGGGATGATTTTGGCTTCCAGCTTGCCGGAGCTTCGGCGCCAGCTTATCCGCGTCGATCAGTTTACCAACCTGATCGACAATCAACAACCAATAGTTGGTACATGTCACCAATGTCACTCGGGTGATGGGGCAGAGGTGAGTCGCACCGAAGAAGACCTGGCCTTTGCCCCTTTGAGCGCCGCGCCGTGGGGAGTAGCTGTACGGCAGCCAGTCGACGAGGTGATGGCTCCTGTCGATTATCTGCGCCGCCAGATACTCTTAGGCGGCGCGATAGCCGTGATCGTCGCTTTGCTGGTGACGTGGTGGCTGATCACACGCCAGGTGTTGCAACCCATTCAAGCTCTTGATGAGGCCTCGGCACAATTTGCCGCTGGTAATTTGGATGTAATTCTTCCCAACAACGGTGGCATAGACGAAGTAGCTCGCCTCACCGCCAACATGGAGCAAATGAGAATACGGCTGGATGCCACCCTGGAAGACCACCGTCGTTGGAACGAAGCCCTGGAAGAGATGGTGGAAGTGCGCACGCGCGAATTGGCTACCCTCTATGAGCAACTTGAGGGCAGGGAAGCGATGTGCAAACGTCTGTTGGGCAAGGTCCTGACCACACAAGAGGAGGAGCGGGCACGTCTGGCCCGCGAACTGCACGATGCGATTGGCCAATCACTGACCGCCGTCATTATGACCACAACGGCCGTAGAGAACAGCCTTCCCGATGATCTTGTCAGTGGAAAGGAGAAGCTGGCTAACGTGCGGAACATCGCCGTCCAATCGCTGCACGATTTGCGTGGCCTCATCTTCGATCTGCGCCCCGAGGTGCTGGATGACCTGGGCCTGGGCCTGGCCTTGCACAGCCAGGTCAAAAAATATCTGGAACCGGCTGGCATCCAGGTGCAGCTCAGGGCTGCTGGGCTGAAAGACCAATTGCCAGCCGAAGTGGAAACGGCCGTCTTTCGTGTTGTCCAGGAAGCTATCACCAATATCGCCCGCCACGCTCAAGCCGACGAGGCCAACATCTCGCTGACCAAAAAGGATGACCGGCTTATTGTGCGCGTGGAGGATAACGGGGCCGGGTTTGACCCCGATCTGGTAATGCAAAGACAGCAAAAGGCTTGGGGCCTGCGTGGTATGGAGGAGCGTATCACGCTGCTGGGCGGTAGATTTTATGTCGGCTCCAGGCCGGGTAACGGGACTCTTGTGCTGGCCGAAATCCCCCTGGATCATAATTAGGGAGATTGGTAAACTGGTAGATTGGTAGGTTGGTAGGCTGGTAGATTGGTAAGCTGGTAGGCTGGTAGATTGGTAGGCTGGAAAGCTGGGACGCGTTAATGGACAAGATTCGAGTGTTAATAGCTGACGACCATAGCCTTGTGCGCGCGGGCATTCGATCTCTGCTGGAAGGCTATGAGGACATCCAGGTCGTCGGTGAGGCCGGCAGCGGCTGGGAGGCCATCGAACAGAGCACCCGGCTCGAGCCCGATGTCGTGCTGATGGATATCGCTATGGGCGACCTGAGCGGCCTGGAAGCCACCCAGGAGATCAAAGAACGCACCCCTCACGTCAACGTCCTGGCTCTGACCATGCACGACCGCGAAGAGTACTTCTTTGCTATGCTCAAAGCTGGCGCTCTGGGCTACGTGCTGAAGGAGAGCGAGCCTCACGAGCTATTGGTGGCCATCCGGGCTGTTCATCAAGGCGAAGCTTTCCTTTCACCCTCTGTGACCAAGGCAGTCCTGGAAGACTACCTGACCCAGCCGCCCAACCACACCCAGTCGCGCTATGACAGTCTCACCCTGCGCGAGAAACAGGTCTTCCGCCTGGCCGCCGAGGGCAAGACGACGCGCGAGATGGCCGAGTTGCTGCACTTGAGCGTGAAAACGGTCGAAAAGCACCGGGCCAGCATGATGCACAAGTTGGAATTGCAAAGCCTTCCCGAGTTGATCAAATTCGCCATCCGCAAGGGGCTGATTGAGGTAGACGAAGACTAGAACATAGAAGCCAATTGTATTATGCAAAGCATATCCGCCAGCTATGCAAATGGCCCCTGCAAGAATGTAGGAAGGCACTTGCTCGTCCTGACCAGCCAGGGGAGGTAGGGTGCTCCCCCCTTAGAAAGGCGGGTACTCCCCCATAGACAACCGACTCCAAATATGGTAAGATGATACGCGGGAGAGTCGGCTCGCCATCATCTACTCATTTCATGACACCAATCCGTTTAGGCTGCAACTACAACATCTTTTTTAACAAGCATTTTGCCCCACAGGCGACCCCCGCCAGGTGAAGAATAGCTGCGTTAATCAAAAATTGAACTGATGTCTAGTTATCACCGGAGATAATCACAACCTAAGCTGCTCATCGTGGAATAGGGCAAAGGAGGTGCCATAAATGGCTAATACCACGGTCTCTTCTCAGACTCCTTCGTTTAATGAGACATTCTACACCAGCCTGTACGAGGTAGCGGAGGGTGAGCGTGTCCGAACCTGTCTGCAGTGCGGCACGTGTAGCGGCGTGTGTCCTTTTGGTTACCTGATGGATTTCCCACCAGGCAGGATGGTCGCCGCCTTGCGTGCAGGGATATTTGACAGGATAATAGACACCGACACAGTCTGGATGTGCGTGTCCTGTTATGCTTGTACCCAAGAATGCCCCTCCAAAATCCCGCTGACTGCGGGTTTGATGACCCGCGCCAAAGAGGAACTGCTGCTGGCCGGGAACATCCCCACCGAGCTACAGAGCGCCCTGGAGAACTCGCAGCGCTACAGCAACCCGCTGGGTGAATCTCCCCGCAAGCGGGCCGAGTGGGCCAAGGGCATCCAACCCGAAATCCCAATTATGCGCACCGCCAAGCGGCCGGTGGACGTCTTGTGGTTCGTGGGCGACTACCCCTCCTACCACCCCCGCGTCCGGCTGTCCAGCCAGGCGCTGGCTCGCGTGCTCCACGCGCTGGAGGTGGACTTTGGCATCCTGGGTCCCGAGGAGAACAGCGACGGCGACTCGCAGCGCCTGTCCGGCGAACGCGGGCTGTTCGAGATGCTGGCCGAGAAGAACGGGAAAGCTTTCACCAAGTACGAATTCGGCGAGATCATCACGGCTGACCCTCACGCCTACAATGCACTCAAGAACGAGTACCCGGCGCTGGGCATCTCCTACCCGGTGCGCCACTACACGCAGTTCCTGGCCGAGCGACTGGATCAACTCAAACCCATGCTAACCCAAGAGGTTAAGGCCAGGATCACCTTCCACGATCCCTGCTACCTGGGTCGCGCCAACGACGTGTACGACGAGCCGCGCGCCCTGCTGGAGGCCATCCCCGGCCTGGAGTTGGTGGAGATGGCCCACAACCGCACCGCCAGCCTGTGCTGCGGTGGTGGTGGCGGGGGCATGTGGCTGGACGGCTTCCAATGGGAGAAAGCCCACACCCGTCTCTCCGAGTGGCGCGTGCGCGAGGCGGTGGCTGCTGGCGCTGATATCCTGGCCGTCGCCTGTCCTTACGAATCGCCTCGTTTCGAAGACGCCGCCAAGATGGTCCAAGAGGCTGGGCAGTTGGCTGTGAAAGACATAGCTGAGTTGCTGGCCGAAGCGATGGGCGAATAGAAAAGGGTGCACGGTACGGGCCGGCCCCCGGTGCGCGGGCACAGGGGTGCCCCTACAGTTGATTTTGAACACAGCCTATCACGGAGGGGATGAAGCCAATGAACATTGTAGTTACAGTCAAACTCGTGCCTGACCTGGTTGAAGAACTCGAAATTGACGAAAGCGGTGCTGCCCTGGATATGACCTGGATGCGCCTGATTATCAACGAGTTCGATGACCACGCCATCGAGCAGGGCATCCTGCTCAAGGAACATGGTGGCGGCCAACTAACGGTCGTGGTACCCGATGTCGAAGGGGCGGACGATGTGCTTTACGCCGCGGCCGCCAAAGATGCCGACCGGCTGATCAAACTTATCGGTGACTTTGAAGAAGGGGTGAACAATCACGCCCTGGCGCGCGTGCTCGCGGCCGTTCTCAAAGATCTCCAACCCAATCTGGTGCTGACCGGCGTACAGGCCCACAACGACCTGGATGGATCAGTCGGACCATTGCTGGCCGAGTACCTGGGAATGTCATACGTCGGCTACGTATCCGGCGTAGAGGTAAGTGATGACAAAGTGACCGCGCGCAAAGAATACCCTGGCGGGCTAATCGCCGAGATGGAAGTGACACTCCCGGCCGTGCTGGGCATCCAGGCAGCCGATGAGCCACCGCGCTACGTGCCTATCAGCAAGATCCGCCAGGCGATGAAGGCTGCCACCATCGAAGAACAGGATGTGGATGAGTTGGATCCGAGTGGTGCGCCAATCGTCAATCGCATGTTCGAGCCGGAGACGGGCGAGCGAGCGACGATGATCGAAGGTGACGAGGAAGAGATCGCAGCCAAGCTCGTCGAGATCTTCCAAGAGGCAGGCATCCTATAACATTGCGTATTCCGTACTGCGTATTTCGCATCCAGGTTTTAGCTAAGGGCCTGTATAAGAATAACTTCCCCCTTTTTGGGCGGATTTGCCAGAGTAAATGGGAAGTAAACCAGGAAGTTGTTTCTTAACGACTCCTTAAGTAACACGCAATACGCAGCAGTACGTGGAGGAGGACACTCATGAACCAAGACATATACGTTGTCATTGAGCACCTGCGCGGCCAGGTGGCCGATATCTCGTACGTAATGCTGGCAGCGGCGCGCGCCCTGGCCCAGGGAACGGGTGGAGGCGTGACGGCCGTATTGCTGGGACACGATGCGCAGGGACTGGCGGGGGGTCTGGCCGCCGACCGGGTGCTGTACGTAGACCATCCGACCCTGGCCGACTTCACGTCCGACGCCTATCTGGCAGCCTTGTCTGCATTGATAAACGAGAACCAGCCAAGGGCAGTGCTACTCGGCCACACATCGGTTGGCATGGACGTGGCCAGCGGGCTTTCTGCGCGGCTGGGATTGCCGCTGGTGAGCCAGTGTCAAACCGTCAGCGCAGATGGAAAATTCGTCAGCCAGATTTGCGGCGGCAAGATTATGGCCGAAGGAGACTTGCCTGACGAAACAGCGCTGGTGACAATAGTCCCTGGCGGCTACAAGCCGGAGGAGGGACAGAGCGGGGCGCAACCCGAGGTGACCCCGGTAGAGGCGCCGGCATTGGAAGGGCTGCGCGTTACACTCGCCCAGTACATTGAACCAGAGGCCGGCGATGTGGATATCTCCAAAGAACCGATCCTGATCTCTGTCGGACGCGGTATCCAGAACGAGGACAACATCGAGTTGGCGGAGGAGCTGGCCGAGGCGCTAGGGGGCGTGTTATGCTCTTCGCGCCCGGTGGTGGACCAGGGTTGGCTGCCGACACCGCGCATGGTCGGCAAGTCAGGCAAGACTGTCAAGCCCAAGCTTTACCTGGCTATGGGCATCAGCGGCGCTCCCGAACACGTCGAGGCCATTACCGATAGCGAGCTGATCATTGCCGTCAACACCGACCCTGCTGCGCCGATCTTCGACATCGCCCAATACGGTGCCGAAGTTGACATGACCGATCTCATGGAAGTGCTGACCGAAATGATTGAGGAGGCAAAGGGAAGCTAGCCAGGGGTCCGTCAAAGCCAAGCCGACGACGAATTCTGGCTCCTATGGCATTCGTTCTTGCCGTTACAATCATCAGCAACTATACTAGCCATTCAAGACTGAGGAGGAGCATTTCATGCCAGTGCGAGTTGACTTTTGGGGAATCCCACACGACCTGATCTCACCAGAAATCTTCGTGTATGGCATAATGGGTCTGGCCAGCCTTATCTTGCTCATCCGTCTCTACATGCGTGCCAGCTTGTGGTGGCGCGTGGGGCGCCCGGAGATGCGCTGGGACAAGCTTCACGTGCGGCTGGGCCGCCTCATCAATTACGCCATCGTTCAGACCCGGGTGCTGAGCCAACGATACCCCGGCGCGATGCACGTAGCCATTGCGTGGGGTTTCTTTATCTTCTTTATGGGCACTGCGCTGGCCACCATCGACTCACACTTCTTTAAGTTCCTCCAGGGCAATATCTATCTGCTGTACAAGTTTGTCCTGGACATATTCACCGTGTTCTTCCTGGTCGGCGCAGCGTTAGCCGCCTACCGTCGCTTCGTTCAGAAACCACGCCGCTTGACCTTGCAGCCTGGGTTCGCCTGGTCGCTGGCACTGATCACCGTGATTGTGGTGGGTGGGCTGATCGTCGAGTCGCTGCGGCTGGCCGTGGAGCAACCAGCTTGGGCCTGGTCGTCGCCTGCCGGCTGGATAGTCGCCCAGTTATGGATCGCCACTGGTGCATCGGACGCGACACTGGAAGGCTGGCATGTGGGTGTGTGGGTATTCCACCTGCTGACGGTCGCCCTGTTGTTCGTCACACTGCCAGCAGGCACCTTACTGCATATTTTGACCGGCCCACTCAATGTGTTCTTCTCCAAGACCGGCCGGCCGGTGGGGCAACTTGCACCAATCGCCGAGACCGCTGAAGGCGAGCCGATCTACGCCAGCAAACTGCCTGACCTGACGTGGAAGCAGTTGCTCGACGGGGACGCCTGCACCGAATGCGGGCGTTGCCAGGACGCCTGCCCCGCCTTCGCTGCCGGCAAACCGCTCAGCCCGAAGGAGTTGGTCCTGAGCGTGCGCGATGCATTGCATCGGGATGGTCCAGCCTTCGTTAATGGGAATGGGAACGGCCAGGCAGCGCCGCTGGTGGTGGGCGAGGCGGTCACAAGTGACGTGCTGTGGTCGTGCACGACTTGCGGCGCTTGTGTGCGTGAGTGCCCGGTCCTGATCGAGCACATAGATAGCATCGTGGATATGCGCCGCTACCTGGTAATCGAGGGCGAGGTCGACTCTGAACTTCAAGACGCGCTGGCCAACCTGGCTCGCTACGGCAACTCCTTTGGCAAGTCGGGGAGAGCGCGTGCCAGATGGTCAAAACCTATCGAGCCCAAGATCAAAGACGCGCGCAAAGAGGCGGTCGACTACCTGTGGTTTGTCGGTGACTATGCCTCTTACAGCGCCACCTTGACGGACATCACCCAAATGACGGCCGAAGTCTTCCAAAGTGCCGGGCTGGACTTTGGCATTATGTACGACGGTGAGCAGAACGCCGGCAATGATGTACGACGGGCGGGTGAAGAGGGGCTGTTCGAGATGCTGGTCGAAAAGAACGCGGAGGCGCTGGGCCAATGCGACTACCAGACCATCGTCACCACCGATCCTCATACGTACAACACGTTGAAGCACGAATACACGGCCGAGATCAACGGGAGCCGCCCGATTCTGCACTACGCCGAACTGCTGGATCAATTGATCGCTTCCGGTCAGCTCAAGTTCAACAAGAAACTCGGCTACAAAGTCACTTACCACGACCCCTGCTATTTGGGGCGCTATAATGACGTGTACGACGCACCGCGTCGGGTGATCGAAGCCACCGGCTGTGAATTGATCGAGATGCCACGCCATCGCGACGGGGCCTTCTGCTGCGGCGCAGGCGGCGGGCGGATCTGGATGGAAGAGGGCGAAGTCGAAGAACGCCCCAGTGAGTCGCGTATTCGCGAAGCGGCAGAATTGGACGGTGTGACAACCTTTATCGTCGCCTGTCCCAAGGACGTCACTATGTATCAGGACGCGGTGAAGACTGCCGGTCAAGAAGATCGTCTGGCTGTCAAGGACCTGATTGAGTTGGTTCACGAAGCGTTGTCACCGCAACATTAGAGAGAATAATGGCCAATGCACTCAAGGCTATCTATGAGCGAAGTCTGCTAAGGTTCCTGGCACTCAAGAACGGTGTCAAGATACCAATAGCCACTAAGCTGATCCTGAGCTTTCTACTTGTCATCGTTGTCGCCAGCCTCGTTTTCATTACCGTAGGTGTTCAACTAATTGGCAACCGTGTCGTAGCCGAAGCCCAGGAGAAGGTCCGTAACGATCTCAATTCTGCCCGAGAAATATACCACAGTGAGTTAAGCGAAATTAGCGGGATTGTTCGTTTCACAGCAGACAGGTTTTTCCTAAAGGATGCTTTGTTATCCGGGAACATGGAAGAAGCCGTCAATGAGTTGGTGAGCGTAAAACTACGAGAACGACTCGACATATTCACAGTTACAGACGAATCAGGCAACGTACTACTGCGCATCAGCAATGTGAAGTTGTCCAGTGACAACCAAATTCATAATGAGATCGTCAGCGCAGCCCTGAGCAGAAATGGACCTGTCGCCGGCACAACGATTGTATCCGCCGAAGACTTGGAAAAAGAATCGCCCCTTCTTGCCGAACAGGCATACTTTGAGTTCATCGACACCCCCAAGGCAAGAGCCAGGGAAGAAACTGAAGAAACAAGCGGCATGATGTTGATGGCGGCAACCCCGATCTTTGACTATCAGTACAACTTAATCGGGGTCTTATACGGGGGAGTACTACTAAACAGGAACTACCAAATCGTAGACACGACAAAGCGAACCGTCTATCAAAACGTAAAATATGACGGAAAGGATATCGGTACCGCCACAATTTTCCAAGACGACGTTAGAATTTCAACCAATGTTGAGAATGAGGATGGTTCGAGGGCAATCGGAACGCGTGTTTCTGAAGAAGTGTATAACCACGTGGTTAAGAAGGGGGGGACGTGGATAGGACGGGCATATGTAGTCAATAACTGGTACATAACGGCCTATGAACCCATCAAGAACATTAATAACGAAATAATCGGAATTCTATACGTAGGCATATTAGAACAAAAGTATCTTGATATCAAAAGGCGAACCATACTTATATTCCTGGCAATTGCACTTATGGGAGCGTTTGTTTCGCTGGCGTTGTCCTACTTTCTTTCCCGAGGGATTTCTGGATCCATCGGAAGGCTGGTGTCCGCATCTAAAGAAGTAGCTCAGGGTAATCTGGATGCGAAAGCAGAGGTCATAACCAACGATGAACTGCAAGATTTAGCAGAGTCATTTAATGCTATGGCCTCTGCATTGAAAAAAAGAGACGAGCAATTGAAGGCCTTCGCCCAGAACAGAATCCAGGAGTCCGAAAGGTTAGCCATGATTGGACAGTTAGCGGCCGGCGTGGCTCACGAATTGAACAACCCGCTTCAGGGAATTGTAGCCTACTCTCACCTGCTCCTGGAAAAGGTGCCTGACGACGACCCGATGAGGGGTTCCCTTCAAAAAATCGTAACCCAGGCGGACCGGAGCAAAGACATCATCCGAGGCCTATTAGATTTCTCTCGGCAAACAAAACCTCAAAAAATGCCGTCTAACGTTAATCATATTTTGCTGGAGTGTCTCTCACTCGTAGAGAAACAGTCTTTATTCCATAACATCGAAATCGAAAAGGATTTTGTGGGAAATCTACCCTTGATCTCCATAGATCCTTCACAGATACAACAAGTGTTCATGAACATGATCATCAATGCAGCAGAAGCTATGGAAGGCAACGGATGCTTGACTTTGGAAACTAGGTTCGACCCTGTTGACAACACCGTGGATGTGATATTCACAGATACGGGTCCCGGGATCAGACAAGAAGATATGCCAAGGCTTTTCGACCCCTTTTTTACGACTAAGGAAGTGGGACACGGTACAGGATTAGGGTTGGCCATCAGTTACGGGATCGTCAGGGAACACAGAGGGACCATCGCTGTAGAGAGCGAAATCGGTAAAGGAACGACCTTTATCATCAGCCTGCCGAAGACAGTAGAAGAGAGAATAGGCACATCGTGAAAGACAAGTACAAAGTACTTATCATCGACGACGAGGAAATCGTTCTGGATTCCTGTACTGAAATCCTTGCAGGTGGTGATTGTGACATAGCCACCGCAACGGATGGGACTCTTGGAGTGAGACGTGTCCAGGAATTTCAACCGGACCTTGTTTTCGTTGATCTCAAGATGCCCGGAATATCCGGGCTCGAGGCTTTGGAACAGATCCACAGCATTGACCCGACCATTGTGACTATAGTAATTACTGGCTATGCGACGGTGAGTTCGGCCGTGGAAGCCATGAAGCAAGGGGCATACGATTTCCTTCCAAAACCATTCACGCCCGACGAGTTCCGTTTGATCACCCACCGAGGGCTCGAAAAAAGAAGGCTGGTGTTGGATACCATTGCCCTCCGCAGGGAAAAAGAATTACTGAGGGAGAACTTTGCCGCCATCGTTTCCCACGAATTAAAATCTCCCCTGGGGGCGGTGCAGCAGAACCTGTTCACGCTAGTTGAAGAACTGTCAGACACGGTCACAGAAGATCAGCTAAGACGACTCAAACGAATGAAATCGCGTATTGCCGATCTTGTGGACCTAATTCATACCTGGCTTCGAGCCATCTCAGTTGATATTGAGACGATCAAAGAGAATTTTGAGCCAGTTTCTGTGACATCTGTGATATCCAAAGCAGTTGAGAGTATTGAGCCCCATGCGGTGCGAAAGGCCATCGAAGTAGTGCCTTCACTCGAAGAACCGTTAAGCCCTGTGTTTGGAGACGAGGGAACTTTAACCGAAGCGCTGGTAAATCTCGGCAATAATGCCGTCAAATATTCCCATATGGGAAGTGAGGTCTTGATCAAAGCCAAGGAAGAAGATGGCTACGTCGTGATCTCCGTTTCCGACACGGGTGTGGGCATATCCGAAGAAGAACTTCCCTATATCTTCGATGATTTCTACAGAGCAAAATCCGGCAAGGAAGCGGCAGGAGGTGCCGGGCTGGGTTTAGCCATTTGCCGCCGCATAATTGAGACTCACGATGGATCGATCACCGCAGAAAGCGAACTGGGCAAAGGTAGTACATTTGTGATCAGATTACCGGCCTATGAGAGCAATCCAAATACAAACCCTCGAGGAGGTAAAAAATGAGCGAACAAAAAAGACTCTTGATTATCGATGATGACCCCGATTTTGTTGAGGGCATCACCTCAATTCTTGAAGGCGCCGACTATGCGGTTGACGTGGCTTACAATCCCGACGACGGCTTTAAGGCACTGCAAACCAACCCTCCCGATCTGTTACTACTGGACATCATGATGGGGCGAGGGGCGGAAGGCATCATGTTGGCCCGCAAGCTTCGAAAGGACACCGTATTGAGGGAAATACCGGTGTTGATCATCACCGGCATTAGAGAACAGATTGCCTTTCTGTTCCCTGGTGAGCCAGTCCACCCTCGCTTCGTTGCTGTCGATGAATTGGTCGAGAAACCAGTTGAGCCAAAGTTCCTTCTGGAAAGAGTTAGTGCTTTGCTGGAGGCTGCAGAAGCGAGGAAGGCAGAAGCTAATTAAGCCCACATCAAGGTTGGACCGACGGGTTTGTTGCGACCATCCCGGTCAGATCATGTGTGTACGGCGGAGGCGAGGGTTGCCTCCCCCCAAGAGACCGGGATATGACGCATATTCCCGACAACGAAATTAGGAGAAAATATATGGCAGTCAAACCTTCATTCAGCCAAGAGGTTTCCAATCTCTTGCATGCTGCGCACGGGAACCCGCTCAAGACCTGCATCCAGTGTGGAACGTGCTCCGGGACCTGCCCAGTAATGGAATTCATGGACCATTCACCACGGCGCATCATCGGCATGATCCGTGCCAATCTCAAAGACGAGGTACTCGCCAGCAACACTTTCTGGTACTGCGCGTCTTGTTACCACTGTACCGTGAGATGTCCAAGCGAGATCGACATCGCGGAAATGATGTATGCGCTCAAGCGCTATTCCATGTGGAAGGGCCAGTACCAGGAGGGATTGGTCGGACCTACCTTCTCTGAAACCTTCGTGAAAACAATTGTCAGAAGTGGAAGATCCTATGAGCCTGTCCTGGCTTCCGCCTATATGTTTAGCTTCAGTCTTCGGGAAATGCTGCAGGAGGCTCAGACCGCCACTGGCCTGATGCTTAAGGGAAGGATACCCTTGATTCCGGCAAGGATCAAGAGGATCGAGAACTTCAGACGTATGGTGAATAGAATCATACCTGTGGGAGGGTCCTCATGAAAGAGTATGCATATTTCCCGGGCTGCTCTCTCGAGAAGATAGCGCAGAGCTACCACCTTTCTGCCATCGAGACCACGCGCAAACTGGGAGTGGAACTCAAAGAATTGGAGGACTGGAACTGCTGTGGCGCCACTACCTACTTTCACGTTGACGAGCTGCTCGCTTACACGCTGACAGCTC
Source organism: Anaerolineae bacterium (assembly GCA_034412795.1). Taxonomy (GTDB): domain Bacteria; phylum Chloroflexota; class Anaerolineae; order 4572-78; family NAK82; genus JAUVPY01. The sequence goes on from DAOUMD010000287.1 coordinate 17,331, forward strand.
GGAACCTGGCTATGGCTGAGAAGGAAGGTCTCGATCTCGTCGCCCCGTGTAGCGCTTGCTATAAGAATTCGTACTTCACCAACGTCTATCTGCAAGAAGATCCAGAACTGGCCGAACACGTAAACTTCGCCCTGGAGGAGGACGACCTACAATATTCCGGGAACATTTCGGTAAAACACCTGATTGAGGTGTTTGTTCACGAGGTAGGACTGGAAGAGGTCAAAAGCAAAGTCACTCAGCCATTGGACGGCCTGCGTGTGGCACCTTACTACGGATGTCAAATCGTAAGGCCAAAGAAAAACGGCGAGGACATTGAGCAACCTCAGTTCTTCGAGGACCTTCTGTCAGCGATAGGCGCAGATCCCGTAGAGTACTACCCCCTAAAAATCTACTGTTGCGGCGGCTCTCTGATTCTTACCAGCCGCCGGGCGGCCCTGAACATGGTACGCAATCTGCTTCAGACTGCTGTTGACCAAGAGGCGGATGTGATTGCGACGGCATGTCCTCTGTGCCAGGTTAACCTGGAATGCTACCAGAACCAGGTCAATCAAGAGTTTGGCACGGATTTGTCAGTCCCCGTTATGTACTTCACGCAGCTTGTGGGGTTAGCTATGGGCATCGATCGAAAAAGTTTGGGAATTGGGAAAGAACTGGTTTCCGCGACGCCGGCACTGTTCTCTTCTAACCGTGCGAAGTCGAGTTGAGGCATCCTTTTATGCGTCCTCCAATATGGACGTCACTATGTATCGGGATGGAGCGAGGACCACCGGTCACGTCAGGGACCTTAGCCGGTGAGTTCTCGGATCATTTTAAATGCGAGTAGCAGGAGGGTAACCTATGAGCGAAAAAGTTGGAGTCTACGTCTGTCACTGCGGCACCAACATAGCTGGGAAGGTGGCGGTGGAAGAGGTGGCGCAGTGGGCGGGCGAACAACCCAACGTGGAAATCGCCCGCGACTACAAGTTCATGTGCTCCAGCCTCGGACAGGAATTGATCGAAGAAGACATCAAAGACAAAGGTCTGACGCGGGTGGTGGTAGCAGCCTGCTCGCCCCATATGCACGAGAAAACCTTCCGGGGGGCGTGCAAACGGGCTGGCCTGAACCCCTTCCTGTTCGAGATGGCCAATATCCGTGAGCACGACTCGTGGACCACGGATGACAACGAAGCGGCGACCCAAAAGGCCAAAGCCCTGGTCCGGGGCGCGATTGAACGGGTCGTCCACCACCAGCCGCTGGAGCCGCTGCCGGTGGACATCAATCCCAATACCTTGATCGTAGGGGGTGGCATCGCCGGAATCTCAGCAGCGTTGGAGCTGGCCGAGGCTGGCTACCACGTCTATATGGTCGAGCGCCAGCCGTCTATCGGCGGCCACATGGCGCAATTGGACAAAACTTTCCCCACCCTCGACTGCTCGGCTTGTATCCTGACTCCCAAGATGGTGGATGTAGGCCAGCACGACAACATCACCCTGCTCAGTTGGAGCGAGGTGGAAAGGGTCGAGGGCTATCTGGGCAATTTCACCGTGACGGTGCGCAAAAAAGCGCGCTACGTCAACGAAGAGCTGTGCACCGGCTGTGGCATCTGCGTAGAGAAGTGCCCCAAGAAGGTCGTGGACGAAGAGTTTGAGGTTGGCCTGGGCACACGCAAGGCTATCTATACCCCCTTCCCCCAAGCGGTGCCCAAGTATCCCGTCATTGACACCGAGAACTGCACCTATTTCATCCGGGGCAAGTGCAAGGCGTGCCAGATCTTCTGCCCCACCGAGGCCATCGACTTCGAACAAGAAGATGAGATGGTCACGTTCGAGGTGGGCAACATCATTCTGGCCACGGGCTACCAGTTGTTCGACGTGAGCCGTATGCCGCGCTATGGTTACGGGCGGCTGGCCAACGTCTTCACCAGCCTCGAGTTCGAGCGCATGGTGAACGCCGCCGGTCCCACCAGCGGCAAAATCGTACTGCGCGATATGGAGACCGAGCCCAAGAGCGTGGCCATCGTCCACTGTGTCGGCTCCCGCGACCAGAACTACCACGAGTACTGTTCCAAGGTCTGTTGTATGTACTCGCTCAAGTTTGCGCACCTGGTCCACGAGCGGTTGCCCGATGCGGAGGTCTACAACTTCTACATCGACATCCGCACACCAGGCAAGGGATACGAAGAGTTCTACCATCGGCTGCTAGAGGAGGAAACCAACTTCATCCGGGGCCGGGTGGCCGAAATATCGGACGTCCCCCGTACTCCTGGCGAGGAAGGCAAACTGGTCATTCAGGCTGAGGATACGCTGCTAATGATACAGCGCCGCGTGCCCGTGGATATGGTCATCCTCAGCCCGGCGATGGAGGCTTACGGCGACTCGCGCGAGGTCTCTCAGTTGTTCAAGATGGGTTGTGACTTTGAGGGGTTCTTCATCGAGCGACACCCCAAGCTAGACCCGGTAGCAACTATGACAGAGGGGATATTCATCGCCGGCGCCTGCCAGGGACCCAAGGACATCCCCGACTCGGTTGCCCAGGGCGCAGCCGCCGCCGCGCGGGTGGCCAGCTTGATCGCACGCGGCACGGTGATGATGGAGCCGGTGCGCGCCAGCATCGATGAAGAGAAGTGCTGTGGCTGCCGCCTCTGCAATGAGCTATGTCCCTACAACGCCATCGAGTTCCACGAGGACAGGAAAGTATCCGAGGTCATCACCGCTCTGTGCCAGGGCTGTGGCGCTTGTGTGGCAACCTGCCCCAGCGAAGCCATCAGCGGTGCTCACTTCACCAACAATCAAGTGATGTCCGAGATCGAGGGCGTCTTGTGGGATGTGATGATGCCTGAACCGGTGCCAGCGTGATGGAGGAGAAAATGAGTGATAAATTCGAACCCGTAATCGTCGGATTCTTGTGCAACTGGTGCTCCTATCGAGCCGCCGACCTGGCCGGCACTGCCCGCATCAAGTATGCGCCCAACATGCGCCCCATCCGGGTGATGTGCACTGCCCGCATCGAACCGCAGTTTGTGCTCAAGGCACTGCGGGAGGGAGCTGATGGGGTGCTCATTGCCGGTTGCCATCCGGGCGAGTGTCACTACGTCGAGGGCAACATCAAGGCCCTGCGCCGCCACACGCTGCTCAAGCAGATGCTGCGCCAGTTTGGTGTGGAAGAGGAGCGGGTGCAAATCGTCTGGGCCTCCGCCTCGGAGGGTATAGTGCTGGCTGAGGCGGTGGATCGCATGACCGAACAGGTGCGCGCTTTAGGCCCGCTGCGCTGGAAACAAACGGTCTGGGACAGCAATGGCTCGGCTGATCTGGTCGAAGTTGCTGTCTCTGAGGCCGAGGAGGTATGACAATGAGTGAAAAGCCCAAACTTGCTATGTACTGGGCCTCCTCCTGTGGTGGCTGTGAGATCTCGGTGCTGAACATCGGCGATAAAATCCTCACGGTGGATGCCGTCTTCGACCTGGCCTTCTTCCCCTGCATCGCCGACTTCAAAGTCGCCGACGTAGAAGGCTACCCCGACGGCTATATAGACGTATGCCTCTTCAATGGCGCCATTCGCAACTCAGAGAACGAAGAGATAGCCCATCTGCTCCGCGAAAAATCCAAGGTCCTGGTGGCCTATGGCTCGTGCGCCTACGAGGGATGTATCCCGGCCCTCTCCAACCTGACCACCGCCGAGGCAACCTTCAATGCGGTCTATCACGACAATCCTTCCATAGACAACCCGGAGGGAGTCCGGCCCCAGTTGGTGAGCCAGGTACCGGAAGGAGAACTGACCCTTCCCGCATTTTACAACACCGTCAAATCCCTGGATCAGGTGGTGCCGGTGGATTACTACATCCCTGGTTGCCCTCCCGAACCTCCTCAAATCTGGGCGGTGTTGGAGGCTGTGGTCGCAGCTCTCACTGAAGGAGCGGAGTTGCCACCACCAGGCTCGGTGATTGGGACTGGCACAGTGGCTGTCTGTGAGGAATGCCCCCTGGAAAAGAACGTGAAGACCATCGAGCGCTTCTACCGGCCCTACGAGATCACGCCAGAACCGGGCATCTGCCTCCTGGAGCAAGGTCTCGTTTGTATGGGACCGGCGACCGTCAGCGGCTGTGGTGCGCTCTGTCCCCAGGTGGGTATGGGCTGCCGGGGTTGCTACGGCCCACTGCCCGGAGTGGAAGACCAAGGGGCCAAGATGCTGTCCGCCATCGCCTCCGTGGTGGCCGTGGGAGAACCCGGCGAGGAGGAAGATGAACTGGAGCGCAAGATAGCCGAGGCGATGGAGACACTCGCAGACCCGGCCGGAACTTTCTATCGCTTCAGCATGGCGCACTCGCTACTCCGCCGCATCAAGGCGAATGGCGGTAGCGTACAGCAGACCTCGTCGTGAGCTGGACGGAAGGAGCAAACTAATGAACAAAATTACGATAGATCCCATCACGCGGCTTGAAGGCCACGGCAAGATCGAGATCTTTCTCAACGAAGAGGGTGAAGTCGCCAACGCCTACCTACAGATCCCCGAATTGCGCGGCTTTGAGCAATTCTGCGTGGGCCGACCAGCCGAGGAGATGCCGCGTATCACCAATCGCATCTGTGGTGTCTGCCCCGAGGCACACCATATGGCGGGGACCAAGGCACTCGACGCCCTGTTCCACGTCGAGCCAACATCGGTCGCCAAGAAGATACGCGAAGTGCTCTATTCGGCCTTTTACGTCACCGACCACACCGTCCACTTTTACGCCCTGGGTGGCCCTGACTTCGTTCTGGGACCCGATGCGCCGCCTGCCGAGCGCAACATCCTGGGTGTGATCCACAAAGTCGGACTGGAGATCGGCTCGCAGGTCATCGAGTGTCGCATGCGCAACCACCACGTGATCCAGATGTTGGGCGGACGCGGTATCCATCCGGTGGCCGGTCTGCCGGGTGGTTGGAGCAAAGCCGTATCCGAAGAAGAGCGTCAGGAGATCGAGGAGATCGCCCGCAAGAATGTCGACTTTGGTCTCTTCAGTCTCCAACTCTTTAACGACGTAGTGCTCAGCAACCAGGCCTACGTGGATCTCATCGTCTCGGACGGTTACACCCAGCGTATCTACTCTATGGGCACCGTGGATGAGAACAATCACGTCAACTTTTACGACGGCATGATCCGGATCGTGGATCCCGAGGGGAAGGAGTTCGCCAAATACCACCCCGCCGATTATCCCAACCACATCGCCGAGCGGGTCGAGCCCTATAGCTACCTGAAGTTCCCGTACCTCAAGAACGTCGGCTGGAAGGGATTTGTGGACGGGATGGACAGCGGCATCTACTCCGCCACACCGCTATCACGCCTGAACGCCGCCGACGGGATGGCCACACCCAAGGCCCAAGAAGCCTACGAGAAGTTATATGAGACCCTGGGCAGCGAAAAGGTCAACGGAAACTACACACCGGTTCATCACCAACTGGCCACCCATTGGGCACGCCTGGTTGAGTTACTCTATGCTGCTGAGCGTATGTTAGAGCTGGTCACCGATCCCGAGTTCACCGATCCCAACGTGCGCGCGCCGGTAACCGAAACCCCTGACGAGGGTGTGGGCTCAGTCGAAGCGCCACGCGGCACCCTGACTCACCACTACTGGACCGACGAAAAGGGAATCCTGACCAAGGTGAATCTCATCGTAGGCACGACCAACAACAATGCCCCTATCTCCCTGTCCATCAAGAGGGCTGCCAAGGCCGCCATCCAAAAGGGTCAGGAGATCACCAATGGGGCGCTAAACCAGATCGAGATGGCCTTTCGCTCCTATGACCCCTGCATGTCCTGTGCGACCCACTCACTGCCGGGACAGATGCCGCTGGAGGTCACCCTCCACGACGCCGAGGGGAACGTGGTCGAGCGCGTGAGCCGGTACGTGGACTGAGGAATCTAGAGCGTACTGCGTACTGCGTACCGCGTGAACCCGAAATTGCGCACGCTGCAAGTGTTGCATACTGCGTACAGGGTGAGAATCCGCAATACGCAGTACGCAGTACGCAATACGCAGTACGGAGTACACAGTGTGAGAACGTTAGTCATTGGCCTGGGGAACCCGATTTTGACCGACGATGGCGTGGGTGTGAAAGTAGCCTACGCCGTGCAAGACGCATTGGCCTCGGCCAGACGCAGCGACGTGACCGTCGCCGAGGCCAGTGTGGGGGGGCTGCGCTTGATGGAGATGATGATGGGCTACGACCGCGTAATCCTCATCGATGCCCTTCAACATCATGATGCTATGCCCGGCACGGTCCGGCGTATGACACTGGAGGATCTACACACCATCAGCCCTACCCAACATAGCACCTGCGCCCACGACACCAGCCTGGTCACGGCTCTCAAGATGGGACAGCAAATAGGATTACGCTTGCCCAAGGAGATCACGATCTATGCTGTCGGCGTGGAAAACGTCACCTACTTTGGCGAAGAACCCACACCTGCCGTCGCAAGGGCAATCCCCAAAGTAACAGCGGCCGTACTGGCCGAATTGAGCCATAGAAAAGGAACGTAAAAGCATACAAGTTCTGTAAACCTCTGGATAGAGGAGGAGAATATGGTCTCACCCGAACTGATCCGTCGCTATCCGTTCTTCGCTGGCCTGGACTATGATCACATTGTCAAATTGGCCAAGGTGGCCGACGATGTAAACGTCGAAGCTGGACACTGCTTCTTCCACGAGAGCGATGATCTTGAGAATATATATCTCATCCTGGAAGGAGCAGCGGCCATCGTCTTCGAAGTACCCGACCAAGATGCAGAGCAACAAATCTCCGAGCAACTTATAGGTGGGCTTAAAACCAAGGATGTCACATTAAGTACGGTGGGAACAGGCGATGTCTTTGGTTGGTCTGGCCTGATACCTCCCCACACAGCTACAGCCAGCGCCAAAGCAATTACGCCCTGTCGTGTCCTGGTATTTGATGGCAAGAAACTTTTGCAGATGTTTGACGAAGACTGCCGTTTTGGTTATTTGATGGCTCAAAAGGCTGCCCAGGTTATCCGAGAGCGCCTCCGCGACATGCGCATCGAATCGCTGGCCCATCTCGCTGAGTGACATCCTACGCTAAGGTGAAATAATACTCCCTGCCGGTCGTCTGCCGCGATGGTTGGAGGAGCTGCAATGGTTACTCCAGAAGTCCTAACAGCCTTCCCCTTCTTCACTGGCCTCAGCGAGACAGAGGTGAAGAGTGTTTCTATCATCGCCAACAAAGTCTCATTTCAGCGAGGGGACCTGATATTCAGAGAGGATGATTCAGCGCATACACTGTATCTGCTTGTGGATGGCTGGGTGGATATCGTGGTCAATACCGATGCGGAGGGCAAGCAGCACGAACTGGTTACGACGCTCAGCCCCGGAGACATATTCGGTTGGTCAGCACTGGTAGACCCCTACCTCTACACCGGGTCGGCCATCTGTGCTAGCCCTGTAGACGCCATAGAGTTCAAAGGAGCCGATCTGTTGGGGATGTTCGAACTTGACCCCAGGCTCTGCTGCGTCGTCATGCGTAGAGTCTGTCGGGTGATCGCCGATCGGCTTCGCGCCACCCGCCTTCAGATGGTGAGCCTATTCGTTGCCCACTGAACGCCCAGAGGAAGGAGGCCGACTATGATCGCACCAGAGATCATCGAAAGTTTCTCGGATTTTGAGGATCTCCAGGAGAACGAGATCAAGGCCCTGGCCACCCTGGCCGAAGAAGAGCAGTACAAGCCGGGAGAGTTTATCTTCCAAGAAGACAGTCCAGCGGTCAAACTATATCTCTTGCTCGAAGGCCGAATAGAGATGATGATGGCCACCAACGCCGAAGGCACCCAGCGCGCGATGGTGATGACCGCCGGGCCGGGCGAGATATTCGGCTGGTCTTCTTTGGTAGAACCCTATCAACTGACCGCCTCGGCTCGCTGCGCCACGCCTGTGCGCGTGGTGGCCATCACCGCATCGGGCGTGCGCGCCCTCATGACTATGAGCTGTAGCATGGGCTATCGACTGATGCACAAGGCGTGCCAGACTGCTTCAGGACGCCTGCGCGCCACGCGAGTGCAACTACTAAGCACAATCAGGCCTACAGATCCCTAACCACGTTGGTCATGTTCAGCACGAGTGCTCCCGCCAAAGGATGTACACCAAGAGGGGTGCATTCGTCCTGAGCACGAAGCCCGCCGCAAATCAGGTCATCGGCCGCAAGTGCTCGATAGCGCGCTGCGCGCCGGTGTCGGCATCGGGGACCGGCATAAACTCACCAGAGACATAGCCACCATAGCCTGTCTCACGCAAGGCGGAGAGAATGCTGGGAAAATCCAGGTGGCCGGCGCCTGGATGCCAACGGTTCGAGTCGGCCACGTGGAAGTGGAAGATGCGGTCGCCGCAAGCGCGTATGCTGGCCTCGATGGACGGCTCCTCAATGTTCATGTGGAAAGTATCCAGCAGCAGTCCGAAGTTATCCGCACCCACCCGCTGGATGAGGTCCATGCCCTCTTCTACCGTGTGAATCAGGTCCGTCTCGTAGCGGTTGAGGGGTTCCAACGCGAAGCGGACAGCTTCGGTCGCGGCCACGGCTGAACATTCCTGCAACGCTTCCACCAAATAGGCCATGGAACCCTCGTGGCTCTGACCTGGTGGCGTGATGCCCCGGATGAGACCCAGGATAATCATAGCGCCGAAATGCTGCGCCAGTGGTACGTGGCTCTTGATGCGCTCGATGGCAGCCCGGCGCACTTCCGGGTCATCGCTGGTGAAGGATAACCCCTCCTCCCCCCAAGCCTGCCCGGTCCCAATCGCGGGCACCTCCAGCTCGTGTTTCTTGATGACCCCATCCAGCTCGTCGACGTCCACCAGCTTCGGGTCACGGATAGCCAACTCCACACCATCGTAACCATATGAGGCGATGCGCGCCACGTTGGTTTCAAAATCCCCTTTGAAGGCGACCGCCTGGAATTGTGCGGCATGGGTAGATAAGACGATAGCTAATTTCATTGACTGTGTGTCCTTTGGGGATCAGGGAATCAGGGACTCAGGAAATCAGGGAATCAGGGAATGGGGGATCAGGGAATCAGGAAATATGGATCGGCCAATAAGCCCTGGTCCCTGATTTCCCGATTTTCTGACCCCAGATTTCCTGAGTTCAGATCCCTGATTCCCCGATTTCCCGATTCCCTGATTCCCCAATCCCCGATTCCCCATTCCCCGATCCCTGAGTCCTACGACAACGTATCCTGGCCGATGCGCGACAGCCCGTAGACAGGTCGCCAGCCTTCGCTCTGCGGCTCGCGCAGGTAGGGCTCCATCTCAGCCTCGGTGCGCAAGGTGACCTCCTCTACCGGCGGTACGGTGCCAGCCGGGAAGGCATCCAGAATCTCGTCGTTGATCAGGGTCAGATAGCGCAGAATTGCCGCCAATGGACGCTTCGCCTTGCGGGCATCGCCTTGAGTCGACTTACCCACCACCCCCTCCGGCGTAGCGGCCAACTCGATGGCAAAGTGCCCCTCTCCCTCACTCCAACGACTGGGGCGACCGAAGGGGTCAACCGACTTGTCGAAGTGCCCGTCGGGCAGATAGGTCTTGCCTTCGGTGTCCACGGCGTATTCCATATCGACCATATCAGGATGCAAATACAAGCTTAGCGATGTCTCCGACTCATCGGCATGGACGAAGTTGGTGTCCCAATCACCGCCTCGCTCCTTAGTGCGGAACATCTCGCGCACGGCCCGGTGCCAGTCCATCACACGGAAGATACCGGGCAGGTGATACCGCTTCTGGAACTGCTGGATGGCGGACTCGAGCATCCACAGGTGACCGTGGTTGTTAATCAAGATCTGCTTGCGGAAACCGTCGTTCCATAGCCCCAGCATAGTGTCAATCAACAATTCGCGGGATACGTTCTCTCGAACAGGGACGGTGCCCGGCATACCCATGTGATGGTAGGGATGCGAGCCGTAGTTCAGCGGCGGCAGCACCAGGTTGACGTGCCCATCACGATGCTTCTCGGTGTAGCGGCGTACCCCCTCGCAAATCTGGCTGACGTACAGGGTATCGGCGGCGCTGGGCAGATGCATGCCGTGGTTTTCGGTGCAACCGATAGGGATGAGAACAATATCGTTCTTGCGTCGATTTTCGAGCACCTTATGGCGCGACGTAGTCTGGATGTAGGCGCCCGGCACGGCCCATTCGCACGGGGCGGGAAAGCCATACTCGTCCAGAATGGCATCCAATTCCTCTTCCGTCGCGTCCCAGATCTCCTTCTTCATGCGGCCGACGGCGTTGTCCTCAAAGAATAGAGTGGGTTGATCGGTGGGAATCAAGTCTTTGGGAATCACTGCTGTTTCAGACATTGTGTTACCTCCTCAGATAGATATTTGACACTCCAAAAAAACGTACTGCGTAAAACGTGACGCGTGATCAGTGTATTCGCATTTCACGCATCACGTTTCACGTTTCACGTTTTACGCTTGACGCTTGACGCTTGACGCTCCACGCGCACCGGTTGCCCGCTGCGCCACGACTCGACACAAGCCACGCCAATCTCCGAAGCGCGACGAGCGTCAAGCCCGCCTGGTTGCGGTGTACGTTCCGCCTGAACCGCATCTACAAAAGCAGCCACCTCACCCAGGAAGCCATCGGCAAAGCGTTGGGGATACCAGGGGAAGACGTCGTGCGTGACCCCATTTCGTGAGAGCATCAAAAGCGGCGTTTCCTGCAAGCCGCCGATGACCAGCGCCCCCTCATCACCCAGCACTTCGGCCCGGATGTCGTAACCGTAGCGGGCGTTGCGGGAAAAATCAATGCTGCCTAACGCTCCATTTTCAAAAGAGAGGCTGACAACCGCATTGTCCACGTCGCCGAACTCAGCCAGCTTGGGATAGACCAGCACCCTTCCCATCGTGTAGACTTCGCTTACTTCGTCCCCCATCAACCAACGGGCCAGGTCGAAGTCGTGCACGCCCAAGTCGAGGTAGGTAGTGTTGTAACCAGGGCCATCTTGCTTCTCCGGCCAGAAGGGATCGCGGCTGCACGCCTTGTACAGCACGGGGCGACCGATGGCCCCCTCCTCGATCTTCTTCTTGGCCCCCGCGTAGCCCGGGTCAAAACGGCGCATAAACCCAACCTGGAGATGGACGTCTGCCTCCTCGACGGCTGCCAGGGCTCGGTCAGTCTCCTCCAGGCTAAAAGCAATAGGCTTCTCGGTAAAGATGTGCAGACCGTTCTGAGCAGCCTGGATGATGTGTTCGGGATGATCCACGATGCCCGTGGCGATGAGCACCGCATCCAAATCCGGATCGCGGAACAACTGGTCGTAATCGGTGTAATAACGTTCGGCGTTATAACGCTCGGCCGACTCCTGGGCCACCTCAGGGCGGCGGCTGGCGACGGCGTGCAAGCAGGCATCAGGCAACTTGGCGACGTTGCAGGCGTGAACCTGCCCCATATTTCCCAGTCCCACAACGGCCATGCGTAGGCGGTCCATCTTTGGCTCCTTGTTCTAGGGTCTGTCCCAGATTTTAGGACAGACGGGGGGGGATTTCGGGGGGGTACCCCCCCGCTCCCCCCTGTGCTCCCGAAATTTGGGACGCACCCCTTGTTCTACAATTGGGAAGGTTGATTCAGTGGGAATGCACACGTGTGCAAAGACACATATAATGTATCACAATAATTCGTTTTCGTCAAGGGTCAGTCATGGGTTGTCTGTGTTACAATCATCATCGGTGCTAATGTTTTGTGTGAGGCATGTATGAGTCGCCAGCGGTCAGGCGGTAGGTTCGGTCGGGTCATCAATACGGAGGTCCCCTGACAACGGGATTTGACTCGCACAGAGTGGACACTCGGAAGGCATCCAAATCTCATTAGGCTGGCTTAGAAGTGCCTCCAAGGCAACCTGCTTGTCTGCGGCGAAGCGCGATGCTGAAGAGCCCAGGACCACCAGAGTGCCAATAGCAACCACCCGAGCGCCGCAGGCTTCCAGGTCGGAGAACGTGCCAAGGACCGCGGAGCCGGCGTTTATTACATCATTGACTATCGCTACGCGCCTCCCCCGAAGTTCATCACGAAGCGGGGATGGGATTCGATACTCCACTGGGTACAGGGCATCCGATCCAGGGTTTTCAAAGCGCTCTGAGTACGTAAACGGCACATGAAGCTCAGAGGCCACCATAAGCGCGATGAAAGCTCCCTCAACCAAGGGACCGCATACTGCCTCTACTTCGTGTGGGACGAGCCGCGCGGCAAGCTGTTCCGCAAAGCGTTGGACCGGTTCCGGGTGCAGGCACAGCAACTCAAGATCGAGCCACAGATCCCCGTGATGGCCCGACTCAAACTGAAAGTGCCCCCTGCGTAATGGTAGGAGTCTGGCGAGTTCGTCTTTCATTGGTCTACAAATTTGCTTCGTCCTTCACTCAAAAATGGCTCTTAAACCCAATACCTTTCAAATAAGCTTTATGTGAAGTTCATTTCCTGGCAGAACTCGTGATTTTTGTGTTCAGAAAACTAGGATTTATGAGCATAACGTTCCCGAATTTCCCACCGGGCTAGTTACCATAATCGTTATTTGAAAGGTATTGGGCTTAAACCCCAGTTACAGAACGAGCCACACGGCAACGTCAGGGATAGTGAGTTGGTTCCGGCCTTCAGCGAGACTGGTTGCTCAAAGATGTTGCTTCATAATTTCTATACACCTCTGCTGAACTTGATGTAACTGCTTCATCAAAGTAGCCGCTCCTTCAGGGGTAAATTCCGCCAAAATCTTCCCTTCTGTAGCTTCAATCGTAAACCACAATTTCGCCAACACTTCCTCCCCCTTATTTGTCAGGGCCAATTTCTCATCGTGGGTCACTAGAGTATCCTTCAGCAATGGATCGAGAAATTCATGCACCTCTGTCTGCAAAACCCCAAACTGTTTACACATATCGTCAACCGACATTTCCTGGTCGCATTTCAGAACCATCAAGAAAACAACGTGCCGACTTGTCAAATCGGTCACTTTCCTTAACTCTGCATCTAGGGCCTGTTGCACCAACATTCCCGCCACATTGAGCTCCCGACCTAATGTGGATTTGATTTGTTGTTCAATCATCGTCAACACCTGCTTGAGTCTGAGTTCATATACACTTATTCCAGTTGCCACTCCGACATTGAGGCTCTCAATGGCCTCAGACATAGGTATTTGGACAACAAAGTCTGCCTGCTTCTCAAACTCTTCACTGACACCCGTACTTTCATTGCCAACTACCAACGCTACCGGCTGCTGGTTTAGCCGCACTAGGGATTGAAGGTTTGTCCCCCTTGGACTGGTCGCGATTATTTGATACCCTCGTTTCCGTAAGTATTTGATGGTTTCACCACAGCTTTGGAATTTCCTGATATGAGTGGTGAACACACTCCCCCGTGATGCTTCAATCGTCTTCCGCTGATAGACATCCAACTCATAAGTTGTACTCATTACATCACGTATCCCAAATGCCTGACAGGTTCTGATAATCGTGCCAATATTTCCAAAATCCTGCACTTCATCAAGCACTACCACAAAATTCGCTTTAGACTCAATCTGGCTTGGCAATATCTGGCCCACGCCAACAACGGGAATGACATATTTTGCGTTGATGACTTTTTTCTGAATACCATCAGATACTACAAAAACCTCGATATTTTGAGATATGTATTTTTCGACGACTTTTGCATCAGAGGAAGCAGTTACTAAAATAAACTCAATACTTACACCATGGTCAATAGCCCAATCAAGGATTTGCTCACCTTCAAGAAGGACTTTTCCATGTGCATTGCGCCCTTTGTACGTTTTCAACGCTCGCGCTAATATTATTTTGTCATCTTTGATAGAACTGATTGTCTTCAAGGGGATACCCTCGCTCCCCCCTATGCTCCCGAAATTTGGGACGCACCCCCAAGTCACTTGCTCCGGCTTTACATCTCCGACCTTCTGAGCACTTCCTATTTCAGAGCACCCGTATCTTATGAGGATACCCCCAATTCTCGTAAATGCTCTGCGGCTTGTTCGCACCACCTGCGATTCGTCGCCAGCTCTATAGTACACTGCAGGTCGACAATAGCCTTATCCCTTTCGCCCAACTTCTTGTAGATCACCCCTCGATTGAAGTAGGCATAAGCATAATCCGCTTTGAGTTCAATGGCTTTGCTAAGATCAGCAAGCGCTTGATCGTAATCCCCCAAATTGCAGAAAGCTAGAGCTCGATGCAGATAGACGTTATGACGAGGATGAAGTGCAATCGCCCTGGCGAAATCAGCGGCAACCCCTTCATAGTCGCCTAACATACTGTAAGCAGACCCCCGAAGATCATAGAGAAGATAACGATCCGGTTTGAGTTCAATGGCTTTGGTGAGGTCGGCCATAACCTGGTCATAGTCACCCAATTCGAAATAAACACGTCCTCGGCGTTCGTAGACCCGAAAATCATCTTTGTCAAGTTCGATGGCTCTTGTGTATGCCTCAATGGCCTTTTTCCATTTCCTCTTCTTCCGGTATGTGTCCCCTTCCTCAAGATAATCCGCAGCCGATTTTGCTGGGACGGTCTCAACTTGTTCGTTTTGCTTCTTGTCTCTTCGAAAGGTCATTGTGTAATCCTCTTATACAATGCCTGAATGCTGCCTGAGCTTTGGTTGGGCGTGCTATGCGTCTAGTAGTTATTCAAAACCAATGGAGTGTAGATTCTCTTCTTTTCATCAATATCGCCCCCTAGCAGCTTGTCGGAGAGACCTTCCTGGAAGCTCTGGGCGGTACAACTTGAGCAAAAATTCGGCCTAAACGGGTGCCCAAATGCCTGGTCAGAACGCCGTTTAAGCCTCCAGGAAGGTTAAGCGCATACCCTCTCCGACAGCCGGCTAGCCCAAGCATCAAGCTCAACTCTGTAAATGGAACTCGCCAATGAGGAAACAAAAAGCAATGTCATACAAGGTTTATGCCCTTCCAGCGATGTGATTGTTATGCAGGCTTATTGGAATCAAAAAAAACACCTTTTTTGTAAGCTTCAGATAGCAATTTCCGATAGAAACTCTTAAGCACCCTATCGGAAAAAAACTTATCCATATACTCTACAACCTCTTCGTAATTAACTTTTAGCTTTCGATACGAAGAGTGGTGATCATTTGTGCATAGATTTTGAATAAGAGGCATCAGCTTATCTGCGGACTTTACAATTTTTGCTTCAACCGACTCTTGACTTATGTACTCATCAAATAAGGAAATAAAATTGTTTGCAACTGTGTCAGGAAGGTTTTTGAATAATTGTTTAGCTGCCTTTTTTTCGTTCTCCTCTTTATTACCGGGATCACCTCGGTATGGGTTAGTATCACCTGCATATAATTCCGGCAAATCATGTATCAATGCCATTTTGAGAACCTTGGCCAAATCGACTCCTTGAAACTCGTTTTCAAGGAGAATCAAAAAGATGGCCAAGTGCCACGAATGTTCCGCATCACTTTCAGCCCGCCCGATTCTCGTTGTCTGGCATGTTCTTTCACACGTTTTAAACCTTTCAATCTCTTTTAGAAAACCAATTATTGATTCATGCTCCATTACGTTTCTCCATCTGCATAACGCCCGCTGTCAGCGGCGATAACACGGATGGGCAGGATGTAACGGATTCACCACTTGCTCGCAAGCATCCGTTACATCCTGCCCATCCGTTGTTCTTAACCTGAGTGGCAAATTGTCTAAACTCAAGCATAAAGTTGGACACAAAAATGGCGTTAGTGAACACCTTCCAGAGTGGTAAGCTGTTGGGCCTGCCACTGAGTCTCGAATTTTTGGCTCGTTCTTTACCAAATTCATCCTTCTGGAAAAACCGGGCCGGTTCAAGCCGGCTTAAGCTTCCTCATCATAACCGATTTCGCCGCAGTTGCAAATATCTTTTTCTCTAATCTTCTCATCAAGGATGGTTCAGAAATAGGGTAACACTTTCTCAACTGGACGAATGACGAATGACGAACGACGAAGAGACCTAAGCCAGTAATTGGTCCTTCGTCTTTCGTCCTTCGTCTGCAATTGTTAGCCTAATTTCAGGGACTTCTGAACCATGCCCTTCATCAACTGGAAATATCCTTTCGTTAACCATCTGTTTATGCTTTCAACCGTTTTAGATGGCAACGACTGCGCCAATAAATCTGACCGCTTCTTTCTTTCTTTGACCCGTTGGACGATGCTCAAGCCAGCCAGACGAGTGCTTAACTCATCTGGCTGCGCCAACAACCATCAATAAGATGGTTTCGACACCAAGCAACCCTGCTAGTAGATAAAAACTGACACTTAGTCCAATAGAATTGCCTAATTCGCCAGCAACCAGTGGTCCCAAAAAGTAACCCAGTCCCCAGAACAAGTAATAAGCTCCAGAGATAGTCCCTTTTAGCGAGTCTGAAACACCTTCGTTCAAATACGCCATCGAGGAAACACAAAACGTGCCTAATCCCAGGCTAGCGAGGGTCAGAGACACATTTATCCAGGGCTGTTGTAGAGGCGAAAACAAGGCCAAACCTACTGCTGCCAAAATCAAGCCACAGACCATAAACCCTTGGCGTCCCTTTTTGTCTGAGAAAGAGCCAGCAATAAGCTGAGACAGGCTGATAGCAATGTAGAATAGAGAAAAGGATATACTGATTGAAGCCTGGTTAAATCCTTTTGCTGAGATTAAGAATGCCGGGATAATGGTTACAGCTAAGCCGTATCCAGCCCCATACAGAGCAATCCCAATGAGAATAACAAGGGTTAGACGATGTGTCGCAAACATCAGGATATTGTTTAAGTCGAATTGTTCTACTTTTTTCACTTGACTCGAACGGGGATTCTCGACAAACAGATGAACAATCAAACCTCCGGCAAAGCTTACAACAGCAAAAAAAAGGAAAGCCGTGTTGTTTTGCCCCACAAGTTGAATAAGCAACATACCCAACAGGGGACCGGCAGACAGCCCCAAATGAAAAGACGCATTGTAAATCCCTATAGCTTTGCCCTTAGTGTCGGCGTACTGAAGCGACAATAAAGCAGGAGCCAAAGCCCAGATGGGCACTTCTGCAATACCCTGCAGCGACCTGCCCAAAAGGATGAGGGTTGAGGTATTGGCCCAGTGGTAGAGCAACCCGGTTAAACCACAAAGTACATACCCTAAAGTCAGGAGAATTTTGAAGCCTACCTTATCGGCTAGGTTTCCAATAGGAACCTGGGTCAAAACATAGGTAACCGCAAAGGTAGAAGCCAAATATCCAACAGTTGAAACAGAATTGGACAAGTCAATTATCTTCTGCGGCAGCAAAGCTACTATCATCCCAACGCCTAGCATCAATAAAAACGCACTGGCGTTTAGTGCAATCAAAGACTTGTAGCGGCTCATGTTTATCCTCCACCGTATTTAATGATTCGATTGTAGAGTCCGGCAGGGAGAAACACGCTTGCAGGAAGCACAACATCAGCGCAAACTTTCTAATGGACACGACGGTTTTACTTGAGCTATGAGGAAAGTCGCGATCTATGTTGCCAAACACCAGGCAAGCAGAGTGATACTTTCAGTTGTGCAAAGTTAGGGGAATTCACCCACAGAGGTTGATAGCCAAGAGGGTATCAGGCGTTCAAAACACCTTCTCTTGCTACAAAAACCTCTTGAAGGAACTTTTCCGCCGCGTGTTTCTCTGTGAACAACCGGAGAGAAGCATAGGGGATGTCTGATCCACAAATCTTCTCAATCCGTCAGAGACTTTACACGGACGGTGAAGGAGGTGGAGCCGTAGATAAAAAGACAGAAAAACCAGACCAATACATGTTTTACCTCTTAACCCCAAATATCTTGAGGAGCAAACGAAATTGTATCATAGCAAATGTTACCCGTCAATTTACAAGGATGTCCCAAACGTAGTCAATCGTAGTCCTGGTAGCCACCCACCTTCCCGCAGCGTGTACATCGAAAAACGTACGCCGTGGGCGACCCGTCCTTATCCAAAGCACTGAAGAATTGCTGCCACTCGGGCCCGTCGCCAAGTCCACTCGCTTCTTGAATCGCTGCGATGGCTTGGGGACCGAGCGCCTCAAGCTCCTTGCGCCCAGCACGCCCAAGGAACTGGCCTGCGTCCCCGCAACAAGTCCACCACTGCTCTTGCTGCCATCCCGAGAATCCGGGCGTTCGGTACGCGACTTCCTCGATAACGTCTTCAGGGACAGAGTCCCAGGTCCCGTGACCACCGATGCCATCTTCATCGGTGAAGATCGCGTCTAGCTTCTCGTGAGCGGACCCGTCCGCGATGCACCACGGGCAGATGCACTCGTCATAGTCTTCAACCGCGTACACCGGACCAGTGTAGATGTAGCCGCGAGACCTACCGCAACACACGCAGGCCTCATCGGCCTTGACGATGCTGCCTGTCGCCACCGGATCCGGGTGATACTTGAACGTTGGCAGTGTCATGGGTTCCCGACCTCGGCCTTCCACAGGTTTAGAAATTTTTCATATTCGCTGATCGTTACGGTTATTCAACCGTAACTGTATTCTTTACCTACATCGTGACCCTGACTCTGGACAGACATCGTAGCCGAGAAACAAAAACCGGTGGGGCGTTGAAGCCATAAGATGTAGGATATACAGCCCCAAATGTCATCTGAGTGGGAG
>DAOUMD010000288.1:0-13048 GCA_034412795.1 Anaerolineae bacterium
TTAACATAATGGTTTTGGGGCGATAGCCTACCTAATCCGAGCAGATTTCTCCCCCCTCTAACTCCCCCCGCTGGGGGGAGGATTTTCACTTCCCCCCCAGCGGGGGGGATTGAGGGGGGGAGAAATCTGCTCGGACAGCCAAGATTGTCGCAAATCGGCAAGATTCATCTGGAACCGCCCCATAATTCACCTTAAATCCATTTTCTGATAGAACACCTGTCCAATGTGACATTGTCAAAGTAGTTACGATTAAATAAGGAATCTCGGTTATGATCGCCAATCTGTTGACTAATAATCGCGACAATAATCCGGACCTTGGGTCTGGGTAGTTTTGTTGCGCTTTTCCAGGTGATTGGCAACGGCTCTCCAGACCCACAAAGGTGAGCCGTTTTTGTTTTTGATGGGTAACTATCTTGACATTGCCAAACTATGTACCTTTTGGCTGACGGGGTAAGAGATGAGGAGCAGAGACGTCCTTGATCTGAACCGCAATTTCAGAGCATATATCTTGAATAACACTAATAGGACCAACGGCAATCTGGACGATGGGTCTGGATAGTTGTGTGTTGGTTGCTACTAACCCAGGGTAAGTGCACCGGCGCTCCAGACCCGAAAAGGAGCGCCGGTTTTGTTTTCACTCTATCATAAGAAATGGAGGACTGATCGATGAAAGACTATGTGACCTGTCCTGGGTGTAAAGCTGACGTGGCTTTGCCTGGTCATACGCTACTGGGTGAACTCGTCAAGTGTTCGGCATGTGCCGTCAAATTTGAGGTTCTGAGTCTCGGCCCATTCATCCCGGATTTGGAGGGGATGGAGAATTGGGAAGAGCCTCATTACCAGGTGACCGTGTCACCGTTTCTTGCATCTGCAAGGTATCCGGTTTGACAGGGTATTCTCAGAGCATAACTTCAGTCCTGAAAACACCAAAGGGTAACATATCCTCTGTCGCGCAGCATCCGTAGCGTGCACAGTGCCCACGTGCGCCATGCTGAGCCAGTCCGTTAAGCACTGTATCAGGAGAGGCTTATGTTCAGAACCGGTGCGGCCGCTCGTGCTGGCCGACAGCGCCTGCACTCAAAACTCATATGAGATTCATATGTTCTATAGGTTGACAACTCGGCTTTTTTGTGTTACCTTTGCTGTAACAAAATGTATGGTATCCAAACTATGATCGCACATCTGTTCACCAAGAAGGCCAACAAGAAGCCGGACCCCGGGTCTGGATAGTCTTGTTTCGCTCTTTTTCAGGTAACTTGTAACGGCTCTCCAGACCAAGAACGGAGAGCCGTTTTGTTTTTGAACGAGTATGCTACACCTGCGATAGAGGGTATCTTCTCAAAATGTAGGGGCGATCCCTTGTGGTCGCCCTGTCGGGCAGGCGCAAGGCACTGCCCCTACCCCGAATTATTGAGAAGATACGATAGAGGTATAAAAGTGATGGCAAACGGGCAACTGTCGACGAAAGACCGAGGACCAAAGACGAAGTCATTGGTATCGTCATTCGTCATTCGTCATTCGTCATTCGTCGCCTCTGATAGCAAGAAGAAGGCCAGCAAGAAGCCGGACCCCGGGTCTGGATAGTCGCGTTGGCCTCGAAAAGCAGGCAAGGAAGTACACCGGCGCTCCAGACCCGAAAAGGAGCGCCGGTTTTCGTTTATCACCAAATTATTTCCTGAAGGAGGTTAAATCATGAGCAAGCAAACAACTTGTCCCGAATGTGCGGCTGACGTCACCCTGGCCGACGATACGCTGCAAGGCGAGATCATCCAGTGTCCTGACTGTGGCGTCGAATTGGAGGTGATGAGTCTCGACCCAGTCACGCTGGACCTGGCGCCAGAAGAGGAGGAAGACTGGGGGGAGTAAGGTAACAAGTAGCAAGTAACAGGTAGCAGGTAACAGGTAGCAAGTAGCAGGTAACAGGTAGCAAATTGCATATAGCAGATGATCATTTGTCCACTTCCTGCCGCCTGTAACGTGTTACCTGCTACTGGAGACCAATAGGAGGCCAAGATGAATCAATCAAATGTGAATACACCACGCATCGCCGTATTGATGTCCAGGGTTCGTGTCGAGGAGAAGCTGTTACTGGCCGCGCTGGAAGCAAGCGGTGTTGCCTACGAGCTGATTGATGACCGTAAGGTCATTTTTGATCTGCACGAGAACGGTTTCCGTCGTTACGATGTCGTCTTGGAGCGATGCATCAATCACTCCCGTGCCCTCTACGCGCTGCGCATCCTCAACGATTGGGGGGTACCAACTGTCAACAGCTATCCAGCGGCGCTAACCTGCGGTAACAAGCTGGAGACAACCTCGGCGCTGATCCGTGCTGGCGTCCCCAGTCCTCGCACTCGCATCGCCTTTACACCTCAGTCAGCCCTGGAGGCTATTGAGGAGATGGGCTACCCGGTGGTGCTCAAACCAGCCATCGGTTCCTGGGGCCGCCTTCTGGCCAAGGTGAACGACCGTGAAGCAGCCGAGGCACTGCTGGAACACAAGCAGGTTTTGGGCAGCTACCATCACTCCATCTTCTACATCCAGGAATACATCCCCAAGCCGGAGCGCGACCTGCGTGCCTTCGTCATAGGGGACGAAACGGTGGCCGCCATCTACCGCTACTCTCCTCATTGGATTACCAATACCGCTCGGGGCGGCCACGCGACCAATTGCCCCGTGACGCCGGAATTGAACGACATCTGCGTCCGCGCCGCACGGGCGGTGGGAGGCGGTGTCCTCGGCGTGGATCTGCTGGAGGACCCGGAACGGGGGCTGCTGGTCAATGAGGTTAACTACACTATTGAGTTTCGCAACAGCATCGACACCACCGGTGTAGACATCCCCGGACGCGTTGTGGACTATGTGTTGGAGGTAGCAAATGGCGAGTGAGGTTAAGGCTGAGGCCAGGGTCGAGACTGAGGATCGGGTTGACAATGAAGCTACTTGCTCAACCTCAGCCTCAACCTTAATCAGCATCGTTGGTGGCAGCGGCTATGTGGGGGGGGAATTGCTGAGATTGCTACTCTTTCATCCGTGTCTGACCGTGTCGCAGATCACATCGGCCAGCCAGGCAGGGCGTTACGTTCACACCGTCCACCCCAATCTGCGGGGTGCGACTTCGTTGCAGTTTACTCACCCGGATACGTTGGCATCCACTGATGTGCTCTTCCTGGCTATGCCACATGGCCGGGCAGCAGGCGCCATCGAACATTACGCCGGCCTGTCTGAGCGGATCATAGACTGCTCAGCCGACTTCCGGCTGCGTGACCCAACTCTCTACACCCAGTGGTATGGCGCCGAGCATCAGGCGCCTGACTGGCTGGGTCGCTTCACCTACGGGCTGCCGGAGCGATACCGGGCGCCGCTGGCTGGCGCGCGCTGCGCCAGCGGCGTCGGCTGCAATGCGACGGCAACCATCCTGGCATTGGCCCCGCTGGCCGACGCCGGTCTACTCAGCCAGGTCGTGGTGGATGTTAAGGTTGGATCGTCTGAGGCAGGCGCTCAACCCTCTGCCAGCTCGCATCACCCGGAGCGAAGCGGCGCTGTCCGTTCTTTCAAGC
Organism: Anaerolineae bacterium; assembly: GCA_034412795.1. Taxonomy (GTDB): domain Bacteria; phylum Chloroflexota; class Anaerolineae; order 4572-78; family NAK82; genus JAUVPY01. The sequence continues at coordinate 3,558 of DAOUMD010000288.1, forward strand.
CAACCGGTCACCGACATCAAGCAGAGGTTATCCAGACTCTCGGTGATGACTTCGACCTGCACTTTTCGGTGACGTCGGTAGAACTGGTGCGCGGTGTGCTGGCCACCTGCCACTGCCTGTTAAACCGACGCCTGGAGGAGAAGGAGATATGGCAGCTCTATCGAGCCGCCTATCGAGACGAACCATTCGTTCGGTTGGTGAAGAGCCGAACCGGCCTCCACCGCTATCCAGAGCCCAAGCTGTTGGCCGGGTCCAACTACTGCGACGTTGGCTTTGAGGTCGATCCGGGCACGGGCCGCGTGGTGGTGATGGCGGCCATAGACAACCTGATGAAAGGTGCCGCGGGCAGCGCGATACAGGCGATGAACGTCATGATGGGCTGGGATGAGACGGCCGGGTTGACATTTCCTGGCTTGCATCCGGTTTGAGGACTCAAGTGATCAGGGAATCAGGACTCAGGGACTCAGGAAGTCAGGAGCAGTTTCTTTGTCCCTGATTCCCCGATCCCTGATTCCCTGAGTCCCGATTCCCTGAGTCCTGATTCCCCGATCCCTGATTTCCTGATCCCCTGGGCGGGGCAACGAGCGAAGGAGGAATATATGCTTGTCACTAAAATCGGTGGGGCTGAAGGTATCGACCACGAGGCGATTGCCGACGACGTGGCGGCACTGGTGAGAGAGGGCCAGCGACTGGTCGTCGTCCACGGCGGCTCGGCGCTGACTAACCAGGTTGCCGCGGCGCTGGGCCATCCGCCCCAGTTCGTCACGTCGGTCAGCGGCTATACCAGCCGTCGTACCGACCGTCGCACGCTGGAAATCTTCGAGATGGTCTATTGTGGCCAGGTAAACAAAGGGCTGGTGGAGAGTCTGCAGCGCCGGGGCGTGAATGCTCTCGGTCTGAGCGGCCTTGATGGATGCTTGTGGCAGGGGCCTCGCAAGGCCGCTATTAAAATCATAGATGAACGTGGACGGCGTCGAGTGCTGCGCGATGATTACACCGGCAAGGTAGAACGGGTAAACGTGACCTTGCTTAGTTCGCTACTCGATTCAGGTTATACCCCGGTCTTGACCCCGCCCGCCATCTCGTTCGAAGGCGAGGCTATCAATGTGGACGGTGATCGTGCGGCGGCCGCCACGGCTATCGCACTGGAGGCTGATGCCTTGGTCATTCTGTCCAACGTCCCTGGACTGCTCGAATGTTTCCCCGACGAGAGCACGCTGATCCGCCATATACCCTCTGACCGACTGGAGGCGTTTATGGCCGTCGCCCAGGATCGGATGAAGAAAAAGGTGATGGGCGCAGGCGAAGCCCTGACCGGCGGCGTAGCCCGCGTGATCTTCGCCGACGGACGGGTGGACCAGCCGGTGCGCCGTGCACTGGCTGGCGAAGGAACGGTAATTGGCTAAGAGTCAGGAAATCAGGGAATCAGGGATCAGGAAACCGGGGACTCGGGGAATCAGGAATCGGGAACCAGGGAATCAGAAAATAAAAAACCAGGAGTAGCCACTATGCACGCAACACGCAATACGCAGTACGCAGTACGCAATACGCAGTACGCAACAACTGATGAAATCATCACGGTTGAAGACACCCACACCTCCGGCGCCTACCCAAAGCGCCCCATCGCTTTGGTGCGCGGACAGGGGGCACGAGTGTGGGACGCGGACGGGCGCGAATACATCGATTGCATCGCCGGGCATGGTGTTGCCAGCCTGGGACACTGCCATCCGGCTGTGACGGCCGCCATCCAGGAGCAAGCTGAAATACTGGTTACCTGTAGTGAGATTCTCTATAACGACCAGCGGGCCGGGTTACTGGCCGAGTTGACGGCCCATATACCCGGCGACCTGAACAGAGCCTTCCTCTGCAACTCCGGCGCCGAGGCCGTGGAGGGAGCAATCAAGATCACGCGGCTGTTCACCGGGCGCTCAGGTGTGGTGGCGACCATGCGTGGCTTTCACGGGCGCACCCTTGGCGCCCTGAGTGCTACCTGGAACGAGAAGTACCGCAAACCCTTCCTCCCCTTGGTCCCCGGCTTCAGTCACGTCCCCTTTAACGATCTGGAGGCTGCGGAGAAGGCGGTCACCGACGAAACGGCAGCGGTACTGGTGGAGGTTGTGCAGGGAGAGGGAGGTGTCCGCCCCGGAGATGCTGACTACTTCCGCGGGTTGCGCCGTCTCTGTGACGAACGGGGAGCGTTGCTCATTGTCGACGAGATACAAAGCGGGCTGGGACGCACCGGCCGCTGGTTCGCTTTTGAACACGTGGACATCACACCCGACGTGCTTTGTCTGGGCAAGGCGCTAGGTGGCGGTCTGCCGATGGGGGCGCTCGCCTGGCGCGAGACGCTGGGCACGCTTCCGACGGGGGTCCACGGATCAACCTTTGGCGGCAATCCGCTGGTCTGCGCCGCCAGCCGAGCCGTATTAAGCACCCTGGCTGACGAAGACCTGCCCGCTCGTGCTGCTCGTCTCGGCCAGGAGTTCATGGTTGGCCTGCGTGCCATACAGTCGCCGCTGGTGCGCGAGGTGCGTGGCTGGGGGTTGATAGTCGGCGTCGAGCTACGCCAGCGGGTTACGCCTGTTCTCAAAGAGCTGATGGAACGCGGCGTGCTGGCCCTGCCAGCCGGCCCCACCGTCGTGCGTTTCCTGCCCCCCTTGGTGATCGAACAGGAAGAGTTACAGCTCGTCCTCGAAACCTTACAGGACGTGTTGAGAGTAGAGAGTAGAGAGTAGAGAGTGGAGAAAGTTTACGCAATACGCAATACAGAGTACGCAATACGCATACGAAGTACATAATATGTCACTCACATCTTCCGAATCAATTAACCTGTTGAAAAAACTGGTCGCCATCCCCAGTCCTTCCAGCCATGAGGCTGAAGCTTCGGCCTACCTGGTAAGCTGGATGGCCGCCCGCGGTTTCAGTGCCCGCGTGGATGCGGTCGGCAACGCCGTCGGCATCCGGGGCGACGGGCCACATCAGATAATGCTACTGGGCCATATTGACACCTTCCCCGGCGAATTGGTGGTGCGGCGGGAGGGTGATCGGCTCTATGGGCGGGGGACGGTCGACGCCAAAGGTCCGTTGTGTGCCTTTGCCGCTGCTGTGACCGGGGTCGACGTGCCATCTGGTTGGCAGGTGACGGTCGTTGGCGCGGTTGAGGAGGAGGCGGTCACCAGCCGCGGTGCGCGGCACCTGGTCACCGAGGAGCTGGCCCCGGATGTGTGCATCATCGGCGAGCCCAGCGGCTGGGACCGGGTTACCCTTGGCTACAAGGGCCGGCTGCTGGCGGAGATGCGGCTGCGCGCTCCATTTGCCCATTCCGCTGGCCAGGGTCGTCTTCCGGCCGAGCAAGCGGTGGATTTCTGGAATACGGTTGTCGCCCACTGCGACGACTTTAACGCCGGGCGAGAGAAGGCCTTCCAGAGACTCGATCCTTCACTACGCCACATCGTCACTCGTGACGAAGGGGCCTACGGCACCGCTCAAATGAGCCTTGGCTTCCGCCTGCCGCCCGACCTGTCCCCCGACGCATTGGCCGATGACCTGCGCCAGTTGCTGGGGACTGGGAGCCTGGCGCTGGAAACCGAGCATTCTAGCCTCTCCCGGCCACAAGCCCACCTGACCTTCTCTGGCGCCGAAGTCGCCTTTCGCGCCGAGAAAAACACACCGTTGGTGCGCGCCTTCCTGACTGCCATACGGCAAGAAGGAGGACGCGTGCGCTTCGTGCTGAAGACTGGCACCTCAGATATGAACGTCGTTGGACCGGCCTGGGGCTGCCCAATTATTGCCTACGGACCGGGAGATTCAGCTTTAGACCACACGCCAGACGAGCACATCAGCTTAAGTGAGTATCTACAATCTATCGAGATCCTTAGATGCGTGCTGCACACGCTGATGAACAATACGTCGTCGTAGTACGCACTACGCAGTACGCAGTACGCAATAGGAGCGAAGCTTATGACGTCTGATAGACCTTTTCAGTTTAGCCACTACACCCCGCGTGACCTGGAAATAATTGATACCACGTTGCGCGAGGGATCGCAGACTTCATTGTTACATGACCACTACAAGTATTTCTTTAACCAGACCGATAAGACCGAGATCGTACGGGCATTGATCATCTATGGTGTTAAGTTCATCGAGTTGTTTGCACCCATTGTCAGCCCCCAGGAACGGGATGACCTGGCGGCCATCCAGGCGGTGCGTGACGAGTTGATCACGCAGAAAGGTTACACGTTTCTGTTGGCGCACGTTCGCTGCCACCCTGACGACGTTCAGTCGGCAGTCGAGGCTGGCTTCGATGGGTTAAATTTCTACATCGGTACCTCGGACCAGGCACGCAGCAATGGTCATGGCAAAAACCTGGATGAGATCATCTATCGGGCACGAACGCTCATCGAACAAGTACGGCGTGACTATCCGCATCTGGTTCTGCGTTTCAGCGGCGAGGATGCCTTCCGAACCCGCCAAGCAGATCTCTTTCGCGTGTACGACGAAGTCGTGCCATTGGTCGATCGTTTGGGGACACCGGACACGGTGGGAGTGGCCACGCCAACTGCCGTCGTCCGCCGGCTGAAGGCTCTGCGCCAACGTTATCCCGGTACCGACCTGGAGGGGCACTTTCACGACGACCGGGGTTTTGCCCTGGTCAACGCCCTAGAGGCGGTCAAGGGCGGAATGCGTTACGTCCAGACAACCCTGCTGGGCATCGGCGAACGCTCTGGCATTCCCTCGATGACGGCCCTGCTGTTTAATCTGTTCATTGACCGCGAGTATGACAAGCTTGAGGGTTATCATCTGCGTGGCTCGTATCCTGTCAATGTGCTGCTGGCTTCTAAGATGAACAAGCTTGTGCAATCCAAGGAGCCGGTCAGCTTGACCAATCGCACCCACACCGCCGGTGTCCACCAGAAGGCGGTACTCAATGACGCTGCCACCTACGAGGCGCATCCCCTGGATCAGTTCGGTGTCACCGAGTCAGAAATACTGGTTGGTCCCTTGAGCGGCTGGAACATGATTTATTACTTCCTCAAGGAGATCAAGTATTTCGAGATCGACCGGGCGACGGCCAAGGAGATCGCCAAAGTCTTCAAGGCCCGGGTTTATGACATGGGTCCCGATGAGTCCCCGGCCCAAGTCGTAATCGACATCGCGGAGGGGGAGTTCAAGCTGAACCGTCTTGCCATCCCCGAACCGTATCGGGATGCCGTGATCCAGCGTCTTGACACCCAATCGGAGCTCGAAGAGTTGAAGGGTGGAGGTTAAGGATCGTGGGACACACGTTTGCCGAGAAGGTCCTGGCTCGCAACGCCGGCCTGGCGTCAGTGCAATCCGGCCAGGTGATAGACGTTTTTCCCGACCTGGTGCTGAGCCACGACAACACAGCCGCCATCGTCCGCATCTTCCGCGAGATCGGGGTGGAACGGGTGAAGCATCCCGAACGGCTGGCGGTGACTCTCGATCACGCCGTCCCCGCCCCCACTACGCAACACGCCCAGAATCACGCTGAAATCCGTCGCTTTGTGGCCGAGCAGGGCATCCCCCACTTCTTTGAGATTGGCCGGGGTATCTGCCATCAGGTGCTCTGCGAAGAGGGGTTGGTCCAAGCGGGGCACGTGGTGTTGGGTGCGGACAGCCATAGCACCCACTACGGCGCACTGGGCGCTTTTGGCGCCGGAATTGGGCGCAGCGAGGTCGCAGCCATCTGGGCCACCGGCCGCATCTGGCTGCGCGTGCCGGAGAGCATCAAGATCACAGTCACAGGGGGTCTGGGCGAGTGGGTCTCGGCCAAGGATCTGGCCTTGCACATCATCGGGACCCTGGGAGCCGACGCCGGGACCTACGCCTCCCTGGAATTCCACGGTCCGGGCATCTCTGCCCTTTCCGTGGAAAGCCGTTTCGTCCTCCCCAACATGATGGCCGAAATGGGCGTCAAAAACGCCTGGATTCCGCCAGATCAAGTAACGTTGGGTTGGCTGGAGGGAAGAACGTCCAAACGGATCACGCATCACGCATCACGCATCACGCATCACGAATTTCCAATTTCCAATCTCCAATCTCCGATCTCCAATCTCCTCCCTGACCCGGACGCGCGCTACGTTGCCGAATATACCTTCGACGCCTCAACCGTCGAGCCGCAAATCGCCCGTCCCCACGCGGTAGACAATGTGGTTCCATTGTCACAAGTGGCGGGGACCCAAGTGCAACAAGCCTTTCTGGGTACGTGCACCAACGGCCGATTGGAAGACATGGCCGAGGCAGCTCGGGTGTTGAGCGGGCGACGGGTCGCCCCTGGCACCCGCTTGCTCGTCATCCCTGCCTCGTCGCAGGTGCTGCAAGACGCGCTGCGTTTGGGCTACATCGAGACACTGCTGGCGGCAGGCGCCGTCATCGGCACGCCCGGCTGTGGTCCGTGTATGGGCAACCACCTGGGGGTGCCCGCCCCGGGCGAAGTCACCATCAGCACCGCCAACCGCAACTTTCAAGGCCGCATGGGCACCCGCGATGCCGAGATTTACCTCGCCAGCCCGGCCGTGGTGGCTGCCAGTGCGGTTACAGGTGAGATTGCTCATCCACGTTGTATGTCAGGGAATCAGGGAATCAGGAAATCGGGGAATCAGGGAGTCAGGAAATCGGGGGATCAGGGAATCAGGTACGCAGGCCCGATTTCCTGATCCCCCGATTCCTGATTCCCTGACTCCCTGACTCCCCGACCCAGGAGAACCAGCAATGATCATCACCGGCAAGGCCTGGAAATACGGCGACGACGTGAACACCGACGTCATCTTTCCCGGCAAGTATACCTATACGTTAACCGATCCCCAGGAGATCGCGGCTCACGCCTTGGAGGACCTGGACCCCAGCTTCGCAGCCGAGGTGCAACCGGGCGACGTGATCGTCGCCGGGCGCAATTGGGGCTGCGGCAGCTCACGCGAGCAGGCGGCCACTTGCTTGAAGTGGGCCGGCGTGGGCGGGGTGGTGGCTGTTTCCTTCGCTCGCATCTTCTATCGCAACGCCATCAACAACGGTCTGCCGGCCATCGTCTGCCCGGAGGCCGTGGCGGCGATTGAGGCCAGCCAGAGGGTGACGATTGACCTGGGGGCGGGTAAGATTCGCTGCCCGGCGGGGGTCTTCGCTTTTGAGCCATTTCCCCTCTCAGTCCAGGAAATCCTGACCGATGGGGGGCTGATACCTCATTTGCAGAAGTCGCTTCACGGCCTTTAGGTCACACCGGTGAATTGAACGAATTGGTTCACCACATTCAGGCTTTCAGGCGGCAGATCCTCGAGCAATGATAGGATGTGGTCCCGTACTACTTGTGCCTCTGCTTGCCGGTCCAAATTGGTATCCATACCTAGTACCTCCCAACGCATTGACGCACGTCGATGTACTCTAATCATACTTTGCCACTTCCGGCACTTGTCGTCAATACCAGGTAAAGCGTAAAACGTGAAACGTGATGCGTGAGTAATCCACCGAAATTATCTGCACTGTTCTGGTGTTGCTATGAAGCCTGGAAGCCCGTGTCTCCGTGTAATTTATTTCAGTGGATTACTTGAAAGCACATTCGCAAGGCGCATTCGCCCAGAATCATTACGCTTTACGCCTTACGTTTTACGAACTGTCCGTGAGGAAAGCTTGACTCATTTGTCAAGAATCTGGCTTATGAAGATGTCCAGGAGAAAGGAAGACCAATGACCAGCCAACCAGCCAACCAGCCAACCAGCTAACCAATTGACCAGCCAACCAGCCAACCAATTGACCAGCCAACCAGCCAACCTCATCTATGCGTCATCCCCGGCGATGGCGTGGGCCAAGAGGTTATCCCGGTCGCTGTGGAGGTGCTGCGCGCTGCGCTGCCTGAGCTGGCAGTGGTTGAAGTCGAGGCCGGCTGGGAGACCTTTCAGAGAACCGGAACCTCTTTGCCCCAGGAGACACTGGAGGTGGCTCGTGCCTGTGGCGCTGTGCTCTTTGGGGCCGTCGCCTCCCCTTCGTACCCGGTGGAAGGGTATCACAGCCCCATCGTCGCCCTACGCCGCGAGCTGGACGTGTACGCCAACCTGCGCCCCGTCCGGGGCTGGCCGGTGCCGGGGACGCATCCCGCCCTGGACCTGCTGGTGGTGCGGGAGAACACCGAGGGTCTCTACGCCGGGCGCGAGCGGCGCGATGGTGACACGGCCGTCAGCGAGCGGATCATCACCCGCCAGGGCTCAGCGCGGGTAGCACAAGTGGCGTGCCGGTTGGCAGCCGGGTCCGGCAGGCGGGTGACCGTCGTCCACAAGGCCAACGTCGTGCGCGTGGGCGATGGGCTGTGGCGCGAGACGTGCCTGGCCGTCGCCCATGAACACCCTCAGGTAGAGACGGACGAGGGGCTGGTGGACGCCGTGGCCTATCACCTGGTTCGCGACCCTGGTCGTTACCAATTGTTACTCTGTCCCAACCTGTACGGCGACATTCTGTCCGACCTGGCGGCCGCTTTGGGCGGTGGCCTGGGGATGGCCCCCTCGCTCAGCCTGGGCCAAGGGTTTGCCATCGCCGAACCCGTGCACGGTGCTGCCCCCGACATCGCCGGGCAGGGGATTGCCAACCCGCTGGGGGCGATTTTGAGCGCTGCGCTGCTGGCCAGCTATTCGTGGAGCAGGCCCGACGTGGCCGGCGCCATCGAAGCGGCGGTCGAGGGTGCCCTCGCCTCGGGAACTCGCACTCCCGATATCACCGCCCCCAGCAAACCAGGTGTGGGCACTGAGGAGATGGGCCAGGCGGTGCTGGATCACCTGCGCTAGACGCCCTTTCCCTACCAATTCGTAAATGAGCCGTCCAGGCGCTGAAGACGAGGGGTTCTGTCATGCGGAAGGGGTTTCTTGGCCGCCTCGCGATCAAACTCGATCCTCAGACCGGGACGCATCGGTGGCAACAGGTAAATGGAGCCTAATACCCATTGCATCTTGGAGCCCGTTATTGTATACTAATATGGAACTTTTGCATATCTATTCTACACGTTTATACAAGATTTTCAGATCGGTATTATATGGAAAGGTGCCCGTATAGAATACCAAATTGGGCGAGTACGCGAACAAGTATTCGCATACTCATTGATCGTGCCAATTGATGAGATGGATGGTACGGTAAGACTCATGCACAATTTGGACTTGATGAAGTGCGGAAAAGGTGAGGCCTAGCCCATCGTTGGATGTGTGTGTTTGCCAGCCACCAGATGAAAAAGGGATAGGAAAATGATATCAAAGCGATCCTTACTCATTGCGAGTGGATTAGGGGCTGTAATTTTTTCCATCCTCATTATCATTGACACTTCTGTTGTTTTGGGAGGACTTGTCACGCTTCGCAGTCTGCTTTTCCGCCGACCTTAGGGACCTGGAAAAAATAAAACATCCCAAGCCTTCACTCTAATCAAGCGGGGCAAGGGGGAATAGTAACGAACCATTTCTCCAGTCCGGGCAAACGCTCGATCATATCTTCGTAGAACTTCA